>WGLV01000050.1 GCA_016125385.1 bacterium
GGTTTCGGGCTTCACGCCGCGCGCCCGCAGGGCGCTCGCGACGCGGTTGGCGCGGGCGTTCAGCGCCGCGTAGGTCAGACGATCCTCGCCGCACTCCACCGCCACGGCGCCGCCGCGCTCTTCCGCCACCCGGTCAAACCACGCCCCCACACTGTCCGGATACGATAACTCCACCCCGCGATCCAACGACGAAATCCACGCCAAATCCGACGACGATACTAACGAAATCTCAGAAAGAGGGGTGTGAGCATTATTTGAGATCGTTTGAATGATTGTAAGAAAATTCGATCTAAGGCGATGGATCAAATCCCGATCGTATCGCGCTGCGTTGTACTGGAAATTAACACGCAGACGTTCACCCGGCAGAAACTGGATGACGAAGTCATAGTGAGTTCGATCGAAAATATCAACGTCTTTCACCTTGAAACTGTTTGAATGTTCCTCGTGCGTGGTTTGCAGCCGCTCGTCCAATGGAAAGTTTTCCATCGAAACGATAGTTTCGAACAGGTCCTGTTTGATGAAAGATTCAGCCTGGATACGCGCTAGCGGGTAATGTGAATGCGGCAACGAATCGATCGTGTTCGACTGAATGGATCGCGCCAGATCAACGAATAACGAATTATTCTCAAATCGAACGCGAACCGGCAACGTATTAATAAAGATTCCAATCATGCGCTCGATGCCGGGCAAAGGAAGGCTTCGGCCGGAAGTCACTGAACCAAACACGACGTCATCGCTATTGTTATAGCGCGAGAGCAGAATCGCCCAGCAAGATGACAGAATTGCGCTCAGAGAAACCGATTCCCTCGTGACGATTTCTGACAACGAGGCGGCGTATTCAGCCGGAATTTCAAACGCAAGATTTTCGATTCGAGAAGTGGAGGATTTTGAATCCATTCCAGATGGAAACTTTGATTGACGTTCAAAACCGGCGAGCACTTCGAGCCAGTACTGGCGCGACGCGTCACGATCGAGGGATTCTAGATGTTTAACAAACCGGTTAAACGGCGGTGGAGACGGTAAAGCTGGTTGCCGTTGTTCGCAGAGGGCCTGATAGATTTCAAGGAACTCGCTTTGCAGAACGCCAAACGACCAACCATCCATGATGATGTGATGGTGCGTACAAACGACTACGAATTCGCGATCCGCCAATTGGAACAGCGTAAGGCGAAAGAGAAGATCCCGGCTAAGCTCGAAGCCTCTCTCCAGGTCATCTTTTTTATATGATGCGATTCGCGTCCGCGCTTCATCCGGCGGCAAAGAGCGCAAATCATGGAAAGCCAATTCCATGTCACGGCGTTTGAGCACCACCTGTAAGGGCTTTTGAGCGAATTCGTGCTTAAAAACCGTCCGCAACACGTCATGCCGCTGAAGCAAGCGCACCCAAGCCTCTCGAAACACGTTCACATCCAGCGTCCCGATCAAGTGATAGGAATACTGCTGGAGATAGGCGTCCGAACGCTCGTTCGCCAGGGCATGAAATAACATACCCTCCTGCATTGGAGTCAGCGAATAGATGTTTGAAACGTTTTCTTTCGTTAGTTCATTCATACGATTTTCGCACGCCACTTTGTCATCGTTCATCAATCGAGATGATCCATGAACGCTTCGAGCTCACTTTGTGAAAATCCTTCATAATCGAAATCCGCCGTGGAAAACTCACGTTCGGCTTTACCTTGCAGTTCTTCTAAAAGACGCTTCAAATTGCATTGGATCGCGTTCGACAGCCGGGCGATTGAATCAGCCGTAAAACACGCTGATGAATATAGAACGCGTCCACCCAGCGCTCCGTGTTCGATCCAACCGAGTATTTCAAGATCGAATTGTGGTTTTGCCATCGGATCGACAGTCACGCCGGCGTCCTCATGCGTTGGAATCAGCATGGATACGCCGGCTGGCGCATCCATAAGCCCCAGATAATTGAACGCGATCTGTGATTTTCGGGAGAATGTAAAACCTTCCAGAAACGACGGCGTCGTCAGGTAGTTCAACACGCCGTATCCTATGCCCTGATAAGGCGTTTTTCGCAGGGAATCTTTGACGATCTGGAGCAGGCGCCCCGCTGAATCGGCATCCATCCAATCGAGCGAAACGGGAAACAAGCTGGTAAACCAGCCAATCGTTTGTTCGGTGGAGATATCGTCAAAAAGAGATTCGCGGCCATGCGTCTCAACCATGATGGATGGATTTTTGTTTTGTTTCCAATCATTCAGCGCCATGAGCAGCGCCGTCAACAGGACATCCTGCGCGTCGGCGTTATGGATTTCTCTCGCCTTCCGCAGAAGCGAATCCGTCGCATCGGCCGAGATGGAAAAATTCAACGGAACCGCTATAGCGGTTGAGTCTGTTTCAGTTTCCGCCGGGATATAACAAGGCGCGGCGACTTCAACCTGTTTCCAGAACGAGACTTCTCGCAGAACTTCACTTTTTGAGTAATCAGCCAGCCGCGAAGCCCACCGCAGATAAGCGCCGTCTCCCACACCCCAATGCAGATCTTCATTCGCCACGATTGATTGATATGCGTGTTGCAGATCATTCAGCAGAATCCGCCAAGAAACAGCGTCGACAACCAGATGATGAGCGGCCATAAACAATCTCGGCGAGGTATCGGATTCGAACCAAGCGGTGCGAAAAACTTCACCGCGATGAATATTCATCGCGCGCTGAAGCCGATTTACGTGGCGGTTTAATTCACTCGCGACATCAGCCGCCTGGCGAAGATCAATCCGTTCAAACAGGACCGGAGGCGCCTGTTCAGGGATTCGTTGCGTCCATTCGCCTTCTTCCACATTGAATATCGCATGTAACATCGGATGACGTTCATACACCGCCTGAAGCGACGCGTGTAACGTCTCAACATCAATATCTTTCGCCGGGGCTAATAGAATCGCCTGATTGAAATGATTGAGATTTCCGGAGAATTCATCGACGAAACGCCGTTGGATCGGCGTTAGCGGCGCGATGTTCGGCGCGGTGGATGTAAACAGACCTGTTTGAATCGCGCAAAGGCGAGGCGCGAGTTCTTCCAAAACGGGGAACTGGAAAAGATCGCGGATTTCAAGTTTCCACCCGCGTTCTCTCAATCGCCCCGCGATTTGCAGCGCCTTGATGGAATCGCCGCCCAGTGAAAAGAAATTGTCGCGCAAACCGGCGGATTCGACGCGTAACGCCGACTTCCAAACCTCGGATAGCATTTTTTCTTCCGGCGTACGAGGCGCGAGATACTCCGCTATGCGTGGAGCTTCCCGTCCGGCGGTCAGGGCGGCCAATTGTTTACGGTCGATCTTTCCACTCGCGTTTAAAGGGAGATCATCGAGAATGACAAAACGCGAGGGGATCATATATTCAGCCAGACGATCTTTTGCGGCGGTTCTCAATTCATCCACCGTAGTGGTGGGCGGCGTAACGAGCCAGGCGACGATTTGCGCCGCGCCGCCGAGAGAATCATCCACTCCGACGGCGCATTTGTTTACCATCGGCAAAGCGAGCAACGCATTTTCCACTTCAGCCAGCTGAATGCGATAGCCGCGGATTTTAACCTGATCGTCAAAGCGGCCAAGAAATTCAAGATAGCCCGACGGATTCCAGCGCGCGCGGTCGCCGGTTCGATAAATTCTCTCATTCTTACGGAATGGATGTGGGATGAATCGCTCAGCCGTCATAGCCGGTTGATTGATATAGCCACGTCCCAACGCCGCGCCGCCGATGCAAAGTTCTCCAGGCAGACCGGGCGCGGTTCCATCGCCGGATTCATTCAACACGTAGAGTTCAATGTTTGGCATCCCCTTCCCCAAGGGGCATACCGGCGAATCAATCCGGGTATTTTCATCCAGATGAAAACAAGTCGCGTCAACGCAGCATTCGGTCGGTCCATAAACGTTGGACAACCGCGCTCCTCGGAAGAGTTCATGAGTCCTGAAGCGTTTTATCAAAGCATCAGGCAACGCCTCGCCTCCCGCAAGAAGATGCTTGAGCGCCAGCGGCGTGGTCGTCTCTTCGCCACTGAGCATCATTCCCAGCAGAGTCGGGGTGCAATCCATGATTTCGATTTGATTGAAATTCAACCATGTCAGCAAGCGGAAGGGATCACGGCGAGTTTCACGGTCAACCGGCAAAAGCGTATGACCGCCAAGCAGCGCACCGAATATCTGTTGAAGAGACGCATCAAAAGAAGCAGACGCCATAAGGGCCACACGGCGCGATTCGCCGTAACGGCCGAAGATTTCACGCTGAAGCCCCCGGATCAGATTCACCAGGGCGCGATGTTCAATCATCACTCCCTTGGGGCGGCCGGTGGAGCCGGAAGTAAAAATGATATAAGCAAGGCTGGATTCATCGATGAGCCGCATGGGATTTTCACATGGAACGTCCGCGTCATCCGCACCAGGCGACACGATTTTGATGTCGCATTCAGGTAAACGCGCGGCATGAAGATCATCGGAAATGATGTAATGAACTCCCGCATCTTCCATCATTGAGAGCAACCTGGCGGGTGGCGAAGAAAGGTCCATCGGAAAATATGCCGCGCCGGATTTCATCACGCCCAGCAATCCGACGATCGATTCGATGGATGGGTCAAGAAAGACGCCGACCGGTTCCTCCAATTTGACGCCCATCCGGATCAGACGATGAGCCAACTGGTTGGCGCAATGGTTCAACTCGCGGTACGTCAATGAATCATCTTCAAATTCCACGGCGAGAGATTCTGGATTCGTTTCCACGATGCGCTCAAACCAGCGAATCGCGGTTAATCCACTTTCAACTTCAGGAACGATTTCGACGGCCCGCTCCATCAGCCAGCGTCGTTCCTCTTCTGATACCATTGGGATGGAACCGATGCATGCGTCCGGCTCTTGCGCCAGTTCATGAATCAGAATTTCGAGACGCCGCGCCATGCGTTGAATCGCATCTCGATCGAATAAATCCGATGAAAACTCAATGACGCCTTCGATACCGCGTTCGGTCTCGCCGATCTCCAGCGTGAGATCGAATTTGGAAGCGACGCGTTCGATGGCGGGGCCGGGCGATAAGGTTATTCCGGGCAATGACAGAGGCTGCATGCGCGAGTTTTGCCAGAGCAGCATGATTTGAAGCAGTGGGTTCCGGTTAGCGTCACGTTCGGGATGGATCGCTTCCACAAGACGGTCAAAAGGCAAATCCTGATGAGAGAACGCGGACAGAACTCGCTGGCGTGCTGCGCGTAACAAGACGCGAAACGTCAGATCGGGCGATGGATTCGATCGCAAGGCGATCGTATTGACGAAGAAGCCGATTAGCGGTTCTAAATCTTTCCGCTCGCGCCCGGATGTTTGTGCACCGATCAGAAAATCGTCTCGTCCGCTGTATTCGCGTATCAATATTTGAAACGCCGCTAAAATCCCCATGAACAAACTGGCGTTTTCTTTCCGGCAGAGGTTTTTCAAACGCACAGCATCATTGGTTTCAACGCAAACAGGGATCGCGGCGCCCCGGTTGGTGCGTTGTTCATGCAGCGGTTTCTCGACTAGAAGACGCAGCATAGGGTCAACGCCGGACAGCTCGTCCAACCAGAACTGGAGCGAACGGCGATGAGTCTCTTCAGCGCTCGCGCGTTGCCACTCGGCGAAATCAGCGTATTGCAGCGCCAATGGGGGAAGGTTCAGAGGATCGCCGGATATGCGAGAGCAATAGTGCGCACTCCATTCCTCAAACAAGACGCCCAACGACCATCCATCCGCGACAATATGGTGCAATGTTAAGAGAACCAGGTATTCATCTGTTTGAAGACGGATCACCAACAGACGCAGCAATGGTTCTTCGGTTAATCGGAACGCACGGCGGGTTTCACTCTCAAACAACTCGCGGGCGTTGGTTCCCCGTTCATCCACGCCAAAATGAGATCGATCGATCAACACGAATGGAATTCTTCGATCATCGATCCGCTCCTGAAAAGGCTCATCTCCTTCAACGCCGAAGCGTGATTTTAATACGCCATGCCGTTCGGCGACATCCTGCAGACTCAAACGCAATGCTTCCACGTCGAGAGGGCCGCACATGCGAAATGGCGCGACAACGTTATACGCGGGGTCTTCACCAAACAGCTGATATAAAAACCACAACCTCTGTTGTGCGTACGACAATCGGGCGCGGCGGCGGTTCGGATCGGCGGCGATCGTCATTTCTTCAGACGATCCAGCATCTCGCAGGAAAGTCAGAATATCTTCTTTTCGAGCGCGCAATTCACCGAGCGTCTCGGGCGAAAGGGCTCCCTTGGGCGCGTGGTATCGCAGGCGCCCGTCTTCTTCCCACAAGCGGACGCCATCCGATCGCAATTGAGAGAGCCATACATCAAGCGGTTTCATAAAACTCCTTCATCATGATCCGCGTCATCGCCCGCGACCACGGCGGGATCGGCGGCGTTACGCGCCCACAAAACCGTATCGAGGTAATCCGCCAGAGCCGCTACCGCCGGTTTTTCAAACACCGTTTTGACCGATAGATTCACCGCCAGTTCTTCCCGCAATCGAGAGACGACCTGCAAGGCGATCAGTGAATCGCCGCCGAGCTGATAAAAGTCGTCTTCACGGCTGACGGAAGAAACGCCCAGCGTTTCCCGAAAAACACGTGCGACAAGCGCTTGCGAATCAGACCACCCTTCTTCCGAGCCATTGGCGGGTTGAATGTTTTGCGATTGCTCCGCTTCGGGCATGGCGTTACCGGAACGCCGGGATGAAATCGCCAACGTTGGGGCGTTCTGCTTCATCTGAACGACGATCTGCGAAGACGCGGCATGGGCGACGATTCGCATAAAAACATCCATGCCCTGATCCACGGTCATTCCACCTGACAGGGGTTCGCCGGTTTTGCTTTCAAGCCAGCGTTCGTAATCACGAGCCATGCCCACGCTCTGCCAACGATCCCAATCTATAGAGATGATTCGCGCGCCGCTATTTATCGCACACGCGTGAGCGAAAGCATCGAGTTCAGCATTGGCGGCGCAGTACCCGATCTGCCCCGCGCCGCCTGAAATCGCCGAAAGGGATGAACACAATACAAAGAAATCAAGCTCGTTGGAATCCAGCAGTTCATTCAGCCAATAGGCGCCGGCCAGCTTGGGCGCGAATTCGGGCGTTTCTTCATCAGCACGGCGGTTCTGGATGGCGGCTTTGGCGTCCACGCCCGCCGCATGGATTACGCCGTTTATTGGGCCAAACCGCTGAACAGCCGATTCGATCACGCGCTTGACATCAGCTTCATTGGATACGTCAGCCTGGATCACTTCGATATCGGCGCCCTGGTGCAAAATACGCTCAAGACGCTGAACTTTATCAGCCACATCCTCACTGACGCCGGTTGAAACCGATAGAGACGATGACGTATCTATTAATTCAACACCCGCAAGAATCAGGCTGCTGTCACAATCCATTCGCCTTTCTTCGCCGCACGGAAACGTCAGAACAGAATCAAAACCACACTCGCGAAAAGCCGCCTCCCATGAATCCAGCTCAAGCAATGGCGAGTATGGACGGCGGCGATGAGCGTCACGGTAATACCACCAACCTTTGGCGAGGCCGAAAATCATATCGCTCCAGCGTGGCGTGTGGATGGATTCCAACAGCGCCGTCACGCCGCCGGGCGCCACCAGCTTGCGAATGTTCGCCAGTGAGGCGGTGATATCCGGCGTAGCGTGTATTACGTCCATGGCGAGGACGATATCGAAAAAACCTTCTTCAAAGCCCTGTGAGACAGGATCGTGCGTTACATCCAGCACGCCGAAACGGAAGAAATCAAAGCCGCGTTCGCGGGCGTTTTTTTGCGCGTTGAGCACGAACGATTTTCCGATATCGGTGAAGTGATATTCAACGTTGGCTTCACGCAGAACAGGCAGTAACTCGCCGGTCAACATTCCCGTTCCACCGCCGATTTCAAGAATTCGCCAATGGCGATTCGGGGCTTCCTTCAACCGCCGGGCGAGAAATTCCTTCAAAAGCGTTCTATACACGCGGGCATCGATATGCTCGATGGTGCGGCGGTCGGCTTCAGCCATCAAATTCCGGCTGCCGTCGGGATACAACACGCTGATCGCGTCGATTTCACCTGACAGAGCCTCTCGATAATGAGACGCGCATTGCTTCAACAGTTCCGCCAGAGGCGCGAAACCGGGATGATTTCGTTTTAATTTTTCGAGTTGGGCCGTGGATGAAAGATCGCCTTTTGCAACGACGACGAAGACGCCCTCTTTCTCAGCCAGCAGTCCATCGCCGCACAGAAAAGAGAGGAAACAATCAATCAATTTATCGAACGGCTCGATCACTCTTCCCCGTTGAATGATTTCATTACGTGTGAACGAAATCCCCGGCGAAATCGTCAAGCCGATGGATTGCAAATACTCGACGATGCATGCGGCGCACAATGCGTTAAAAGATTCACGTAAGCCGGAATGACGATCGATACGCTGAATGTCGAACTCATCAACCAACCGATCGCGGATGGATGACAATTCGGCCCGCCACGAAGTCAAAGTTTTCAGCGGCGCGAGGGATGAAGCTGAATGCGATGACGCTCTGGCGATATCAGGCCATTGTGAGCGCGGCGGAAATTCGGAACGCGCCGTTAAGACGAGGCGGGCTTTTGAGTCCCTGGCAAAACGTTCAGCCAGTTCCAACCCGATTCCCCCAAGGCCTCCAGTAATCAGATAGACGCCGCCTTCCCGCACGGGAGACGACTCGGCGAGTGGCAGAGGAGCGGGTTCAAGAGTCTGAATCCAACGGAATGCGCCCCGATATGCGACAAGTGAATCGTTTACGCTGGTGAGGCATTCATCAACCAGGCGTCGGGCCGATCGTTCGAGATCGCGAACGACAGGCAGATCGACGCATCGGCATTGAATAAACGGGTATTCCTGTGGAATCGTCTTGATCGCGCCGACAACGCCTCCCATGCCAGGCGATAATGGTTCATCGCCCATGACGGCGAACAAACCGGTTGAAGCGACGATCAGACCGACCTCATCAAACATCGGATCATCGCCAAGCGCTTGCGCGAGGCAAAGCAAACTTGCATAACCGTTTCGGCGTTGCGTCGTCCATTCATCCAGACGCCAGTCCGGCGTTCTTTTACAAACGTTCCAGGCATGAATCACATGACAGCGCTTTGAGGATTCATCCGAGAGCGATTGAAAAACCCGGCGATAATGATCGTCGCAATCAGGCCGAATGATGAATTCAGCCGGTGACACGCATTGGAACTCATCGCCCTGGCGTAAGACCACCATGCGACGCCCGGTCAGACGAGACTGAATCGCATCGGAGAGTCCCGTTTCATCTGCGAAGATCAGCCATGCGCCATCCAGTTTGTTCCGCGAATAACGAGGAAGCGGCGCCTGTTTCCAGGTTGGGGCATACAGCCATTGAGATACATCGGCTTCTTTTTGAGGAGCCATTTCAGGTTGAGAAACGCCGGCCGGTTTCAGAGAAACACAATGCCGGACACGTTCGAAAGCGTAGGCAGGCAGCGAGATGCGTCCACGCGATTCATGAGCATACACCGCGCGCCAATCAATCGCGGCTCCGGTAAGCCACATCGATCCGAGCGCCGTCATCAAGGTGCGCGATTCACCGATTTCTTCGCCAGCCTGTGGCATGGATGCGACAACGGATGCGCGGTCTTTTTTTGCGGGATGGCGTTTGACCAGAGATGAAAGCGTATGACCAGGGCCCGTTTCCAGAAAGACATGCGCATCGTTCTTCAGCAGATTTGAAAGGCCATTGTCAAATCGAACCGTGTTTCGTAAATGGTTGACCCAGTAGTCCGGATCGGCGGCAAGCCGCGCATCGATCCATTCTCCCGTCAGGTTGGAGAGATAAGGGATTCCGGGTGGATTCAATGAAATCGAACACAAACGTTCACGCCATTCGGAAAGTATCGGGTCCATCATTGATGAGTGAAAAGCATGCGACGTATTCAGCCGTCGGTAATGAACCGAGCGGCTTTGCAGATCAAGTTCCAGCGCGGCGATGGCGTCACGATCTCCGGATACCACGCATGAATCAGCCGCGTTCACAGCGGCGAGTGAAACTCCGGGGGGAAGCGGTTCAAGTTCAACGTAAGGCGTGCGAATCGCCAGCATGGCGCCCGGCGCGGTCTGTTGCATTATTCGCCCACGATACGCAACCAGATCAAGCGCGTCATCAAGATCAAACACGCCCGCCAGACAGGCGGCGACGTATTCACCCAGGCTATGGCCGATCATCGCGGCGGGCTGTACGCCCCATGCCATCCATAATTTCGCAACCGCGTATTCAACAGCAAATAACGCCGGTTGAGCGAAACCGGTCTGATTGATACGGAGAGCCTGTTCTGGAAGAGCCTCCTCAGATGGGAATAGAATCTCACGTAAATCTTCACCCAATGCCGTTTGTAGACGCTCAGAACAATAATCGATCACGGATTGGAAATCCGGCTCGGTTTCATAGAGTTCCCTGCCCATACCGGGATACTGAGCCCCCTGACCGGGGAACAGAAAGACAATGGATGGATTTGAAACATCGCCGCGATTGGAGCACGCGGGATTCTCCACTCGAAGCGCTGAGACCGCTTCGTCCGCCGAACCACAAACCACAAAACGCCGCCAGGCGAACTGCTTGCGCCCCAGAGAGAGCGTGTACGCCGCATCGGCCAAGGAAGTAGAAGGATGTTCTTCAAAGAACAGGGAGAAGTGTTGCGCGGCGGCATTCAAAGCGCTATCGGTTTTGGCTGACAATGCGATCAATTGACAGGGCCGGAGAGTGGACGTGCATTCAGGTTGAGGAGCTTCTTCAAGGACGACGTGCGCGTTCGATCCACCGATGCCGAACGCACTGACTCCCGCGCGGCGTGGAGCGTCGCCATCCAGCCACGGAGAGAGAGTCGAATTCACATAGAACGGAGACGACGAAAAATCGATCGCCGGATTCGGCGACTGATAATGCAGACTCGGCGGGATGCGCTTGTGACGAAGAGCCAGCGCGGTTTTGATCAATCCCGCCATTCCAGCGGCGGCGTCGAGATGCCCCAGATTCGATTTGACGGATCCGATGGCGCAATACCCTCGGCGGCTGGTTTCCGTACGGAAAGCCTGCGTCAATGCGGCGATCTCAATCGGATCGCCCAACTCGGTCGCGGTGCCATGCGCTTCGATATACGTTATGGAATCGGGAGAAACTCCAGCGTTGAGTTGGGCTTCGAGAATGACTTCGGCCTGACCTTCAACGCTGGGCGCGGTATAGCCCGCCTTGTCGATTCCATCGTTGTTGATCGCGCTTCCTCTGATTACCGCGACGATGGCGTCACGATCGCGAATCGCCTCATCGAGACGTTTGAGTATCACGGCGCCCGCGCCTCCTCCGGGTACGGTTCCACGCGCGGCGGCGTCGAAGGGGCGGCAATGGCCATCCGGAGACGATATGGCTCCCTCGCGAAACAAATAACCCTCCTGTTGAGGGAATTGCACGCTGACCGCCCCCGCCAGCGCGAGGTCTGACTGGTAATCGAGCAGCGACTGGCAGGCCTGATGAACCGCTGTCAGCGACGTCGAGCACGCGGTCGAAACATGGACGCTGGGACCGTGAAGATCGAGTTTGTACGAAACGCGAGTGGGGATGAAATCCTTGTCGTTTCCGATAAAGACCTGAAAATGATCCACGTTACGCAATACGGTTGGATTTTTGAGGATCCCACGAAACAGGTATGAGTTCAGCCCTCCACCCGCGAACACCCCCACGCGCATGCCGGCGTCCCGCTCGATATACCCCGCGTTTTCCAACGCCTCCCATGCGCATTCAAGAAAGAGCCGATGCTGCGGATCCATCACCTCAGCCTCGCGAGGCGAATAACCGAAAAAGGCCGCATCAAAACAATCCGCATTGGGAACCACGCCTCGCGCCTTCACATAATTCGGCTGGCGCACCAATTCAGGATCGGCGCCCGCGGCGAGGAGTTCCGCATCGGATAATTCTGATATTGACTCAACGCCCTTGCAGAGGTTCTCCCAGAAACGATCTATCGTTTCAGCGCCGGGAAATCTGCACGCCATGCCTATGATGGCGACTCCGCTGGCATCCATTCCGGTTCGATCGTTCATCTTTCGCTTCAATCTCTCTTTCGTTGCGGACGATTCTTCTGAATGGAATCACGCCGCTTTTCAGCGCGCCGCTTCATCTCATCAAGGCGTGGCGATGGACGGCTGGTTGATTTCGACAAATGCCGCGCCAGCGCGGCGATATTGGGATAGCGGAACAGATCCAGCACGGAGATTTCCAGATTCAACGCATCGCGAAGCCGGGTCTGTAATTCAATCAGCAGTAAGGAATGGCCGCCCTGGTCGAAGAAGTTGTCTTCCACACCGACTGATTCAACACGCAACACTTCACGCCAGATTTCAGCTAATGAACGCTCCAGTTCCGTTTGAGGAGGAACCAGAGCGGGAGAAATATGTTCTTGACGCTGAACCGGATCAGGCAGCGCGCGACGATCGACCTTGGCGTTAGGCGTCAGCGGTAATGATGGCATCGGGATGAAGAACGCGGGGACCATGTACTCAGGCAATTTGTCTCTCATGAAGGCGCGCAACTCATCGGCGGAAGCATGGGTGGTATCCTGTACAACGAAATAAGCGGCGATACGCGGATCGCCGGGGCGGATATCTCTAACCACCACCGCCGCCGCTTGTATAGCGGGGTGTTCAAGCATAACGCTCTCGATTTCGCCCAATTCGATCCGGTAGCCCCGGATTTTGACCTGATCGTCATCGCGGCCCATGAACTCAAGGCGCCCGTTTACAGTCCAACGCCCCACGTCGCCAGTCCAGTACATACGCGAACCGGGCTCACCAAATAAATCGGGAAGAAATCGGCTTGCGGTAAGATCGGGGCGGCGCCAATAGCCACTGGCCACGCCAGCGCCGGCGATATAAACCTGTCCCCAGACGCCCAGCGGTTGTTCGTTTAGATTCCGATCAAGCACATAAACGCGCGTATTCGCAACCGGCGATCCGATTGGAACAATGGTTTCACGATTCGATGCGTTTACAGGACGCACCGATTCGACTGTAGACCAGATGGTGGTTTCAGTGGGGCCGTACAGATTCCAGAGGCGGGCGCAGCGATCGAGCAACCGATCGGCGAGTTCACGAGGCATCGCCTCGCCCCCGCACCAGGCGTTAAGTTCGGGTTCTCCATGCCATCCACTTGCCAGCAGCATGCGCCACATAGCGGGCGTGGCTTGCATCACCGTCACACGATGAGTAGAAATCATTTCAGCCAGGCGGCGAGCGTCCGCCGTCTCTTCGCGCCGAGCCATGATGATTCGGGCGCCGACGGTCAGTGGCAGCGTTAACTCCAGTTCCGCTATATCGAATGACGGCGTCGTCACCGCGAGCAGGCGATCTTCTTCATTCAAGCCCGGTTCACGGCGCATGGATTCCATAACGTTCGCCAGCGAGGCGTGAGAAATCACGACGCCCTTTGGGCGTCCGGTCGAACCAGAGGTATACCGGATATACGCGGCGGCGCTGAGTATGGAACTCATTGCCGGGTTTTCACCGCTTGCACGGTCGATGCGAGATTTTAATTCATCCAAAACGATAACGTTTTTTTCCTGAGCAACTCCGGGATACCGCCGATCCATCAACACAACGTCAGTGCCAGCATCGTTCAGAATCCAGTCATTGCGTTCCGCCGGCGCCCAAGGATCGACCGGGACATACGCGGCGCCGGTCTTCATCACGGCCAACCATGCGGCGGGCAACCATGTTCCGCGGTCCATCATGACGCCAACCCTTGAGCCAAAGCGGGCGCCGCCTTCAATCAAAATTCGAGTCAACCGATTCACACGGCGATTCAACTCCGCATAAGAGAGCATCTCATCGCCGCAACTGCATGCGACGGCGTCCGGTCGGCGTTCAACCTGGCGTTCAAAGCGCCGCCATACGGGTTCATCCATCCAGCCCTCGTTTATTACTACGTCCCGGCTCGACTCCAGGCGATTCCGTTCTTCCGGTGACATACACTCAATGCGAGAAAGAGGTTGATCGGGCCCGTTAACAGCGTCACGCAAGACGGCGAGAAAGCGTTGCGCCATGATGCAGGCGGTTTCCGCTTCCCAAAGATCGATGCTGTATTCCACCTCGCCACTGAGCGATTCACCGTCATCCGACACTGTGAAGGTCAAGTCGTATTTAGACGACGCCGTCGCAAATCGCATTGGCGTCACGCTGACATCAGCCATTTGGAACGCGTAGGGCGGTTCGTTGATCCAGTTGAACATCACCTGAAAAACAGGATGGTAGCCAAGGCTTCGTTCCGGTTGGATTTTCTCGACAAGCAGTTCAAAAGGCATCCGCTGCCGATCGAACGCTTCCAGCGTAACGCGGCGCACCCGCGCGATCAGGTCGCGTATCGAGGGATCGCCGGAGAGATCGACGCGTACTGGAAGCATGTTGAGAAAGGCGCCCACGACATGCTCGGTTTCGCTTCGGTCCCGATTGGCCACTGGCGCCCCCGTAACGAGGTCGGTTTCATTCGTCAGACGAGAAAGCAGCGCATAAAACGCGGCGAGCACCGTCATATAGAGCGTGGCATTACATTCACGAGCGAGAAGCCGTAGATCTCGCGTCAACTCAGCGTTAATCGCGAATGGGACCGCTCCACCTCGATAGGTTTGAGCAGCGGGCCGAGGACGATCGGTTGGCAAAGCGATCAGACCGGGAGCCCCCTTCATGATCTCAAGCCAATCGTCCACCAGGCGAGTCAAGACGTTCCCGCTTAACGCTTGCTGTTGCCAGACCGCGTAATCAGCGTACTGAAACGGGATCGCAGACCAATTCGGAGTGCGCTCTTCAGTTAACGCCTGATAGGCTTCCGCCACGTCTCTAATCAGAATTCGCGCGGACCCGGCGTCAGAAACGATGTGATGAATTACGAAATACAGTACATACTCGGCGTTTTCGATTTGAAACAGCGCGATACGGAATAGTGGACCATTTTCCAAATCGAAACGAGTGCGCGCGATTTGGGTTTCGACATCACGAAGGCGAACTTCGATCTCATGCGCAGGCAAGGTAGACAAGTCTTCACAATCAAACCAGAGCCCCGGTTCGGCGATGATTTGCGCTGGGCGGTTATTCACTTGACGGAATACCGTCCGCAGGCTTTCGTGGCGCCGCATCACCAACGTAAGACTCTCACGCAACCTGCCAACATCGAGAGCCCCCTCGATCCTGGCTGCTGAAGGAATGTTGTATCCAGTGCGATCGCCTTCGAGACGGTCGAGAAACCACAAGCGGCTTTGAGTGAACGACAGTGGAATCACATCTGGGCGTTCCGCGCAAAAAGAGAGGAGTTCTTCCTCATTGCCGCGTTTATACGTGGAGATCGCCTGAGCGAGTTCTTCCAGCGTGGGATGATTGAAAAACTCCCGTATCGGGATATCCACGGAATAAACGTCTCTCACTTGAGCCGCCACGCGCGCGATCAACAATGAATGCCCGCCCAAATCGAAGAAATTGGAACGGAGGGATATCTCTCGCAGATCAACATCCAGCACACGAGACCAGATCGCCGCGAGCATCTGCTGGCCGGGCGTTACAGGCGCGGAATATTTTTCGTCAACATCAATCCAATTCGATTCAAACGCCGCAAGCGCTCGGCGGTCAATCTTACCGCTTGACGTCATCGGCATGGAATCGAGTACGGAAAAATGCGTGGGAACCGTCTCAACGCTCAAGCGCGCTTTAAGGAATTCCCGCAAGATGGAGGTCGAAAAACGATCGGGTTCAGTGAGGGATATATAAGCAATCAGAACGGAGCCACGCGAATCTTCTTTCAGACAAACAGCGGCTTCACGAATCGCGGAATGCTCTTTGATCGCTGATTCGATTTCTCCCAGTTCAATGCGGCGGCCTCGAATTTTAATCTGATCATCCACGCGGCCCAGACACTCAATCAATCCATCGTAACGCACCCGCGCAAGATCGCCGGTGCGATAAAGCCGTTCGCCGGATTGATCAGCCCATGGATTGGGGATGAAGCGTTCCGCCGTCAATGACGGCCGATTGTAATAGCCGCGTGCAAGCCCCGCTCCGGCGATACACAACTCGCCAATAGCGCCGGGTGGAAGCGGATTCAGATCATTATCAAGAATGAATACGGTGGTATTCGTTACCGGACGTCCGATGGGAACGCGTGGAGCATCACGCTCTATTTCGGTTTCCCAATAGAGCGATTCGATACAGGTTTCCGTAGGGCCGTACAGGTTAATGGGCTTAACGCCCAGCGCGGCCCGGCAACGGTTCACCAGTTCGCGGGATAACGGTTCACCGCCGCAAAATACGCGCTGGAGAGAGACGCATTCCGTAAACGAAGGTTCTTCGAGCAACATGCGCAGCAATGACGGGACGGTCTGAAGCACGGTCACGTTGTTCGAGCGAATGGTCTGAATCAGCGCGGCGGCGTCTCGATGTTCACCGGGCGGGGCGACCACCAACGCGGCGCCGCCAAGCCAGGGAGCAAAAAATTCCCAGACCGACGCGTCAAAACCGAAGGGAGTTTTCTGTAACACACGGTCATTCGGCGTCAACGGGAACACGCCGTTCATCCAGCGCATGTGGTTGACAATGGCCCGATGTGGAATCATCACGCCCTTGGGGCGCCCCGTCGAACCCGAAGTAAAAATGATATAGGCGAGACGATCCGGTTGAACATCCACATCTGGATTGGAGACCGATGCTTGCTCGATTTGAGGCCATTCTTGATCGAGAGGAATAATTTGATCGCGATCAGCATCAAGGCGATCAAGCAAGGACGAATGCGTCAATATGACGGAGGGCCGCGCGTCTTCAAGCACCTGGGCGAGACGATAAGGCGGATCGCCGGGATCAAGCGGCAGCCAGGCGCCGCCCGTTTTTAATGCAGCGAGAAGCGCGACGGGCATATCAAGAGAGCGTTCCAGACATACCGCGATAACTGGTTCAGCGGGAAGACCATTCCGCAAAAGCCCGTTCGCGAGCCGGTTCGCTCTTTCGTTCATCTCCGCGTAGGTGAGTTCCGTTTCTAAAAAACGCACAGCAACCTGATCGGGAGTGCGTTTTACTTGTTCTTCCACAAAAACGTGCAACGGAGTGGGATCATACGAATCATGGGGGCCATGAGTCAACCAAGCAGCATCCGCTCCGATACGAGACGCCAACGCGGTTTTCACCTTCGCGCCGGGGTGGTTCAGCATGGCGTCGAGCAATTCCCGGTAGTGCGCGGCGAAGCGCTCCACGCTCGATTCACGATACAACGCGCGATTGAACAGGAACTCGCCGCGATAGCCGCCCGCGCTCTCTTCGATGGATAGCGTCAGATCGAAGGGAGACATCGCGTCCTGAAGCGGTAGTGGCTCCACTTGCAGCCCCGGAAGATGAAAGGTTTTGGGCGCGGCGTTCTGCAGAATGAAATTCACCTGAAATACCGGGTGATAACGCGGGTCGCGAGATGGAGCGAGAATTTCCACCACACGCTCAAAAGGAAAATCCTGACAGGAAAAGGCATCGACGGCCACACCCCGGCACTGGTCCATCAGACGATCGAACGACATCTCCAGCTCAAAACGGAATCGCAGAGCAAGATTGTTGACGAAAAATCCAATCAATGGCTCCCACTCCGGCCGGGAACGATTTGCGACGTTCGTGCCGATCACCAGGTCGGTCATTCCTGAATAGACGTGCAATAACGCCGCGAACGGCGTCAACATCGCCATAAACGGCGTCAGGTTCTGACGCTCGCACAGCCGATGAATGGATCGAGCGATGTTTTCATCAAGATGAAATTCAACTCGCCCGCCCTGAAACGACTGTACGGCGGGCCGGATATAATCTTCAGGAAACGTTGAAATTTCGGGGGATCCAGCGAGTTGATTTTTCCAATACCCGGCCGCTTCAGCGAGTGAAGCCGAGTCAGAATGGCGAGATTGCCACAGCGCGTAATCGGCGTATTGCGCGGGCAATTCAAGTAAGGGGGATGGTTCATCATGTGAAAAGGCGCGGTACAACTCAGTAAACTCACGAATCAAAACGCCAAACGACCAACCATCTGAAATGATATGGTGCATAGCACTGAGTAAAATATAATCTTCAGGACATGTCTGTACGAGGATGGTTTCCAGTAACGGTCCCGCCGTCAGATCGAAGGCTTTGTACACGCATTGGCGCTGGAGTTCATTTAATCGGCTGGCCGCGTCATCCGGCCCGCACGCCGCCAAGTCGATCTGTTTAAGCGAAGCGTATTGGAATGGATGAACAACCTGACGAGGTTCACCACCGGATTCTTCAAACGTTGTTCGCAAGATATCATGACGTCGAATAATTTCGTTATAAGACTGATTCAACGCAGTGAGATTTAATATGCCGCGCAGTCGAATCGCGGACGACAGGGTATACACTGAGCCGCCCGGCTCAAGACGGTCGAGAAACCACAGGCGGCGCTGAGAAAACGACAGTGGAATATCGGCGCCGTCTTCGCGCACGGGTTGAGCCTCGGCGCTGACGTCAGCCAGCCCTTGCTCTTCAAGCAACATCCGAAACAGTTCTTCGCGCGTCGCGCCGCTCATCAGTCACCCATCGATTCGAACATACAAACCGTTTTCTTTTCTGGATTGCAACAATGTTTCCGCTTCGCCTGATGACATCTCCGCCACGCGAAGATAAACCTGAGCGATCTTTTCCATCCGCCCGGGGCTGGTTTCCATCGCGGCCAGGCGCTTCGCAAGCCCCGCGATAGTGGGCGCCTCGAATACGCCTCGCAGAGGGAATTCGATCTGAAAGACTTTCTGAATACGCGCGGTCAAACGCGCCGCCAGCAGAGAATGTCCACCCAGTCGAAAAAAGTCGTCATTCACGCCGATCTCCTCGGCGTTTAACACCTCTCTCCAGATATGCGCCAGCGTTCGCTCAAGCGGCGTCGAAGGCGGAGCGGATCGCATACGCGCCGGCGCCGGCGCATACATTCGCAGAAGCGCTTTCCGATCCAGTTTGCGGTTTGGCGTATAGGGGAGTTCATTCAGCGGAATAAACACGGTTGGAATCATGTATTCAGGCAGCCGTTCACGCAGCCATTGTTCCAATTCGGGGATCGCCGATTGCAACCATTCATTTGAATGCGTTGAAACCCGATTCGAAGCGGGAACAATAAAGGCAATCAGCCGAGCGTCGTTATCCCGGTCGAGACTCACGACCGCCGCCGCCCGATCGATCCACTCATGGTCTTTCAATGCGTTCTCAATTTCGCCCAGTTCGATGCGGTATCCGCGTATTTTGATCTGATCGTCGGCGCGGCCGATGTATTCAAGACGGCCATCGGCTCTTATACGCCCTATGTCGCCAGTACAGTACATACGAGCTCCTGGCGGTCCAAACGGATCGGGCGCGAAGCGCTCCGCGGTCATCGCGGGACGATGCAGATACCCTCGCGCCAGACCGGCGCCGGCGATACAAACCTCACCCGCTACGCCGTCAGGGACAAGTTGACGCGATTCATCCAGAACATAGACGCGCGTGTTATCGAATTCTTTCCCCACCGTTGCGACGGCGCCGCAGTCATCCAGCATTTCAGGCAAAATCCGCTCGCCCGTCGACCAGACAGTGGTTTCGGTGGGGCCATACAGGTTCCACACCTCCGCGCCTTTATCTAACAGACTCCGGGCCAGGTCGACAGGCAACGCCTCGCCTCCACACCACAAGCGCAGTTCAGGACTTCCTCTCCAGTTCATGGAAAGCAGGAGCCGATACGACGCGGGCGTCGCCTGAAAGACTGTCGCGGTTTCACGCTCCGCGATTTGAATGAGGCGTTCAGGATCGACCGCTTCTTCACGAGACAACAGAATCATGCGCGCGCCAACCGACCAGGCGAGATACAACTCGGGGACCGACATATCAAACGCCGCCGTGGTGGCGAACAACATCCGATCGCTCGCGGTCAAACCGGGCCGTATTTGCATGGATGAAAGCAGATTAGACAGCCCACCATGCGTCACCTCGACGCCCTTGGGTTTGCCGGTAGAGCCAGAGGTATAAATCACATACGCAAGCGATTCGGGAAGCGCCTCATAGACGAGATCGTCTGGTGATTCATCATCCAGTTCACCGTTGAGCGAGCTGAGAGCCAGATGGCAAACAGGACCAAGGCATATTGAATCGTCTCCTCGATCCATCAACATCGCCCGGACGCCCGCATCGCTCAGCACGTAATGTGTTCGTTCATCAGGCCACGCGGGATCGATGGGAATATACGCGGCGCCGGCTTTCATCACAGCCAGCAACGCGATCGGCAACCATTCAGTACGGTTTAACAACACGGCGACGCGGTCTTCCACGCGGACGCCTCGCTCGATCAGCAGGCGCGCAAGACGGTTGGCGCGCTGGTTGATTTCACGATAGGTCAAGCGCCGCTCGCCGCGGACGAGCCCAATGTTATCCGGACGCGCGGCCGCCTGTGTTTCGATCATCCGGTAAACACAATTCGGCGATTTGCTCAATCGAACCGCGGCGTCCCATCGAGACCGCATGATCTCCCGTTCAGACGGAGCGATGCAGCGTAATGATTCGACGCGGGATTGAGGCGAGCGAACCGCTTCCCTCAACAGATTGAGGAAATGATCGATCATACGCCGGGCGGTCGATTCATCCCACAGGTCGATGTTGTATTCCAGTTCGCCCGCCATTTCACCACGCCAATCGGTGAAAGAAAACATCAGATCGTAGCGGGAATACGGGCGTTCAAGACGATATCGTGAGATGGCAAGCCCCGGCATTTCGAACTCGTCTATCGGAGCGTTCTGCAAAATCAGCATCACCTGCACCAGAGGATTATGGCTCAGGCTGCGTTGTGGTTGCATCGCCTCGACCAGTTGTTCAAAAGGGAGGTCCTGATGATCGTAAGCCTCAAGCAGCGAGCGATGAATCTGTTGAAGGAGTGAATCGAATGGAGTCATCCCGTTCAGGTTCACTCGCAAAACCAGCGTATTCACGAACAATCCGAACAGAGATTCGATTTCCTTGCGATTTCGGTTTGCGTTGGTGAATGCAATGCAAAAATCATGGAGCCCAGAATAGCGATAAAGGAACACAGCCAGCACAGCGTGCAACACCATGTGCAGCGTGGAACCGGCGTCGACCGCCAGGGCTTTTAATCTGTTCGCCAGTCCGGAATCAATAGGAAACAGAATGGTTTTACCTTGATAGCGCTGAACCGGCGGACGAGGGTGATCCAAAGGCAATTCAAGAAGCGAGGGCGCGCCTTGTAGCCGCGTCTTCCAATAATCCAGCAGATGTTTAAGCGGCTTACCAGTGAGCCATCCGCGCTGCCAAATGGCGTAATCGGCGTATTGGACGGGAAGTTCGGCCAGCGGAGACGATTCATTTTGACAATACGCCTTGTACAGACGCGATAACTCATTCACTAACACGCCAAACGACCAGCCATCGCTGATGATGTGGTGAAAGACAAAAACGAGCACGTGATCATCTTCAGCCCAGCAAATCAGCGCCGCGCGCCAGAGAGGCGGCTTTTCGAGATCAAACGGTTCCTCAATCAACCGGGCGGCGTAGTCGTGAGTCTCACCATCTCGTTGCGATTCAGGCAGGTTGGAGCAATCGGTCTGGCGCAACTCAAATTCAAGTGCAGGATGGATCACCTGTACGGGTTCTCCATCCGCGTCCTGAAAAGTGGTCCGCAGAATTTCATGCCGGCGAGCGACTTCATTCAGAGCTCGTACAAGCGCATTGAGGTTCAACACGCCACAAAGCCGCAGCGCGTCGAATTCGTTGTAATAGGCTTTGTCCGGCTCCATTCTTGACAGGAACCAGAGACGCTTTTGCGCGAAAGAAAGCGGAATGAGTCCGTCGCGCGAAATGGGACGCAGTACCGGCGCTGGATTCTGACTTGACGTTCGGTGTTCATCGATCCACCGAGCAAGGCTGGAAATGGTGGGGCCTTCAAAAATTTCCTGCAGCGGGATTTCAACAGAAAACGAATCACGAATCCAACTGGCGAGGCGTGTCGCCAGCAAGGAATGACCGCCCAGTTCAAAGAAATCGTCATGAATTCCAATTGCATCGCGGCTCAGGATACGCTTCCACAACGACAGCAGAATATCTTCCGTCGGCGTAGAAGGCGCCGCGAGATCGGTTTCACATTCACCTTTTTCATCAGTGGGTTCGGGCAGAGTTTTGCGGTCGATCTTACCGTTCGGCGAGACAGGGAAACTTTCCAGAACAACATAATCGGCGGGGATCATATACTCAGGCAAACGATCGCGTAGGAAATATCGCCAGTCGCGCGTTGTGACCGGGTGCGCGCCGGGATGAAAGACAAGGTACGCGGCGAGCGCTACGTCTCCATTAGGACGCGTCCAGTCGCGCACTAACGCTTCACGCACGGAAGAATGTCTGAGCAGGGCTGCTTCGATCTCACCCAGTTCGATTCGGAATCCTCTGATTTTCACCTGATGATCGAGACGCCCCAGATACTCCACGTTCCCATCGGGAAGCCAGCGGACGGCGTCTCCTGTTTTGTACATGCGCCCGCCCTGATCCGAACTCCATGGGTCTGGCAGAAACGCCTCCGCGGTTATATCAGGACGATTGACATACCCTCGAGCCAGACCCGGTCCCGCGATGTACAGCTCGCCGGGTGTACCGGCCGGACAAGGCGACAGATTTCGATCGAGCACGTATAAGCGATTGTTATGATACGGACGGCCGATAGGCGCGAGGGGGCGTGTTTCTTCCGCGCGGCATTGCCAATACGAAACGTCAACCGTGGTTTCGGTTGGGCCGTAGAGGTTATGTAATTCAGCGCAGGACAGCGTCTTCAGACAACGCGTCATCAGATCATACGGCAGCGCTTCTCCGCTGGAGAAGATGAGACGAAGCGCCGTGCATCGTTCAGCGCCGGGCGCCGATAGAAACGATTTGAGCATGGAGGGGACGAAGTTGACCGCGGAAACGCCTTCACGCTGAATCGCATCGACCAGATACGAGGGATCGCGATGCCCGGAGGGATTGGCGATCACCAGCTGAGCGCCAACGTTGAGCGGCCAGAAAAATTCAAAAACAGACACATCAAAGCCGTAAGGCGTCTTGAGCAGAAAACGATCGCCGCTTGAAAGTGGATACTGACGCTGCATCCAGGCGACGCGCTGGCATACGGCGCGATGATCGATCATTACGCCCTTGGGCCAACCGGTCGAGCCGGATGTAAAGATGATATACGCCAGATTTTCAGGCTGAACGAAATCCTCGAGATCACCGCAATCAGGCGGGTTGATTTTCAACTCGGCTCGATCGAGCGACAGGATATCCGCCCGGCGGGCTGGCAGCCGTTCGCGCCATTCATCGCGCGTAACGATTAACCCGGCTTGCGCCGTATCGATGATATAGGCAAGCCGTTCGGCGGGGTAATCGGGATCGAGCGGAACGTAAGCGCCTCCTGCTTTGAGTACGCCGTATAATGCGATCACCATATCAAACGAGCGTTCGAGACAAACGCCTACACGAACGTCAGGTCCAACGCCGCGTTTGCGTAGTTCATACGCCAACTGATTGATTCGCCGGCTCAGCTCACCATAAGTCATCGACTGACCTTCAAAACGCAAGGCGACGGCGTCTGGTGTTGATGCGGCGATTTTTTCCAAGCCATGATGAATCAACCGTTCAACGGGAAATTCCGCACCGGTCTGATTCCACGCGCCGATTGAGGCCCGTTCAGAAGGAGACAAGAGGGGCAATCGTTCAAGCGGCGTTTCGGCCTCGTTCAGGATCGAATCCAGTAGAACGTCAAAGCGCTCGATGCACCGATTGATGGTGTCTTGAGCAAAAATTTCGGTGTTGTACTTCCACATACCGTGTATGCCGCGCGGTGTTTCGATCGCTTCCAGCATCAGATCGAACTGTCCCTCCTGCTGAGCCATCTCATAACCGCTCCAGCGCAGACCGCCCCATTCGATTGAGCCGCCGCCGGACGTCATGATGTCAGCGAGGGATTGCGATTCCTGCAATTGCTGAAATGTAAACGCCACCTGAAACAGAGGGGTACGGCTGGGATCGCGCTTCGTCTGAAGCCGTTCAGCCAATATGGGGAACGGGAAATCCTGATGATCGAGCGCGGCAAGCACCGTATCGCGAACGGAAGTCAGAAATTCAACAAACGTCGCATCGCCCCTGTATCGCGACCGGAAGACCACCGGGTTGACGAAATAGCCAACCGCGCGGGACCAGCTGGACTCAGAGCGGCCCGACACCGGCCCCCCCACCAGAATATCATCCTGTCTCGAGCATCGATGAAGCAGGGTCTGGTACACCGCCAGCAAGAGCACGAACAGTGTAACGCCCCGATCATTCGCAAACGCCTTGATCCGCGCGGCGCGCTCCCCATCCAATCGCCAGGGGAGACTGGCGCCGACGGAACCATGCACGGGAGGCCGAAGATAATCGCACGGCAATTGAAGAGCCTGCGGGGCGCCATTCAACTCGTTGCGCCAGTATTCCCACAGACGTTGGCCGCGTTCAGATTCGGCCAGCTGATTCCGCTGCAGCGCATAACGCGCATATTCGCCTTCATCCACATTGGGTTCGAGCGGTTCACCACGCGACGCCTTTGGATACAAACTTTGGAATTCATCCATCAACACCCAGAACGACCATGCGTCGCTGGCGATGTGATGGAGCACGATCAATAGAAGATGGTCACCCGGCGATTTTGAATACAGCGTGATTCGCATTACCGGCCCCTGAGTCAGATCGAAGGGGCGGTGGTAATCATCCACCAGCATGGCATGGAGCCGTTCTTCCGTCAGACCTTCGGCCGCGCGCGTGTTGAAATCGACTTTTGCATCGGTTGAGACCAGGCGAACCGGCTCCGAGCCGAAGCGGGGATACGACGCGCGCAGCATGGGATGAGCGTCTACCCATGCCTGAAAGACACGCGACAACGCGTTGGAATCGACTCGATCTTCGATTCGTGCGGTAAACGCCACATTGTATGCTGGACTGGCGGGATTGAATTGATGAAGGAACCACAACGCGCGCTGGCCGGGCGAGAGCGCGCCAACCACACCGGGCATTCGGCTTAAACGGTCCAGTAATTCCGCTTTTGATTTTTTGAGCCGTTCAAGAATTTCGGGCGCTAATACACCGTCCGGCGCCCGGAAACGCAGGCGATCGCCTTCCGCCCAGAATTCGGCGCCTTGCTGGAGACAGTCGAGAAAAAGCGATTCAAGGCTCATAACTCGCCCTCCACCATCACAGGTTCGTCAACAGAGGCTCGTTTTCCGTTTGCACTCATGGAGGGCCATTCTTCGCTCATCCGGTGAGCCATCTCCGCGATGGAAGTCCCGTCCAGAAATCGGACGATGGGCCATTCAAGCCGCAAATCGTTCTGGACGCGGTTTCTGAGCTCCAAAGCCATCAATGAATCGACTCCCACGGTATTCAGGGGTGCGTCTTCATCGATTTGATCGCGGCGCAATCTGGTTACCTGGCAAACCAGGCCGCACACGTAATCCATCAGTAATGTTTCCCGTTCCTCCGGACCAGTTTGATTTAAACCATCGAACGAAACCGCTTCAGTTGAACCATCAGAACATGGCGTCATGTCTATCGCGCTTACAAAATCATGCATGCGGCGAGGCGTCAGCGATTCTTTCATCCGGCGTACGAATCGCTCGACCGGGAACACGGTCCGTTGATCGCATCCAATGGAAAGCATCGCGCGCAACACGGACGCGGCGCGTTCAGGCGTCACCGGGTCTACTCCCGCCTGTTCCCACTGCATGCGGCTGTTTTGAGCCATGCCTTCACCACTCCAAGGCCCCCAATTCAGCGTACACGCGGGTAATCCCAACGCACGGCGGTGAGCGATCAAGGCGTCGGCGCCGGCGTTCGCGGCGGAGTAAGCGCCCTGACCGGGCGAGCCCAGAATCGCCGCCACTGACGAGTAGATGACAAAGAATTGTAACGAGACGTCTTTCGTCAGTTCATGAAGCAACCAGGCGCCCCTGGTCTTGGGCCCCCATACACGGCGGAAGCGCATTTCGTCCTGCTGAAGCAGAACACCATCATCCAACACGCCCGCGGCATGGATCACTCCACCAATTTCGATACCGGCGCTCTGCGTCCAGTTCAGCAATTCGCTCAGGCTTTTGCGTGATGAAACATCGGCCTGATGAGGAATGATTTCGACGCCTTTTTGAGAGAGCGTCTCGATCCAGCGCAATGCGCTTTCATCAGGACGGCTGCGATTCACCAGCACAAATCGCCGAACACCCCATTCACTCAGGCATTCAACCGCGTGTCGGCCCAAAGCCCCCAAGCCGCCTGTAATCATCACGCAGCGCCGCTCATCAGCGAATTTAAAGTCAGCCCGCGCGAGAGGAGCGGGAGCAAGACGCGGCGAGAAGGCTTCCCCGCCCCGCAAAATCATCTCATTTTCATGTGATGAACCGATCAGCCAGGGCACGAGACTATTGAGGTCATCATCGATGGATTCCAGATCGATCGTCCGGCAATCGAATTCAGGATGTTCAAGGCGAAGCGTGGCGGCCAATCCCCATAAAGCGGCGGAGCCTGGTTTCACGGCGTGCGGAGACAGACCCTCAGCCTGGGCGCCAATGGTAACCAGACGCAGGAGAAGCGGAATTTTTATCGACTGCGCGGCCTGAATGAAACGTACCAACGATAGACAGGCGGATGGATCAGGCGAAGTGAAGGAACAGTCATTTTCGGATGGAGTGGTTGGATCGCCAAGAAAAATCACTCCTAAACGCGCGAACGGTTCCGGCATCAGTTCATTTTGAAGAATGGAATCGAATTCAGACGCCGATGATGCGACCGCACAGTTCAAAGCATTTCGCCGCAATTCGCTTTGAACGCGATCGGCGAATGGCGAATCACCGATGACGAGCCACTGCGTTGGCAGATTTTTTTCATTCTCCTCAGATGGCGGATCAACGGATCGCCAGACGGTTTCATACATCCAGCCGGAGAGATCACCGGATTCATCCCGTAACGCGTCCAGCGTCGCCAATCGGACCTGAACGTCCTGAAATTCAATCCAGAGCGCACCATCGTCGTTATATACATCAATACGCCCCCGATACGTTTGTGGATCGGAGGAAGGCTGAAAACGCGCATGCGCCCATGCAGGAAACTTCGCTGAAACGTGGTGAATCACGACACGGTCGATGCAATACGGGATGAATGTTCCATCACTCTCACTCGAAACCGCCGCGGCCAGCGCTTGCAAGCATGAGTCGAGCATACCGGGGTGGAAGTGACATCCTGACGCGGGAGCCAAATCATCTGGCGAAACTAGACGGCATAACGCCTCGCCGCTTCCGCTTTTCACTTCATCCAGCCAGCGGAATGACGGCCCCAGATCGATTTGGCGCGTTCTCAATTCGTCATAGAGCGTCGTGGCATCCAATGGCTGAGCGCAACGCAGGTGAATCTCTTCAAGTGGACTTCCTTCGCCTGAAGGCACGGCCTCCCGATGAATCGATCGTACGCGGCTTTTCGCATGGAGCGCCCATTCCGGAGATTGGGATGAAACGGCACGGCTGAAAACTGACAGTTCAAACGATGAAGTCTCATCCAGCGGCTTCAAGACCGTTTGAAGAACGTACGTTTCATCATCGGCGATCGACAGCGCCTGCGGAAACTGAAGGCCGGTGAACTCAAACGAGCAACCGGGGAAACGCATATTGAGTACCGCGATCGCCATCGCCAGATGAGCGGCGGCTGGAATCACAACCCGTTCGAATACGCGATGATCGCGCAGAAACGGAAACGCATCGAGAGAGACGCGTGATTCGTACAGAATGACGTCCAGCACCGGTGAAAGAAGTTCGCGTCCATAATAGGGCGAATCGCTTATCGCCTGCGGTTGCTTCTTCTTCACGCCGCTCGTCTCGATCCAATACCGCTGGCGCTGGAAGGGATATGTGGGCAAATCGATTTTACGGCGCGATTCGCTATCATCCACCCGGCGCCAGTCGATCTCCACTCCACGCGTATACAGCGCCGCGAGAGCGGTCAGCATGCTTTCCCAATCTCCTCTGGATGGATTAAGACTCGCCAGCCATTCGCCGCCGTCAATGCACTGACGCCCAAGGCCGCTCAATATGGGACGCGGCCCGATCTCAAGAAAAAGGCGGCAATCGTGTCCATTCAAACTCTTGATTCCATCCGCGAACATGACCGGCTCGCGCATGTGGCGAGACCAGTACGACGGCTGGCGGATTTCATCAAACGAAATCATCCGCCCCGTGAGGTTAGAGACGATCGGAAAGCGCGGCGTCGTGAATCGAACAGACTCGATCTCGTCTTCAAAGGTTCGCAGAATTGGCTCAACGGCCGCCGAATGAAACGCGTGAGAAGTCTGTAGACGCGCTATAGAGACGCCGCCGGCGTCAAGTTTGGAGAGAACTTCGTCCATCTCTCGCTGAGGACCGGACAGCACGATCTGCTCTGGAGCGTTTATGGCGGCGACGGAAACGCCGGGCGTTGAGTTCAGGTAAGAAGAGATACGGTCAAATGGAGCCATCACCGCCGCCATACATCCCTCTCGCGCAAGCGCCCCCATCAGGCGCCCCCGCAAAGCGACCAGCCGGAGAGCATCTTCAAGACTCCATAAACCCGCAACGCATACCGCGGCGTACTCGCCCAGGCTGTGACCGAGAACAGCGGCGGGTTCGACGCCCCAATGCATCCATAAATCGGCCAGGGCGTATTCCAACGCAAACAACGCGGGTTGCGCGTTTTCCGTCTCATGAATCGATCCCGCCGCGTTTGAATCTCCGTATAACAGATCGATAAGCGATACGGATGAGCAGGAGCGCAAGATATCCGCGCATTGATCCATCACGTGGCGGAATCGCGGTTCGGTCCGATACAATTCGCGCCCCATGCCCATCGCCTGCGCGCCTTGTCCTGTAAAGAGAAACGCGACGGATGGATTGGCGCCGCTTTTCACAACGCCGCAGTGAACCCCGGGGACCGAAAGCGCCTCTTCCAAACGAGCAGTCATGATGTCGCGCGAGGGAGCAACGACGGCCAGACGGTGAGAGCAATGAGTCCTTCCGGTATTGGCGGTGTGGCAAAAATCAGCCAGTGGCGCGTCTGAATCGAGCAATGCGGTGCGATACCGGTTCGTCAGTTCTCTCAGGGGGGCTTCGCCTCGCGCGGAAATCGTCAGCAAATGGACGGGGCGTATATTCGAATCCGCAACGGGTTCATTCACAGGCGCCTGTTCCACGACAACGTGGGCGTTGGTTCCACTTAGACTGAATGAACTGACGCCCGCGATCCGGCGTCCTCCATCCGTCCATTCTTCACGCCGAACGGGAATTCGTACCGGTAGTTTACTCCAATCGACGCGCGTGTTCGGTTTAGAAAAATGGATCTGCGGCGGAATCTCGCCATAGCGCATTGACAGCACGATTTTGAGCACCCCGGCGGCGCCGGCGGCGGCTTCCAGATGTCCCACATTCGCCTTGACCGAACCGACCCACAGAGGATTCGTTCGTTTCGAACCGAAGACCGCGCCAAGCGACCGAAGCTCGATCGGATCGCCCAGCGGCGTTCCGGTTCCGTGCGCCTCAATGTATTGCACATCGTCCGGTTCGACGCGTGCGGCGTTCAACGCCTGACGAATCACCGATTGTTGGGCGGCGGCGTTCGGTACGGTAAGTCCGCTGCTGGGGCCGTCATGATTGACCGCAGAACCGCGAATCACCGCCCAGACCGTATCGCGGTCGCGTAACGCATCAGACAGCCGTTTCAAGACGAATACGCCGCAGCCTTCGCCGCGTCCATAACCATCGGCGGAATCATCGAACGTCTTGCATCGGCCATCCGGCGCCAGCGCCTGGGCGCGGGACAGGAACAAGGTCGCTTCAGGAGAAAGAATCAGATGAACGCCGCCGGTCAGAGCCGCGTCGCATTCTTTCGAGCGCAAACTCTGGCAGGCGAGATGCAGCGCGACCAGCGACGAGCTGCACGCGGTATCGACGGCGAGATTCGGCCCTTGAAGCCCCAACACGTATGACAACCGTCCCGAAGCGAAACAGAAGCCGTTGCCGGTTCCATCGTAGACGTCGATCGCCTCGGCGGCGTCCGCGTCCGGCGATTTAAGCCGGGCGTAATCGTTTTGCCCGATTCCGATAAAGACGCCCGTCCGGGTTTCATGAAGCGAACCGGGCGCGACGCCCGCTCGTTCGAGCGCCTCCCACGAAGTTTCGAGAAGCAGACGCTGTTGTGGATCCATCCCCGCCGCCTCGCGAGGGGTTACGCCGAAAAAGGAGGCGTCAAAGCGGTCGACACCATCAAGGGTACATGCCTCGCGGATATACATCTTGCCCGGCGTATTGAGCGAGGGATCATAATAGTCGTCTACATTCCAGCGATCGGCGGGAATCGGACGGCACGCGTCCACGCCATCCCTCAGCAGGCGCCAGAACGCCTCGGGCGAATCGCATCCACCCGGAAAGCGGCAGGCGGCCCCGATCACGGCGATGGGCTCGTATTTTTCTCGCCGCGCTTCATCAATCTGGCGTTGAGCCTCCTGAAGGGCTCTCACCAGACGTTCAGACGGCGGGTTGACGTTTTGATTCGTCATATCGTTCAATCCGTATCCCGCTTCAGCATCGCTTCCAGCGTTTCAAGTTCTCGCATGACGGCGTCATTCTCTGCAGCATCTTCTCCCGCAGGAGATTCCGTCATCGGACGCTCAAGCTCTACATCGCCTTTTTTCTCTGGCGATTCGTTTTCCGCCGTGATTCGGCCGTCAAAATAATTGGTCAACGCCTCCACACTTGAAAATTCAAACGTCAGGGTGGCAGGCAGCGATTCTCCATACGATGTTTGCAGACGGTTTCGCAATTCGACCGCCAGCAGTGAATCCATGCCCAAATCGAAAAAGCCCTGACGGGGCGAAGGAATATCATCCGGCGCACAGCCAAGGATAGATGCGGCCTGTTCGTTCAGATACGCCGCCAAACGGCGACGCCTTTGTGCGGCGGGCATGGTTCTGAGTTCGTTCCAGATTGAATCGGGCTGAGGAGTCTCTGCTTCGCGAGATGTTTCAGCGATTTCTGAGAGCAACGGCGATCGATTTCGGTCTTCCGTTTCAACAATATGCGGCGCAGAAGGCTCCGTAGAATCGATCCAATAGCGTTTGCGCTGAAATGGATACGATGGCAAAACGACGCGGCGTGCGCTCGAGCCGCGATCAACCGCGTTCCAATCAATACGAGCGCCCCGCTCGTACAGAACGCCGAGAGTTCCGAGCATTTGACGCAGGTCTGAGCTGCCCGAGCGCAGGCTGGCAACCCACTCGGCTCCGGTTATGCACTGAGCACCCATTCCGCATAACACGGGAGACGGGCCGATCTCAAGGAATAAGCGAAAGCCCTGATCCTCCAGAGTCGCCATACCAGAAGAGAAGCGCACTGCGTCGCGCAAATGATGAATCCAATACTCCGGCGTTGCGATTTCAGCGCCTTTCACCACGCCGCCCGTCAGGTTGGAAACCAGTGGAACGTTCGGCTCATGATAATGAACAGCCGAGGCGGCGCGTTGAAACTCGGGCAAGGAGGGATCGATCATCGGCGAATGGAACGGATGAGAAACATGTAACGGCTTCGCCTGAACGCCGTCTCGATTCAATACCGCGACGATTTTGTCCAGCTCGGCGCTATCGCCTGAAATCACCACATTTTGAGGGCCATTCAAACATGCGATGGACACGGAGTCGCGGCATGATTGCAGCAATGGTTCGATTCGCTCGGGCGGGGCGAAAACAGCCGCCATGCCACCGTGGCCAGCGTAGTCTTGAACGCAACGTCCTCGCGCGGCGATGAGAGCCAAGCCGTCTTCCAGTGAGAAAACTCCCGCCAGACATGCAGCCGGATATTCACCCACGCTATGCCCCATCACCGCCGCCGGTTCGATTCCCCACGATTTCCAGACCATCGCGAGCGAATATTCCAACGCGAATAGCGCGGGTTGGGTATAACGGGTTTGATGAAGAAGCTCGGTGCGCTCGGAGTCATCGCCATAGAGCACGTCGAGTAGCGATTCGCCCAGATGCGCGTGAAGAATTTCATCACAACGACGCATCCATCGAGCAAACTCTGGATTCGTCTCGAATAATTCACGCCCCATACCGCAATACTGTGATCCCTGACCAGTAAATAGAAACGCGATCTTCGGCGATTCGCCCGGTTCCGTATTGGGGAGAGCGATTCGGCGATCGGCCAGCTCACGGCGGGCGTCATCCAGCGATGGGGCGGTGAATGCGATACGGTACGGCATGTGCGCCCGGCCCATATGAAGCGTGTGACATACATCCTGCAACCTCAGCGAAGACTCGTCACGCAAAAAGGCTTCATATCGCAACGCCAGTTCATTCAGCGCCGCCGGCGTTTTCGCGGAAAGCGTCAGCAGCGATACAGGCGGATCAACCCGGGATGAGACCGAAGCCGGTTCTGGCGGAGATTGAATCACAACATGCGCGTTGGTACCGGTAAAGCCAAACGAACTCACGCCCGCCGCCCGTTGCGGATCGTTCCATTCGGTGGTTCGCCGAGCTACCCGCAGAGGGAGGGCGTTCCAATCAACACGCGAATTAAGATCGCGGCAATGAAGGCTGCGCGGAATCGCGCCGTGATGAACGGCGAGAATCGCTTTCATCAATCCGGCGACGCCCGCGGCGGCTTCCAGATGACCGACATTCGTTTTGACCGAACCGACCAGCAACGGACGATCCGGATCGCGGCCTTCGGCGAAGACATCGCCCAGCGCGCCAAGTTCTATGGGGTCGCCCAGTGGGGTTCCAGTGCCGTGCGCCTCGACGCAGCCGATTTCACCAGGATTCAACCGGGCGGCGTGAAGCGCGTCTTGAATCACGCGGCGTTGTGAAACGCCGTTGGGCACGGTCAGCCCTCCACTGCGGCCATCTTGATTCACGGCGGAACCGCGGATCACCGCCCAGATGCGGTCGCCGTCGCGCAGCGCGTCTGAATAGCGCTTCAAGGCGACCACGCCACATCCCTCGCCGCGTACGTATCCATCGGCGGAGTCATCGAACGTTTTGCAGCGTCCATCCCGCGACATCATGTTGGTCTGGCAAAAGTGGATGGTCGTCTCCGGTGTCAGAATCAATCCCACGCCGCCCGCGAGAGCGAGTTCGCATTCGCGGTCACGCAAGGCGCGGCAGGCGAGATGAACGCTCACCAGCGATGATGAACACGCTGTATCGACCGCCATGCTGGGGCCGGTAATGCCGAGCGTATAAGAAATACGGCCCGCGACGCCGCTCAATGCGCTGCCCACGCCAAAAAAAGAATCCAGTCGATCGAAACATCCCGAACGCAGTTGGAGTGTGGCGTAATTAAAACTGCTGATCCCCATGAAAACGCCAGCAGCGGTTCCGTACACAGCGTCGGGAGATACGCCCGCGTGTTCGAGCGTTTCCCAGCAGACTTCCAGCGCAAGGCGATGTTGAGGATCGAGAGACGCGGCTTCGCGCGGCGAGATATTGAAAAAGAAGGGATCAAAGCCATCGACGCGATCGAGAAAGCCACCCTTGAGGCTGTACATTTTCCCCGGATGCGGCTCCGGATGGTAATAGGCGTCGCGGTCCCAACGATCTTCGGGCACGTCGCGGATCGCGTCGAACTCATTCATCAGCAAGCGCCAGTATTCATCCGGCGAGTTCGCCCCACCAGGGAAACGGCAGCCCATTCCAATCACCGCGATTGGCTCCAAATCGCCGAACGGATCCCGCGACGCGGGCGTTGTTATGAACGCACGGGTTTCTTTCTCCGGCTTTATGCCGGTCCGCGAGGGAGCAACAGATGTTTGGCTTGGTTTGTGAGAAGTTTCCTCGATCCGGCGCAGGAGGTAAGCGGTCAGGGCTTCGGGCGTAGCATGGTCAAACGCCAGGGTTGATGGCAACCCAACGCCTGTCGATTTTTTCAATCGGTTGGTCAGTTCCACCGCTGTGAGTGAATCCATGCCGAGATCGAAAAATCCATGACGGGGATCGACCGGTTTAGCGGGATTCAAATCAAGCACCACGGACACCTGACCCATAACATGTTCATGAACCAGCGCGCGCCGCGACTCGGGCGGCGCTTCGACTACCTGCTGAACGAACGGCGAGGCGTTCACAGAGGTTGGAATAGCCGTGAATGCCTCAAAAAACGGATTCCCGCGATTTTGTGGAGTCAGGAGTTTTGGCCAGTCGATGGAAACAGCCGCCGCCTGTGCGACAGGATGAGCCAGCAATGATTCGAGCGTTTCCCACCCTTCGCGTATGGAATGAAAGCGGACGCCGCGTTCACGCATGCGGCGTTTGGATTCATCATTCAGCCGAGCGGCCATACCCGCTTCATCAAAGGGCCCCCAGTTTACGCTTAATGCCGGTAATCCGTGGGCGCGCCGCCAATGGCACAAGGCATCAAGCGTAGCGTTGGCGGCGGCGTAAGCCGATTGCCCCGGTGAACCATAAACCGACGCGAACGATGAAAAACAGATGAAGAAATCGAGCGGACACGCAAGCGACCCATGATGAAGATTGATCGCGCCGCGCAACTTGGGCCGCAGAACGGATTCAAATCGCGGCCATTCTGAATTCAACAATGCGGCGTCGTTCACCACACCCGCGGCGTGAATGATTCCACGCAGCGGGGCGCCCGCCGAATCGAAACGGTCGAACAACCACTGGACGTCTTCTTCAAGAGAAACATCGCACGCCACAGCGTCGACGCGGGCGCCGCTGGAACGCAGGCGATTCAGTTCCCGTTCCGTTTCCGAATCAGGATCGCGGCGCGACGCCAGCACGATCTTTCCGGCGCCATGTTCAATCAGCCAGCCAGCGGCCTGTAAACCGAGGCCGCCCAGACCGCCGGTAATGAGATACGCCGCGTCTGGATGAACGGTGAAGGCTTGTTCGGGGGGAGCAAATTCGAGCGCAACCTTGCCGATATGCCGCGCCCGCGCGATTGTGCGAAACGCCTCTTCAGCCCGCCGGTATGGATATGTTGTACGAGGGAGCGGAGCCAGATCGCCTTGATCGAACAAGTGAAAAATCTCTTCCATCAGTTCGCGTATCAAGGCGGGTTGTTCGCGATCGATCACAGCGAGATCGACGATGTGATACGAGCCACCGGGCCGTTCTGATTGAAAACGATCCACGCTCCATACGCCGCTTCTGCCCAGTTCGATAAATCGACCGTTTTCAGCGAGCAACGATACGCCTCGATCGATCGCTTCTCCACTGAGACAATTCAGTACCACATCGATTCCCCGCCCCTCTGCGTCGGCGCGGATCTGTTCGGCGAATTCGAGCGTGCGCGAATCGTAAATGCGTTCGACGCCCTGCTCGCGGAGAAAATCCCACTTGGCGCGGCTGGCTGTGGCGAAGATTTGCGCTCCAGCGAGACGGGCGACCTGCAAAGCCGCCTGCCCAACGCCGCCCGCCGCCGCGTGAATAAGAACTCGTTCACCGGGCTTAAGCCGGGCCAGCCGCTGTAACGAGTAAAACGCCGTCAGGAACGCGATGGGCGCGCACGCCGCGTCTGCGAATGACATCGTTGCAGGTTTGAGGATCACGTGAGACGCTGGAACTACGACAAAATGGCCAAAGCAGCCGGGGGTGAGAAAGGCCACAACTTCGTCGCCTTCCTGTAAACCGGTATCGTTCGGCCCGATTGAAGCGATCCGTCCCGCGCATTCAAATCCAAGTGGAACGTCTTTGGCTGTCGCGTACCCCCATCGGCGAAGCTCATCCTGAAACGAACCCAGCGTATAGAGGACGTCTTTGAAATTAATGGAAGCGGCTTGGACTTCGATCTCCACTTCATCTGGACCAGGCGTTTTTCTCTCAAGGGATTGGATGTGCAGATTTTCAAACGTTCCGTATTCAACGAGACGGATCTGTTCGAAGCGCGCGGGTTCAGACGATTCAGGCAGATAGAGAGGCGCCAGACGGGCGGCGTAGCGCGCTTGCGGGCGCAAAGCGATCTGACGTTCAACGGTTGGATTCGCCAGTTCGGCGCCCAGAGCGGAGGCTTCATCCCAGCCATCCTCCGCCGCCAGATCGACGCAAGCGCAGAACAACTCGGGAGATTCGTTCAACACCGTACGAGCGAAGCCCCATATCATGGCTGGAGCGGGATTCAGCTCCACCGCAGAATCGCCTTCGATGAAATGAACACCCCTGGTTACGAACCAGAGACGCGATTCGCTCGAATTGACGGCGGTCAGAATCGCCTGCGCAAGATGAAGCGTTCCCGCGCCCATGAGACGTTCCGCCCGCTCTGGATCGTGGTTGAAGTTATCAAGCGTCCAGAGAACCAGTGCGTTCAATCCTGTGGATGCGCCAACTTGTTTGATATCACTCAAAAGACGCTTGAAATGGTCCGGCTCAACTGGATTTAATTCATATTTATCGGGCTGAATGCAACGGAACTCGAGGCCGGATTGAATCTGGATACATCGTTTGCCATGCGCGGTTAGCCATTCGGCCATTCTTGAACTGAGATGATCTTCTCCCATGAAGATCAACCAGGGACGATCATCGGTCCACGGTTCAGGTAGGTTCACTGACGGGCGCTCAATCCATTTCACTTCCAATAGAGAATCGGTGAGCGAAACATCGCGCTGTTTGTCAAACGCGCCGGGACGCACCCGCTTCGCGGAAAATCCTTCGATCTGAATCAGAACGGCTCCCGATTCGTCGAACAGGTTCAGTTCAGCGGTCATCGCATTATCGCCATGAGCGTTGATCTGACTCGAACACTCAATACGGTCAGACACAGGAGCGTATTGACGGAATCTGGCTATGCGATTGGGTAGAAATAACGAGCGTTCAGCAATGGCGGCTTCGGAGGCGAACAGCGACTGAAAACAAGCGTCGAGCATGGCAGGATCGGCGCCATAACCATTTTCGATCTCATTAGCCGCTTCCCGCTCAACGCGGGCGTACACGGCGCCGCCGCGCACTTTCAACTGTTTCAGCAAGCGATACGCTGGGCCGTGGCTCAGCCCCAGCGACTCGAAACGCGCATAAACGGAATCAGGAGACGTTTCGGGCTCAACTTGAGCAAAGGCGTCTTCCCGTTTCACACGTGGCGCTTCACCGGTCAGAGCCTGTATATGCCCCGTGACATGAAGCGTCCAATCCAGCGGGTCAGGAGCTGGCTCGGATGAAAGATGAGTCCCGCTGAAAAATTGGAACAAGTAAGTTTTTTCATCATCCGGAGTCAGTACGATTTTCGTCAACAGCGTTTCATCGTCAGCCCATGCGACCGGCCTCTTTAATTTGACCTCGGTCAGTTCAATCGCCGAACGATTCAACGCGATTCGACCGGCCGCGCACGCACTTTCCAGCAGCGCGGCGGCGGGCCAGATTTTACGCCCTCCAACGCGATGTTGCTCCAGCAGGAGCGATGAGCCCGGTGCGAAACGCGATTCAAATACAGCGCCGGGTTCAGATGATGAGATTCGACGGTGAAGCAAGGGATGCAAGGGCCGCGTTTTTTCATTCGTCACGCTCGCCAGAAGACGTGTGCGTTGGTCGTCGAGCCAATAGCGCTCCCGCTGAAACGGGTAGTTGGGCAACACCAGGCGCCGCCGGGCGTAATCGCCATCAAAAGTTTTCCAGTCGAGGGCGCCGCCAGACACGTAAAACAACGCGAGCGCCTCAAGAACGCCGCGCCATTCATCGCAGTCTGGACGGATAAACGCAACCGTTCGCGGAATATCATCAGAAACATTCACTGAGGGCGCAAATCCTGAATACAACGCCAGGTTGATTTTTCTGTCTGCCAAGACATTGAAATCCAAACCTGTGTTTGAGGCATGAATCGAGCGATTCAACCAGAACGCCCTGCGGCTCGTTTCATCAAGCGGCCTCTCGCCGTCGCGCACGAGCAGGAAAGGAATTTTTGGTTTTTCAAACGACTCTGGCAAGCGAGAATGCCAATCAGATGAGCCGTTTTCTTTTTCGATTGCGTGCAGCAATAGCGCGGCGGCGTCCTGCAAGGTAAACACGCCTACGACGCGGGCGGCGGTGAATTCGCCGATTCCATCGCCAATAACAAGAGCGGGCGACACCCCCCACGATCGCATTACATCGGCCAAGGCGTTCTGGAACACGAACTCGTTTATCAGACGCGATCGGCGCGAATCATTCGTCCAGTCGATCTTCTCCACGCCGAGAATGGCTTGAATCGTCTCCCGGCAGCGATCAACGGCGCGCCGAAATTGAGGTGACGTCCGCAATAACGCTTCTCCCAAGCGTGGGCGTGATTCATCCATTGAGGGAAAGACGAATGCGGTGCGCGGCGGATCGAAGGGCTCGCCGGCAAAACGCTCATTGTCAGGTTCGTCGCGGACGAACGCCTCCAACCGGCTGGCGGCTTCGCTGGATGATTGAACGGTCAACGCGAGCCGGTAAGTGAAATGTAAACGCCCCGCCGAAGCGCTATAGGCGATATCCGCGATATCGGAATCCGTTTGACGGCAGTAAGTGGCGTATCGTTGCGCCAGCTGGCGCAAAGCCCGCGGCGATTTCGCCGAGAGAGCCAGAAGATGAAGAGGCCGGTCAACCGTATTCTGAGCCGATTGAACGGGAGGCGCTTCTTTCACGACTACGTGGCAGTTGGTTCCACTGAATCCAAACGAACTGACGCCCGCAGTGCGTGGAGTTTGTGCGCCAGGCCATTCACGGCCATCAGCCGCGACCTGAATCGGGAGGCGATCCCACGGAACGTGAGGCGTGGGCGTCGTAAAATGCAGATGTGGCGGTATAAATCCTTCGCGCAGGACCAGCAACGCCTTCATCAATCCCGCCATACCGGACGCGGCTTCAAGGTGGCCAAAATTCGTTTTAACCGATCCGATCAACAACGGCGTGTTCCGAGCGGTGTTAAATACAGCCCCCAGGGCTTCGACTTCAATCGGGTCGCCTAAGGAAGTTCCCGTGCCATGCGCCTCGATATACCCCACTTCATTGGGCTGAACACGGGCGTTTTGCAGCGCGCGGCGGATCAACGCTTCCTGCGCCCGCCCATTGGGAACCGTGAGCCCGCTGCTGGGTCCGTCGTGATTCACCGCAGACCCGGCCAGTAAGCCTAGAATTGCGTCGCCGTCTTCCAGCGCGTGACTCAGGCGTTTTAACACAACAACGCCGCAGCCCTCGCCCCGGCTGAAGCCATCGGCGGAGGCGTCAAATGTTTTGCATCGGCCATCCGGAGCCAGCGCTCGGGCGCGAGAGAGAAAAACGCTGGTATCGGGAGAAAGTGAAAGTTGTACGCCGCCCGCCAGCGCCACCCGGCATTCATCCAGACGAAGGCTGAGACAGGCGAGGTGCGCCGCGACCAGCGAGGACGAACAGGCGGTGTCAATGATCAGGCTGGGGCCCTGTACGCCAAGAAAGTACGATAGACGCCCGGAGGCGAAACAGAGGGCGTTGCCCTGCCCGTCATACTGGCTGATTTTGTCATACGCGCCGGAATGAAGTTGAAACTGGCCGTAATCGTTCTGGCAGATTCCCATGAACACGCCGGTGGGCGTTTGCCTGAGATCGGTGGCGCCTGCGTTTTCGAGAGCCTCCCACGCAACCTCCAGCAACAAACGATGCTGGGGGTCCATACACTTGGCTTCGCGGGGGGCGACGCCGAAAAATTCCGCGTCGAATCGGTCGATTTCACGCAGATAGCCGCCTTGACGGCAGTACACGCGGCCGGTTGCGGCGGGGTCGGAATCATAAAATGCGTTTATATCCCAGCGATCGGCGGGCACTTCATCGATCGCGTCAACTCCGTCTTTCAGAAAACGCCAATACGAATCAAGACAATCAACCGAACCAGGAAAACGGCACGCGGCTCCGATGACCGCAACCGGCTCGGTAAGCGATTCATTCGCCCGATCCAACCGTTGTTGCAGGGTTTCAATCGCCTGATACGCCCGCTTGAGCAGATCGGCGGATGAATCTTGCCGGGAAGACGACATCATGGCGCCCTTTACAATCCAATTATCCGAGTGACCAGTTTTACGCGTAAACCATGATGCCGTTTGCAATTGTCCAGTTTATCAATACCGCATCTCATTGAAGTGATAAACGAAACCGTTGGAACGAAGTGACTCCACCAAAACCAAACATGAAAGCCTTTTGTCATTCAAAGACCCTGCGGTAAAGGTTTTATGAGGAACCATCATGCAAGTTATTTTTTTTGTGGGCTTTATGAAATTCGTCATTAAACGATCCCGAGCAGGATCAAGCAAAAAAGCAATTTTTTTACAACAAAAAACCAGCAATTCTGGAGGTCGATTCTCCAATTCGAGTCTGGAATTATCGAAAGACTCCGGTTTCATGAAACTCAAATAAAAAAATTTATTCAGGCATATAATCACAATCCGTTAAACTCACTCAATTACGAAATTTCATGAAACGAAAGGGCACAAAATCAAGTATTTCAATTTATTACAAGAAAATCAAAACTTCAAAACATGCACATGGATTCTAATTACCTTTTTCGTAGATGTCAATGAAAATCAATAACTTCATTTATATATGGACGTAAATCTATCTGAACTCCAACAAAGGTCATCTTCTCCTAATTCACTCCAGTGATTCCAACTTTTTTTGTAATAGAATTTGCATATCATCTTCCGAAACTTCTGCGAGTTTCTCAGTTTCTTCTTGATCTTTATTCATCGCCTCAACTTGAGGCGAATCGGGAGATTCGAATGACGTATCATCCCTTACCAAATAGTCCGTCAGTGCGGTCACGGATGGAAATTTAAACGCAATGGTAGATGATAGCGATCTGCGCAGGCTTGATTGCAAACGGTTGCGCAATTCAAGCGACGTGAGCGAATCCATCCCCATGTCCATGAACCCCTGCTCCAAACCCACCATCTCCAACGATTCCATTCCCAACACCGATGCGACATGACCGCGCACATGGTCGAGCATAAGCTGACGTGCGTCGGCTGCATGCGCGGACGCCAATCTATCAAGAATGCCATCTTTTGCGGGGATGGGTGTAGCCACCGTTTGGGGCTCGACTCTACGATAGAACGAGGGGACGCGCCCCGGCGGATACGAGGCAAGAGCCGCCTTCCAGTCAATCGCCGCCACGGCGAGTTGCGGCAGGGGAGAAAAAAGACATTGATCGAGACGTTTGAGGCATTCCTCAGGCGGCATAGGGATCAAGCCGGATGTTTTGTATTGGCGATCGCGGCGTTCGCCAACCGCCACCGCCATACCTGTTCCATGCCAAAGCCCCCAATTGACGGAAAGCGCGGGCATCCCCAATCGATGACGATACCGGGCGAGTTCATCCAGAAAGGCGTTAGCGGCGACGTAATTGGCCATGCCCGCCGAACCCAGCATTGATGAAACCGATGAAAACAGGATAAAGAAATCCAGGGATTCACCTTGCTCTTGCGTAAGGCGGTGAAGATTCCAGGCGCCCATCGTCTTGGGAGCGAGCACATCCTCGAATAACCGCCATTCGTGATCGGCGAGCAGGCGGTCATCGAACACGCCCGCCGCGTGGATCACGCCGCGCAACGGCGGCGCTTCCGTATGGAGACGTTTCAGCATTCGGCTTACGGATTCTGCATCAGTGACATCGGTCTGGATAAACTCGACGCGTGCGTTTTTGAGAAGACGCTCCAGCGCATGCAGGCGTTCGCCTGTGGGTTCGCTCCGCCCGCACAACGCGATGTATCCCGCGCCCCGGTCAATCAGCCAACGAGCGGTAAGAAGTCCAATATCGCCAAGGCCGCCGGTAATAAGATACGCGGCGTCCGAGCGGATATGATTTACTTCAACCGCGTTTTCGGCTTCATACCGAGCGATGCGCCTGCCCAGACGGCGTTCATTTCGCCACGTGACTTCCCGCTCATCATGCCGGACATACTCTCGGGCTTCGGCGATGAGACGCCGCGCGCCCAAATCTTCGTCCGATATTCCATCCAGACTCACCCAACGCGGGTTGAGTTCAGGATGTTCGAGCATTGTGGTTTTGACGACTCCCCACAATGGAGCCTGCGCGGGTTCGCAGATGTCAGCTGGTACGAGCATCATGTGAGGATGCGGAGCTTTTTCAATCAGCGCCTGAATCAGATGAAGCGCACCGCCCGCGCTTTGTTGGATTGCATCTCGCAAATCAACCGCTTCATCGGACTCATCGACTCTCGCATCGAGGCCCCAGCCGTACAGGATTCCGAAACGCTCATCATTTCGTACAACGAGTAGATCCAGAAGGCGGGTAAAGTGTTCCTGAACGGCTGGATTGATGCAAATAACGCCGTCGTCTCCAGAGATATACTCGTCGCCCGTTTTGACGAAAACACACCGTTCTCCACGCAAGGCGGCGTCATCAGCGAAGCGCCGCGACAGGCCGCGCCGGTCTTCAAAAACGATCCAAAGCGATTCGGTCTTTATTGCGCCGCTTGACGCGCCAGACAATGAAACGATGACGCTCTGTTGTGAGAGCAAATCCACATCGCCGCGCCCAGGTGAAAAACAAAGCGCCGATTCGAAACCAGCCGCATTCAAGGCTTCACGCCATGCGTCATGATTGAGCAGTGGATGTTCACGCGCCGCGCCACCTTCAGCGAAACGCCACCAGCCTTCCGTCAGTCCAAAAATAAGATCGACCCAGCGTAATGGCCGAGCCGCTTCCATCATTACGAGGGCGCCGTGCGGCTTCAACAGGCGGCGCAGATTTTGCATTGTCCGGTTGACGTCCGCCGCGACATGCAGAACGTTTGCGGCGAGAATGAAGTCAAAACGATCTTCGCTGAATCCCTGTTCTTCGGGCGCATGGTCGATGTTGAACAGGCGATACTCAACGAAGGGATACGCGGCGAATCGCTCCCGGGCGCGTTCGGTGAACCATGACGAAACATCGGTGAAGACATACTCCACCTCCCGCATCCGCAGCCGGGGCAAAACTTCTGATGTAACGCATCCGGTTCCGCCGCCGATTTCGAGAATTCGCACTGGTCTTGATGAGCTTCCCTTCGCGGCGCGTTCCAGCGCAAAAGCCGTCAACCGATTCATCAGGCTTCCACCCGGCGTATCGCGGTACAGCGTTTCGACCGAAACGCTGTTTTCATCTGGAGGAAACAAAAGCGTTAATGGATCACAAACGCCGCCAAGAACGCTCGCGAGCCGCTCGCCGCAACGTTGGAGCATGGTCAGCTCGGATGACGCGAATGGATACGCTTCAAGCAGAGACTCAACCCACATGCGAAGATCACGGTTCCGCGGCGGTTCGGCGATTCGTATCTCATCGTCATCGGCCCGCAACACGCCGTCTTCCGTGAGCATGGATACCATCCGGCGGATTAACAGGCGAACATGAGCCGGAGCGGATTGCTTTTCAGCCCAAGCCTCCAGATCGATTATTCGCCCAGACGCCCACGCTGTATCAAGGAGTTTCTGGAGCGCTTCGGCGGCGTATGCGGCTGAGAGAGATTCCATCTCATGTAGTAAAGCTCTGTAATCACCCGCTTCAGGTGATTCATTGGCTATAAATGACGTAAAATCACTTTCAATCGTTGTTAAATCCAGATCGGCGTTTTTTACAATATCGGGCAAGGCGCCGATTTCTTCCCACTCAATACAATAGAGACGAGCTTCAATCGCAACGTTTTCTCTCTGTACCGACTGGCGGGATATTGGTTCAACGCGCAATCCCTCGATTGCCATGATCGGCTCCCCCGAAGCCGATGCGATATGGACATCCACTTCGATTCGCTTCGGATCAGCGATACGCCGGTGCGCATGGCTCAAGCAGACAGAACCCGCCGGCTCCGAAGCGCGCCGCCATACAAGGCGGTCAAATCCGCTCTGCAGATAAACGGTTTCAGGATCAGACAACCAGACGCCCATCGTCTGGGTGCAGCCATCAAGAAGCGCAGGATGGATGCTGTAACACGCCTCAGCGCCACTGGGAAGCGATACGTGGCCAAGCGCCTCATTCTCATTGCAGGTTAATTCACGCAAACATCGAAACGGCTCTCCATACTCCACGCCGCGATTCTGAAAATCTTTATAGAAACGCGTCAGATCCAACCTGCGAATACACCGATTTTGAATCTCTTTGACATCCATCAGCGGCATTGGTTCGGTATCACACAGAACGACCTTGCCTTCGCAGTGCAACGTCCACTCGGCGCGCTCTTCCGAAGCCGGTGCGCTGAAGATGCGAAACGTAAAGCGGGACGCGTCACCGGCGGGTTCCAACACGCATTGCACGCGGCGAGGCGCTTCCTCGACGATCAGGGGACGGAGGTACCGCACATCGCGTAATTCGATCGAACCGGAGCCGTTTTCAGACGCCGTGGCTGAAAGCGCCATCTCGATCAACGCCGAAGCGGGTGCTATCGGGCGCCCGAACACGCGATGATCGTTCAAAAACGGCGTCTGGTCCCCGCTCCAGATCGATTCATGGATTCGATGCGGGAGCGGAGACGCGAGGTGGCGGCCTAACAACGGATGCTCACCGGCACGGCGCCCGCCGGGTTCGACGCCAGGGCGAGACCGTACCGATGAATCGACCCAGAATCGCCTGCGTTGAAACGGATAACCGGGCAAAGCGGCTTTTCGGGCGGGATACGAACGGTAAACGGATTTCCAGTCAGGCGCCGCGCCGTGCACAAACAGCTCGGCGAGGGTCTCCATCACGCGCTTCCACTCGCTCTGTCCGGGTTGGATCGAAGGCAGGAAGAGAGCGCCCTCCAGTCCGGCTTGCATACCGAGGCTGCTTAGTACAGGCCGGGGGCCGATCTCCACGAAGACGCGGAAGCCCCGCGCGTATAATTCACGCAACGCCGGATAAAACCGTACAGGGTTGCGGATCTGATCGGCCCAATACGCCGGAGACTGAATCCGTTCATCCGCCAGTTCACCCGACAGAGTCGAAACGAAGTCGATCCGGGGCGCGGAAAGAGCCGCGCTTTCCAGCGCGTAACGGAATTCAGGAAGAATGGAATCCATCATCGGCGAATGAAACGCTTGAGACACGTTCAGTTTCTGATGTTTCACATCGGGCATCGAGGCCAGAATCGATTCAATGGAATCCGCCTCGCCCGAAACGACGCATTGCCCGGGCCCGTTGACCGCGGCGAGCGACGCTCTGGATTCATACGGCTTTAATGCGGTCAATACCCGGTTTTCATCGGCGAAAACGGCCGCCATGACGCCGCCGGAGGGCGCGCCGTTCATCAGACGGCCACGCCGCACCGCCAACCGCATCGCCTCATCGGGCCGCATCACGCCCGTCACGCAGGCGGCGGCGTATTCGCCGATGCTGTGACCGGCGGCGGCTGACGGAACGATTCCCCATTCACGCCACATTGAAGCAAGAGCGTATTCCAGCGCGAACAGCGCGGGCTGGGTTGAATCGGTGCGATTCAGGCGATCGGCGAACGAGACGTCAAAAAGCAGCGGCGTCAATTCGCCGCCTCCCTCGGCGCGAAAATAGTCAGCGCATTGATCCAGCGCTTCACGAAACGCGGGCGCGGCGCGATATAACTCTTCGCCCATTCCGCTGTATTGCGCTCCCTGACCGGTGAACAAAAATGCGATTTTCGGCGAGCGAGAAGAATCGAGAACCTGGTGATGCGCTGCTTCGCCTCGCTGAGCGAAATCTCTCAACGCAGCAGCGGCTTTTTCCGAATCGGACGCGGTCAACGCAAGGCGATGGGAGAAGCGAGCGCGGCCGCGATTCGCCGTTTGGCAAATCGCATGAAGGTATAAAGGCGAGGCCGACTTGAGAAATGAGGCGTAACGATCCGCCAATTCACGCAACGCCTCCGGCGATTTTGCGGATAGCGTTAAAAGGCTGGTTTGAGGCGACTTCGACTCTGATTTTTCCGGCTCGGATTGCGGCGGATCGCTGAGAATCACGTGGGCGTTCGAGCCGCTGGCGCCAAAGGCGCTGACGCCCGCCGCCCGGCGTTTTTCAGACGGTTTCCATGAGGTCGGCGATGAAGCGACCTGAACGGGCCATCGATCCCAGGCGATATGTGGATTGGGTTGATTGAAATGGATCGTCGCCGGGATCTCTTCATGTGAAAACGACAGGGCCATTTTAATGATCGAGGCGATTCCCGCGGCGGACTCAAGATGGCCGATGTTGGTTTTGACGGAGCCAATCCGGAGCGGATTTTCGCTGGATCGGTTTTCACTGAAGACTTCGCCCAACGCGGAGACTTCGATCGGATCGCCCAGCGAGGTACCTGTTCCATGCGCTTCAACGTAATCGATTTCATGGGGTTTGAGCCGCGCCTTTGCTAACGCGGTCTGTATCAGCGATCGCTGGGCGGGTCCGTTCGGAACGGTGAAGCCTCCACTGGCGCCATCCTGATTGACGGCGGATCCCGCGATGACGGCGTATACGCGATCTCGATCGTTGCACGCGTCGGACAACCGCTTTAACACGATCACGCCGCATCCTTCGCCTCGGCCAAAGCCATCCGCCGCCGCGTCGAACGTCTTGCATCGTCCATCTTTGGCCAGCATGCCGGCCTTACAGGCGCCGATGGTGGTTTCGGGGCTGAGCAACAGGTTCACGCCGCCCGCCAGCGCCGATTCGCATTCGCGCAAACGCAGGCTCTGACACGCCAGATGAATCGCGGTCAGCGACGATGAGCACGCGGTATCGATCGCCATGCAGGGCCCCTGCAATCCAAGAACGAACGCAAGCCGCCCCGCGATGCTGTTGAGCGTGGTTCCAGTCAGGTAATAGGTTTCAACGCCGCTGACGTCGCCCTCCGGCGTCAGCAACCGAGCGTAATCGACGTTGGTGGCGCCGATAAACACTCCAACCGCACCCCGGCGGAGCGCGTCCCAATCGGGCGCGGCGTCTTCAAGCGCGTGCCACGCGGTCTCCAGCAGCAGGCGTTGCTGCGGGTCCATCGCGGACGCTTCACGCGGAGAGATTCCAAACACGGTGGGGTCGAACCGGTCGACGCCATCAATGAAACCCGCCTCTCGAATATACAGTTTACCGGGCGCGTCAGGATCTTCATCAAACAGTGTATCGAGGTTCCATCGATCGGGAGGCGTGGGAACAATCGCGTCGTGGCCTTCATGCAAAAGGCGCCAGAACGATTCGGGATCGTTGGCGCCTCCGGGAAAGCGGCACCCGATTCCAACAATAGCGATCGGCTCACGCTTTTCGCGCTCGCTGGCTTCGAGCCGGGCAGCCGCTTCATTCAACGCGGCGAGTATCTTCTGATTGGCGGTCGCGTCCGTCATTCGGATTCACCCAGCAGTTGTGTTAATTTCGCCAATCCCTCCGCGATGGAATCCTCCACGTCACCAGTTGGCGCCGGGGTTTCATGTTGTTTTCCGTTACGCGGTTCCATCGGCGCAGCTGTCTCTTCGCCGGGGGCGTTCATCGAGTGCATAAACTCGGCCAGACTGGCGATGTCGGGGTAATCAAAGGCCAGCGTCGCGGGCAATTGAACCTGAAAGCGGGATTGCAGCCGGTTTTTGAATTCAACCGCCATGAGAGAATCCATACCCAAATCGAAAAAGCCCCTGTATGGATCGATACGCGCTGGATCGGGCGATTCGATCAATCGGGCGAACTCGGCTTGCAACGCGACCAACCAGTCTTCCACACGTGAGGGTTTTTTGACGGATGAAGCCGCCTCAGCGCGATCGCGCGGCCGTTCGTCAGTCGAAGTAGTGGATTCCGATTTCACATCCAGACCAGAGAGATAACTTCGCCCGCCGCGCGGTTCGTACACTTCCCTGAAGCGATACCAATCCATATCGGCGACGATGGCGTTGACGGCGTTCGCTTGTTCCAGACGGTCAAGCGCATTGAGCCCCGCCTGCAACGGCATTGGTTTCATGCCGATCTTTTCCAGCCAGGTCTGGTACTCGCCGCCCACCATGCCGCCGCCTCGCCACAACCCCCAGTTGACGCTCAGAGCGGACCGGTTTTGCGACGCCCGCAATCGGCAAAGAACATCAAGAAAACGATTGGCGGCGGCGTAGTGCGTTTGCCCCGCCGCCCCCCACGCCGCGCTGGCGGACGAGAAACACACGAATGTTCGCAATGGCGAATCCATCGTTTTCTGATGGAGAAGCCACGCGGCGGCGGCCTTGGATCGCATCTCAAGACGGACATCATCATTGTTCAATTCATGGAGCGGTTTTGCGGCGCCCGCGCCAGCGGCGTGATAGACAGCAGTGAGCGGTACGCCGGATGTTTGAATCCACTCAAGCATCTCATTTACACATTCAGGTTGAGAGACGTCCGCCTTCCATTCCTGAAGCGTGGCGCCCTGATTGCGCAATTCATCCAGCAAGGCCCGGGATTCTGGCGTGACGGCGCCGCGCCGACCAACGAGAAGCAGACGGCGTGCACCGTTTTGAACCAGGCGCCGGGCCAGTGCGCTACCCAAATGGCCGAATCCACCGGTGATGAGGGTCCATCCGTCCGGCTTTAGTTGATGATCGCCGTTTCGTCTCTCAACGCGCATGCGGCGTAATCGGGGAGCGAAGCATGCGCCGTCCCTCAACGCGATTTGCCGGTCATCGCCGGGCGACAGCAGACAATCGATCAAGGATGAAACGGACTCATCCATTTTTTCCATAGGCAGGTCGATCATCCCGCCCCAGTGGACGCAATCTTCAAGCGCGGCGGCGCGGCCAAAACCCCATAATGGCGCCGATCGTAATGAAAACTCTCTATCCTGCGGAAGACTAATGGCTCCCGCTGTAATTATCCATACGCGGGATTCTGTTGTATTGGGGAGTTCTCGCATCGATTGAAGCAGCCGCATTGACGCAATGAGCGAGGCGTTTGCATCATCAACAAGAGAATGATCCATATCTTCGTTTTGTTTTGAATGCGAGAGAGGAAGAGCGTTGACGGCGCAGATGGAATCATATTTTGAGAGAGCGTTCCACAATAGGCTGTAATCGCTGATACAGTCGGTCCGCAGTAAAAATTCATCGCTTGAAACGCACTGAAACGAGCCGCCAGGCCGTACAGTGACGGCGTTTAATTTCCTCCGGCGCAGCTCATCCACAATAGCGTCACTCACGTTCGACGAATCAGTAAATACAACCCAAACGCCTGGACTCGCGCTTCGCACGGGCGCTTGAGAAAAAATGACGGCTTGTCTCAGCGAAGGGGTTTCACCGGCGCCGGCTTCCAACGCAACCGTTTCTGAAAAACCGGTTTGCGTAAGGCATTGCCTCCACTGGCTGACGGAAAGCAACGGATGAGACGCGCCAACGCGAAAATCGTTAAATCGCCTCCAGCCGTCAATGAGACCAAAGGTCACATCAAGCCATCGCTGGGGTTGAATTACTTCCAGAAGTATTAAAACTCCGCCGGGCGCGAGCAGGCGCTTCAATCCATCAAGAGAACGCCGAACGTCTCGCGTTGCGTGAACCGCATTGGCGGCGATCACAAGATCGTAATGGCCTTCGTTCAGGCCTTGCGCGGCAGGGATCTTTTCGAGATCGAACAGGCGGTATGAAAAAAATTCATATCGAGCGAAACGCCGCCGGGCATTGTCAAGAAACACGGGCGACAGGTCGGTAAAGCAGTATTCTTCACAATGGCCGGACAGAATCGGTGCGAGGCACGCCGTCGATCCACCGGTTCCAGCGCCGGCTTCAAACACGCGCAGGCGGCTCGATTCGCCCAGCGAACGAACGATCGAATTGACCGCCTCGGCGAGACGAGCGTTAGCCGCGAGAGCCGCTGTGGAATTTTCATAAATCCGTTGAGACGATACATCGCCTTCAGGAAAGAGAAGTGGCAGGGGATCGGCTTCTCCGCGCAAGACATCCGCCAGGCGCTCACCACACCGTCGAACGAGTCTCAGTTCTTCAGTCCAGCCGGGATGACGGCGCAAAAACGCTTCGGCGAACTCATCACACGATTGCCTCTCGACACGAACGGCGCGACAGGCATGATCATTGGTATCCCATACGCCATCTTCGAGAAGAATTTCGGCAAACCGTCCGAACAGAATTTCGTATTCAGGGAGAACACCCCAACGTGAATCGGGAGTTTTTGCGATCAGGTGACTGGATTCAGCCTCAATGATTGTTTGCATCGCGCGAATGATATAGCGCGTACTCAATTCTTCCAGTTCAGACAACGCTTTTTCATCGCCGGACGATGATCGCGGGTTGCTTATGCCGTCTTGCTGAAGCGACTCCAGACAATCGAATGGAATCGGGTTGTGCGATGCGGGCAACGGTTTTTCCAACTTGTCCCATTGCTCTTCATAGAACCAATCATCGATGTCGCCGGGTTCATCGGGCTGATTCGGTGAAGATTGAATAGAGGTCAGTGGGGCAACCGCTTCTGGATCGAGCCAGTATGTCCGGCGTTGAAATGGATAGGTGGGGATCTCAATCTTTTCGTATTGAAAGCCACGATTGAATTCATTCCAATCCACGTTACAACCTGACGTATACAAACGCGCCGCTTCTTTCAGCACGGATATCCATTCCCCGCCGCTATTGCGCGTCTTCACCAGCTTGGGAATGGATGCAACTCCTGCGCTTGAATCGGCGCCTCTCCTCAACTCGCCCTGATAACAGCCATCAGCGCAGCCCTTCGAAAGCCATTCACGCAAATGAGAATTAAATTCAGCGGCATTACATGCGATCACAGCCAGGCGTTTTTCAAAATGAGCGCGGCCGGTTTGGGCTGTGTAACAGACGGTGCCAGCCGATACGTCCGGGTGTTCATGGAAGAAGGACGCGTAGTTCGACGCCAGATTTCGTAATGCTTCATTGGAACGCGCAGAAAGCACAAGGAGATAAACGCCTGGATCAGATTGTGTGTGGTTCCTAGATGCGGGTGGAGCCTCCTGTAGAACAACGTGCGCGTTGGTTCCACTGAATCCGAATGAACTGACTCCCGCGACGCGTGGGCGTTCGTCCGTTCTCCATTCTTCAGACCGATCGACGACTCGAACGGGAAGTTCGTTCCATGCAACGTGCGAATTTGGCTGGGCGAAATGAAGGTGGCGTGGAATCTCACCATACCGCAGAGCGAGCACGGTTTTGATAAGGCCAGCGACTCCCGCCGCTGCTTCCAGATGGCCGATGTTGGTCTTGACGGAACCGACCAGCAATGGCCGATCGGCGGGGCGGTCTTCTCGGTAGACTTCACCCAAGGCGCCCAGCTCGATCGGATCGCCCAGCGTCGTGCCTGTGCCATGCGCCTCGACGTAATCGACGGCGGCGGGTACAAGCCCAGCCTGCTTTAACGCCCGTTGAATCACTTTTCGCTGCGCAACACCATTCGGCGCGGTGGGACCGGTGGTGCGGCCATCCTGCCCCACCGCGGAACCGCGAATCACTGCCCAGACCCGGTCTCCATCAGCCATCGCGTCCGAGAGGCGTTTTAACACAACGACGCCGCATCCCTCGCCGCGCACGAATCCGTCGGCGGCGTCATCGAAAGTACGGCATCGCCCGGTGCGCGACAACATACGCGCCTTGCAGAAATTGATGTTGAAATCAGGCGTCAGAATGCGATTCACGCCGCCCGCCAGGGCGATCTCGCATTCCTGAGCACGCAGGTTCTGGCAGGCGAAATGAACCGCCGCGAGAGAGGATGAGCAGGCGGTATCGATCGCGAGATTCGGGCCATGCAATCCCAGCAGATACGATATGCGGCCCACCGCCATGCTGTGCGTGTTGCCGGTGGCGAAGTAAGCGTCGAGCGCGCCGCGTCCGCGCTGAAGAATCAACTGCGCGTAGTCGGCGCTGCTGAGCCCCATGAAAACGCCTGCGGTGGAACCTTCCAACCGATCCGGCGAGACGGCGGCGTTTTCAAGCGCCTCCCAGCAAACTTCAAGCAGAAGGCGATGCTGCGGATCCATCCCGCGCGCTTCGCGTGGCGTTACGCCGAAGAATTCCGCGTCGAATTCCTTCAGGCGGCCAACGTAACCGCCGTGGCGCGAATACATCTTGCCGGGCGCGTCCGGGTCGGGATCGTAGAACGCGTCAACATCCCATCGATCGGCTGGAGTTTCCGTAACGGCGTCACGGCCTTCTTTCAGCAACTCCCAGAACGCCGCCGGCGAATCGGCGCCGCCCGGGAAACGGCATCCCATGCCGATGATGGCGATCGGTTCAACGCCTTCTTTCTCAATGGCGGGAATAGTAACTATCGTTTGAGCCGGGGCGACGGCTTTATGTTCAGCCGGATCGACAGTTGGTTCCCGAGTCGATAACGTTTCACTTAAATGAGCCGCCAGCGCTTCCACGTTCGGGTAATCGAAAGCGACGGTTGAAGCCAGCGTACAACGCCAGAGCGACTGTAGCCGGTTGCGCAACTCGACCGAAGTCAGTGAATCCATCCCCAGTTCAAAGAATCCTTTTTTAGCGGGGATGGAATCAGGCGATTCGAGATTGAGCACGGCCGCGACCTGTTCTCGAACCACAGCCATCATTGCGGAACGGCTTTGAGGCGCAAGCGGCGCGCGGCGAGTGGCGTCTGAAGCGATTTTTGACTCGGAGGCATTGTCAGACGGAAGATTCACACGGCTGAAGTAGGTCGAAGAATATTCATGGCGCAGAAAACGCCGCCAATCCATTTCGAATACGCCCGCCAGAGGCTCATGGTTTTGAAGCAGATGATCCAACGTGGAGAGACAGGCTTCGGGCGGCATTCCGCTTAAACCCTTCTGCCCAAGACGAGCCAGCGCATCCGCACTGGAAGCCGCGCCGATTTCGCTCCACGCGCCCCAGCAGATGCTTAACGCGGGCAAACCCCGCTGGCGCCTGTGGAGCGCCACCGCGTCAAGAACCGCATTGGCTGCGGCGTGATTGGCCTGCCCGGCTGACCCCAGCATCGAAGCGACGGACGAATAGAGGATGAACACGCCGAGAGCGCGAGTTTCTGTCAGGCGATGAAGATTCAAAGCTCCGCGCGCCTTGGCGGCCAATACCGCGCTCATCCGTGAGGGTGACAGGTCTTCGATCAGTCCGTCATCCAGTACGCCGGCGGCGTGAATTACGCCGCGCACCGGCTGGTTTCGGCCATCCGCGCGTTGAATAACCGCGCGCAGTTCATTTACATCGGAAACGTCGGCGCGCTCAAGCGTGACTTCGACGCCCAGGTCGCGCCATTGCTGAATCGCCATGTTGGCGGCTTCATTCGGTTCGCTTCGCCCCATGAGAATAAAGCGCCGCGCGCCGTGTTCGATCATCCATCGCGCCGTCGCGATTCCCAAACCGCCCCATCCCCCCGTAATGAGATACGATCCGACGGAGGAGAATCGTCCGGTTTCATCCTTCTTATGTGTAGTAGACAGATCGAACACGATCTTTCCCACGTGACGCCCCTGTTGCATCGCACGAAAGGCGCGGCGGGCGTTCGTTATCGGATAAACCCGGTGCGGCAGAGGCGCATACTCGCCTCTTTCACAGCGCTCGGTGATTCGTTGCAGCAGAGTTTGGATATACGCGGGATTGTCTTCGCGCAAGCGGAGCAGATCGACGGTGAAATACCGCGCGGTGGGATGAATATTATGGAATCCGGCTTCATTCAGTGAATTGTTTTTCCCGAGTTCGATGAATCGGCCATTCGGCTTCAACAGCGACGCGCTTTTGATGGCGCCGTCGCCTGAAAGCGAATTCAGAACGACATCGATGCCGTCACCGCCGATGGCGAGGCGAATATCGTCAGCGAAACTCAGGTCGCGCGAATTGAAAATGCGCGCGATTCCCTGCTCTCTCAAAAACGACCATTTAGAAGGATGAGCGGTGGCGTAAATCTCAGCTCCCGCATTGCGTGCGATCTGACACGCCGCCTGCCCGACTCCTCCAGCGGCGGCATGAATCAACACACGCTCGCCGGGTTGGAGAGCGGCGAGTTCAAGCAATGCGTATTCCGCCGTCAGAAAAGCGACAGGAGCGGACGCGGCTTCGGTCTGGCTCCATCCAGCCGGTATGCGCGTCACCAGAGTTTTATGCACGACGATTGAATCGGCGAAGCAATTGGTAGCGAACGCCGATACTGTATCGCCCGGTTGCAGCCGCGAAACGCCCGGTCCCACGCGTTTGATCACACCCGCGCACTCGACGCCGAGCGGAGCCGGTTCACCGGGATACAGGTCAAGCGCATTGAGCACGTCACGGAAGTTCAAACCCGCCGTTACGATTTCGATTTCGACCTCGCCTTCACCCGGTTCGTTGTGGCGGCGCGGGGTTAACGTCAGCGAGTCAAGATCGCCCCGATGGCCCACAGTCAGATTGAAGGGCGTTTCGGGCGTGGCCAGATCAGCGGGAACCGTTCCGGGCGTCAACCGCGCGGTGAAGCGCATTCCCTTACGATAAGCGACGTGATCTTCTCCATCCGATTCACGCAACTCAGAGGCAAGCGCTTCCAGCGCGTTTTCATCATGTGGATCGAGATCAACGCAGACGCAACGCGCGCCGGGGCGCTCAAGCCGCAGGGTTCTCGCCATACCCCACAACATGGCCTGAGGCGCTGAAATCAGATCGAGCGAATCATCAACCGCCTGCGCCCCCTGCGTAACGATATATATCGAGGGTCCGGCGTCTCCCACGGGCATACTCTGAAACAGTTCGAGCAACCGGGCGGCGGCGTCATCCAGAGAGCCTTCATCAGCCTCAAGCCCCCTCAAGTCGATCACACCGTGCAATGGATTGTCGGAAGAAAGGTACATTCGCAGGTCGGATGAGAACCCTGCGTCATGCATCGACAGCAAGCCGCACCGCTCACCTCGCGCTTCGATGAATCGAATCAGATCAGAAGCGGCTTCATTGTTTCCAGTGAGAATCAACCATCGCGCGTCATGATCCGCATCAGTTGAAATAGACCGGGGATTCCTTGCATAAACAACATGCTGCTGGTGCAAAGCGGCGGGATCGACGCCGGGAGGGACGAAACAACCGCATTCTTCGAATCCAACCCGCGTCAGGACCTCGTTCCAGCGGTCTGGAGAAAGCAGAGGCGTTTCGGTCCGCAGGGGGGCGTCGGCAAATCGCCACCAGCCCTCCGTCAATCCGAACGTAATATCGATCCAGCGCTGGGGGGCGCCGACTTCAAGCAGTAATAATATCCCGCCCGGTTTCAGCAATTCGCGGACATGGGCAAGCGTCTCTTCCAACCGTGCGGTGGCGTGCAGCACATTTGCCGCGATCACCACATCGAACGCATGCGGGTTATATCCCTGATCGGCCGGAAGCTTTTCGACGTCAAGAGTACGATATTCGACGAAATTATATTCTTTGAAACGATCCTTCGCATACGAAAGAAACCAGGGCGATACGTCGGTGAATACGTACTCCGTTCCGGGTTCCGCCAGACGAAGCAACAGGTGTGCGGTCGCTGATCCGGTTCCCGCGCCGATTTCCAGCACCCGAAGGGCAGCTCCTTCCGAACGCGCCGACCAAGCCGCTGACGCCGCACGTCCAAGAGTTTCATTCATATACGAAAACGCGGGCGAAGTCTGGTACAAGCGGCTTACGCTGGATGTGTCGCCCTGAGGAAACAGCAGATGCAGCGGGTCCTGACGCCCTGCCAGCACATCCAGCAGATTCAATCCGCATCGCTCGACCAACCCGAGTTCGGCTTCGCCTTCGGGGAACTCGCGGCGGACTTCATCGATACGCGCGGCGGCGCCGCCGTCATCCATCGCTGGCGCTAATTTCAGATGGCTATCGCGCTCAATCAGCAGTTTGTGTTCAATCAGAACGGGAATCCAAGTCTCAACCAGACGATGAAACGCGGGGGCAACGCCCAGTTGATCAATCAAGCTCTCGCGAGTCAGTGAGACTCCGGGCGCGGCGCGTTCGGCAAGTACGCGCAGGGCGTCATAAATCAAGCGCAGACTAAGCGTCTCAAGGCAATGGTGAAAGATGGCGAAGCGGCTGAGCGATTCGCTTCGCGCCGCCTGAAGCAATTCGTGTTTTATCAAGCGGTCATACTCCGGCGACCACTCCACTTCTCGCGAAGCGCATGAGGCGCCGGCTGGAATCCAGTCGACGTGATAGAGCCAATCGCGCCAGTTTTCTTTCCCTGTGATGCTTTTTGACACCGGTTTAAAGACAAGATCTTCAAGCCACACGGCGAGTCGGCCTTCTTCGTCGAACAAAAAGGCGTCAATCGACCATTCACCTGCTGCGCCATTTGTTTCTTTTCTTTTGACAGATCCCCACGCGCTACTGAAAACAGGGCGGATAAAGCAGGCGCGGCGCACGCGCGCGGGCAGGCAGGAGCGGCTGGCTCCTCCGCCGGGGTTGATCGCGGCGCTTGCCTGCAAACAGGCGTCCAGCAAAACGGGATGAACGCCATACACGCCCCCGCAATCGGAAGAGGCTGGTAATGTGAGTTCGACGAGCGCTTCTGAATCCGCCGTCCAAACACGCTGAATCGCGCGGAAGGCTGGCCCGTGCTCGATCCCATGCGGACGCCAGACCAGGTACAAATCATTTGCCTGAGCGGATTGAACCACCCGGCGGCGGATCTCTTCGAACTGGACGGAGTCAGGATATTCCTCCATATCAGCGAACAACGCACGCGCCTCAAAATGGCGATTCCATTGCGGCTCTTCATCACCTTCAGCGCTGTAGAGCGTCACCGTGCGGGCGGTATCGGAAGATAGGCTAACCACGCATTGCATTCGAACCGGCGCATCATCCGGAATGAATACCGGCTGAGTGAAACAAGCGTCTTCCAGCACAACCGAGTCCGTTTGAAACTCGCGCCGTGCGGCGGCGAATGCGGTTTCAAGCGACGCGGCGGCGGGAGATACGATCCGTTCGGAGACGCGATGGTCCGCGAGCCATGAAACGGTTTCCACTGACAGCGAATTTTCATACAGAGCCGCATCAAGCGGCGTTTGCAATTTCTTCCCCAACAGCGGATGTTCGTTGGCTGGGCGGATTCCGATGGAGGCGACGCGTTTTGAATCGCGCGTATTGAACCAGTACCGTTTATGCTGAAATGGGTAGCGAGGGAGCGTAACCGTCCGTGTTCCATAGGGTCCATTCAGCGCGGCCCAATCCAGTTCAGCGCCCCGCCTGTAAAGTTCACCCGCGGCGCGAAGCATGCTTAACCAATCGGATTCACCCGGAGCCAGGCTGGCGAGCCACACAGAATTCGATGAATCGCGTCCACCATCGCGGGCCATCTGAATAAGAACGGGCCGGGGACCGATTTCGAGAAAGAATCGTATCCCTCGTTCAAACAGGGTCCGTACACCATCCGTAAAGCGAACCGGATTCAAAATATGACCAGCCCAGTATGAAGCGTCAAACGTTTCGGCGATTCGTCCATCTCGATTGGACGCGATTGGAAAGCGCGTCGGGTTATGGTTTACCGTCCGGGCGAATCGCTCGAACGATTCAGCCGCCGGCTTCATCATCGGTGAATGAAACGCGTGAGAAACTCGCAGGCGGACGGTTCGGACGTTTTTCCGCTGAAATTCTGTTTCGGCGCGCTCGATCGATTCCACCGGTCCTGATATCACGACGTTGCGCGATCCGTTATACGCCGCGACGGCGACTTCGCCGCCGAAGGGTTCAATTACCGTTTCCACGGTTTGCGCGTCGGTCAGCGCCGCCGACATGGCGCCGCTTTCCGGCATGGACTGCATCAGGTGCGCTCGTTCAGCGATGAGTTGTAATCCGTCTTCCAGCGAGAATACGTCCGCCAGACAGGCGGCGGCCAGTTCGCCGACGCTGTGGCCTAACGCGGCGGCGGGCTTCACGCCCCAGGAGCGCCAGAGCGACGCGAGCGCGTATTCCAGCGCGAACAACGCGGGCTGAGTGTATTGGGTCTGATGGATCAGATTTTGAGATTCATCCGAAAACAGGATGTCAAGCAGAGAATGATTCAGAATCGGCTTCAGCACATCAGCACAACGGTTCAGCGTCTGTTGAAACACTGGCGAGGTTTCATACAACGAACGCCCCATGCCTGGGAATTGTGCTCCCTGACCGGTAAAGAGAAACGCGACTTTGGGTTCGACGGCGTTATCACACAGATCATCGGGATCAACATGCGCTTCATCGGACCATTCACGCAACACGGCGCCAAGTTCATCGAGCGTACTCACCGCCGCCGCGCGGCGCCGCTCGAAATGGGCGCGGCCCACGCCCGCCGAGGCGCAGAGGTCGCCAATCAACGGTACGGAATCGCTTCCGGCAAAGCGCGCGTAACGATCGATCAGTTCACGCAACGCCGGTTCAGTTTGCGCGGAAACGGGAAATAGATGAATCGGGCGCGCGATCGCTTCTTTCATCGATGAAGGCGGAGCCTCTTCCAGCACAACATGCGCATTGGTCCCGCTGAATCCGAAGGAGCTGACGCCCGCAATACGCGTTTCGCCGGGCGCGGCGCTCCAATCCTGTAAACGCGCGGAAATTCGAACGGGCAGTCCGTTCAGGGCGATTTCCGGATTCATTTCGGTGAAATGAATATGAGGCGGGATCATACGATGACGCAACGCGAGGATGGTTTTAACCAAACCCGCCAGCCCCGCCGCCGCTTCAAGATGGCCGAGATTGGTCTTGACCGAACCAAGCGTCAGAGGACGATCCTGTGGTCGGTTTTCAGCAAATACACCGCTCAGGGCCTTCATTTCGACAGGATCGCCCAGGAAAGTCCCGGTACCGTGCGCTTCCAGATAAGAAACCTGATCGGGAGAAACACCCGCGTCATGCATTGCCTGCCGGATGACTTCCATCTGCGCGGCGGGATTGGGCGCGGTCAGGCCGTTGCTGCGGCCATCCTGATTGATGGCGGAGCCGCGAATGACGGCCAGAACGCGATCGCCCTGCTTGAGCGCGGCGCTGAGGCGTTTGAGGACGACCACGGCGCAGCCCTCGCCGCGTACGTATCCATTCGCCGCGCGATCGAACGTCTTACAACGTCCATCGGGAGAGAGCATGCCCGCCCGGGCGAACGCAATGCTGAGTTCAGGCGACAGTAACAGGTTGACGCCCGCCGCGAGGGCGAGCTCACACTCGCGGCGACGCAAATTCTGACAGGCGAGATGCACGGCGGTCAGCGATGAAGAACACGCCGTGTTGACCGCCAGCGAAGGTCCGCGCAGATCGTAAAAATATGACAGCCGCCCGGCTGACACCGACGTGGACGAGCCCGTGCCGAAATAGGCGTGAAGGAATTCTTCTTCAGACGCCTTGACCTGAAGCGTTTCGTAATCGTGTGAAAAAACGCCGGTGAATACGCCCGTCGCGGAACCCGTCAACGTTCGAGGATCGATCCCGGCGTCCTCCAGCGCATGCCAGCTGACTTCCATTAGCAGACGTTGCTGCGGGTCCATCGATTCCGCCTCACGAGGTGAAATCTGAAAGAACCCCGGGTCGAATTCATCGACGCGGTCGAGCAGGCCGGCGAATTCGATTCCCGGGACGGACGCGGGATCGACGCCATAGTCCGCCAGATTCCATCGCGAATCAGGCACGCGCGTCACCGCGTCACGTCCTTCCGCCAGCAGCGACCAGAACGATTCGTCATCAACCGCGCCGCCGGGAAAACGAAACGCCATCCCGATCACCGCGATGGGGTCGTTCGAAACGGATTCCCGATCTTCCTCTTCATCAGGCGCGGCGGTTTTGTTCAACAACGAGAGCGTATTTAGAGCGAGTTGAGCGGTTTCGTTTTTCGGCGCGGAGCGTGTTTCAGTAAAATAGCGGGCAATGGCTTCAGGCGTTCCATACTCGAAGAAAAACGAAGATTCGAGCTCGGCGCCCATGCTTTTCCCAAGCATGAACTTCAATTCCATCAGATCGAGCGAATCGAGTCCCATTTCACGAAGCGAGCGCTGAAATCCATAGCCGCTTTTTCCGCGCGCGCCCAACAAAGATTGAATGCAGGTTTCAACCGATTCGCGAGGCGTCTGATGCGAGCCTGAGGCGGCATTCCGAGTAACCGAGGTTGAGACCATTGAGCACGGCAGCGATTCAGCGCCGTACTCAATCAACACGCCAAAACCATCGTTATCCGCGTCTTCCGGACGATACCCGGACAGGGGTTTTACCAGCGCCGCGCCATGAGACGCATGAAAACGCAGGATGGGATCAACGGGCAAGCCATCCGGATTTTTCCGGCGGATATATTCTTCCATCGTCTCCGCGCCGGATGATACGTAATCACGGCAGCGGGTCACGCCGACCAGACGCTCCAGCCCCGGATGGAGAACATGCCACGTCATCACAAATTCGAGCAGACGATCGCCAAAGCCCTTGTCCTGCATTTCAGGCAGAACGTTCATGCCCAACAGCTGGAGGGTTCGCCCATCGTCATCATGAAGATCGAGAGCCTGATGGAAGGTTATGCCGTCCAATTTGGCGGGGTCGGCGATTCGCTGGGTGTACACCGCTCCAGCGACCACACCGCCTGTCTCAATGACGAACTGGCCTTCAGGATACCGATTGAGACGGCGGCGAAGTTCGTTCTCATCAACTCGAAGCGGCGCCGCCCAGCAGCGTGTTTCCAATTGAAGAAGAGCAGGCAGATCGGCAAGCCGGGCCTGACGAATACGCCAGGGTTTCGATTCGAGCCAGTTCAGGGTGATCCGGGTAAAAGGAAAAGCGCGCGGGTAGCGCTTGATATATTCACGCCGAGGAAACAGACCCGCCTCAGCCAGGCTGGTTAAAAACACGTGAGACTCAACCAGATACTGACGCGAAAAAGCGTGATACGCGTCGAAATGAAGGTTTTCGCAATGGTCCAGATAGTCGAAGACGGTTCGTGGATCGAGACTATGCACTTCGAGCAGCACCAATCCGTGCCGTTCGGTAATTTCACTCCATCGTTCGAAATGTTCGACCAGACTCTGGATCATCACCGGCGCGGGAATCTCATCTCCAGATGGCGCCACATACACGCCTTCAGTGGGGATGCGGCGGCGCTCTTCGGCTTCACCTGCGCGCAACGGTTCAATATAAGGGCGATCGTGATCGAGGAAGGAACGAATATGCAGGACGGCGGCGGGATCGGAAACCCCGAGAGCCTTAAGATCGTCAAGCAATTCACGAGGCGCGCCAATATCGCCTTTCACAGTGAGATGAGGAATACCACGCAGCGTTTTCGCGGTTGCAGCCAGGGCGCGCTCGTTAAAATCAATACCGATCATCGTCACCGGGCGCGAAGCCAGTTCCCGGCCCCGGCGTGTACGATCGCGAATCACCTGATAGACGCGTTTGAGCAGGCTGCCGTCGCCTGATCCCATGTCGGCGACGTAATCCGGCTGTTCCTCCAGCGGAAGGCGGTTAAAAATCGCTTCAACGATTTCGTCCACGTCCGAGAAAAATTTTTCATGCTGAAAACCGCTGCCCACCACATTCAGCGTTCGATCAACATGCGTTTCATGTCCATCCGAATCGCGCTCGAAAACCGATTGCGCGTCGCCGAACAGCAGATCGCTCATCCTCATCAACATGGGACGATAAGACAACGCCGTCGCTGAAATGGGGGAACGCTCCACGATAAAACGTCCCAGCGGAGTCAGTTCGATGACGCTATCGCGCACGGCGCCCCATTGTTTGATATCAAAAAGATCGGCGATTTCAGCCTGAACGCGGGGCGAGAATGAATTAAGGCAAACACTCGTTTCCGTATCGGAAATCACACCGGCGGCATGCAGATGCATCAAGCAGGGCAGCAGCAGCAGACCATCCAGCAGATCGGCGGTCAGAGGCGATGAAACGCCCCAGCGATCGCGGCACCGTTTCGACCATCCGCCGAGTTCGAGGTTGAATTCTCCACGGAAATATTCAGCGAAAGGAAATTCGAGTAACTCGGCGGCGTTATCAGGTAGTTCTAGCCATTCCCTGCCCCGAATGGCGAGACTCAAACGGTTTTGTGAATCGACATCCAACCAATCAAGCGACCGCAACATGCGAATGGCGGCGCGGAGATGACCGGAATTGGCGTTCAAACGCTGAGTGAGTTCATCGAAAGAAAGAGGGCGGCTTCGTTCAAGAAGCGAAAACAGCCCCCCGCGCTTGCACGCCGCTATCGTGGGGATCGTAACGTAACCGTGAATATAACGGTTCAGCGTCTCAAGCATGAAAGCGCCTCATCACCAGGATTTTCATAACAGAGTTCAGACCACGCGGGCGCCAGGTTCCAAACCGTAACGCTTACGCGCATGATACGCCTTGAGGCCATCACGCCGAAAAAATTCGCAGGAGCTTCCGTAAGAGAGAATCATGAACAAGGCAGGAAATTGACTTGTGTTGAGTGGATCAAGCATGAAAAAGCGCCGCGTCCGAACCGCGTAACAGGCGCTGCGTAAGCGAACCCCATCAAATCGATTCGCCGATGATCGCTTTATCTTACCCCATCTGATCATGGTCAAACACAAACTGGTTTATACAACCATAACCCCGGTTTTTTCTCACGCTACGCCGCCAAATACGAACCAAGCCAGCCTGAACGGCGGCGATCAGATCGAACCTTGAACCGAGGCCTGCTCATCCATCTTTTTCCGCAAACTCAACGGTCTCATATCCGTCCAGACCTGATTGATATGGTCAAGACATTCCTGCTTGGATCCTGATGTTCCTTCCTCACGCCATCCAGGAGGGAGTTCACGGTCTTCAAACCAGATGGAATATTGTTCTTCGTGATTGACAACGACTTTATAACGCCGGTTATCTTCCTGTTCGTCCCAGGTCATTGACGTCTCCTATAAGTCAAACCACCACAATCATGAAAAGGCTCGGCGCGCCTTACTCGCGCGCCGAGCCTCACGAATTCACTAATTCAGACTCTCATACGAAGTATTGAATCGATCGGGCAGCGATTCAAATCGTTCACGATACAGTTCGTCGGTGGTTTCTGAGGCTTTCAGACCGCCCGAGCCATGAATGAGGAACTGCTGGAGTTCCTGAAGAATCTTGGTGTCGCCCTGCATAATCTTCGCGATCTTATCGTTCATCGAAGCGATTTCAGCATCACTGTCGATCGATTTTACGTCGGGATCGTATTTTTCAACCGTCTCCATCGTTTGAGCCAGCAGGCCAATGATGCCCCGCAGGCTGGAGGCGGTCTGCACGATCTGCATTTTGGCCTGGCCGAGTTGCGTCTGAGCCTGGCGGATTTCATCCTGCTTCTTTGTCACGTCTTCACGCTCGTTGGTCAGCATGGTGTTGAAGATCAGCGGGGGAATCTTGGTGGTCGCAGCCTGTTTTTGAACGTCATCAAGCTCTTTCTGTTCTTTCTCCAACTGCTTCTGCAAATCCTCCAGCGCCTTGGTGGAGGCGCTGACCGACGACACCGTATCAGCCAGTTTAACCAGCGACTGCATGTATTCAGTAAAGTAGCGGTAAACGACGCCCGCCGTGGAATACAGATCGCTGGGGTCGGGTTGAGCGTGGCGGCTCCAGTTCGTTACGTCATTGCTGAATTTGACGAATTCGTATTTCTTTTCTTCCGGCACGCCAAGCCAACGGCCGTCTTTCATTTTCGTGGCGTAATCCAAGCCCTTTGGAGAATCCTGAATGCTGAAAACGGTGTACAACACGCCATTAGGAAATGTGGTATCTTCGATCACGTATGGGTAGCACAACACGCCGTACAGCAAAATGATCCTGTACATCGCCGCTGAGCCAAAATCGTTAAATTGGAGCGCGTTGCTCATCTGTTCGCTTAAAGAAAGGCCCGGAGCGAGAGTGGTTGTACTCGCTCGCCAGGGAGCGGGAATGGTCGCGCCAATCTGACCGGTCGCGGTGGGCGCCCAAGCGGCGTTGCCCGCTTCCACCGAGAAAAAGACAGGCAACTGGGCGTCATCAATCAACCGGACGGTTGAATCGACCACTTGCTGCGAGTAGTTTTTCGCGGTTTCGTTACGCACGTCAAGAAACGTCTTGTAGTGGGCGCTTTTCATGACGCAACCTTGATTCATTAAAGCAAACGCCACGATTACAGATAAAAACAGCGTGGATCGATTCAGTTTCATTTCCCCCTCTTTTCTTGGGCTTTCGAGCAAGCATTTGTTATCAAAACATTAAACCACTGTTGCGGAGAACGATTATAATGGCATGAAATGGGGCTGTCAAAATATAAATTAACCAAAGTTCTTATCTTTTAAAATCGGATAGGTCAAAAATAAAAATCTTCGATTGACTCGCATCGAATTATTGATTATAGTGCGGTTGTTCTATTGAGATCATATCAATCTGCTCAAGCCCCCAATTTGTTAAACCAAACAAAGAATCCGAGGTAAAACGATGACTACTGCACAGACCGCGACCGTAGAAGATGCGCCGATGGCGACGGAAGAACTCACCAGGGAAGAGCAGGCTCAACAAATCGTCAAGCGCAATATGTATTGGGCCATGGGCATCGGTCTTGTTCCCGCTCCGGCGGTGGACGTGATCGGCGTTCTGGCTTTTCAGGTTAAGTCCATCAAGGAATTATCGGACCTGTACGAGATTCCTTTCAGCGAACACAAAGTGAAGAATATTCTCGCCAGCCTGATCAGTGGATTGGGCGCTTCATCGGTCGCCGGCCTTCTGGCGGGCAGCATGATGAAGCTCGTTCCCGCTTTCGGGCCTCTCGCCTCCGCTCTGGCGATGCCGGTGAGCGCGGGCGCCCTGACATACGCGATTGGCCAGGTCTTCATTCAGCATTTTGAATGCGGCGGCACATTGCTCGATTTCAACGCCAAGAAAATTCGCGCTTATTTCCAGGAACAGTTCAAAGAAGGCGTTTCCGCCGCCAAGGAAATGAAAAGCGACAGCGCTTCGAGTTCGAGTTCATCGAGCTCATCAGCCAGCGCGAAAAAGTAACGGCGCCCGATCGGACCAGTCAATGCAACTCATCGCTATCTATATACTGCTCAGCATATTAGTCGCATTGGTCGGCTCGAACCGCCGTTTTGGTTTTTGGGGTTATCTTTTCGCTTCGATTGTCTTGACCCCGATTGGTGGATTGTTGTTACTGGTTCCGTCAGAACCGGCGCCCCCCAAAGAAAACAAACGCGCCAAAGACTGCGAAGAGACGGAATCGGAGTGACGAAGTCGATACCGTTCATGCAGGGAAACGGCGGGCGAGCGTCTGGGAACCTCGCCGTTTCCCTCATTCCCCGCTTTTCCAATTGATATGGACTTTTTGAACTTCATCAAACAGGAATCCCAGGCGTTCAACAACCGGCTTCTCTTCCTGTTTCTACTGACCGGTCTGCTCCATTTTTTGATCCTGGCTTCCATTCTGTATTCCATCAATTCGATCGATCACCCCAGCACCCGCCATCTGGTCCTGTTCGTTATCAGCATTTACGCTTATATCCGGCTGGATGAATATTCGCTGAACCGGACGTCGGAAATCATTGAGGAGATCGTCGCCCAGATCCGGGTGCGATTAACCGACAAAGTCAGGCGCGCCGATCTGATCGCTCTTGAGACATTAGGCAGCGGCCCCATCTATACCGCTTTGACCACCTATACCACCACCATCGCCGACGCGGCCAAATTGATTTCACGGCTGGTGATATCCGGCGCGCTGCTGGTCATCGCCTCGCTTTATATCGCCTGGCTGTCTTCATCGGGTTTTCTGTTCATCACCGCGATGGTCATGCTCAGCGTGTTCATCTATCGTCAGGTTGAAAGCAGTTATGAAGAGACCTTTCGCCTGGCCGAAGAAAAAGAGACCGGTTTCTTTCATCTGCTGAATCACCTGTTGTTCGGTTTCAAAGAACTGAAGCTCAACGACGCGAAAAATAACGATCTCTATAAGAACCATATCACCGTGAAAACCCGGGAAGCGGAGGAACTGCGCAGCGAAGCGTTCAAGCGGATGACCCGCATGATCATCTTCGCCCAGATATTCTGCTATACCATTCTCGGATCGCTCATATTCGTTTATCCCAAGATCGTCGATGAAAAACCGTCGATTCTGTTGCAGCTGATCGCTCTGGTTCTCTTTATCGCTTCCGGCCCCCTGCAGGAAGCGATGGGGACGTTTCCCTTCCTCGAACGCGCCAACGCCGCCGTCAGGAACATCCGCGATCTGGAATCCAAACTGGAGACCATTCTTCCCGAACCGCTGGCGAATAATGGCAACGGCATGGAGCCCATGCCTGATGAGGATTTTGAAACGTTAAAACTTTCGCAGATTTCGTTTGAGTACGGACACATGCGCGTCGATTCACCGTTTCAGGTCGGCCCAATCGATCTGGAAATCAAAAAAGGTGAGATCGTATTTTTGATGGGAGGAAACGGCGCGGGCAAGTCAACGCTGTTAAAAGTGTTGACGGGCCTGTATCATGCCAGTTCCGGCGCGATTTATTGTAATGGCCGAGCCGTTACGCGCCATAATATCAGCTGGTATCGCTCGTATTTCACCGCGGTGTTTCAGGATTTTCACCTGTTCGACCGGTTGTACGGGGTCGAACAGGCCGATTTCGGCATGATTCGCGATTGGCTCGCGCGGTTGCAACTCGATCACAAAACCAAGGTGAACGCGGACCTGTCGTTTCAGACGTTGGACCTCTCAGCGGGACAGAAAAAACGCATCGCCCTGTTGACGGCGGAACTGGACGACCGGGAGATCTACGTATTCGATGAATGGGCGGCCGATCAGGATCCGCCATTTCGAAAATACTTTTATGAGACGTACCTGCAAGAGCTGAAAAGCCGGGGGAAAACCATCATCGCGGTCACTCACGACGATAAGTATTATCACACCGCCGATCGCATTTATAACGTCTCATTCGGGCGGTTAACCGAATACGCTCCAACGCCGGTTACGCCAGCGAAACCGGATCGGCGTGGAAGAAAGTAAACGGACGATGACCAGGAAATCCAAGCCATCAATCCTATTCGCGCCGTGGCGCTGGCTGATGAGGCTGTTAAAGCGCTGGATGCTGACGCTGGAAATTATTCTGGTGCTGTGTCTGCTGTTTCTCGTAATCTTCTGGCAACAGATCGTCATCACCGTCCAGTCGGGCGAACGCGGCGTTCTATTTAAGCGATTCAGCGGGACGGCGCTCTATCAGGATCCATACGAGGAAGGCGTTCATCTGATTTTCCCGTGGGACACCCTCTATATATACAACATCCGTGAACAGCAGGTCGAGCATCAATTCACCGCGCTGTCGAAGGGCGGACTCAGCATTCAAATCGTGGTCTCGATTCGGTACCACCCCCATCGCCCCCTCTTCGAAATGTCGGAACCGGAACTGACCGAGGTCATCGAGAAATACCATCCGGAATATTCCAAACAAATCAAGCAATTCATGGATGATAACGATATTGAATCGTATTCTGAACTGGTCGATCTGTTTAATGACAACATGCTGCATACCGCGATCGACAAAGAACACGCGGAAGCGTTTGAAAAATTGCCATTCTATGAAGAACTGTTTGAATATCTAAGCGATTATAAGTACGTATTAAACTTTCTCCATCAACAGATCGGCCCCGACTATCTGGAAAAAGTCATCATTCCAGAAATTCAGGCGTCGATCCGTGAAGAAGTTGGCAAGTACGATCCGGAAGAAATTTATGAATCTTCAGGGAACGTGTTATCCGAATTTTTGAAAGACGCTTCATTCAACCTGACCCAGGAATTCATTTATCTGGATGACTTGCTCGTGAAGGAAATCATTCTTCCGCCCATTGTGAGGCAAGCCATCGAACAGAAGCTGCGCCAGGAGCAGATCGCGCTGGAATATGAATACCGACTGATTCAAAGCGAAAAAGAAGCGGAACGGAAACGCATTGAGGCCCAGGGAATTCATGACTTTCAGCAAATCGTCAGCGAAGGCATCTCGGACGCGCTCTTGCGCTGGCGCGGCATTGAAGCGACGCTTGAACTCTCCAAATCACAGAACGCAAAGCTGGTGATCATCGGGGGGCCTGACGGGCTTCCGCTAATTCTGAACACTGGGCTCGATCTGTCGGGCGGCTCGCGTCCCTCGGGAACCGCGACCCCGGCGACGGGCGTCATGTCCGCGACGGAGATTAACAGCATGACGTCGTCGTTCACCGATCCGGGCAAGGATTTCAATTCCAGTTTCAGTACGCCGGGAGGCGTCTCTGACGGAGTCGATTTGAATACCAGTTTGACGACGCCGGGCGGCACATCACATTAATCAGTTACTCGTAGCACGATCCCTCCGCCAGTGTTCGCCTAGTGTGACTCGCTGGCGGTTTTCTGTTGTCATCTACATCGTCTTACAATATGGCGATTGAAATAAAGAAGCCGCCATCGGCTTCAAGCTCATTTGATTCCATTTCGCAGGGGAGAACTACGTTGAGAAAAATATATATTTTGTCCGCCGTGATTTTCATCGCTCTTTGCATTCGCCAGCCGCTTTCTGTTGACAGTCAAGAATCAGGAAAAATCGCTCCATCAACGCCCTTCATCATCGCCGATTTTGAAGCCGCCTCGGATGCGGCGTCGTGGCAAGGTCTTCCCTGCCAACTTACCACTCGATACGCGGCGTCCGGCTCTCAGTCCATGTCATTCACGATTCCGAAGTGGCATGAAGGTGATGAAGAGCGCCCCGGCGTCATCTTGAATTTCAACGAAGGAACAGGTTTCGCCTTTAACGATTGGCCGGCCTATCGCACGCTCGTTGCGGAGGTATGGATCGATGGCGACGCGCCCGCCAGCCCGGGAATGCAGATTCGCGACAGCCGGGGCAGGAAAAGCTGGACCGCTTACGATACCTTCGCGCCCGGCGTTCATAGCCGGCTGGAACTGTCGCTGGATGACGCCGGCGCCGACATGAACATTCACGATGTCAATCAGATCGTCTTTTACGACCTGCGCCCTGATGAGACGTATACCGTAACCATCGACTGCATCAGGCTGATTCCAAAACTAAAACCTCCCATCGCTTCGTTTCGTCTTTTACAACCGAATTACCGCAACCTGATCGCGCCGGATCAACAGGCGATCGCCATCGAAGCGTCTGACAACACCGTCAATTACGAAACGCCGGCGTCTCGATCGCAATGGCGGGTATTGCTGAATGAAGACGATGTTCTCCATCAAAAAGTTACGCGACGCGACACGCGATTGTCTATCGATACAACTGATATCCATACGCGGAAAATTCATATACGCGCGGAGCTGTTCGATCGAGACAATAAAAGCGTTCTGGCCAAACAGGAGTGGGAAGTAACGAAAGCCAGCCCGTCAGAGTATGACGATTTAACCGTCCACATCGATGAAAACAACAACGCCATCGTCAATGGAAACGCGTTTTTCCCGCTTGGATGGTACAGCAATACCAGCGAAAAGTATCTGGACGAAATCGCCGACAGCCCGTTCAACTGCATTCTGGCGTATGGAACGGATTTCGTGAAACGCACCGAGCTGCTTCACTATCTCGACCGCTTGCAGGAAAAAAACCTCAAACTGATTTATTGCATGAACGACATTTATCCCGGCGCGACCTACTTTGACGGAAAGGACTGGGAAGGCGTCACAGGAAATGAGAATATCGCTTCCGCCGTGGTCGACGCATACAAAAACCATCCCGCCATATTGGCCTGGTATCTGAATGATGAGTTACCACGCAGCATGGCGCCTCAGCTGGAACAATATTATCAGCGCGTGAAAAACGCCGATCCAAACCATCCCTGCTATATCGTCCTGTGCCAGCGCAAAGACTTGCCCCACTTGCAGCACACAACCGACATTCTGGGCGTCGATCCCTACCCCATTCCACACGATCCAATCGTTTTTGTGAACGAGATGATCGACAAGGCGCGGGACGCGGTTCACGAGAGCAAGCCGATCTGGGCGGTATTGCAGGCGTTCGGCTGGTATCAATACAACTCAAAGAATCCCGATCGGGGTCATGTTCCAACGGAAGAAGAGCTATTGAAAGGACGCGCGCCGACGTATGAAGAAACGCGTTGCATGACGTATCTGGCGTTGACGCACGGCGCCAAAGGAATCATCTATTATTGCTATTACGATTTCCGCCTGCTGCCCGAATATGAAACGATGTGGAAGTGGATGAAAAGCATCGCGTCTGAAGTAAAAACACTTTCACCGGCCCTGCTGTCGAATGAAAATACGGCGGCGATCGCCGTTCATCCCGATACGGAAGAAATTCATACTTTGCTGAAAGAGAAGGATGGAAAAATCTATCTTCTCGCGGTGAATTCAAGCAGGGAATCGGTTGATGCGACGCTTCATTTTGACGGGATCAAAACAGCGATGGCGGAGCGGATGTTCGAAGACCATGCGCCTGTTCCAATTCAAACCCGAACGATGAAAACCTCATTCGCCCCGCTTGAAGCGCATGTCTATGAACTAAGCGGTATTCAGAAATAGATCATTTCCATCAAAAACCCGGACGGAGATCGTCTTCGTCCGGGTTTTCTTTTATCAATCGATTACTGAATCGGTCCGCCCCGGGTAGCGAAGATATCGCCCGGTGACACGAGGCCGTTCGACGATTCATAGACGTATTTCATGCCCGCGTCAGATCGGCGAGCCAGGCCAATCACGTCGGAATCGCCCCAGGGAAATTCGCGCGCCTTGTTGGGACCGAAACTCAGGATCAAAAAACCGACCGTTCGTTCCCAAAAAGCATTACGCGCGTCGGCGCCCCCCGTATCGTTATACCACGCTCCACCGCCGTAATCGTAATAGGTCCGCTGGTTTGAAAAACTTCCCGTAGCGCCCATCCCATCCGAGGTGAAGGGATCGCGCGTGACTTCCGTGCCGCTGATATAGGCGATCGGCGTGGTGAGTTGACGCCAAGAACGGTCTTCCACATCGGGGCCGCCCCAATCGACGGGGTAACTGTTGTTATCCATCTGATACATCTGAAGGGCGGTGCTCAACGTTTTGACGTCGGCGCGAACGCGGGCGACTTTCGCCTTGATCTGTGCGTTCAAGAAGTTAGGAACCGCGATGGCGGCGAGAATTCCAATAATCGCGACAACGATCAGTAGCTCAATCAATGTAAACGCTTTACGATCCATCATTCAGACTTGCCTCCTCGCTCCAATTAAAAAACAATCTTCCAGTTAACAGTCTCTACTCAATATATGAATTACAGGATCTCTGTTAGAGATTGATTCAATCGATCCGAGAAGGAACGGCGATTTCACCGCTCAAACAATTGTGAGATTAACCCGGTGCATCATGGGGAAAATAAACCGGAGCGGGTCAGACGATCCCGCTCCGGTTTTTGGCGTTGCTGAACTTATTCAAATTTCACTTCAATCCGTTCACGGTAAGCCTTGTCGGCTTCATCGACCTTGCCCGATTCGGCGCCGCCGCGATGAATCCACAGCCGGTATTTCAAGACCAGCGGGTCATCGCCCTGGCTCAGCGTGTATTTCGCCAGACCGGGCCACGAAACGCCCAGAAAACCGTAATGCCGGAGAATCCAGCCCGGCGGGAGCGGGGGCATCGGCTTGCCTTCCGAATCCACCGAGCCTTTCGGATTTTCAGGATGATCGGGCGAAATCAACACCGCGACGCCCGAGGTCCGCGAACCGCTGGCGGGTTGCGGCTGAAAGCGGGCGGAGAGATCGGCCCACCATGATGGGAACATCAGCGCATCTTTCGCGCGCATACCGCCGGCGGTGGTAATGGCGGTGTCTTCACGAGGCGAGAAGCGCAGGTTCATACCGCCATAGCCTTTTTGTTCGGTCTCGGTTCCCTGAATGGTGACGGGCGATTCAACCGCCTTCAACGTAACCTTCACGTCGATGGCCTGCCCAACGCCATTGGGGCGATAGACGACGAACTCGACCGTCTCATCGATCACCCGGCGTTCATCGATATACCATCCATTCTGAACGCCCAATAAAGCGCAAACCGGCCCCGCCTCGCGGTAAAGCCATTTTTCGAATTTCTGATGGATGCCGTAAATCGTCCACAAATCGAACTTGACGTCATTCACATAAACCGAGGGCCAGGCCCAGTGCAAACCGCGATGATGATAGTGATCCTTGGGGAAATCATCGGTCAGCACTTCGCCATCGATGCCATGTATGGGATGGACATACGTTGAACGGGTGCGATCCTCGGGCACGCCGTCCGGCAACTGCATTCCGTAGATGTACGTCATGATGGGGCGGCCGCAGTTAATTCGCAGATGGCCGTCACCGTCGTCATCAAACGAAAACCAGTCGTTAAAACGCGGCTCGCGCAGAGCGCCGCGCTTCTCTTTCATGTGCAAGGTGTTTTCATTCTGTCCATACCCGGCGGGCAGGATGAAGAAGAGATCGTCTGGAAATGCTTTAGACCGCTGAACCGCCAGCGGGAGTTCCACGCTGGGCGTTCCATCATCATCCAGATTGACGAACCAGTCATGCGCGTCAGCCGAAAAAGCCGGGGCCTCGGCGTGAGCGCGAACGGGAACATCGACGGACAGCACAGACGGCCGCTCGATGATGACATTGGGCGCGGCGGTCAGAATCATCATCGCGAGAATAGAAGTAAGCATAATACCTCCCAAAAGTCAGATGGAATCGATCACTTGTCTTTCAACAGCAATGCAATGGCGAGCAACAGGATCACTTCGGAGAAGTTGACGAAGCTGAGCGGACGAACCGGATAGGTTGAAAACTGTGCGCTGAGATCGATTTGAAGCACTTTGAACGCGATGCCGACAATGATAGAAACAACAGCCGCATAGATGAGAATCGAGGCGAGTTTTTTCATCGATTGATCCTCCCGTTTATTCCTGTGTATGGTACAAGATTTCCAGTGAACACTATCGCATAAATTCCATCCGATCGCTAGCAGCAATCAGCGCGGCATGGCTTTCCAGATCGATGACGGCACGCGAAACACGGTTCCATGCCGCAGACCTTCGGGGACATGTAACTGGTTTGAAACATCTTCCCAGTTTTCAAAATCTCGGCTGCGTACGGCGCCGTATTCCCCCTTACGGTACTTATCAAAATAGACGTAACAATATTCGCCGATGCGGATCGCGGTGGGGCCTTCGGCCCAATCCTCCCCGCTGATGGGAGGCGTCGATGAACTCCACGGCCCCAATGGGCTTTTTGAAAACGCCATCCGAATGTTTTTTTCAGGAGGCTTGAGCGTTTCGTTTTTGAGAAACATGACGAAATCATGCGGCCCGCGTTTGAAGATGGTCGAGTCGATCACGTTAAAACCGTCGTCATAAAATACGCGCGTATCGCTATAGGTTTCAAAATCTCGAGTCGTCGTGCAATAGATACGGTGGTTGTAATCGGTTTCGCTGCTTCCACTGGTTTCAGTGAAGCGGCCGGGAATCGTGGTCGCCCAGAAAATAACGTATTGCTTCGACTCCTCGTCGTAAAAAATTTCCGGCGCCCAGCAGTTCCGGGCTTCCGGTTCGTGATCCATGACGGGGATATTGCGCTCGGCGGACCAGTGAATCAGATCGCTGGAATGAGCGATTCCGATTCCATGTCCGCCCCAGCCGGTCGTCCAGACAAGATGAAAGCGCTGATCCGGCCCGAGCAGAACGCAGGGGTCTCGCATCAGTTTCGATTCGCCGATATAGGGATGGAGAAAAGAATGTCCACCATTCAGCGCGGTCCAGTTCAGCCCGTCTTCGCTGGCGGCGAAGTGCAGACCGTCTTCTCCATTCCCCGTGAAATAAGAGAACAGCAGGCGCTCATTCGCTTTAGCGGTAAAACCTATCAAAAACAGGCAACATGCGGACAGAATCATTCGTTTCAGATTCATTCCCATTTTCCTCCCGGATACATAGACCGAACTCAATTCGGAGATAGGATTTTCCCGCATTCTATGTTAAAAACTCTTTGAATCCAATTTGGAATGAGGGAGAGCTCATGAAAATCCGATACTTGCCGATCGCGCTATTTCTCAGTCTGGCGTTACACGCTTCCACGGCGCCGTTATTCAAGCCGCTGGATCACGTCGTTCACTTCAGCCCGATGTCGAGCGGCATTTATCTGGGCAGCCCGACCCTCCTGCGACTGCCTGACGGCGCCCTGCTCGCGGGAATGGACATGTTCGGCTCTAACGCGCCCAAGCCAGCGGTCTCGCTTATTTTCCGGTCAGAAGATAACGGCGATACATGGCGTTGTATTTCGGAGATTCGCGGCAGTTTCTGGGCGAATCTGTTTCTTCACCGCGATCGGTTGTACTTTCTGGGGACTTCAAACCCCAACGGCTCCATAGTGATCCGGCGCAGCGATGACGGCGGCTATACCTGGACCGAACCGGCGGACGAAAACAGCGGACTCCTCTTTCCTGAAGGCGACATGAAACACTATCACTGCGCGCCCATGCCGGTGGTTGAACACAAGGGCCGTCTTTATCGCGCATTTGAGAACAACGCGACCGAGCAATGGCCGGCGGGTTTTCGCTCGCTGGTGCTGTCTGTGGATGTGGACGCCGATCTTCTCAAAGCCTCGTCATGGCGAAAAAGCAACGAACTGATTTACGATCCCGACGCCGATCCGGCGGAATTCGGCACGGCTCCAGAGATTCCCGGTGGGAAGGCGGCGGGTTGGCTGGAAGGCAACGTCGTGGAAGCGCCCGATGGCGAGATGGTTAACATTCTTCGCGTGAACTCGGCGCCGGTTGTGAATCGAGCGGCGATCGTCCATATTCACGATGAAGGCCGGCGGGTTACGTTTGATCCCAAGACGGGATTCATCGAATTTCCCGGCGGGATGACCAAGTTCGCGATTCGCCGCGATCCTGAAAGCGGCCGTTACTGGACTTTGGCGAACGGGAACACGAATCCCAAAAACCCGACTCAGCGCAACAGCCTGTCGCTGTATTCATCCAGCGATTTGATTCACTGGAAGCAGCACGCGGTTCTGCTGGAAGACCTCGACGACTATGAAAACATCGGCAACGAATCAAAGGTCGGTTTTCAATACGTTGATTTTCAATTCGATGGAGACGATATCATTTTTCTTTCGCGGACCGCGTATAACGGCGCGCACTCATACCACGACGCGAACTATATGACTTTTCATCGCATCGAAAATTTCCGCGATCGTTTCAAGGATTAAGAATCAAGACGACTAATCCTGAATACTCAGATAGACGTTTGAGGCGGTGGACGATCGTGAGTACCCTGAATCCCGCATGGAAGCGGAAACGGCGCCGTTCTGTCCGGCGGATGAGATACCAGTACTGAATCCTGTGCTCATTGATCCGGTGGTTTCGCAGGCGGTCAAACCGAATACCAATGCGAGCGTGAGTACGAACAACCAGCGATCCATAACGGTTTCCTCCGTGGCTTTTGTTTTTTCATTATACCGATACGATGAGTCACAAGCCAATCGGATTTTCCGGCGGGCTCGTGATATCCGCAGGGAGAACGGCACTCCATCATGCCCGCCATCGATTGGTTCTATCAATATCTTGCCAAGCCGGTTTTCTTTCAATTCGACCCTGAACGCGTGCATGAATTCGTAATGCGTGGACTCGGTTTCACGCGCCCGTTCAAACCGCTGATCGCCTCCTGTTTGCGCGTGGAAGACGCCCGGCTCCATCAGACGATTCACGGAGTGAAATTCGACAACCCGATCGGCCTCGCGGGCGGATTCGACAAAAACGCCCTCGCCGCCGATCTGTGGCCAATGTTCGGATTCGGTTTTTTCGAAATCGGTACAGTGACTCCCCTTCCCCAGCCCGGCAACCCCAAACCCCGCCTGTTCCGGTATCCCGGCCGGGATGCCATCGTCAATCGCATGGGATTTAACAATGACGGCGCGGACGCCATCGCCTCCCGGCTGGCGGCGTTATCCTCAAAGCAGACGCTTCGCGGAGTAATGGGCGTCAGTCTTGGCAAGCAGTTCAGCACGCCAGTTGACGACCTCGACGCTGTGATCGGCGATTACCGCTCTTCGCTGGCGCGTTTGTACGAATACGGCGATTATTTCGCGGTCAATGTCAGTTCGCCCAATACGAAAAATCTTCGCGCGCTTCAGGAAAAGGGTTCGCTGGCGAACCTGCTTTCCGCCCTGAAGACCGATCTCGATGAAAGGGCAAAAACCGGCCCCGCCAAACCGTTCTACGTCAAACTGGCGCCCGATTTAAGCGATGTGCAGATCACCGAAGCGGTGGAAACGGCGCTCGGCGCGGGAGTGGACGGTTTTATCGCCACCAACACAACCAACCAGACCGGCGTGGAAGAAACCGGCGGGTTGAGCGGACGCCCGTTACGCGAGCGCTCGACGCAGGCGATCGCCCTGATCGCAAACGTGACTGAAAAACGGGTACCAATCATGGGCGCGGGTGGAATTTTTGACGCGGCGGACGGGGTGGAAAAACTCGACGCCGGCGCTTGGCTTCTACAACTTTATACCGGTTTTATCTATCAAGGTCCGGGCGTCGTGAGAGCGATTCTGAAGGGCATGCTGGAGGAAATGGACAAGCGCGGGTATCAGTCAATTCAGGATTTCAGAAAAAAATAAGCCTCAAACAGCATCGGCTCCGACGAAAACGCCGCTCCCGGAATGAGAGCGGCGTTTATAATTTTATCAAACGGCCGCCAATCAGGCCGTCAGGTTCAACCAGCCCATATTCGCCTTCTTCAGCGCATAGCCGGTTTCCTGGAGATAATCGCCATAAGAAGCCATCCAGTGGAAACCGCGTGTTTCCTCATTCACCCGATCGGTATCCGCATCAAGCTGAACGTCGATTTGAGAGCGGCAGATCGCCATGAACGGATTGTCTACAATCTCGCCGGTGAAGCCCATCCAGCGTTCGAAATTGAAATCGGGATCGATCACTGTAATCTTTTCGCCCAGTTTCATTTCCACCTTGGGCGCGGCGCCATAGTCGGATTCGAAATGAGTGAGAATGCGCACTGGTTCGGCGTTTTCGCCATCCATCTTGCGAGGCGCGGTACAATGAGCCAACGTAACCAAGCCGTGATGAGGATAAGTCGGGTCATTGAGAAACACAGGCTTGTTGGAGAGGTAGCGCAATAGAATTCCCGAGGGAATCACCACGAAATCCGACTCGCAAAACGCCATCGCGCCTTCATCATTAATCAGACTGAGCGGCATACAGGCGGTGGTTTCGGCGATCCCCATGACCGTGCCCATGCAGTTGTTAATAGTGAAAGCGTCAGTCTGAGCCTCCTGCATCAGTTTTTTGATGACGCCGGTCAGCAGAAAAGCCCGCGTCATGAACGCCGGATCGGTCTCAAGCGAAACACCTTCCTGCTTAAGATAGGCTTGCGCATCACGCTCGCAGCGTTTCATCAATTGCGGGTTATTCCGAGCCTGTTTAATGCGCTCGCCAAGATCGTCATACGTCACGTCGATGATCTCCATATTAAAGCGATCTCGTGTGCGTTGTGGGGCTTCGCGCCCTCCTTCGCCCCAGCCCGACGCGCCGCCCAGCGCGACGATGCGTTTGTTCATGGTGTTTTTCAGCGCATAGAGCGCCCTCAGTCGAAGCAACACGTCACCCACTTCATCGACGACGACGTCTTCAGGGCCGACGCCCGGTTGACCGAACTGATCCACCGTCTTGCGCAGATAGCGATTATGTACGATCTCATACCACAGGTAGGTCGAACCGGTGCGATGCCGGACGAAGACCAGCGTCCACTTGTCCGGCGCGGACAAGGCCTCCAGCGTATTTCCCCAGCCTCCGGCGGCGTAGATCAGGGTTACGTCATACTCACCCTTTGCGATGTTCGACGCCTGATCGGGGTTCAGCGCTTCGACGATAGGGAGGATTTCAAGCGGGAACTCGGCTTGATCCTTCAGTTCACTCAGTTCGGATTGGACGCGCTGTTTTTCACCCGCGACGGCTTCAGGCGTTTGGACGTCGCCCCAGGATCGCCAGCTGGTTTTATCGCGGCGCTGAGGCAGGTCATACATCAGCACCGGTTGAACTTTTAATGTCTTTTTAATGGGCTGAACCGGCTCGTCTTCATCGCTGAAGGCCGACTGCGCGGCGAACGCCGATAGCGCGATTCCACTGACGGCGGCGGCGCTCATAAAGGTTCGGCGGGATACGCAATCGCCGGGATGGCTTGTACAGATCGATTTCGTGCAACAGCGGCAAACCGAAGGGACGTCGTGAGAATGGGAATGCGATTGAGTCATGATGCTCCTCCAAAGGGTGAAACGGTCGAACTCCAGTGTGTGAAAATTCTTCCTGATAATCAATCATACGCGCATAAATGTCAATCATTTTTGTTGAGTGGATAAGAGAAAAGCAACAATCACACGGTTTCAATGAGCAACGTCATTGGGTCGCTAAATTCGTATTTTGCGATTTTACATAAAAAAAGGCAAAAAAAACGCGCCAGAGTTCATCTGGCGCCAACGGGGCACAAGGCCCCCAGGGTTGAGGGCGATGAGGGAGGAGTTCGGTTTGCGTTTGCTAGGATCCGAGGCTCCTCACGCATCGTGTGGGCGATGTTTGGGTACTACGACTTCCACGGCTATGTTTGACGGCTGATTCCCTTTTTCAGATTCAGACTTTATCCAGATCGTTGATCTGATTTTCTTTTAACGCTTTCACGTAATGATCGAGTTCGTGCAACGTCGCGTCCGCTTTCGAGTATTTCTTGTCGCGCTTCGGGGGATGAAGCGCCCCGGCCTGCGCGCCAAACTCATCGGCGTCTACGTCCATATAGTTTAGCATACCGTTTTGCCGCGTATTTTTTTGTTTGCGCTTTTCCCGATCGGGGTTCCAGAAATACACCACGAAAAATGAAGCCGCGAGCGAGATGCAAAACAGTATTTTGGTCAGGGGCGAGATCGAGTAAGTGATATAATCAATCATGTGCATCGCGTCGTTCCCTCAACCAATGTTCGTCTATTTGAGAGAGCAACGGGAATGCCAACTCGCCTTCAACGCCACAATTTATTGACTATGTTACACTTACATCAACCTTCAATTTGATTATCAATTTGAAAGGCGGCAGGTTTCGCCTGGTATAATTTACCGAAGAGGAAAGAACCGCCGTTTTGATTCGCCCGAACTCGCGCGGCATGACACAATTCAAAATTCCAGCCATTCCAAGTCATTGTATTTCAAACCCGGTTTCTGACGGCTCCGCCCAGCGGCCGATTCGGCGGCTGGGCGGTTGAAACTCATTCAATCGTTTAATAGCGATCCGCTTACAATCGCTATTCCTCAGTCTTCTTCGCCGGCGAGGCGTCCTGCTCCATCGCGGCAGCGGCTTCAGAGAGTTTTTCTTCTTTCGCTTCCGGCAGTTTTCCGATAGCCGCCACCTCGTCGCCTTCTTCCAGCCTGATCAGACGGACGCCCTGCGTGTTCCGCGAGATGGAGCGGATATCCGACACGCTGGTGCGAATCGCTACGCCGCCCTTGGTCACCATCATGAATTCATCTTCATCGAAACAGACCAGCACCCCGACGACCTTGCCATTGCGTTCGTTGGTCTGAATATCGATCACGCCCTTGCCGCCACGATGTATCTTCCGGTATTGCGATACCTCGGTGCGTTTGCCATAACCGGATTGAGTCACGGTCAACAGAAAGGCGTCGTCGTTACACACCACCATGCCAATGACCTCATCGTCGCCTTCGAGGCGGATGCCGGTTACGCCGCGCGCGGTGCGGCCCATGGCGCGCACGTCGCTTTCCTGAAAGCGAATCGCGACGCCGTTGCGGGTGGCGATTATGACCTCGTCGTTCCCGGTGGTTAACCAGACGCTCAGCAGTTCATCACCCTCATCAAGGCTGATGGCATTGATGCCGCCCTTGCGCGGATTCGAGAACGCGGTCAGATCGGTTTTCTTCACTACGCCCCTCTTGGTGGCCATGACGATGTAACGGCCTTCGATGAAGTCCGCCACGGGAAGCATGGCGGTGACGTGTTCATCCTTCTCCAGCTGGAGCAGATTGACGATAGCTTTGCCCTTGGAGGAACGCCCGGTTTCGGGCAATTCATATACCTTGAGCCAGTGAACCCGCCCGCGATCGGTGAAAAAGAGAATGTAATGATGGGTGGAGGCGATGAAGAGATGTTCAACAAAATCTTCATCCTTGGTTGACATGGCGTTGATGCCGCGTCCGCCGCGCAACTGGCGCCGGTATACCGACGTGGCGATGCGCTTGATATAGCCGGTGTGGGATACCGTCACCACCATGTTTTCTTCAGCGATAAGGTCTTCGACCTCCAGGTCGGATGCTTCGTTGACGATCTGGGTACGGCGTTTGTCGCCAAAGCGCTCTTTGATCTTGAGCAGTTCGTCCTTCATGATGCTCATCAGCAGACCGTCATCGCTAAGGATTTTGTTGTAGTATTCGATATCCTTTAAAAGTTGCTGGTATTCGTCTTCGAGTTTCTGACGTTCGAGACCGATGAGGCGCTGTAACTGCATTTCGAGAATGGCCTTGGCCTGAATCTCGGAGAGTTCAAAACGCGTCATCAGTTTCGCCATCGCTTCATCGCGGTCGTTCGACTTGCGAATCAGTTCAACGATTTCATCAATGTTGTCGACGGCGATGCGCAGGCCCTCGACGATATGCAGCCGGGCGAGCGCTTTATCGAGATCGTACTGGGTACGCCGGGTGATGACTTCACGGCGGTGATTGACGAAATGTTCGATCAACTCGCGCAGGGTGAAATACTGCGGGCGATTGTCGATCAGGCCCAGCAGGATGATGCCGAAGGTGGACTGCATGCGGGTGTTTTTGTAGAGCTGATTGAGGATGACGTCAAAGTTTTCACCCCGTTTCAACTCCACCACCACTCGCATGCCCTCGCGGTCGGATTCATCGCGAATGTCGGAGATGCCCTCGATCTTCTTGTTGCGCACCAGATCCGCGACTTCTTCAACCAGGCGCGCCTTGTTAACCATGTAGGGGATCTCGGTCACCACGATGGCTTCCTTACCCTGCGATAGCTGCTCGCGATGGGTGACCGCGCGCATGATGACGCGGCCGCGGCCGGTGGAATACGCTTCGGCGATGCCCGCGCGGCCGCAGATATAGGCGCCGGTGGGGAAATCGGGCCCCTTGATGTACTTCATCAACCCGCCGGTATCGATCTCGGGGTTTTCAACGAAGGCGACGGTGGCGTCGATTACCTCGCTCAGGTTATGCGGAGGTATGTTGGTGGCCATACCGACCGCGATGCCGGCGGCGCCGTTAACCAGCAGGTTTGGTATCTCCGATGGAAGAATGACCGGTTCCTTCATCTGCCCGTCGAAGTTCGGCATGAAGTCGACCGTATTCTTTTCGATGTCGGTGGAAAGCGTTTCGGCAATGGCGGAGAGGCGTGCCTCGGTATACCGCATCGCCGCCGCGTTATCGCCGTCGACGGAGCCGAAGTTTCCCTGCCCGTCCACCAGCGGATAGCGGTAAGAGAAGTTCTGGGCCATACGGACGAGCGTATCGTAAATCGCGGAGTCGCCGTGCGGGTGGTATTTACCCATGGTCTCGCCGACGATACGGGCCGATTTTTTGTACGAGGAGCGATGCGAGAGACCGAGCTCCTTCATGGCGTAGACGATGCGGCGCTGAACGGGTTTGAGGCCGTCGCGTACATCAGGCAGGGCTCGCTGCACGATAACCGACATCGCGTAGCTGATATACGAGGTCTTCATTTCGTCTTCAATGTTGATTGGACGAATTCGCTCGTTATCGTTTGAAAACATATCGTTACGTCTCCACTCTGGAATTGATCTGATTCAATCGGACCGGAGCCATGCGCTGAAGTTCAGGATTTTCGAGTTTGCACGCATGGCGAACAAACCGGACGATCGCAGGGAGATGGGGCGCGGAACCGAAGCATCGGTATGGATGTTTTACTGGCAGGTTCTGAAACGCCTCAACCCTTGCCGCCGCATTCATTTTGAAATGCGGCGCACCGGATTTCATGCACTGATAATAAATAACGTAAACAGGAATAATATTTTACGCGGTTTATGACCTTAAAGCAATCCTTAAGCGTTGTTATGAGAAAGAGATATCTCAAGCGTAAATGGCCCTTGGCCACTCTCTTGCATTCAATATTATATTATGTACTGCAAACAAATTTTTTGTGTCATAATCAGTTATTCTCAATGACGGGGAAAATCTTATCCGCCCTGATTCCCCCAACCTGAAAACGGTTCACATTCAAAACCTTCACGCCATGCGACTCTCCAACCGTTTCACCCATTCCACGATCAACATGTTCTGGATTCCGTTCATGCTGATCGGCTCAACCTTTCCGGTGTACGCCTCGCTGACTGGATACGAACACGAAACCGTCCGATTCGTCTCGTTTCTGGTCGAAACGCACACGAGCGTAATCCACGCGAAAGACGACGTGCGCGAACAGGTGTTGTGGCAGGATATTTACCTCGATCTGGCACAGGGCCGAGGCGTCACCCGCGTGATTGAGGGGGCGACGAAGCCAGCGAATTTCTCGCAACCCGAATTGACGGTTGTGATGACTGGCGACGAGGTATCACAAATCGATCACCGCAACCACCGCGTCCTGGTAGGTGATTACCACCCCGCGACCGTGGAAAGTTCTACCTTCCTCTACGCGGGGCGCGTCTATCGCGGGGTTATGCTGGCGGATGCGATTGAATCGGCAAGCGGCGAACAAATTACCAACGAAAATAATGGCGTCCGGCGAATTGAATTCGGCGATAAGAGCGCCCTGCATGGCGTGGTCATTACACTGGATAAACAGAATCACGTTAGGTCGCTTCAAGACAACGAGCGTCAGTATCAATGCGAATGGAAACAGATTGAATCTGGCGGCTTCTGGTATGTCGCTCATCTGCGCTATTCGCTGGAGCTGGGAATCAGGCGAACCGTCATTGAGGATACCGTGCATGAATGCCGCGTGTACGACTCGCTTCCCGACGCGTTTTTCCAGCCGGTGTATCCGGAATCATACAGGTTGAAAGACTTGAGAAAACTGTTGCGTCCCCCTTCATCCCTTTCCAAGTAAAGCAACCTGTTAGATACTGATAACCGGATGTAAATCAGATGCTATCAACGGTTCAAACCTAAAAGTCCACGGAGGATCGATCATGCGCAGCACACCCATCGGGATCGCCATGCTGAATGACGAGCGCGAGCACGTGTACACGCAAAATAACCCGGAAAACCGGAAAGTCGTCGACAGCTGGGCCGACCTGATTCGAAAGAAACTGAAAAACATCGACGGTTCCGCGCCGGAACTGGTGGTGGGCAGCGACATCATCGTCAATGTCCGCACCGCCCAGAAGGTCGGCGAAGAATTTTCACGCGCCAACGTAAAACAGGTCATCATGCTGTACAACGTGTGGAACTTTCCCTTCCTGGCCTGGCCGTTTCTCAACAGTCTGGGCGACGTGCCCGTATTGAGCCTGTCGAATAATAACGGCAAGTTTCCTGGAAACGTGGGGTTGCTGGCGACGGACGGCGCCCTGCGGCAGGCAGGTAAGCGTACCCATCGAATCGTCGGAGACCTGAAAGACAAGAAGACGCAACAGCGCGTACTCGACTGGATTCGCGCCAGCCAGGCGGTCACGACCATCCACAACGAAGTCTTCGGCCTGTACGGCGGCCATTCGATGGGAATGGAAACGGGCTTCGCCCACCTGACGCCGACGCTGAAATCGCTGGGATGCACGGTTCGCCAGATCGACCAGCTCTGGCTGCTGAAAGCGATGGAAGACGTCGATTCAAGCGAAGTTAAAAAAGGCCGTGAATGGTTCGAAAGTTTGCTGGGCAACCGGCTGCTGTACGATGGAAAGATGCTGACGCCGGAGACGCTGGAACGGCAGATCGCATTGTACCTCGCGATGAAGGCGGTGAACGAAGACAAGGGCTTCGATTTCTGCGGCCTGAAGGGTCAACGCGAATTGACTGAGTACGTATGTCTTGGCGACGTTCCTGAAATGATTATGAACGATCCCTACGACTGGAACGGCCCCAAGGAATCGGTGGTGTGTTCGACCGAGGCTGATTTTTACGCGGCGGTCACCATGCAGTTGATGAAATATATCTCGGGCGGGCTGCCTACGCTGTTCATGGATGTGCGCCTGTATCACCCCAAGCAGGATATCTGGGACTGGTGCAACTCGGGCAACCACTCCAGCTGGTTCGCCGCGCAAAGCATGAAGCCGGAAAAGAACTTCAAAAAGATCACTTTCCACCCCGCGCTTGAATACTATTTCAAAGCGGGCGGCGCCTCGGTTGAGTTCGACGCCGCGCCCGGCGAAATGACGTTCGCGCGCCTTGGGCTGTGGGATGAGAAACCATACATGGTGATCGTTAGAGGCAAATCGCTCGATCTACCAGCCAAGGATCGTAAAAAACTGAACGATGAAACCAACCCTACCTGGCCGCACGTTCACGCGCGCCTTGAGTGCGATTTCGAGGAATTCACCAGCGTGTTCCCCTGCAACCACGTGCTGGGCGTGGAAGGCAACCGGGTTCAGGCGCTGGTTTACCTGTGTGAAATCAGCGGTATCACGCCGGTGGTTCTGGGCAAGACCGCCAAAGGCCTCTACCCGCCCATCTGGGATCAGGTTAAATAAGCGCTGATTTACGCAACACGATGCGGTACAATAACGGGGACGCGAAAAGCGTCCCCGTTTTCATGAAACAACGAGAGGAGCCGGACATGAGCGATCGCTGCATCTGGGGAAAGATACTTCGCATTCTTGATGAGCAACGAATCATCGTCAGCGCGGGTTTTGAACAGGGAGTCGGACCGGGCGACCATTTTCATATCATACAGATCGGCGAGGAAATCAACGATCCGGAGAGCGGCGAAGCGCTGGGTCAGTTGCACACCATCAAGGCCGAAGTGGCCGCCGTTCACGTGCAGGACAAAATCAGCCTGATGATGCCGTTAAGCGAACAGCAGATACGGCCCGACACCGTGCTCTCCGCCGTGCTGGCGCAGACCAGCAGCACCTCGCGCACGCCGCTCGAACCTAATCGCGGACGTCTTTACGTCAGGCCCACGCAGGTTCACGGCCGCGGCCCAATCGATCCCATTGAAGTCGGCGATACGGTGCGGTCGGTCTTCGCAAAAAAGTAGGAGAAAAAACTACAAGATGTGTATGATTGAAGAATTTGTGCAATTAATCCCTAAATCCTTGCTTTCCAAGTCCGGAAAAGTGTTCTATTCGGGTAGGGCTGCTTTTAGTTCTTCATCTCTGATATATATACTCGGGTTAAATCCGGGTGGGTCGCCAGTAAAACAGAAGTCGGAAACCGTCGAGTTGGACGTTCTGAATGATCTACCAGAAGAATGGTCGGCATACTGTGATGAATCTTGGTTGAATAACCCACCGGGTACGCACGGGCTCCAACCGAGAGTATTGCATTTGTTAAAAAAAACTAAATTAGATCCACGGAGGATTCCATCAAGCAACTTAATCTTTGAAAGATCATCTTCCTCGAAGGATTTAAAAGGCCGATTCAATCAACTTGCGGAAGAATGTTGGCCTTTCCATCAACGAGTTATAGACAGCCTCGAAATTCGCATAATTCTTTGTTTGGGAATAAACACTGGTAATTGGGTGGCCAGAAAAATTGGAGCCAATCTAGAAATCGATCATTTCACTGAAAAAAACAAAAGATGCTGGCGATCAACAGCCTTGAAAAATTCTACCGGCCTTTGCGTGGTCAAATTGACCCATCCTAGCAGAGCGAATTGGAAAGCACTTGCTACCGATCCGACACAGCTTGTAGAAAGTGTTCTAAACAAGATTCACTCTAAAAAACCGGCATCGCATTGTTGATTTACTTCAACGCCGCGTCGCATGACTTGCGCAGATAGTCTTCAAACGCCCAGTCGCCGCTCTGGCCGGTTTGACGGGTAATGACCAGATCAAGGCTCGGGACGAACGCGATGTATTGACCGCCGGAGCCGGGTTTGGCCCGGGCGTCAGCGGGAATGCCGTCTCCGCTGCGTCCGCTTTCTCCGGTTAAACGCGAGGGCAGTTCCCACCCAAGTGAGAATGTCTGGGGATTGAGTTTCCAGCGCATTTCCGGCGTTTTAACATCGCTGGACGGCTCGCCCGTCCGATCGACGAACCATTTCGGGATCACCTGACGATCTTCCCACCGGCCGCCGCGCAACATGCAGTACGCGATGCGAGCCAGATCTCGCGCCGGCATACCTAGCCCGTGACTGGGGTGACGCCCCACTTTTTCGCTTCCATCAAAATACTGAAACCACCAATGTTCGACGCCGATAGGTTTGAACAACGCTTCAATCGCGAACTGGTCATACGGTTTGCCCGTGACGGTCTCGCAGACCAGCGCCGCATGGTCGAGCGCGTGCGTTGAATATCCGCATCCCTCACCAGGATCGAAGGCCAGCCGGGCCGTGCGTTCATCTCCGCTGTGACCGAGCACGTAATCCCACGAACCGTCATTCGGAGCGCCGACCGCCTCTGGACAGATCCCCGAGGTATGATTTAGAAGTTGTTTGACCGTGATTTGAGCTTTGCGGGGATCGCTGAGCGGTTGAGCCCAGGGGATGAAATCGAACGCCGGGTCGTCAAACGTCATTTCCCGAGGCGTCTCGCCATGCTGGCTTCGTTCCGAAGCGATGGCGAGCACGGTCGCGCAAATCGCTTTCGAGACGGAAGCGACGCGGCGGGAATCGGTGATCGAGCTGTTTCCACGTTCAACTTCGAGAACGATATAGCCGTTGCGAATCACCACGGCGGCGAATGGCCGGTCGTCCGACTGAAGAAGCCACTCTTTCAGCTCATCCAATTTGGAGTGATCCATGCCCGCCAACGTACGGATATCGCCGGGTCGCTCCAGTTTTCGCCACCCGCCCTGCGATTCCGGCGGAGGGAAATAAGCCATACCAGCCTGCTCATTATTTTGAACCAACAGCCGCGACCCGCCTTTGGCTCTCATGTCGGCAGGCATCACCGCCAATAGTGAAGCGGCGCTCATCCAGATTAAAATTGAGAAAAGATTTCGCCACATGATGAATCTCCCGCATTGAGTTTCCGCTTCGCTCGCGCCAATGGCGCGTTATCCATTGTCGCACCCGAAGATGGATTCATGCAACATCAAGACGCATCAGAGTCTTTTCACCCGCGGATTTCTGAAATAGACCGCCCGTTTGTAATCATTTCGCTGCAGTGCGATGCTTCCCATCGCGGAGTGGCTCGCAAGAGTTGGGATGGAATTCAGCGCGAATCCATTGATGACGACGGTCTGATTTATCCTCACCCAGACGCGGCCGTCGAGATAAACGATCTCATACGCGTCCCACTCGCCGATGGGGCCGCGCGGGTCGGAAGTCGGCGCGACGAATCGCTCGATCGCTCCATTCGAGTGCGGCGTAAGAGGTTCGCCCATCGTCGCATCCAGTTGAATCTCGACCCGGTCATCGCGTTTGTATATTTCTTTCAGAGGTGTATGGATCAGAACTCCACTGTTACCACGTTCCTCGAATTTCGCGTCGAATCGCAATACGAAATTCCCAAATTGTTTTTTGGAGATCACCGCCCAGTAATCCCAACCGCCGACTTTCAACACGCCGCCTTCCTCGACTTTGGGACCGGCTTTTTCCAGCCCCTGAATTATCCATCCGCCGGGATGCTCGGCGTTCATCTCATCGAACAGCGGCTCAAACTCCGCGTCATCAATGTCATAAAGAGCAATGATTTCCGTGTTACCCGGCTGATGCAGACCGGCTGATTTGGAGTCAACCGGTCGAGCTGTTGGTTCATCCGGCGGGCTCAGCGCCGGCGAAGAGGACGTGAATGGATAATCAGCAGAGGGTGTAGGTTCGGACGATTCCTCGATCGGAGCGGGCGTTTGAGTTACGGCAAGTGGCTGAGACGGAGAAACCGGCACGGATGGAATCAACCTTTGCAATTCATCTGCTCGTGAGGGAATTTCTTTCCGCAACGCATCGATTTGCTCGTTCAATGAGTCGAGCCGTGTATTTATGGCTTCCTCAAGCGTGAGCTTCGCGGGCGCTTCATGAAGAGACGCCGCGATGGACTGAATCGCCTGGTGATTCCGGTATTCGCCATATCCGACCGCAATGAATCCAAACAGCAATAAAAATCCGATGATCCAAGTGGATTTATTCATCCCGCCCCCTCCTTATGTCATCGATACATCGTATATATCGATAACACGCCATGACGGGCTAATGCAACGGGGGGATGATGATCGCACAGAGGTAGGGGAACTCCTGTTGATCGCGCAGTCGAAATACAGCTCCGTTTTCTGGCGGAATCACTTTGGCGGGATCGGTCTCGTTATAGATCACCGTCTCCACCTCCAACTCGCCGAGTTGTTTGCTTTCCTCCGATAATGCGCGGCCATAGATATACAGGCCCTTTAAAAGCAAAACCCGGCCGAACAGTTCCGGCCGGGTTGAGAGATCGAGATTGAGCCCCAGCTGAAGACGAGGGCGATTCAGATTCATCAGAAAGCGGATTTTCTCTTCCCGCTGCATCGCTGGTTCAGCCGCCGGATTCAGCCCGGTTGATCTTTGACGGAGGCTGTTTTTCCACTTCGACGGAGCGCACCGCCATCGAGCCGTTAATCACGGCGAATCGGAAATCGGAAGCGCCGTTCTCGCGATTGACGAATCGCGCGTCCTCCAGCGTGACCTCCTTCGTCACCCACTGCCGGGTGTTGCGGCAGGTGACGCGCGGCGCCGCCTTATAGGCGCCGTTCAGCGTCGCGCTGGAATCGTGCGAATCATATTCAAGAACATGCGACTGAAAACCGTCGTCCCAATAGGTATAGCGCACATGCAGCGTCACCTTCTGGTCGTAATAGAAGGGATCGACGACGGAGAAATACATATACCCCGTGCCCGCTTCATCGGTTTGGGCGCAGCCTTCACCGCCGATCACCGCGTTATGTACCGGGCCGTCGGGTTGCCCCGGAACCAACCGGATTCCGGATGACGAGCCATTCGCGCCCAGCGTCACGGAAACCGCCGACGCGTCTTTATACTCGGATCCTTCCGTCGATGGCGGGCGCGGGACTGGATCGGGATGCACGAGTTCAATGGTCTCGGTTCCCTTCTCTCCCGCTTTGAAAAGGTCGACGTAATGGCGCGTCAGCTGAATGTATTGATCGCCATACTCACGTGAATCGCAGATGCTGGTACCTTCGTGCATCTCGTTCCAGGTTTCGACCAGAACGATACGCGCGGTGCTGTTAAGAATCTGATTCCATCCCCAGCGATAGAAGTTTCCGTTTTCCCGCTCGCGGATGGGCGTCGAGCGCCCCGGCACGGCGGAGTCGTTGTAGCCGGCCCCGACCTGCGCGACGCGGCTGTTGATATACGGACCGCTGAGAGCCGCCCCCCATTGCGTAACGCCGTCGGTGTTTCCGCCCCATGAATTATCACGGATAATGAAGGGACGCATGCCGAAATCCTGCTGGAATCGATCGTAAACGTATTCAAACAGAGTCGCGTCATGCGCCATGGCGAACGAGGATGAATACAAAACAACCAGCGGGCGGCCTCCGACGGCGGCCCAGTTGCGCGGTTCGATCTGGTAGAAGAAATCGCGGATGGTGCGATAGAAGATGTCTTTCCCCTCTTCTTCACGCAGGTCGTACTTTTCACTGCGGCCCACTTCACCGCGCGTACCCGGCAGCAGCGTACTGGTATCATAAAACAGGCCGATCTTTGGACTGGGTTTGCCCTCGGCGCGGCGTTTTTCTATCGCCCATTGCAGCGGCCCCAGCCCATTCACGCTGAACGAGATGTCTGATTTGAAATAGTTATCAACCACGCCCCAATAGACCGGCATGATGAAATCAAGCCCCGCCTTGACGCAATCGTCCAACTGCTTTGCATGCCATTCAGCGCTGTTGAAGCTGACCGATTCGGGATCGGGGTAGTGATCCTGCAGAATATCGATGGTATGAGCGCCGTCGTTGAAGAAGTGATGATCGGGATACGAGTACCAATAAAAGTAATGTGTACCCACGATCTTTTCACTGTTCGAAAACGATTCGATATCGTTCAAGGCGCCAGCGGACCACACCGGCCTGAACTGGGGCGCGGCTGACGCGGGCAACACGAACAAGGCGATGAGCATAAGACGTGCGAGTTTCATTGAATCGCCTCCCTGAAAAATAGTCGTTACTTACTTCGCTTCTTCGTCGCCCAGAATCACCTCGATGGCCGATGTATGAATCTCGACCTTGGTGTTTTCGCCGATTTTCACCGCGGCGGTTTCGCCTTTCACGCCGATGATCGTCGCGTACAAACCGCCCTTGGTGATGATGCGGTCGCCTTTTTTGAGCTGGGCCACGCTCTGTTTGTGTTTCTCCTGCTGTTTTTGTTGCGGGCGGATCAGCAGAAAATAAAAGATCAGAAAGATCACGCCGAACATGACGAAGGTCTGCATGATGCCGGCCATCGGGTCGGGATTTTGAACGGCTCCTTGGGCGAGGACGAAAAACATATTGCATAACTCCTTATGAGAGAAGATATTACACGTTCGGGGCGCGATGCCGCCGCGCCGCGATGATCTTCACAGTATAGGCAATCGAAGCGCGGGAAAGAAGGCGGTTGGGGGATTGACGAACGGGGGCGCTCCGTTAAGATGATGACTGAATGAGGGGCTGTCGAGTGCGAGTCAGCGTCTTCATTTTCCTCAAAAGAGCCGATCCGTTGGGGCGTAGACGAATGGTAAAGTCACCGGTCTTTGGAACCGGAGTTTGTAGGTTCGACTCCTACCGCCCCAGTGTTTAATTCCCTCACTTTTCCAACCATTTTCCAATTGCATTGAATGAGCCTATTCGCTGTTTTAACCGCGGCGATTATCTATTTCACATATTTCGGATATTGCGATTCAATATTGTTCAATTCAGAGATTGAATCTCAGGCGTTTATGGAGCATGAATCATGGCGCAATCCTTTACCATTAATCTTCCCGCCGATGTTAAACAGGAAATCGATGAACTTTCGCAATTAGACGGCGTCTCTCCCGATGAAATCGTTGGCAGAGCCGTCAAACAGCATATTTTCCGGCGAAAGTTCCATTCATTACGAGAGAAAATGGCTGCGACAGCGCAAGACCAGGGAACATCGACCGATCAGGATGTGTTCGACCGCGTCTCATGAGGATTGTTCTTGTTACAAATGTTTTCTTCGCCGCCCTGGTTGCTGACGGCGTATGTTCCGAATTACTTTAGCACTGCGCATTTTCTCACAAAATTATCTCATCCAATTTCATTTTCAACGAATTACATAGAGTCCTGGTTCAAGAATTCAAATGTGAAGAACATGTCGTCAACGAGTCCGTCGTTCTACTCAAATCGCAAACAGAGATCATAATTCCCCAATCCCTGAAACATCCAACATACAGGGATACAGACAACGATCAAAATCTCGGCACAGCGCTGGCGGGGCATGCGGATTGCATTGTCACCGGCGACAAGGATTTGTTAATTCTCTAGAAATTTTAAAGGTATTCCCATATTGCTACCGAGTGATTTTTCTGATTTTGAAATTCAAATGGAGTATACATCGTGATCAAGCAGTGCTGTAACCATTCCCAAAATTACTCCGTAATTCAATATCAGATTACAGAACTTATCAGCTTCGCATCGCTATTTTTCCTTGACTCCACGCCGCAAATTCCATAGGGTGAGTGACGGTCATTCCGCGTTTCGGCGCGCGGAGACCGCAAATTCATTGGAAAGCGGGTTATATCATGCGGATTCATCTCGCGCTGATCCTGTCTGGCCTGATGCTGATCTCCTTACACGCCCAATGCACGTGTTTCTCGTTCGATACGCCTGAGGGGCCGGTATTCGGCGCGAACCTCGAACTTTTCATACCCGGCGACGGGCTGGTTTACGTCAATCCACGCGGGATCGAGAAAGAAGGCTTCCAGGCCAGTTCGAACGGCGCGACGGCGAAGTGGGTTTCAAAATACGGCAGCGTCACCTTCAACCTGGCGGGCCGTGAATTCGCCGCCGGCGGTATGAATGAGGCGGGGCTGGTGGTCGGCGCGCTGGAACTGAAAGCCACGGAGCTGCCCGAGCCCGACGACCGGCCGCCGCTGCCGATCGGGACCTGGGTTCAATACGTGCTGGATACATGCGATTCTGTGGATGACGTGATTAAGACGGATTCCAAAGTGCGCATTGAAGACCAGGCTTCGCCCAGCCATTTTCTGATTGTGGACGCGGAGGGCGACGGCGCCGTGATCGAATTTATGGATGGGAAGCTCGTGTACTACACCGGCCCCGATATGCCGGTCAAGGCGCTGACCTACATGCGCTACGAGCGCGCTCTCGCCTCGCTGAGAATGGGCGGTCCGCGCTGGTGGTGGTCGAACCCCGGTGAGTCGGCGCAACAATTCGCTAAAGCGGAGGCGCGCAACAAGGAATACAATCCTGAGACCGACGGCAGCGCGGTGCGATACGCGTTCACGACGTTATCTTACATCGTCGGCTTCCCCATCACCAAATGGAACATCGTCTATGACATCAACAAACGCGAGGTCTGGTACCGCACGGCGGACAGCACGGCGACCAAGCATATTACGATGAGCAAACTCGATCTCTCGTGCGAATCGTCATATCGAATGCTTGACGTGAACGAGAAGATCGATGGCGACGTGGAGGAAGAGTTCATCCCCTACGATTCCAGCCTTAATCTGCGGTTTTTCAAAACTTTTTGTGAACGCAGCGGCATCGACATCTCCGAAGAAGACGCCATCGGAGTCACGCGTCATATCGATCGATTCAAGTGCGCTGAATAAATCAGAAGAACTCGGGCAACAGATCGCGGGCGTGAGGGCGGATGCGATCCGCTTCATCACGCGGAATCGAGCGGTAAGGCCAGCGTAGCGCGGGGCTGATATCACACCATCCGCCGATCATCGCCAAAAGACGATCCGCCGCCTGATGTGAATACCCCCGATCCACGATCCACGGTTCGATGTACATCCGCATGAATGCCTGGATGCGGCTCTCAAGTTCCAGCGCCGATTCCATATCGGTTCGCATCCCATCCGTCCAGCGTTGCGCCGCCGAAGGATTCAGACACGCGACGTTTGAATACGCGCCGTGCGCGCCGCGGCGCATCCCGCTGGCGAGGTGATGCCCCGGCACGAAGACCGACAGCCCTCGTGCGCATTCTCTCACCCGCCGATACCAGTCATCGCCGCCGCCCCCCACCTTCACTCCGATGAACGAAGGAACCTGCTCATGAATCGAGCGCCAGTCTTCCGGCTGCAATACGCGTTTGGCGAACGAAGGGTTATACAACACCAGCCCTACTGGATGCGCGGCCTCAGCCATGCGTTGAAAAAAATCGAGCGTTTCATCATCGTTCAATGGAAACCAGTCAGGCAAAACGATTTGTACCGCGCCGGGCTGAAGCGGGGCGATCCGCCTGAGTCGCTGAAGAGACGCCCACGGGCTGGGGTGGCTCACGCCGAGTTGAAACGCTTTGCCCGCCCGATTACAGTAATCCGCAATGATGAGGCTGATCTCGTCAAATTCGTCTTCAGTCTGATTGTAAAACTCGCTGCTTGTCCCGTTGGTATAGATTCCATCCACGCCGGATTCCAGCAAAATTGCAATCTGATCGCGCAACCGGCTATAATCGATCCGGTTGTCATTCAGCCACGGGATCAATACCGGCGCCCAGTTTCCTTTCAGCTCGTTCCAGACGAGAGGTTTCATGTCCGCGCCTTTCCGTTGTGGATTTTCAATCGATGAAAACGATTCATTTTTATCTGCACAGTTACGGCGAACACGATGAAAACAACAAAATCGGCCCGGTAACCTGGCCGCATTTCGATCTCTTGTTCGTGCATGAAGGCGAGATCTTTCTCCATCTGCTGGAGGGCGATCACATTCGCCTGGGCGAGCGTCAGGGCGTGTTGATTTACCCGCTGACCCCTTTTCAGGGATACGCGCTCACTGAAATCGCCAGGACATCGGTTCAGCATTTCGACATCAACAAAGACGCTCATTACAAACCTCAGGTCGTTCAATCCCTGCTGGGCAAAAGCCGCGGATACGAGATTTTTCAAGGCGAGTATTCGCCGAACCTGTTCCACAACATCGACCTGACCATCCGGTGGGCCACTTACGAAGACGATCCATTTTTATACGACCTGCGCGTGGCGGCGATGGTGCTGGTTCTCGGCGAATTAAAATCGAAAAAATTCCAGAAACGCAAGATGAACCATCATGAAGAGGCCATCGCCGATCTGGTGGATCGGTTGCGCGTCAACTGGCGGGCACACGGCATGAGCGTGGATGACATGGCCCGTGAAGTGGAGCTTTCAACCAGTCATTTCCGGGCGTTGTTCCGCAACTTCGTCGGTGCGTCGCCCGGCCAGTTTTTATTCAACCTGCGCATGCTCGAAGCCAAACGCTACCTGCGCGAGACTCTCACGCCCATCAAGGAAATCAGCGAAAAATTAGGTTATAAAAACCTGTCTCATTTTTACCGCGCGTTTAAATCGCATGAAAGCATCTCTCCCAGAGAATACCGCGATAAGAACATCATCCGCGGTTGAGATCGACGCCGGTTTCGACCTCGCTCGCGGGCGCGAGCCATTGCAGGGTGAAGATCGCCAGAGTGATTCGACTGTATCCATCCCGTTCATACAGACAAGCGATGCGCCCGTCCGGCAACGCCGCGAGGCAGGAATACGCGGAAGATCCGTCGTACAGTTCGCGCTCGATCAGCCAGGTTTCACCCTCGTCATAACTCATTCTGACTGTCATGTGGACTCGGTTGGATGAACTGGCGGGGTTAGAGAACAGCACGCGGCTTTTTCCATTTTCCGGCCAGGAATAGCGCAATATCGAAGCCTGGCAGATCGGTTCAACCAGCCGCTCATCGAACGAGAGGCCGCCCCAAGTTTCACCGCCGTCACGGCTGATTGAAACGGCTCGTTTTCCGCCTTTGGATTCATCCCCTCCTTCTGAACCCCAATAGTTCCGCATGTTCATCATCAGGTTTCCATCCGCCTGTTCGACAACCTGGCATTCATCCGTGTATTTGCCGACCGTGCCGCCCAGCGTCCAGTTTTCGCCGCCATCATCACTGTAAAATGCGTGAGACATCTTGATCCATTTTCCATCCACTTGTTCACGATGGTCGCACGGAATAACCAGCCTGCCTTTGTGAGGCTCACGCTGTTTCTGAATTCCAACGCCCGGTCCAGTGGCGTACCAGCCCCAGCCCTCTTTTTTGACGCTCGCGGTGATCAGGCGAGGTTCGCTCCAGGTGAGACCATCGTCATCGCTGAACGTCACGAGCACATCGTCATTGTTTCGGCAGAATGTCAGCCAGATTCGTCCTGTGGCGCCGTCCACCACGGGGCACGGGTTGCCGATGGTGATCTTATCCGTACCGCCTTCTTCATAAACAACGTTCTGCTCGGACCACGTTTTTCCTGCATCGATGCTGCGTTTGACGACCAGATCAATATCGCCATGATCGCCGCCTCCGGTTTTGCGGCCCTCACAAAATGCAAGCAGGCTCCCTTTTTTCGTCACCAGAAGGGCGGGGATACGATAGGTGTGATATCCATCCGTTCCTCCGGTGAATACATCCTGCTGAAAGAGTTGAGCGGCTTGAGCGATGAGCGCGTTATGATTCCCATCCGGTTGATTCGCGATTTGCGGGTCGCCTGCATGGGTGCACGGTACGATCAGCAACGCAGTGAATACAATCTGAAAAAAGAAGAAGGTTATTCTTTTCATGATTTCTCCCCAGAATGGATTTAATGGAACAAACCGGAATCCATTGTAGAGAATATTAGAAATTCTCCAAGAAAAAATTAGCGTACGCATCACCGTTTCAAGATTTTTTTCAATCGTTTATGGTAATACGAGAAAAAGCAAATTATTTCAAAAACATGAATATTTCTTATATTTAATCAACATATAAGCCCTGTATCCGAACTGAAATCTTTCCTTTCAATCTAGTCATAAATGGCAAATAAACAATCATTACCGGTAAAGACACGTTGAAGTTTTTCTCTTATGATTCTTTCAGATTGACAACCTCATTCTCTGAACGGTTAAGCGACCCGCAGTCCCCACCCAGCCAGTTCAACTCGATTGCATCAACGGTTCGCTTTCAATTTCATTTCATTTTTATCTGGAGGAAATCAAATGAACCGATTGCCGTCTTATCTCTTTGCACTATCGTGCACGTTTTTCATCTCAGGCCTCACATTCGCACAGGAGCAGCCAATTCCGATCGTTCAGGATGGTTCGCTGGTGGAAGCATACGCGGAAGTCGTTGGCGACGCATGGACACAGGCCGATGGTTATCTGCAACAACAGGGGACCCATCAATATCTCTGGGCCAAGCCCGTCATTGGACCGGGCGACTTTCACGTAACCGCCGTATTGAAGCTCCAGGAGCGATTCAATGATGAAGGACGCGGCTCGGCGGCGTCTTTCGCCATCAATGACATGCTTCAATCGGATGGAGCGAATGGAAGCAATTTCGGATTCGTCGGGGGTAGCGGAGAGCTCTTCACCGAAGGTAATTTCGTGGCGAGTTTTACCGACTTGGGCGATACGCCCATCATGGAAGATCAGGATTTCACGCTCGATTTCATCCGTGAAGGCGATACTTACCGCTTTCTGCTCGATGGTAATGAAGTGCTGTCGCTGCCCGCGCCTGAAGAAGCGGGCGATCCCGTATTCCGCAGCGGATACTATCGCGTCGGACTGCGACCGTGGCGCAGCCACATGTTTATTAAATCATTTACGATCGTATCGGGTGCGGCGAGTTTCGACCCGATTGAAGACAAAATCGAAATCGTCGCCAATGGCGTCGAGAAAAACGCGGTCGAAGTGGGTGAACCTTGGATCGACGACGATGGTTTTATCGAAAATTTCGAAACAGGTAATTTTATCTTCAGCGACAGACCCATATTCGGTTCCAATTATCATGTGGTGGCCCGCCTGCAGATGGAGGATTTTGATGGCAGCGCCGCGGCCTTTACCATTAACGGCGACAGCAACGTTGGCTTTTCAGGCGGAAGCGGAACCATGTTTCTGGAAGGTCCATTCTTTTCGAACGCCCCTTCTCTCAGCATCGCTCCCCCCATTGAAGCCAACACGTATTTTGATTTTGAGATGATCAGCCAGGATCAGAAATTGCGGTTTCTGATCGACGGACAGGAAATTCTAGCGATGGATCAGCCCGGCGATTTCGTCGGTTTCGTTGGATTCCGGCCCTGGCGGAGCGTGATGCGCATCGCTGATTTTTACGTGGAGCCGTTACAGGAAACCGTCGTGGTTCCACCGGAGGTCGTCCGCTCTATGGCCGAAGGACGAGCCGCCGTCTTTATGCCCGGCGAAACAATAGCTGGAGTCCGGTTAACCGCCACGGTCGCGGAAGGCCAGACCAGTAATGCGGTAATTACAGACGTCCTGCCCGAAGGTTGGAGTGCGCAAAACCTGCAAGCGGATAATGGAAGCGCTTCATACGCCAATGGCCGGATCACATGGAGCCTGGATAACGCACAGAGCAGCGTACGACTGACCTACGATCTATCCGCTCCGAGCGATCCGGCCAGCACCAAAGCGGAGTTCAGCGGATCGGTCGATACGACCGGCGTGGATGGCTTGATTACCGGTCTTGATGAACTCGTGCAGGCGGTTGGCCCCAATCAGGAAGTCTACATCGTGCGGGATGGAAGATTGACCGAATACGCTGAAACGCTTGGCGAGCCCTGGCTCGAAGTAGCGGGAGCGATGGAACGGACCGGGACGAATAACTTTTTGTTGAGCTCCGTCGCGGTCGCCGACGTCGATTATGAAATCGATGCAGAGCTGACTCTGTTCGGAGTCGGCGGAACCGCATCCTCCATCAATATCCGGACGGTTCCGGGCGGCGCACAAAGCAATTTTGGTTTTGAAGGCGGCGGTGGAACCTTTTTCGTGGAAGGCCCCTTCTTCGATCCTCGGCCCAGCTTCGACTACACCACCATCGCGGAAGCGGTTCCCTTCACTTTCGCCATGCAGCGCACAGGAACCAGCGTCGATTTTCTCATGGACGATCAGGTGATCCACACCGAAGAAGAAAATCACGGTGAAGCGTTCACCATCGGGCTTCGTCCTTGGCGCAGCCGGATGCAGGTCAGAGAATTCGTGATCCGCACATTCGCTGCCACAGCGGTTCCGGAATGGCCGCTCTATTAACCGGAAAGACCGTGTGAGTTACAATCGCGGGACGTTTTTCATTCACCGAAAGACGTCCCGCCCTTCACCCATTAGCACTGAGGGGACCCATGGACCGGAAGAACGCATTTACGTTAATCGAACTATTAATCGTCGTGGCGATCATCGGCATCCTCGCCGCGATCGCCGTCCCCAACTTTTTAAACGCGCAGATCAAGGCGAAAGTCGCCCGGGTGCAGGCTGACTTTCAGGCCTTCAGCGTGGCGCTTGAAACCTACAGCCTGGATAACGGCAAGTACCCCGTCGTCAACAACTGCGGCGCCGTGGATGACCCGATGCTGTTCAGCGGACTGATGGCGTTGCGCCCACTGACCACGCCGGTTTCGTACATGAGCACGTTGTACAAAGACCCGTTCAACGAAGACGGCGAAGCGCTTACGCCGGGCGGCAGTCAACTGAACCCGCTCGGGTATTACTGGTACATGGATCGGTACGGCCGCTCGTATGGTGGATGCGGCGCCACGGCGGGTTCGCGTTTCTTTCAGAACAAAAACCAGCAGTGGTCGATGAAAAGCGTCGGGCCTGACAAACAGGAAAACGTCAACGGTTTTCTGGGCAGCAACGAACAGGGTTACGTCACCATTCTCTATGACATGACCAACGGCCTGAACAGCCTGGGCGACGTCTATCGCTTCGGCCCCTGATATCATGTTTCCGGTGTTTCCGGAGATTCATTGTTGGGGATGGTCGTTTTCAATTCTATTGTGAGAGTAAAACTCAATGTCATCCGGTTTTCATATTATCGATTACGCCGTTTTGTTCGCCTACCTGGCCGCCATGATCGGCATCGGTTTTTATTTTTCCCGCAGGGAAGACACCACGGAGCGCTTCTTTGTGGGAAACCGGAAAATCGCGTGGTGGGCGGTGGGCGTTTCGATTTTCGCGACGCAGCTCAGCGCCATCACTTACATTTCGATCCCCGGCATGGCGTTTGAAAACGACTGGGCCTGGCTGGTATTCAATCTGGGGATTCCTGTCGTCGGCGTGTTCGTCATTACGTTTTTCCTGCCGATTTACCGCAAGAAACAATACACATCGATCTATGAAATTCTTGAAGAGCGTTTCGGCCCCGAGACACGCGCCTATGGCGCTCTGGCGTACATACTCATGCAGGTCGGCCGGGTAGCGATCGTACTTTATCTGCCCGCGCTGGCGTTGGCGGAGGTCACCGGCGCGCCGGTCTACTGGATGATCATACTGATGGGCGTACTCGCGACGGTATACACCGTCATGGGAGGAATCGAGGTCGTGATCTGGACCGACGTCGTGCAGGCGATCGTGTTGGTGGCCGGCGCCGTATTGGCGATTTTTCTGATCGGGATGAAAGTCGACGGAGGCTTCACCGGCATCATCGACATCGGCCGGGCGAATCAGAAATTCGCCATGATCCATACTGACCCAGGCGTTTCCAAAGACCTGATCTGGTTTATTCTGATCGGGGCGTTTTTCACCAATCTGGTCCCCTACGCGTCAGACCAGACCGTGGTTCAGCGTTATTTCACGGTCGAATCAGACCGTGAAGCGCGTAATTGTCTCTGGCTCAGCGTTCTGGTTTCGGTTCCAGCATCGTTTCTATTTTTCTTTCTCGGAACCGCCTTGTACGCGTTTTACTCGACGCACCCGGGTTTGTTGCAGGATGGCATCCAATACGACCGGATTTTCCCCTACTTTATCGTTCACGAAGTACCCGCCGGCGTTTCGGGTCTGCTCATCGCCGCGATCTTCGCCGGCTCGATGTCCAGTCTCGATTCGAGCCTGAACTCAATCGCCACGGTTTGTGTGACGGACTTTTATAAACGCTTCCGCAACCCGAAAAGCAGCGACCGGCAACGCTTGCGCCTCGCCCAGATCATCACCATCGTCTCGGGCGCACTCGCGACCATCGTGGCCATTCAGGTCGCGGAAAGCCTGTTGAGCCATCCCGAACAGAAAGGCGCGTGGGATTTGTTCGTCGCGGTACAAGGTCTTCTTGGTGGAGTTCTTGCTGGCGTATTTTGCGTAGGCTTGTTTACCCGGCGCGCGAATCAGATGGGCGTCGTCTCCGGTCTGGTGATCAGCACCGCCCTGCTGGCGATCGTCAAGTATGAATTCCAGTGGCACTCCCAGACCTACGCCGCGCTCGGAATCGTTTCCGCGTTCACGATCAGTTATGTGTTCAGCATAATCACCAGCCCCGCCCGGCGGGCCGATCGATCATAATGCTTCATTGAAGCCCGGAAGGAATCAATGTATGCCTGACAAACTCAACGGTCTTATCGCGGCATCGCACACCCCGATGCATTCCGACGGTTCTATTCATTTTGACATCATCGAAAGCCAGGTTCAGTTTTACCGCGACAACCCCATCGACGGAGCGTTTATCTGCGGCACGACCGGTGAGGGGAAACTGTTGAGTCTGGATGAGCGGAAACAAGTCGCCGAGCGATGGCTTGAATGCAGCCGGGGTGATTTTCCTGTGGTGATTCACGTTGGCGATGACTGCCTCAGCGATTGCGTCAGCCTGGCGAAACACGCGCAGGAACGCGGCGCGTTCGCGATCTCTACTCTGGCGCCGAGTTATTACCGCCCCGCCGACGTCGCGGACCTGGTTGATTATTGTCAGGCGGTGGCGAGCGCGGCCCCCAAACTGCCATTTTATTTTTACCACATTCCAACGCTCACTCACGTGCATTTTTCCATGCTGGATTTTCTTATGCTGGCCGAGAAGCAAATTCCCACTCTGGCGGGAATCAAATACACGCATAACGATTTCGTCGACCTTCTGGCCTGTCAGCGATTCAATCAGGGGCGATACAACATCCTTTTTGGCCGCGATGAGTCGCTTCTCGCTGCGCTGTCGTATGGAATCGATGGAGCGGTAGGCAGCACCTACAATTACGCCGCGCCATTGTACAAAGCGCTCATTCAGGCGTTTCAGGACGGCAAACTGGACGAAGCGCGCGATCTGCAGGCCGCTTCAATTGAACTGATTCGCGTCATCACCCGCTATAACGAAATCGCCGCGGGCAAAGCGATCATGACGCATCTCGGCGTTGATTGCGGCTCCGTGCGCGCTCCCCTGAAACCGCTTCGGGAAAATGAACGCGCCTGCATTGACAGCGCGCTTCAACAAAATCGATTTGAACCCTTTTTATGCAAACAGGGTTGCCATTCCAACTAAGGGATCGACTGATGCGTATTACACGAACCGTTTTTACTCTATGCGCCCTCTGCCTGGTTCCCGCCTTCGGAATCACAGACGAGACGCATATTGAATGGAAACAACTCCCGAAACGCCCCATCGCGGTTGGCGGTCAATTCGCCGGAATCAGCAACGGCGCGTTACTGGCGGCGGGCGGCGGGGCGTTCCCTACTCCATTGTTTGAAGGGGGAAAAAAGGTCTGGGTCGACTCGATTTTCGTGCTCGAACCCGATGCGTCTGAGTGGAAACCCGCTGGAGCGTTGTCCCGACCATTAGCTTACGGAGCCTCAGTGAGCGATCAAAAAGGACTGATTCTGATCGGCGGCGGCGATGCGGAAACGCATTACACGAGCGTGACTCGCCTAATCTGGAAAGACGGAACGATTGAACATCAATCTCTGCCGGATCTGCCTCAACCGTGCGCGTTTCAGGCGGCGGCGCTCATCGGTTCCACTCTGTATGTCGCTGGCGGACAATCAAGCCCCAAAACTTCGGAAGCGCTTCATACTTTCTGGCGCCTCGATCTGAAACAACCTCAGGAAGGCTGGCGCTCGCTGGAGGCATGGCCGGGTCCGGGCCGTATTCTGCCTGTGGCAGGGACATCAGGGAACGATTTTTATCTGTTCAGTGGTTGTGAACTGTATAGCGATCAGAATGGAGAGACGAAACGGCGCTATCTGACTGACGCATACCGATATCGACCAGGCAACGGCTGGGAGCGATTGCCCGATCTCCCCCGCCCCGCTACCGGGGCGCCGACTCCCGCATTAACAGCGAATGACCAGATCATGATCTTCAGCGGCGACAGCGGCGAATACGCGGATCGCGTATGGGAACTGAAAGACAAACACCCCGGATTCGATCGGGATATCATCTCGTTCGACTTGAAAACAAATCAATGGCGGCGCGCAGGCGGCGTGCCGTTCAGTCTTGCGACAACCCCTTCCGTTCAATGGCGCGGTTGTTACATCATCCCTGGTGGAGAGGATCGTCCGGGACACCGAACCCCTGTCGTTTACAGCGGGAAAATATCACCGGAGCATCCATAAGGTTTAACTCTTTCAGCGATGTTTTACCTCGCGCCATCGCGATCTAAAAGAAGTATCTTTTATAAATTGACAACAGGTTTTTTCCTCCAATCGGAATGGTGTTATCAGCAAAAACCATTAGATTCATCATCATCTACAAAATATAAAATCATTGGTCATTCAATAAATCAAAAGCAATTCAGATGATTTGTTTTAGATTACAGTAATTTCCTCAGTTACAAATCCCACATGTAAAAGATGAACGGCAATCAATCATAAGAACATAATATATCACTTAATTTCAAAATACTCTCCTCTCCCATAAAGTCAAATATTTCAGAATGATGCTTCATCGGCTCTCAAGAATAAAAACCACCCTTTCATTATCAGACCAATCAGAGATTATATCTTGGACTTAAATTTGCAGTACACATGGCATGACTTTCAAGTACTCAACGAGCCGGAATCGGAGAATTCACAAACTCCACACCATGAGATTACAGGGAGTAAATATCATGAAGTTAACTATTGGAGGAAAGATGGCGCTTGGCTTTGGCGTGGTCATCGGTTTAACGGTGGCGTTATCCGCCTTTACGTATTACAGCCTGAACAGACTCGCTCAATTGGAACACCTGACGGCGGAGCGTTCGAACGAAGCGTCTCTTGCCATGGAAGCCAGCGGGATGGGGCCGGAACTCTATCAGATCATCGCCGACGCGATTATCAATCGCGATTTGGACGAAACAGCGACGAGCTGGAATGAGGTGAAAACCGAGGCGCTGGACGATCTGAAAAACCTTGCCAGCGTTGCGGATACTCCGGAAGAAATCAATCTCGTTCAAAAAGGGGATACCGCATTGAAAAACGTGATCTCAACGTTTGAAACTCAATTTCTCCCTATTCTTCAATCGACGGAAGGCATAAATAAGCAAATAACCGATATGGATGACGTCATCGACGAGTATGTCAACGACATTCATACCCCGCTGCTGACGGTCTCCCAAATGTTTGAAAAAGCCAGCGAAGACGCGGAAGAGCTATTTGCTGAGGTCCGTCAATCCACGCTTTTCACGATCGCCGTTTTCAGCGTTGTCGTCATTCTGGCGTCATTACTCATCGCTTGGAGAATCACGCTGATGATCGTACGTCCCATTAAAGAGATTGCTCACGCTACGGAACGCATTGCGGAGGGCGACCTGACGACGGAAATCAACATTGATTCCAGCGACGAAATCGGCCAGATGGCCGCTCAATTCTCCAGCATGGTCGCTAACCTGCGTAAAGTAATCGCCGGAATCCAGGAATCATCGCAACAACTTGCCTCCAGCAGCGAAGAGTTATCATCAGCCGCTCAGAATCTCTCCAACGCCGCCACCGAGCAGGCGTCCAGTCTCGAAGAAACCAGCGCTTCCATTGAAGAACTGACCAGTTCCATCGATCAGAACGCGGAAAACTCGAGCCAGGCGAATTCCGTTACCTCAAGCGCCGTCGGTGAAGCCGATCGGGGCGGACAAGCCGTCATGGAAACGGTCGTCGCCATGAAAAAGATCGCCGAGCAGATCGGCATCATCAATGACATCGCCGATCAGACCAATCTGCTGGCGCTTAACGCCGCGATCGAAGCGGCTCGCGCCGGCGAAATGGGTAAGGGATTCGCTGTGGTGGCGGTTGAGGTCAGAAAACTGGCGGAAAGAAGTCAACATGCCGCGAAAGAGATTAATGAACTGGCGGTCAGCAGCGTAAAAAAGGCGGAAGACGCGGGCGGAATGATTCAACGCGTGGTTCCCGCCATTCAGGAAGCCTCGCGCCTGGTTCAGGAGATCGCGGCCGCGTCAGAAGAACAGGCGGGCGGGTCTGAACAGATTCGAACGGCGCTGGGACAACTCGATCAGGTCACTCAGCAGAACTCGAGCTCATCCGAAGAAATCTCATCATCCAGTGAAGAACTGGCTGAACAGGCCCAGATGCTTCAGGAGATGATCGCGCAATTCAAAATCTCCAATCAGCCTGATAATAAACGGTTCCAATCCAAAACAGCGTCTCCGGCGCGCGGCGGGTATACAACCAACGCCAGTTTCAAAACCGGATCATCAACGGATACCCACGCGTCCAGGTTGAGACCGTATCTCGACGAGGATGACCACTCCGTCAAGCGATTCGAAGTAACCCAGAACGGGCGCGATGAATTTGAGGAGTTTTAATACAAGAAGTCAGTATTCTCAAAAATGAAGTGTTTGATGAATGCGCATCATCCCGTGAATTGAGTACAATTCACGGGATTTTTGTTTATAAAAAGCATTTTTGATGACCAACCTGATCGATCGATTCAGTGATTATTTTTTGGTGATTTATTTTTTACCATACTACTGCTTATCGATTTACATTGATTCGCTCCCGCCTTACTGTTAACTTACATACAAACATATGCTCACATCCACATGCCAAGGTTATCCATCATGAACAGGCGCATCAAAACCGGTTTTACGTTGATTGAACTCCTCATTGTGGTCGCGATAATCGGCATCCTCGCCGCCATCGCCGTGCCGAATTTTCTCAACGCTCAGATCAAGGCGAAAATCGCCCGCGTCCATGCGGACGTTCGTGGCCTGTCTACCGCGATCGAGATGTATTCACTCGACCATAATTCCTACCCGTGGTTCAATGGGTATGGGTACCCCGCGCAATACAATGCGATTTCATACAGGTTAATTCCGCTGACCACTCCGGTCTCGTATTGCGACCTGAGCGTTTGCGATCCATTTCTGGAGTTGCAGGGAGCAGAGGGATACGAAGACGAGATGTTGCGCGAATCGTACAATTACCGGAATTATCAATGTTTTTCGGAAGCCTATCACTGGAACGTCTACGCTTTGAACAGCCTCGGGCCCGACCGCATCGCGAACAAAGGGCTTCAGGTTGAGCCGTGGGCGCGAGGGATGGTCGCGCCGGAAACGGTGACGATCTATCAGTCGAGTAATGGATTGATCAGCGCTGGAGACATGCCTCATACCGGCGGAGACACGCGCTACCGGAATCCAGATTAACACGCCTCACGTCTCAAACGTGCTACGATACCTTCCTGTTCATTCGACGCGACAGGGAGGGAACGCCATGAAGATCAATCGCCGCCGCTTTTGTTTGTATTCAACCGCTCTATTGAGCCTGCCCACCCGCTGGGCCGGCGCGGCGGCGTCCTGCCGCATTGGAATCGTCACTGACCCGCATTACGCCGACGTCGATACGCGAGGGACGCGGCACTACCGCGATTCGCTGGAGAAAATGATCGAATGCGTCGATGAACTGAACGCGCAAGGAGCTGAGTTTCTCGTTGAGATCGGCGACCTGAAAGATCAGGACGACAAACCCGATGAAAAAGCGACGCTGGCATACCTGACACGGATCGAAACCATGCTGGCGAAATTCCAGGGCCCCCGCTATCACGTGCTGGGCAACCACGACATGGACAGCCTATCGAAAGAGCAGTTCATGAGCCGAATTGAAAACTCGGGAATCGAAGGCGCGCGAACCTATTATTCATTCGATCGGAACGGAATGCATTTCATCATTCTCGACGCAACGTTCAACGGCGATGGAACGCCCTACGATCGCGGAAATTTTAAATGGACTGACGCGAATATTCCGACGGAAGAATTAAACTGGCTGCGCGAGGATCTCCAGTCATCCGACTCGCCCGCAATCGTATTCGTCCATCAATTGCTTGACGGTGAGGGCGACGTCTATATCAATAACGCTGCGGAGGTTCGGGAGATTCTGGAAGAATCGGGTAAAACGCTGGCCGTCTTTCAGGGCCACCATCATCCCGGCCAGTACAACCGGATCAACGGGATTCATTACTACACGCTGAAGGGCATGGTCGAAGGCGCCGGGCGGGAAAACAATTCCTTCGCCATTGTTGAAATCAATCCGGACAAGATCATCGTGAAGGGGTACAAACGCGCCGTCTCCGCTGAATGGGCCTAGTTCGTTTCTCCCGTTTGCTTCAAAACATGCAAGCCGCGAGGTTATCTCGCGGCTTTTTCATGATTCCATCCTGTGAAACAATGGTAAAAATCAGGCTTATTCAATTAAATTCGACAGGAGCCGTCATGCACATTCTTCGTTTTGATTTCATTTTCGCCATAGCCATCGGATTCGCGTTTTCACAATCCGTCCATTCGGATGAACTCTCATCGCCCGACGGGAATGTGACATTCGAAATCACCTTGGGCGACCAGAATCAGGCGGCCTTTTCTCTTCAATACCATAACCAGACAATTCTTCGCGATTCAAGATTGGGGTTTGAGCTGAGTGACGGCTCCAACCTCGTCGATCATCTGACGATGACCGCAGGACCTGTTTCAGAAATCAACGAGCCGTGGCGGCCCGTTTATGGGGAGCGTGATATGATCCCCAATCACTACCGTCAGGCGCGATTCGACTTCGCCGGGATGCAGGCGCCCGGCCGCCGTTTTTCTCTGGAGGTCCGCGTCTACAACGAAGGCGCGGCGTTTCGATACACCATCCCGGAACAGGAGGGGATGGACGAATTCGCGTGTAAAAACGAACTGACGGAATTCAGATTTCAGGATGATTTTTTCGCCTATGAAGAACACGGAACCGAAGGCGATTACCGGCGTGTTCCCATCACTTCGATCGAGCCAAAATGCGAGACGCCGCTGACGATTGAACTCGGAAGCAATGACGTAAATAACCGGCGCGTGGCCTGCATCATGGAAGCCCACGTCGAAGATTACCCGCGCATGTGGCTGTCGCGAGGATCATCGGAAGGTCCGAGCCTGAAAGCGCAACTGGGTGGTCCAGTGAATCGTAAAACGCCGTTCGCAACGCCCTGGCGGTTTATTCTACTCGGAGAACGCCCCGGCGATCTGGCCGAGCGCAGTTACATGATGCACAATCTCAATCCCCCCAACCGCATCGAAGACCCGTCATGGATTCACCCCGGCAAAGCGATCCGCTGTACCCGGCTCGACACCGGAAATGGCAAAGCATACATCGATTTCGCCGCTGAACATCAGTTGCAATACGTGCATTTCGACGCGGGCTGGTACGGCCCGGAGCGCGACGAGGCCTCCGACCCGCGAACGCCGATCGCGGGATTCGACATCCAGACGCTGCTTCAATACGCCGCGTCGAAAAACATCAGCGTCAGCGTGTACGTCAACCGCATCGCATTACACAAGTATCTGGATGAGATTCTTCCGTTGTATGAAGAATGGGGTATTAAAGCGATCAAGTTTGGATTCGTCGCCGTGGGCAAGCAGGAAGAAATGAAATGGATTTACGACGCCGTCGCCAAAGCGGCGGCGCATCATATCGTCATCGACATACATGACTCATACCGTCCCACCGGGCAGAGCCGGACGTATCCGAACCTGCTTACGCAGGAAGGCATCCAGGGCAACGAACACATGCCGAAGCCCGAACACAACGTCACCCTGCCTTTCACCCGCTTTCCCGCCGGGGCAGGCGATTATACGGTGTGTTACTATAACAACCGCATCCGGACGACGCACGCCCATCAACTGGCGGCTTCGGTGGTGTTTTACAGCCCGATGCAGTTCCTTTTCTGGTACGATCATCCCAGCCAATCGCATGGCGAACCCGAGTTGAAATTTTTCGACGACCTCAAGACGACGTGGGATGAAACGCACGTCATTGATGACCGGATCGGCGATTATGTCTCTATCGCGCGGCGGAACGGAGATGAGTGGTTTATCGGCGGCATGACGGATGAGAACGCCCGCGCGTTGACGATTCCTTTAAGCTTTCTGAAACCAGGCTCGCGCTACCGGGCGGAAATTTACCGTGACGACCTGTCGCCAGACGCCAGCGGCACGAAGGTCGCGATCGAACGTAGAGACATCACCAGCGAGGACGTCATCCAGGCGGACCTCGCCTCGAGCGGCGGTGTCGCGATTCATCTCACGCCGATTCAATAGAAAATGTCGTTATGGTGTGATTCAATCATGTCAGCGAGATCACCTTGAATTGGCTCCGGACACTCATTGAAACAGGGGATTATGCAATGAAAACATTTTCCGCGATATCGCTATTCACGGTGCTGCTATTTACTGTGTTTATTCCCGCTCATGCCGCGCGTATGGGCGAGAACGCCATTCTAATGGAAGAGATGATTTTCGAGAACGCGCCGTTTCCATCGTGTCACGCCTCCTCCATCGTTGAAGTCGAGCCGCGCGTATATCTGGCGGCGTGGTTCGGCGGCAAAGGCGAAGGCGACCCCAGCGTGGGCATCTGGATGGCGCGGCGCGATGAAAACGGTTGGAGCGGCGTCCGCGAAGTCGCCTCGCATTCCGGCGTACCCTGCTGGAACCCGGTTCTTTTCCAAACGCCGGACGGTGAAACGCTGCTGTTCTATAAGGCGGGGCCGAATCCCCGTGAATGGTCGGGATTGTTGAAACGCTCACACGACGGCGGTATGACGTGGTCCGATGATGAACTGCTGCCGGCGGGCGTATTGGGACCGATTCGCGCCAAGCCGATACTGCTACATGACGGGACGCTGTTGTGCCCATCGTCGGTCGAGAGCTGGCAGACTTGGGCGTGCTGGATGGAGATGACGAAGGATTTCGGCAAGACGTGGGAAAAGCATGGCCCGATCTTCGTTCCCGATCAACTCAACGGGATCATTCAACCAACCGTGTTCGTGGCGGATGACGGCTCGTTGAAGATGTTTTGCCGATCGAGAGGCATCGGTCATATTTGCGCATCGTCTTCAACCGATGGAGGCAAGACATGGGCGCCGGCTCATCCCATTGAATTGCCCAACCCAAGCGCGGGCATTGATTGCGTCAAAATGAGCGACGGGCGCGCGGTGATGATTTATAACCACACGACCCGGGGCCGCCATAACCTGAGCCTCGCGGTATCCAGCGACGATGGAAACACGTGGAAGCAATGTGTGGTGCTGGAAGACCAACCCGGCGAGTATTCGTATCCCGCGATGATCCAGGGAAGCGACGGCAAGCTGCACGCGACGTATACCTACCGGCGCGAGCGGATCAAACACGTTGTCGTCGACCCACGCTCGATTCAATAGACGCCAAACTCTTGTTCAGGTTGAACGAACCGAAAATTGAGTTTTTTCATTCAAGTCACGTATCTGGATGAATCCCGGCGCGGCAGGGGATATACAGCGAGCCGCGCAGTCCATATCCCTTCGCGCCGGGTTTTACCATGAACGGACACATTTCGAGACGAAGATCAAGCCCTTCATAAAAATTAAAATTCGACCCCGGTCCTTCTTCTCGTTGGGTAAAGCCTACGTTCAGACTATACGCTCCCGCCAACAGGTTCAGAGAGTCGAAAGTGAAGACCGTTTTACCTTCCCCCTGAATGGAAGAGACGTCTCCCACAGTGACATCGGTGGCGACGGTGGCGAGTTCACGGCCTTCATCGTCCATGATAGCGACGCCAAAGATGGGATATGCAATCGGGGTTGGGCATTTCCACGTCAGTTCAATGGTCACCGTTTCGCCGGTTTCAAAGACATAGCGCTCGCCATCGGCGGCGCTCATACGAACATCGGTCACATGCGCGTCGAAGCGCCCGAAACGGTTACGCCGCATGATCTCGGCGGAGGGCGATTCGCCGCGCTTTCGCGCCTGTTCGAACTGATGTTGTTTGTACAACGTAACCATTTCATACGGGCGGCCGTCACCCAGCAGAACGCCCTGATTCAGCACCAGCGCGCGATCGCACAATGACACAATCGCGTCCAGATCGTGTGAGACGACGAAAATGGTTTTGCCCGAATTGCGTAACTGGCGCACGTGGTCTTTGCATTTACGCTGAAAACTCTGATCGCCCACCGCGAGAATCTCATCGATCAGCAGTACGTCAGGGTTCACGAACACGCCGATCGCGAATCCCAGACGCAGATACATGCCCGACGAATAATGCTTGACCGGCGAATCGATGAATTCATGCAGTTCGCTGAACGCGATAATGTCGTCTATGCGTTCGGTCAAAACATTTCGGGGGATGCCAAGCAGAGAGCCCGAAAGATACACGTTTTCACGGCCCGTCATGTCGGGGTGAAAGCCAACGCCTACTTCAAGCAGGCTGGAGACGGTTCCTCGCACGTCTACTTCGCCTGTACTGGGCGTCGTGATGCCGGCGATGAGCTTGAGCAGCGTGCTCTTTCCGGAACCGTTATCGCCGATCAGTCCGACGATCTCGCCGGGGTGCACGTCAAACGAAACGCCGCGCAACGCATGAATAACGCGCTCGGAACGCTGAACGCGCCCGGCGCGTAGAACGGTCTCCTTGAAAGTCGATTGACGTTCAGCGGAAAGGATATACTGTTTGCCGGCGTCGCGGCACGACACCACGGCTTCGGCGTTGGCGACGCTCATTTCATCCACTCGCCACTAAGACAATAACGCCGCGCGGTATCGAGCCGTTTGCGTTCGGCGCCGAGCCAGGCGCGATTCGTCTTCAGTTGGCGCGACATTTTTTTCGCGTGGCTTTTAACCCGCTTGGGATGCGGCGCGCCCGCGTGATCGCGTTGCATAACGCATCGCACCGGATCGGCGAGCGCCTTGAATTCGGATTCGCTCAACGGCTTCAGCCCCGCCTCGCTCAACACCGCGTTCAAGCCATCCATAGTGAAGCGGTCGCCCGATTCTCGGCCGACCGCTTCCGACATCAGTTTATAGGTTTTGCGAAATGGAATCGCACGGGTTTGGGCCAGCGCGTCGGCGACGTCGACGGCGTTGAGAAAGCCACGTTCCGCCGCCTCGCGCATCCGGTCTTCACGAACCGTCAGCCCTGATACGACTTCCGCGAGAATCGCGGCGGCGCCGCTCGCCTCGCGCACCGCGTCCATGAACAGGTATTTCGTCCACTGAGCGTCTTTGTTATACCCGAAAAAATTGGATAGATTGGTGGAAAGCAGCGATACGCCGTATCCGGTCACGGCGCTCGCCTTGGCCTTGATCGCTTCAGCGAAATCGGGGTTGCGTTTCTGCGGCATGATCGAACTGCCGGTGGTGAAGCTGGAGGGCAGCCCCAAAAAACCAAACTCGTCCGTGGAAAAGAGAATTAGCCCCTGCGACATCGCCGAGAGCCGTTTGAATGACAGAGCCATCGCCTGCACGATCTCGGTTTCCGCCTCGCCGCGCGAATCGACCGCGTCGAGGGTGTTTTCACGCGGGGCGTCAAAGCCCAGCAGGCGCGCGGTCAGCGCGCGATCGAGCGGCCAGGTGGTTCCATACGACGCGGCGGCGCCAAGCGGACATTGATTGACGCGGGCGTACAACGCGCGATAACGTTCCACGTCGCGCAACACGCCCTGCGCATAGGCCGCGCACCAGTGCCCCCATGTGGTGATGGTCGCCTTGCGATGATGAGTGTATCCCGGCATGACGGCGCCGGCGTATGTCTGGGCGGAATGGATCAGGGCGGCGGCCAGAGCGGTCAGTTCAGTGCATAACATGAGAATGACTTCACGGGCGTATTGCGCCATGTCGGCCGCGACCTGATCGTTGCGGCTGCGGCCGCTGTGCAGACGCCCGCCGATTTCTTCACCGCATTGTTCTGTCAGCCACGATTCGATGTTGATGTGAACGTCTTCCAGAGCGGGGTCGAGTTTCCACGCGCCCGCGCGCCATTGAGATTCCAGCTCGCGCAGCGCTTTGAGAAGGCGCTTGATCTGCGCGTTGGTGTATACGCCGATACGCAACAGCCCGGCGGCGTGCGCGGCGTTAGTCCATACATCACAGGGGACGAGATCGTGATCGGCTTCACGAACGGCGACCACGTCGCGCCCGGCTGAAAACGCCACGAAGGCTTCACGCGCGGCGCCTTTGGAATCGCTATGCCAGATTGGTTTCGCCATCGGTTATATTCCCGTGCAGTCGTTTGATTTCAGTATAGAAGCATACGCGCCTGACGCGGAGAAGCGAGGCGTCACCACAAACGCATCTGAACAATACGCTCTGGCAGTTCTTCATCCAGATCGCGCGGTTCGTCAAAGCCCGCGGTGCGCACGCCCAGCAGACGGATCTTATCGCCATGCAACGGCACCCGTTCCAGGAGCGATTTCGTCACGTTCGCGATGCGTTCCGCGTCATCGGTGGCTTCTTCAATCGTCGTGGCGCGAGTCACGATATGAAAATCCTCAAAGCGGATTTTGATGCCGATGGTATGCGCCTTCAGCTGTTTCCGGTTCAATCGCCGCGCCACCATCTCGGCCAGATCGCCCAGAATCACCTTCATCGCTTCGAGATCGGACATATCCGTCGAAAAAGTTCGTTCCTGCGAAACCGATTTAGGCGCGCGAGCCGACACGACGGGCGCATCGTCTTCGCCGAACGCCAGTTGCCGCAGACGCGATCCATACTTGCGGCCAAGGAACTCCTGAAGTTCCTCCACAGAGCGTTCGCGCAGGTCGGAAACGGTGAACACCTTCATAATCTTGAGACGCTGTTCGGTTTTGGGCCCCACGCCGGGTATCACCCGCACCGCCAGCGGCGCCAGAAAATTGATCGCTTCTTCAGGCCGGATGATAAAAAGCCCATCCGGCTTTTTGAAATCAGAAGCGATTTTCGCGAGAAACTTGTTCGGCCCAATCCCAACCGACGCGGTCAGATGAGTTTCATCGAGGATATCTTTTTTCAGACGGCGGCTCATCGAAAGCGCATGATCGAAGTCGCACACCTGCGACGAAACATCAAGATAGGCCTCATCCAGCGATACCGGTTCAATCAGATCGGTGATTTCATGAAAAATGGCGTGAATCAGTTGTGACGCTTCGCGGTATGCCTGAAAACGCGGAGGGCGCAGAATCGCCTGTGGACAAAGGCGCAACGCCTGAGACGTGGACATGGCCGAGCGGCATCCAAATTTGCGCGCTTCGTATGAAGCCGCACACACGACGCCCCGATCGGACGGGCTTCCGCCGACGATCACCGCTTTTCCCAGCAGTTCAGGGAAATCGCGTTGTTCGACGGATGCGAAAAACGCATCCATGTCCACATGTAGAATAATGCGAGAAATGGCGTTTCACCTCAACCCGAATCGGGTTCACGCCCCGGACGATCGCCCGGGAATTGATTCCAACTTCCATTATTCACACGCGCATACACCCGTTTTTTTTTAGCGGGTCATACTACGCCCGGAATATGATCTTCGCGTCATTCCGCATCGTACGTCACGATGGTATGAACCGGGTTCGGCTGCAATGCGCCGCGTCCATTCAAAAACGTCAACTCAACTACGCACGACACGCCTTCGACTTTGCACTCGCAGCGCTTCATCAGTTCCAGCGCGGCGCCCAGCGTTCCGCCTGTAGCGAGCAGGTCGTCAATCACAACGACGGTTTCACCCGGCTGGAGCGAATCTTTATGAACCTCAATCGTGGCCTGCCCGTATTCGAGATCGTACGACTGCGAATACGTTTCCCACGGCAGTTTGTTAGGCTTTCTCAACACGACCAGCCCCGCATTCAGTTTCAGGGCCAACGGCGCGCCGAATAGAAAACCTCGCGATTCGATCGAGACGATTTTGTCAATCTTACGCCCTTCATACGGTTTCGCCAACTCGTCAATCGTCCAGGCGAAAGCGCCGGGATTTAACAGCAGGGGGGTAATGTCAATAAAATTAATACCCGGTTTGGGAAAATCAGGCACGGTGCGAAAAATCGATTTCAAATCCACAAGGTTCTCCTTTTGGCCGCCGTGACCACAATCACGAGGCGGGCGTTCATAAAAAATCAGCGGGTTGTTCTCCGCTCTGTTCCAGCATTTCACGAATGGCCTGCATGGCCTCGTTTTGCAATTGGCGAACTCGCTCTCGCGTGAGATCAAGCCGATCGGCGATCTCGTTCACGCCCAACGGTTCCTCTCCATCCAGGCCAAATCGACGTATCAGAATGAATCGCTGCCGGTCGTTGAGCCGGTCGAGATACGTCATGACTCGCTCATCGCGCGAGAGCAGCGAGACTTCATGATCGGGCCGGGGCGAAATGGAGTCTTCGAGACGGATGTTATGGTCTTCACTCTCATCCGCGCCCGAAAGCGGCTCGATCATGTTGGGCGAAAAGATCAGATCGACCAGGTCCTGCGCCTGTGACGAAGTCATTTCTGCTTCCAGCGCTTCCTGCATCTCCCACGGCGCCGGATCGCCGCCCTTCTCCTGGGCGAGCGATTTATAGATCTGTTTAGCGCGGTATAGCATCTCGCGCTTGTGAGACGGCAGCCTGACGATGCTGCCCTGATTGGACACCGACCGGTTGATGAACTGGCGGATCCACCAGGTCGCATAGGTGCTGAACCGGCAGTTTCTGCTCAGATCAAATTTTTCGACGGCGCGAATCAGCCCGAGATTCCCTTCCTCGATCAGGTCCATCAACCCGAGGCCCTGATTCTGATATCGTTTGGCGATGTTCACCACCAGACGCAGATTGCTCAGAATCAGGCGGCCGCGCGCGTCGGCGTCACCGCGCTTGGTTTTCGTAATCAGGTCGACTTCTTCATCCGCTGAAAGCAGGGGATATTTGCCCAGATCGCGCAGATAGAGACCGACAAGATGGCTATCCCCATGATCTTCGACGAATGGCATCGGCTCGGGTCCGCGAATGATTCAGAATCGGGTAATCCGTCTTCAGATTTTTATCCGGATAACGAAATTGTCATTCACCATTGCAGCGCATTTTCGCCTTGCGAGTCGATTCAATGTAGACAACCTGTCAGCGAGCACCGCAACGCCTATTGTATTACAATGATTGAAACTCTAGGATGACCCCCATACGATGTCAAGCAGGTTTTGCAGCAGAGATGAAAGAGGCTCTCCGCTTGCTTGACGCGCCGGAACCATGCCGGTAATTTGACCGGGAATCAATACCCTCACGAACGGTTCACACGGTGAATTCACAATCCGCGATTCATGTCTTAAAAGATTTCAGCCGCAAACCGGAGGCGCTGGCAAGCGGCGCCGTGGCCATTCTGATTATCGGGCTGGTGTGGCTGTTTCCATCCGAATGGATGCTGCTTGGCGTATTGGGTGCGTTCGTCACCGCCGTAGCAATTTATTACGGTTACGAATATTTCCCATTGGCGTTGTTTTTGACCATTCCCTTCTCCATTGAGTTTCAGATCGCGGACGCCACGCGCATCACCCTGCCGACGGAAGCGCTGATCCCGTTTCTCACCCTGCTTTGGATCGGCGAGATCATCAAAAATGGCAAAATCCGTTACCGTCCCAGTATGATGAACTGGGGCGTATTTATGCTGTATTCCATAATGATCGGCTCCCTATTTTACACCTATGAGCCAGTCGCCACGATCAAAGCCTGTATTCGTGACACCGGTTACATTCTGGCTGGTTACTATCTGATCCCCCGTTTCATTACATCGAGAAACAGGTTAGCCACGCTGCTGTTCATGGGCGGCGCCGCACAAATATTGCTGGTGGTTTACGGATTGGGCACGCAGGCCGTCTGGGGCGTTAAAATCTACGGCGATCTCGCGTATCCATTTTTTATTGAACACTGTATATACGCCGCGTATATCGTTATCGCCTTCGCTTTTTTCATGGCGTATATGCTTGAGCAGCCGCCTGGACCAGTTCGCAATATGCTGGGAGCGCTCACCGCGTTGATCGGCATGGCGATACTACTCACGTTCGTTCGCGCGGCGTGGATCAGCGTCTTTTTTCTTCTGTTGTTCTATCTGATCCAGTTCCGGCACAAAAAATCTTCCGTCGATCTGATACTGCTGCTGATTTATCTGGCGCTCATCGGATTCGTCGTTCTTGTCGGTACGGGGTTGGGCGAGATCCTGCTAATGCGGATAGAAACCATTTCCGACTTTCAATACGTCGCCAATTACGAGCGTATTGGACGATGGGTCACGGCGTGGAAGATTTGGACGATTCACCCCTGGTTTGGAACCGGCTGGGGATCGTATCCCGATCAATATTTCGATTACGTCAGTCCTGAATATATGAACGTGTGGTCGGCGGGAATCCGCATGGGGGCTCACAACCTGTATCTTGAACTGCTCGCGGAAACCGGAGTTTGCGGGTTATTCGTCTATCTGATCGCCATGTACATATTTTTCCGGGAAGCGCTGCTGTTGCAGAGCCAGACCCGCGATCCCCTGATCCGGACTTTTCTCGTCGCGCTGCAGGGCGCGATGCTCACCTATTTGATTCACGCGTTTCTCAACAACCTTGGGCCTTCAGACAAGATCGGCGTCACGTTCTGGTGTTTGATGGGGATGCTGCCCGCCTGCCGTCACATCATCACCCGTGAACGCATGGCGGCGGCGCAATAATCGCCCATCGGGATTTATTTGAAATCAATTCGGGATACTGTATTCAAAATCCTTCCGCTTGAACCCCCTTGCTTTCCTCAGGTAGGATAGTTCAGGCGCCTGTAGCTCAGCAGGATAGAGCAACGGATTCCTAATCCGTGGGTCGCGCGTTCGAATCGCGCCAGGCGCATTTTATTACCATCCTTTACGATCGGGGATCAAATTATGAGTGACCTGAAACGAAGAAGTTTTTTGCAAAGCAGCGGCGCCACGCTGGCCGCCGGAGCGCTGATCGGAACGTCGAAAGCCTGGGCGGGCGCCAACGATACGATCCGCGTGGGGTGCATCGGTCTGCACGGACGCGGACAGACGCACATCAAAGAACATCAGGAGAAAGAGAACGTCGAAGTCGTCGCGCTCTGTGACGTAGACAACAACGTACTGACGGAACGCGCCAGCCAGTTTGAAGAGAAATATGACAAAAAACCAAAGACGTTCAATGACATGCGCGAAGTCTTCGATCAGCAGGATATCGACGCGGTGAGCGTCGCCACGCCGAACCACTGGCACGCGCTGGCCACCATCTGGGCCTGTCAGGCGGGCAAAGACGTGTACGTGGAGAAACCCGGCTGCCATAACATTTATGAAGGCCGCAAGATGATTGAGGCGGCGTACAAATATCGCCGCATCGTTCAACACGGGGTGCAGCTGCGCAGCTCAGCCGCCTTGCAGGAAGCGGTCAAACTGCTGCGTGAAGGCGTAATCGGCGACGTATATCTGGCGCGCGGCCTGTGCTTCCGTACCCGCGCCTCGATCGGCCATAAACCCTCGGAATGGGCGCCGGATTATCTGAATTACAACCTCTGGCTGGGTCCAGCCCAATGGCGGCCCTATTCGCAGAACATCGTTCACTATAACTGGCACTGGCATTGGGATTTCGGTAACGGCGACGTGGGCAACCAGGGCGTGCATGAAACCGATATGTGCATGTGGGGGCTGGGAGTCGACAATACCCTGCCCGACCAGGTCACCGCGATGGGCGGCAAATTTCTGTGGGACGACGACAAGGAAACGCCCGAACTGCTTTCGACGCTGTACAAATTCACGTCACTGAACAAGATGATCCAGTTTGAAACTCGCCCGTGGCGCACCAATGAAGAAGCGGGAGTCGGCGTCGGCAACATCTTTTACGGCAAAGACGGCTACATGGTCGTCAAAGGGTATGGAACGTTTGAAACCTACCTCGGCCCCAAAAACGAGCCCGGTCCGAAAGGCAGCGAGGGCGGCGACCACTTCGCCAACTTCCACAAAGCGGTGCGCAGCCGCAATATGTCGGACCAGAACGGACCTGTCGAAACCATCCACTATTCATCCGCCATCGCCCACATGGGCAACATCGCGTTCCGCGTCAAAGACCGGCTCGAATTCGATCCACAGCTCGAACGCTTCGTCAATAACGATGAAGCCAATACGTTTCTCTCGCGCGACTATCGCGGCGAGTTCGTCGTACCGGAAATCGTCTGACATTGATTTAGATCGATCGCAACAAGAAAAACGCCCGTTCAAAAGTGAACGGGCGTTTTCAGTTTTCAACGAAGAAATTCGGCTAATACAGCGACCACTCCGTCACGCCGGGCTGAACCGGATGCAGGAACTGATCGGATTGCAGCGCTTTGAGGGTCAGCCGCACTTCATCAATCGCCCCTTCCACGACGTCCGCCGTTCCCACGCCCGCGAGGCGGCGAGCGCCGACCAGCACGGGCAGGTCGCTGTCAACTCGCAACTCGTCGAAATTGGCGCCATCGCCGGCATGAATAAGCCTGACTTCCTTACGGACTCCATCAATGTAAAGACGGACGCGATTCAAGACCCCGGCCGCGTTCAGATCAAGCACGGCGGCGTAGTGATGAAACGCTCCGTCATCAGGAACAGCGCCAGCCGCCGATGAAACATGCAGCCGCCCGGTATAATCATCGTTGCGGTCTCCATCGTTAAAGAAGAATTCCAGCGCGCCGGGCTGAGTTAGTCCAACGCCAAACCGCCAGACGCCGTCATTGGCGGCGTTCAGCTCATCATAGCGGTCCAGCAGAATGGCGGGGCCTTCAGAGTTGAGAATTTTGGCATAACACTCCATCGTCAATTCACGCCGTGCGTCAAGCGCCGGTTCCGTTCCACCGAACTGGAATCCATCTCCGTTGTGGCCGGAGAGGTCAAGAGCGGCGTTGTTCGGCGCTCCCGTCAGCGGAACCGGATTTTCGGCCCCGGGCGTCATCGCGGCGGCTGCCCCCAGCAGTTTCCCCGTGAAGAATCGGCCGGCTTCGTCGTTCAGATTGTTTTCGAAGCGGAAATACGCGATGGTCGAGCCATACGCGGGCGGAGCGGTCGGCGCGGCGGTTACGGAAACTCCGGCTGACTGTTTGCGATCCGCGGTAACGGTGCGGATCGTGAATCGATAGGTGATCCCATTGATCAATTGATTGATCCGGACGCGGTGATCGCCGCGCGGCGTCGATTCAACCAGCACGTTTTGGGAATTGTATACGTCGACGCGAATCACATCCGATGAAGCGATGGGATCCCATTCGAGAATCGCGGCTCCGTCCAGATTGGAGACTCGGGCGTTCACCACGTCAGGCGCGGCAAGCCCCGTGTTGACGGTAAAGCGCGTCGGCGACGACCAATCCGACCAGGCGGTTCCGTTCGACAATTTCCAACGCATATTCCATTGATACGTGGAACCAGCGCCCAGCGCGGTCGCGGGGACCTGAACCTGAGTCGAAGCGCCGCTTGAAACCGACGTCGTCCACACGGGGGATTCGAACGACTGGCCATCCAGTTGAATACGCCATTGCGCTTCGGTTACGGAACCCTGCCCGGGAGTATTAACCTGAAGAGTCAGTGCTCGTTGCGTCACCGCCGTTCCATTCGCGGGTGATGTATTGACAGGCTGAGCGGGACGATCGGCGGGACGAATATCCGTGTTTGAGCGGATAAAATCACGCCGCGCCGAGATATACGCCTTTACCTGCGAGGCCATCTGAGAGAGTTGACCTTGCGCGTTCCATCGCTGCTGGTTTTCAAGCAACGCATTCTGGAGATAAGACCAGTACGCATCAACGACGGGGTTCAGCGCCTCGGGCGTGAACAGAGTGTCCGTCAATTCAAGCAATCGGTCGTAATAGCGTTGGCGGTATTCTGGCACGCTGAGAAACTTTTTGCGCAGCGCGTTGATTCCATAAAATGAGCCAACATCCGAACCATCCAGTACGCTGATCTCTGAATTCAACGGGAAATTCATCCCCGTGATGGTCAACCCCCAGGTATCCTGTGCGTCGTTCGGGTAAATCGACCAGCGCCCGTCGGCGGTCCGGACCGGAAGATAGTTCTTTTCGATGCTGTCGTACTGGGTTGTTAACGCAACCGCCGCCAGATAATTGATATACTGTTCGACGTTGAAGTTACGTTCAAAAAAGGCCTTCGGGTCCGTCGCGGAGTTCATCGCTTCGATGAAATCGACCAGGGTTTGAACGTCATTTTCCTTACCGATCTCATTTTCATAGATCTTCGAATACACGGCGGGATCAGACTCAACCGCTAATGTCGCCCGGCGCGACCCGACGCCCGCGCGGTAGACCTGTGTATCATCGGGCAGGTTGTGGTTTTCAAGGAAATCTTCGTTCGGCTGTTCGATTTCCAGATATAGACCGTGATACTCGCCGTTCAACATCAACCGGACGTGCCGTGTTTCCGGCGCGGGCAAACCCACTTTGTTGAAGATGCCATAAGCGAGGTGTTCAAGAAAACCGGATTCACCGTCCAGTAACGGAGTGGTGTGGTTATTGGCGTTCAGATTGACGACGCGCTTCCCATGAAGCCGGTCACCGCGTGGGAACTGTATTTTCCAGCTCTTTTTCAGATCGCCAGAGCCCTCGCCCCGGAAGCGGACTCCGCCGCCGTTATACAAATCGATCGCCTCGCCATCGACGACGAGAATACAAGGTTGTTCATCATTGGTATCGGGATTACGGGTTAGAAACGCAAGTTTGGATTGTTCCATAAAAAGACGAACGGTTGGGTATCCGCCATCCGACTCGGATCCATTTTTCACGTAGATCAACCGATCGCGCGTCAGGTCATCTTGAATTGGCCGTGACGCCCAGGCGCCTTTGCCGTCACGAGCGGAAATGTAATACCGCCAGATTTCATCCGGCTGGATGGTTTCCAACTCGTTTAAAACAACCGCGTATCGTCCATCGCCCGGAACCAGATCGCCGTGCGTGCCATCGTCAAACATCGGTGCCGTCTTCCAGTCATCCAGAAACAATCCCTGCCCTGATGATACGCTCAAGCGCTGATAGTTGAGCAGGACGTCGGTGACGCCGTCTTCATCACGAACCTGAGTCGAAATAACGATCGAATCTTCATCCTCTTCGCCCGAGGTTTGCGTTCGCGCGATTCCCATCAGAGGAATCAGCGTAAAGTCAGAGCTGCCGAGATCAACGTTATGTCCCTGAACGGCGAGAACGTTTCGTCCCACGCGCAAATTTTCAATAAAGGCGGAGACATCGATATCATCAATGGCGCCCTGTCCATCGTCGACGCTGGCGCCGTGGTTGCCGTCCGCGGAATCGTTATAACGCGGCGGGCTTCCGCTCACGTTGTTACGAGCGATTTCGACGCCGTTCAGATAGGCGACGTATGAATCGTCAAAATCGATGGCGAAGAGCAACTGGGTGATGCCCTTCAAACTCGTCAGCGTAAAGGCGCGGCGCATGTACACGCTCAGGAAATTGCCCTGCATGTCGGAAAGGACGGTTGCGTCGTCACCATCGCCGTAGCCAATGCCGGACGGGCCCTGTTCCCAAGCGGTATCGCTGAAGTCGACGGAATTCCAATCGCTGGGCGGCTCTTCCGTTCCTTTGAAATACCGCCAGGTATCGCCCTGATTCACCACAATGCTGAAATCCGTGTCCTGTTGCTGTGAAGTCGCCGTCGGAGTAACAGGCGTATGTCCCAGATCGGTAATGCGAGGGGGGGTGTTGGAAACAATGTGACTATTCTGGACGCCCGGGCTCATGGGCTCACCGCTCGCCCAGTTTTGAGCGATGGCGTTATCGCCGAATGGCGCCGTCAGTTCCAGCGAAACGCCCTCCCCGTCAGGGCGTGCGGGCCAGGGGTATTCGTCGCCATAATCAACATAGTCGATCACGACGCCCGCCCGGTTCGTCAGTGCGATGGCCTCGCCGCCGTTATCGAGCGCAAGGAAAAAGTCTCCGGTTTTGTTGGAAACGCTGGGATAGCGCGAACGATCTTTACAAACCAGCAGATAACCGCCGCCGGAAATCACCGTGCCGGGGGAAAAGGTATACTCCACTCCCGTCGTGAACGACCAGCCGGAAACATCGACTGTGGCCGTCCCGCGATTGTGCAGCTCGATAAACTCCAGATTCAGGCCGCCATATTCTTCATCAGGCGGATGGTAAAAAATTTCATTGATCACGATGTTGAAATCGTAATAATTGGCATCCGTGATGGCGCGGGCGTTGACCTTACCGGGAGTTCCACCGTTCGGTGAAACCGCCCAGTTGTTCGATTCTTCGCTGGGCCGGTTCGACTGCAACAATTCCAGCGAGCCGCCTTCGCCGTCGGCGCCGCGCGGCCACTGGTTGTTATCGTTATACGAAACCGATGAAATCAGGCGGTCGTTTGGATCGAATAGCCGAACGCTGTCTCCGTTGTCTCCCAGGCCGAACGGCAAACCGGTCAGCACCGGCCCTGTCCACCGTGGGTCCTTTTCATCCGCGATCAGCAGATAGCCCTTGGGAGCGATCGACAGCCCCGCTGGGAAAACGAACTCATGATTGTCGCTGTCATCGCGGAGTTTCCAATAGGCGATGTTGACCGCCGAGGCGCCGGGGTTAAACAGTTCGATCCATTCAAAATCACCCTGCAGTGTATCCGGACCGTTGTACATGATTTCATTGATGACTACCGCCCCCGGCGCGGGCTGATTCGATGTCACGACATACAGATAGCGGTTGTTGGCGCGCCCAGAAGGCGACGTCTTTGTTCCACCCGCGCTATCGATCGCCGTAACCCAATATTCAACCACCGTACCGTTGTTCTGCGCCGGAAGGTCCGCGGTGTAGCGGTTTCCATCCAGCGTCATGGCTTTGCTCAAAGCAGGGGCGCCGTTCAATGAGTAAA
>WGLV01000003.1 GCA_016125385.1 bacterium
GTTTCCATCCAGCGTCATGGCTTTGCTCAAAGCAGGGGCGCCGTTCAATGAGTAAAACAACGTCATCTGGGTGATGTCATTGGCTGATTTGACGCGCGATTCAACGCGAACCGCCTGGTTGGGAGCAGGCGACTCAGGAACACGCCGGGTGTAGACGAAATTTGGAGGAGGCGTGGCCAGTTTCTGGCTGTTGGCGCGGCCGGGAGTCGGCGACAGGCTCGCTTTCCAAGCGCTGGCGTCATCGTTATCCATGCCGGCGTTCAACAGTTCCAGCGAAGCGCCGCCGCCATCCGCCGCGTTTGGCCAGGGAGACGAATCGCCATATTCAACCTTGTCGACTCGCTCACCCATCGCGTTTTCCAATATGATGGCTTCGCCGTCATTTGACAGCGACGAATCAGCATAGTTACCGACCGTCACGACGCTGGAGGCTGGTTTATAAAAATCGCGGATAAACAACTCGTTTCGGCAAACAACGACGTACCCGTCCGCGGCGATCTTCGTACCGGCTGGAATCTTGAATTGAATTCCGTCTGTAAACCGCCAGCCGGAGAGATCGATCTCCGAATCGCCCGCGTTATACAACTCAATGTATTCACCATCATCTGGATTGCTGAACGGGTGATACATGATTTCGTTTATCACGACCTGCGCGAACGAAACAGGCGTCAAAAGAATAGCAAGAAGCAATACAAAACCGATCTTTTTTCCATTCACGAGTCGTCGATTCACGGATCAAATCCCCTTCATCAGTAGAAATACGCATAATCCGCATGAAAGAGTGCGAGATTAATATGCAAAGGAAGAATGGAGAGGCTGCCTTGGAGCCCCTCTCACACAATCCTAACAATCATAACTATAAGGAAAAAACCGCCTTTTGTCATCGGGCGGCTGAAATTAGACGAAAGAAAAATCCCTCCCGTACTCAAGCGCAGGGAGGGATCAATCCAATCAAAGTACAAGGCGACTCGGGTTTAACGAATCAATTGAAATTCATCTTCAACTTTTTCAGTAAGTTTTTGTAATGGAAGGCGTTCGGCATCGAGTCTGGATGACTTAGATACACCATTTTTCATCGTATAGATATTGCTTCCGCTTCCCTTGTGTGATTCCTGATATCCGTTTTTCGAATCGACTTTAAAATATTCCACCGTCACTTTTAATTGCTGAGCCTGACTGGACAGTTCTTCACTGGCGGCTGAAGATTCCTCACTGATGGATGTATTCTGTTGCGTCACCTGGTTAAGTTGTTCGATTGCCTGAAGAATCTGGCGCGTTCCATTAGATTGCTCGCCGCAAGATGCGTCGATTTCGCGCATCAGCGAGGCCGCATCCTGAATCTCGGGCACGACATCCTGAATCAGATTTCCGGCGTCTTCCGCCTGTTTGACGCTTCCAGCGGCCAGTTCACTGATCTCACGAGCGGCCAGCTGGCTGCGCTCCGCCAGCTTTCGCACCTCGACGGCAACCACCGCAAACCCCTTACCCATATCCCCCGCCCGCGCGGCTTCAATGGCGGCGTTCAGAGCCAGCAAATTCGTCTGATCGGCGATATCGTTAATAATATCGATCTTGTCGGCGATTTTTCTCATGGCGGAGACCGTCTGCAACACGGCGGCGCCCCCGCGCTTCGCTTTTTCAGCGGATGAAGAAGCCGCTTCGCTGGTTTTCCGCGAATGATGCGCGTTCGATTCAACCGAAGAACTCAATTCTTCAACCGCCGCGCACGTCTCTTCTATACTGGCGGCTTGTTGCGTGGTTGCGTTCGCGAGCGATTGTGATGACGCCGACAGTTCTTCTGAACTTCCCGCCAGTTGTTCAGCCGCGATCTTTACGTTCTGAATCACGCCACGCAACCGGCCGCTCATATTATTCAGACGATCCGCCAAAACTCCCAATTCATCTCGTCGTGTTAAACTCAGGCTGGAAGTCAGGTCTCCGTTTGCGATACGTTCCGCGAATGCGACGTTGGCATGAATCGGTTTGACCAGATTCCTCGTCAAAAAGACGGCGAACGCGATAGCCGTCAGCACCGCCAGGCCGCTGATCAAAATTGTATTGACGCGTGTGTTCGACGCCGCGTGCATCATCTCCTCATCGCTCATAATATGAGAGGCGGCGGTTGATTTGACTTCTTCAAGCAACGACTGAACTTTTTCGAGCATGGGGATGGTTTCCCGCGTATACACCGCTTCAGCCTCATTGGCTTGTTGCATCAGTTTTTTGTGCCAATCGAGAACGCCATCCAATGCAGCGAGCGTATGTTCCGCTGAAATCCGCGTCGTTTGAGAATAATACGCCTGAGCCTCTATCCGGCGGCCGCTGGCAAGCATCGCCTGTATCTTCTCCGCGCTCTGGTGCAGTTGCATGTGAGGTTCGAACACGGCCTGAACCACTTTGTCAAACTCCGGATACTTCTTCCGCAGCGAAGCGCAGGCGTCTGAATACAACCACTTGCCTAACGAGCAATTGTGTGGATCGATTTCCACTTCAAGGGTTTGGCTCGTCTCATCGAACAAACCGTTATTCACTTTTTCCATCCAAAGCAGGTGGGCGATTTTCATATCGCGGAAAAAGTCGCCAAGATCGGCGTTGACGTTCTGATGTAACTGGGCGATCTGAATGGCGGATTCATGCAGTTGTTTATGCGGGGCTTCGATTTGGGCCAATATGGGTTTGAGATCGGGAACCAGTTCCTCCGCCTTGAGCCGTGCGTCGCTGTGATACCACTTCCCGAAAGCACAGAGCGTGGGATCGGTCTGGACCTTCAGGCTGTCGGTTTGATCGTCATGGAGAAAACCGGCGACCTGTTCTGCCCATTTGTGATGGTCGACGATGCGTTGAGTGATTTCCGCTTGGAGCCGATTCCCTTCAATCACTTCTTTCGCGTTTTTTACGATTTCGCTAACACCTGAAACAGCGATTGCAGAAACCACGGCAAGCGTACCGATCAAAACGCCGAAACAGATAGTGAATTTTCCACCTATTTTTATGTCGTTCCAATGAAGCATGGCCTTCTCCTTATTCCGGTAATTTCGCAATTAGTTTTTGGAAGCAATGAAAAGACCAAAAAATCATTCGCTCTTTTAAAGAAGAAATACAACAAGTCTATTTATCACTTAACTATCTAAAAATATATAATTTATAACACGATCAAAAATAATTGAATTTTTCATATACCGGCAGAACCTGATTAAATAACACTCAATAAGTAATGTATGGCGTTACTGCTGTAAGAAGCATTCATTTTTTTAGATACAAAAATATCCTGCCCATCGATCCTGAATCGGATAAAGTAGCATTCCTCCCCTTCTTTCAACCTGCTGCGAAATTGACTTCCCGGCCTCGTGTTATAATAGTTGACTTGATCAATCAAACTGGCAAAAATCGTAGTTCAAACTCTCAATAGCCGTTGTTATTTCCATGAAAACCGCCTTGTACTGGATCGTCGCCACGTTGTTACTCTTTCAACCCGCCGTTGAAGGGGCGGTGTTGTGTATTGGTGATGATGGTCATTTGATGATCGAAATCGCGCGAAGCGGCTCCTGTTGTGATTACTCACCCGGCGAATCGTCAGCCCATGTTTCTACGATTCAGCGAAACGAGACAATCGAACATTGTGGTACGTGCGTTGATATCGTTCTGCCCAACCGGGCCGACGCCGCGATTCACAACGTCAAAAGAGAGATGGAATCGACTCTTGTTTATCAGGTCGTGTCGCTGATTCAACACCCCGCGTTGCACGGCGCATATGAATTATCCATTCGATCCTCAATATCGAAATCTTCCCCTTCTTGCAACCAACTTGCGACTCATATCCGTTCTACGATCCTTCTGATTTGATTCCCGCATAACACATTCCCCCAATCGAACATTTTTTCACCCCCATCACCCGCTTCCGGTAAAGAGGCGGCGTGTATCCGTTTCATCAATTTTAGATAGTAAGGAGACGAAGATGCGTCTATCCCTTGTCATGATTCCGTTCGTCGCGGCGATCGGCGGATGCGCCTCCCCGGCGATAAAATCCGAAGCCACAGCGCCTGACATGCAAACCATCACAGAAACAGGAAAGCAGTATTCGGAAGATCAATCATCGCAACCTGGCACTGCTGATCTCCCCGAATCCGAACCCACGGGAGATTTGACTTTTCGTCAGGCTGAGGCGCTCGCGGTTTTATACAATCCTTCACTTGCGGCTTATAAATGGGAAATCCGTGTCCGTGAGGCGCTCACGATTCAGGCGGGGCTGCCGCCTAATCCCGAGTTGGAGATGGAACTGGAAAATTTCGCGGGTACGGGCGGCGTTGGCGCGTTTAATCAGGCTGAATCGACTCTGTTGTACAACCAGATGATTGAAACCGGAGGAAAACGAGAGAATCGCCGAACCGTCGCGCAATTGGAAGCGGAAGGCGCGAAACAGGAGTTTCTGGCCGCTCGTTCTAACGTCTGGGCTGAAACCGCAAAAAGATTTTTCAGCGCACTCGCCTCACAGGAGCTGATCGAGATTCATCACGAGTTGGTGAAACTGGCTGAAGAGGCGTTTTATGCGGTATCCGAACGCGTCAAAACCGGTAGAGCCGCTCCGCTGGAAGAGACGCGGGCGCGAGTCGAACTCGCCGCGGAACGGAACCTGCTCGAACAGGCCAAGCGTGATCTGCAAGCGGAAAAAGCATGGCTGGCTGCAGCGTGGGGAAGTGAAAGCGTTTCGTTTGATTCAGTGGAAGGCGATCTGGAACGGATATCCGAATCGCTCGATCTGGATGAACTTCGCTCAGCATTGGAAAACAATCCCGAGATTCAGCGTTGGAAGGTTGAACTGCGACAGCGGGAAGCCGAACTAACGCTGGAACGCTCCCGATCCATCTCCGATGTCACGGTCCGAGGGGGGATGCGTTATCTGAACGAGCCGGAAGACGTAGCCGCCGTCGCCGCGATATCCGTACCATTGACTTTGTTTGACCGCAATCAGGGAGCGATCCGCGCCGCGCGGGAACGCGTCAACAAAACCCGGGAGCAAACACGCGCCGCGTTCGTGGAAATTAACGCGTCCCTGGCCCGCCTGTATCACTTACTCTCTTCCTCACGGATTCAGATCGACCGGCTGAAAAATGAAATCCTGCCGGGTGCTCGTTCTGCTTATGAAGCCGTGCGAGAGGGCTATCAACAGGGCAAGTTCGACTACCTCAATGTGCTTGACGCCCAACGCACGCTGTTCAACTCACGCATTGAGTACGTTCGGACGCTCGCGGAGTTTCACTCCAACTGGACGGAACTGCAACGCCTGATCGGTGAACCGTCTCCAGAAACGATTCAAAACACTCCACAAATCACAAACGAGGGAAATTAATCATGAAGTCTCTTTCTTCAATCCTGAAAAAAAAATCCGTTGTATTCAATGCGCTTTCTGTATTTCTCCTGCTATCCGCTGTTCAGGACAGCGGTTTTCGTCACGTATCATTCGCTCAAGAGGATGAGCATGCGCATGAAGCGGGGCATGACGATAACAACGCCGCTCATGAAGATGAAGACGAGGGAATTCATTTCGACGATGAAACGCTCGTGGAGTTCGGCGTCAAAACGGCACAGGCCGCTCCAGGGACGATTGCAAAACAAGTGGAGGCCCCCGGTGAAGTCGTGTTGAATCCCGACACACTGGCTCACATCGTCCCGCGCATACCAGGCGTCGTACACGAAGTACTCCGCTCATTGGGCGACTTCGTCAAGAAGAAAGACCTTCTCGCTGTGCTCGATAGCCGCGAACTCGCCATTCTCAAATCAAATTACCTTGCCACGAAAGAACGCTTCAACCTGGCGCAAATCAATTTCGATCGGGAACAGGAATTATGGAAAAAAAAGATTTCCGCGGAGCAGGATTATCTGGAAGCGAAACAGGTTCTGGCGGAGGCGAGCATCAATCTCAAGGCGTCTGAGCAGCAACTGCACGCGGTGGGCTTTACGGAGGATTCGATCGCTCAACTGACGTCGCAATCGGACGACCGGCTGACGCGCTTTGAGATCCGCGCGCCGTTTGAAGGGCGGATTATCGATAAACACCTGACGCTGGGCGAATTCGTCAAGGATGAAACCGCGGTTTTCACCATCGCCGACCTGAACACAGTGTGGGTTAATCTGACGCTTTATCAGAATACTTTACCTGAAATACAAGAAGGCCAGAGCGTGGAAATCGCATATAACCTGGGCTCGGCAAGCAAGGAAGGCGTGATTTCGTACATCAGCCCCATGCTGGATGAAACCACCCGCACCGCGATCGCGCGCGTGATCGTCGAAAACACGGGAGGGACTCTTCGGCCAGGTGCGTTTATCAATGGCTCGATCGTCATCGATCGAACTCCTGTATCCGTTTATGTCCCCAGATCGGCCATTCAAACCATTGATGACAAACCGGTGGTTTTTATACGTCATGAGGATGGCTTTGAGCCCCGCGAAGTCCAGACCGGCGCGTCGGACAAGCAGGGCGTTCAGATCGTTTCCGGTCTTGAACCGGACGAAACCTATGTTTCTGAAGGCGGTTTCGCTCTGAAAGCGGAAATGGAAAAAGAAGCCTTCGCCCATTCCGGACATTCACATTAACACCGGCCTGGCGGCCATTGAGGACAATCATGATCGAACGAATTATCAAATCGTCGCTCGCCAGCCGGTTGCTGGTGCTGGCGCTGGCCGTGCTCGTCATGGGCGCGGGGTATTACTCGTACACGCGTTTGCCTGTAGACGCGTTTCCTGATATTTCACCGAGTCTCGTACAGGTATTCACCATTACGGAAGGCCTCGCGCCTGAAGAAGTGGAGCGGTACGTGACCTACCCGGTTGAGGTTGCGATGAATGGGCTTCCGCATCTGGAAAAAATCCGTTCCGTCTCGAACTTCGGGCTATCCGTCGTCAATGTTTATTTCAAAGAAGGGACCGATATCTATTTCGCCCGGCAACTGGTGAATGAACGTCTGCAGGAAGCCCGAGGCCGGATACCCGAGGGATTCGGCGAACCGGAGATGGGCCCGATTTCAACAGGAATGGGCCTGGTGTTGTTTTATTATCTCGAGGATGAGTCGGGTGAACGCTCGCTGGAGGAATTGCGGACCATCCAGGACTGGATCATCAAGTTCAACCTGCAAACCGTGCCCGGCGTGACGGAGATTCTGGGCATCGGCGGACAGGAGAAACAATACCACGTCGAGATCAATCCCGGCGCCTTGATCAAATACGACCTGACCCTGAGCGAAATCGTCGAAAAAATCAGGGCGAATAATCTCAACGTGGGCGCCCAGTTCATCGAAAAAAACGCGGAGGAATTCATCGTTCGGTCGGTTGGTCTGGCGCATGGCATCGATGACCTGAATCGGATCATCATCAAAAGCGATGACGGCCGGCCAATCTATCTGGCGGACGTCGCGGGAGTCCGCATCGGCGGCGCGATCCGGCGCGGCGTCCAAACGCTGAATGGTGAACGAGAGGTCGTCGCGGGGATGGTGATCAAGCTGTATGGTGAAAATTCATCCACCGTAATTGAACGCGTTGAAAACAAAATTCAGGCGATCAATAAGATTCTGCCGGATGGAGTCAAAATCGTTCCCTATTACCAGCAGAAAGACCTGGTTGAATCATGCGTCAACACGGTCACGACCGCATTAACGCAAGGCATTGCTTTCGTCGTGCTGGTTCTGATGGTGTTTATGGGCGGGTTCAGGCCCAGCGTGGTCGTTTCGTTGTCGATTCCCTTTTCCGTATTATTCGCCACGCTGGGGATGGGGTATTTTGGCATCTCGGCGAACTTGATGTCGCTTGGCGGGCTGGCCATCGCCATTGGCATGATGGTCGATGGGACGATCGTAATGGTGGAAAACATCGATCGACACCTTCGCGAAGCCGATCCATCCGAGCCGCGAATACACGTGATCGCGCGCGCTTGCTCTGAAGTAGGCCGCCCCATCGTCTTTTCCATCGCGATTATCATCGTTGTATTCATTCCGCTCTTTACATTGCAGGGCGTGGAAGGAATGACGTTTCGTCCATTGGCGTACACAGTCGCGATGGCGATGCTGGGTTCGCTTGTATTCGCCATCACCGCCACGCCCGCGCTCGCCTATTATTTGATGCGGCGTCCACGTAACAACATGAATACCGCAAACGATCATGAGATCCGGCTGGTTCGCTGGCTCAAGACGCCATATCTTCCAATCGTGAAAATGTTTGTCAGGTTCCGTGTGTTATCGCTTGTTCTGTTGGTGTTTTTTATAAGCGCGGGCGTATTCATTTTTCCTCGGCTTGGTTCGGAGTTCACCCCCGAACTGCAGGAAGGAACCATGATCCTGCGTCTGACGATGGCGCCTTCCATCTCTCTGGAAGAGAGCAAAAACGTCACATTGCGTGTTGAACGGCGATTAAAGAAGGTTCCTGAAATCGAAACCCTGATTTCCCGCATCGGACGGGGCGAGGTTGGAGCGCATACCGACCCGATCAACAGCGCCGAGATGTTCGTCATCCTGAAACCGCGAGAAGAATGGCGCGATTCGAGTTGGAGTCAGGAAGAGCTCAGCGTCGCGATCCGGAATGAATTGGGCTCCATCCCCGGGGTGGCGACCAATTTCACTCAGCCGATCGCGATGACCGTGGATGAACTGCTGGAAGGCGTCCGCGCCGAGTTGGCGATCAAACTTTTCGGCGACGATCTCGGTACGCTCAAACAAAAGGCCGATCAGATCGCGGCTGAGGTCCAGAAAGTTCCGGGCACGGCGGACGTGCAAACCGATCAGGTGGCGGGCAAACCGCAGTTGCTCATTCGCCCCAGCCGCGATGCGATCTCCCGCTATGGCGTTAATATCGCCGACGTACAAAGCACGATCCGCACAGCGATCGGCGGCGAAACGGCGGGAGATATCTTCGAAGGCATCCGCAGATTTGACATTTACGTCCGCTATCAAGCGGATGCGCGCGATACGCCAGACCGGATTGGTGATTTGCTGATTCCAGCGCCCAACGGCGTTCGCGTGCCATTGAAAGAACTGGCTTCCATTGACGAAATCGTAGGGCCCCGTCAGATCACCCGCGAAGACAACCAGCGATTCATCACCGTTCAGTGTAACGTCGTAGGGCGCGACATCGGTTCATTCGTCGAAGAGGCGCAAAACGCCATTGATGATGAAGTCGATCTGCCTCCGGGGTATCTGGTGACGTGGGGTGGTCAGTTCCGGCTTCAACAGGAGGCGAATCAACGGTTGGCCATCGTGATTCCCATCACGCTGCTGCTCATCTTCCTCATGCTGTACTCCAGCTTGAACTCCATGAAAAACTCATTGCTGATTCTACTGAATATTCCACTCGCGCTGGTCGGAGGCGTGGCGGCGCTATGGATCAGCGGAGAGAACCTTTCCGTGCCCTCCTCGGTCGGGTTTATCGCCTTGTTTGGAATCGCGCTGGAGAACGGCATGGTACTGGTAACGTATCTGAACCAGCTTCTCCGCGACGGCGTTCCCGTGGATGAGGCGTCCGTACAAGGCGCGTCGTTGCGTCTGAGGCCAGTGCTGATGACGGCCCTGACCACCGCGTTGGGCCTGATTCCACTTCTATTTTCCGAAGGAACGGGCAGCGAAGTACAACGTCCGCTGGCGATCGTGGTGGTTGGCGGACTGGTCACGTCAACGGTGCTGACCCTGCTGGTGATTCCTTCGCTGTACAAGTGGTTCGCCATCGATCCATCCAGTGAAGTTCAGGACGTCTGAAAGAGGAGAGAACGATGAAAGAGATCAAAGCCTATATCAAACCGCACAAGTTAAACGACGTCACGCTCGCCCTGCATCAAATGAAGGGACTGACTGGCATGAGCGTGGTTGACGTAAAAGGGTTTGGACGCAATCGAGGGAAAGAGGCTCCCAATCGGGTGGTGGAGGAACTGGTGGATTACGTTCCTCACGTCAAGATCGAGATTGTGTGCGCTGATTCGATGGTGGATGAAATCGTCTCGGTGATTCAAACAAAAGCGCACACCGGATTGCGTGGCGATGGAAAGATATTCATTTCCAACGTCGAATCGGCGATCCGGATTCAGACCGGCGAACGTGACGGCGATTCAGTCTGATCTCGTTCCGCATTGTTCAATTCGATTCAACGGATGGTATTCTGTGAAAAGAAAGGAGATTCGGTATGAGCCAAGATCATTCTAATCACGGCCACGCGCATTCGCACGCGGAGATCGAGAATCTGAGCGATGGACGCCTGTTCGCGGCGGTGGGCGTGAATGGGCTGCTCACCATCGTCCAGATCATCGGCGGCGTCGTCTCGGGAAGTTTGTCTCTGATCGCGGACGCGCTGCATAATTTGAACGACGCCGCTTCGCTCGCGCTTGCTCTCGCCGCGAGACGCATCGCCCGGATGCCCGCCGATCACCGGCGGACCTTCGGATACCGCCGGGCCGAAACGATCGGCGCATTGATTAACTTGACGACGCTGATTCTCGTCGGGTTTTACCTGATTTATGAAGCCGTCATGCGTTACTTTGAGCCGAAGGAGATTCACGGCGGGCTTGTGATCATCGTCGCCGCGGTCGCACTGGTGGTGGACGTCGCAACGGCTTTGCTCACATACGCCATGTCGAAAAACAGCCTCAACATCAAAGCCGCGTTTATTCATAACGTAGCCGACGCCCTGGGGTCGGTGGCGGTGATCGTGGTCGGCGTGCTGATCATGCTGTACGACCTGACGATCGCCGATGTTATCGCCACGTTGACGATCGCCGCCTATGTTCTGTATCAGGGAATCACCATGATGCGCGGCGCGATCCGAACGCTGATGGAAAGCGTCCCGGAAGACATTCATCTCGATGAGGTCATTAATGAATTAAGTAAAATGGCTCACGTGAAAGACGTTCATCACGTTCACGTCTGGGAATTGGACGAACATCACCGCGCGCTTGAAGCTCACGTCGTCGTGAATGAACAAAACCTATCATTCATTGAAGAAATCAAGCAATCCATGAAAGAAAAAATGAGAAGCAAATTTGACATTCACCATTCAACGCTTGAAATTGAATTGTTCAACGAAGAAACCACCGGTTGTTCGCAAATCAATGAATCGCAATCATCCGAACGGGAAAAGTGCTTTGTTTCGTGAGTTCAGCATTTCAATGTCGCGATGAACCAACAGGCTTCGTTAACGCGACATTTGTTCCACCAGTCGTTTATCAGGGAGGGAGGCGGAGAATGCTCTCCGCCTCTTTCTTTGTATTACAGCCGTCACGGATCCCGCTCCTGTATACTTTCGAACATTTCTGGCGTTCCTTTCCCAGCGGGTGCAGACCGATCCTGCTGAACTTTCGTTCATTCAGCAAATCCCGGCGAAATCAAACGATCAGCCGCTGATTCCAGCACGGTCTGTGCGGACATTGCATCAAGCAAGGTTCGATTATCTTATTTCTACGCGATGAAAACCAAAATTTAATTCTTGCACGAAATAATTGTTTTCAAAACAATTCGATAAAAACCTTCAAATCTTGATGTATTTGTTCTATAATGACTTTGTTCCATCACAAAAAATGATTCGTCCACAACTATTTCGTCCCCAAATTATTCTAAATTGGGTGGGCTGAAAATATGCGGCCAAATTTGAGCTTGTCAGAACAGGTCTTCGCCGCCCTGCGCCGAATTATCCGGGCGATCGATATTCACTCGAAAAAACTGGTGGAACGCTACGGTCTAACAGGGCCTCAGTTGCATGTGCTGCAACAACTGGCTGAGCTTGAAGAGGTATCCGTGGGAGGTTTGGCGAAACGGGTCCGGCTCAGCAACGCCACTGTCACGGACATTCTCGACCGCCTCGAACGGCGCGGGCTGGTCCAGAGAACGCGCAGCATCAGCGACAAAAGGCGGGTTCTGGTCAAAGTCACCGAAGATGGAATGCATATTCTCCTGGCCGCGCCGCCACTGCTGCAAGAACAATTCAGCGCGGAGTTCAACAGGATGCACGATTGGGAACAGACGCTGATCGTCTCCACCCTTCAGCGCGTTGCCTCCATGATGGAAACGGAATCGCTCGCGCCTGACAACGGACTGGACGAAACAGCCCTGATCGAAGCCGTAAAAACCGAACCGCTGGCGTTGGAAGCTTCAGCGGTCGTTCACGAGATCAATCCTGAAAGCAAGGCATCGTAATCAATCAGCAATAAGTCAACCGGCTTTGGCCGGGAAAGGATTTAAATCATGAGCAAAAGCAACTCTCTGGAACATACCGACGTGGTGTTTTCCGTTCGATTCCCCAACGTGGATGAGACGCTCGATCAGGACAAGGAATGGTGCTGGTTGACATTAGGCGACGAGCGCCGCCGGGTGCGTTTTCATGATTACAACGAAGTCTATCAAGTCCCTGGCTTGTACGAAAAAATCTTTTATGAGATGTTGAAATGCAACTCTCCTGAAGTCGTCTGCCGCCTGCTCGACGGCGAGTTGAAAAAAGCCGGATTCGATGCTCGAAAGTTGAACGTTCTCGATGTGGGCGCCGGTAACGGCATGGTGGGTGAACGCCTCAAATTCATGGGCGTTTCGGAACTGGTGGGCATCGATATTATCAAAGAAGCGAAGATGGCGGCGGAACGCGACCGTCCCGATGTGTACAAAGATTATTTCGCTGAAGATTTGACTGATTTGAATCCGGAAACCCATCAGGCGCTTGAAACGGAGCCGTTCAATTGTCTGACGACCGTCGCCGCGCTCGGCTTCGGCGATATCCCTCCCCGGGCTTTCACTCAGGCGTACAACTATATCGCCTCGCCAGGCTGGTGCGCATTCAACATCAAGGAATCGTTTCTTTCAGAAGGGAACGATGACACCGGCTTCTGCAAACTGATCCGCAAAATGAGCCGGGAAGGCGTCCTGGAAATCCTCGCACAGGAGCGCTACCAGCACCGGATCGCGATCGATGGCGCTCCATTGCACTACATCGCCATCGCGGCGAAGAAATTGAAGGATATCCCAAAGGAATGGCTTCCCGAGTTTGAGTAAAAGCAGGATATTCTTGTTTTCACACATTGAGAGAAAAAAGAACCCGCATAAAATTATGCGGGTTCTTTTTTCGGCTGAAACTACAATAATACAAGGTGTTATTATATCGGAACTGTTGAGACAACGTCATGGTTATTCGTGAGCATCTTTTGAATCTCGCCAATGGAAACGGCGACGCCATCATCCAGAACATGAATCATGAGCTGGAAGACGTCGTTTCGCTGATGAAGCGATTCTCAATCACCGTTGAAACACTCCCTCCCGAAAAAAAAATGCTTTGGATGGACGCGCAAAACACCGTGCGCGCATCTGAGAAACACGCGATTACTCTGGATACGCACCTGAAGCGGATTCGGATTCTGGAAGGGAAAAAGGGAGTCGTCGAAATTCTGAAACTGGAGGATGAAAAGAAAACCGCCAACAGCCCCGCCGCCTTCGGCCGAATCAACCGGCAGTTGACCCACTTGAAAGACGTTCACGCGAGAGAGATGTCGGAACTGATCTCAAACCGGCATCAGGCCCTTCTGATTCGCATTCAACTGGTTGACCGATGGAAATCCCTGCTTGCGTCTGAAATTCAACTGCTGGAAGCCTGCCGCCTGCATGTCGTCAACTTTGCTCTAAGCGCCGCGGAAGATTCGGGCGATCATTCATTTCTCGAAACCGTAAAAACAAAACTCCAATCACTGATGAGCGGAATAGACCAGGCTCAATTTACCAAGATCAACACATCAACGCTTCATTCAGCCAACTTTCATGTTTTGAAAAAGACGGTGCTGCACCAGTTGGACGAAATCGTCAAAATCGAAAAGAAAATCGTGGAAAGAAAAGAAACGCTTCAACAGGTGAGCGCGATTTTCTCCGATTTGAAGATGCAAATGCCAGAACCAGATATCGCTCCACCTCTCGCGGATGAGATCGCCGCCCCCCAACAGAATCAACCAGATCCACCTCCCTCACAACCAGGAGATACGCCCCCAGCGTCTTCCCGCATGGCGTTTCGGGATAAACAGAACGACTGAGTCACGCGCGATCACCGCTCAATATCAAATGGAATGATCGGACGGCAAGACCATTACGCGAGGAATCCGCACGTGATCTGGCTGCTCCAGCATGAAACGGATCACCCTTGCGATATCCTCTGGCAATAAAGGACGGGGGATATCCAGGCTCTGCGCGGGCTGAACCTCCCACTCCCGATGCAGTTCGGTTTTCACCAGCCCCGGTTCGACGCACGCGACGGTAACGCCGGTTTTGGCGGTCTCCATGCGCAAGGCCTCGGTTAACGCTTCGATGGCATATTTGGTTCCCGCGTAAGCCCCTGTGGTCGGGCGGACTTTGGTGCCGAGGATGCTCGACAGGTTCAGCAAATATCCCGCGTTTTTCTCCATAAAATATTTCAACACGGTGTAAGCCATGCGGAACGCCGCTTCCACATTGATGCGCGCCATTTCGCAGACCTTATCGACGTCGATCTCAGCGATGGGGCCAACCGTCATCACCGCCGCATTATTGATAACGACATCGCATCCGCCGAATGAATCGATAGCGGTTTGCAGAAGGCGAGACGGCATGGCGGGGTCTGAAATATCGCCCGGGACAGCCACGCCTTTACCCAGCACGGCGGTTAATTCATCGAGCCGGTCGGCGCGGCGGCCATTCAAAACCAGATTCATACCCGCCTGAGCGAGAGTTTCGGCGGTCGCACGGCCGATCCCGCTGCTGGCGCCGGTGATAATCGCGGTTTTGTTTTTTAAATCCATGAGGAGATTCTCCTTTTCAAAAAACGAAATTCGGTGGTTGATGTTGATTCAAACCTCCGATCCCTGCATTCAGCACAAACGGCTTCGCGTAACGATATTTGGCTTCACGCGTTGATCACCATACAATCATATTCGTTGAACAACAGGCAAATCTACCGTTACAAGGAGACGATCATGAAAAGACGTTTCGCCGTATTCACGATCGCGGCTCTTGCATGTTCATTTCTCATCCCGAGTTACGCCGCGGATTCCATGGAAATGAAATCGTACAGTTTGGGCGATGAAGTCGCTCCATTTACTCTGAAAGACGCTTCGGGGAACGATCACGACCTCTCCGTCGCGCTAGGTGAAAAAGTGGTGGTGGTCTATTTCTGGAGCTGCCAGTGCCCGGTATCGAAAGCTTATGAAAACCGTCTGATTTCCATGTTTAACGACTATAAAGACAAAGACGTGACATTCTGCGTGATCTCCGCGAATCAGACCGACAGCGTCTCAATGATTCAGGATTACGCCAAAGAACACGAACTGCCCTACCCCATTATGAAAGATTCAGACGACGCCGTTGCCGATCTGTTCGGCGCACAGAAAACGCCCGAAGTCTTCGTCATTGGCAAAGACAAGAAACTCTATTATCACGGCGCGGTCGACAACAGTCAGAATCCGGACAAAGCGGACCAGCACTATGTTCGCGCGGCGATTGACGCCTTGCTGGCGAACCAGGTTCCTCTCGTGCAACAGAAACCGGCGTTCGGTTGTGGAATCAAGCGCAAATAAACTCATCTCATGATTGATTTACGCGGCGGCCCGGTTCTCCGGGCCGTTGTTATTTTCACAAGACTAGCCGGTGATTCGTTCGAACGTACAATGGTTTGTCGCCGGAGCGACGTTGAGAGTGATGCCGTAACCAATTTCATTGCATTCAGAAAGTTATATGAGAATCATCGCTGGGAAATACAAGAACCGGGCGATCGCAACGCCGGAAGGCCTGAACACCAGACCCCTGCTGACGCGGATTCGCAAATCGCTGTTCGACACGATTCAACCCTATCTGGAAGGAGCGCGGGTATTGGATTGTTTTTCGGGAAGCGGCATTGTGGCGCTGGAATCGTTCAGCCGGGGAGCGTCCTACGTGCTCAGCATCGACGCCGACTCCGCCGCAGTGGCCATTGCGAAAGGCAACCACAAAAAAATATGCCCGGATGAAGATTATTACGTGCTGCGGTCCGATGTGTTGAAGGCGTTGCCCAACATCGCGCGGATGCAACCCCCGTTCGATGTTATCGGCGTCATGCCGCCATTCGGCAAAAACCTCACCATCAAAACCATGGAGCTCATCGACGACAATCCATCACTGTTGAAACCGGACACCGTGGTTTTCGTTCAGAAGGAAGAAGGGGAAGAACTGCCGCTGGAGTGGACTCATCTGGAACACGTCCGGACGAAAAAATACGGCCGCAACGTGTTCGAATACTTCATGCCGCCTGAAACAGGCGAAGAAAACGCTTGATTCATCACCCGCCCGGCTGAAACGTTTCTAAAAAACTCTTGACCTCCTGCAACGCCTGACCGCGATGGCTGACGACGTGTTTCTTTTCGCTGGGAATTTCGGCGAACGTCCGGCCAAAGGGAGGATAGTAAAAAATGGGATCGTACCCAAAACCTCCCTTCCCCACAGGTTTGTGCAACAACACGCCGCTGACGCGTTGTTGCGTGGTAAAGACGACCTCTTCACCCATCGCCAGCGCGGCGGCGCAGACGAAATGCGCTCCTCGATCGCTCTCGGGAACGCTCTCCATCTCTTCGAGAACCTTCCGCAAATTTTCTTCGTCGGTGGAGCCTTCGCCACGCGCATACCGGGCTGAATACACGCCGGGGCGCCCGTCCAGCGCGTCAACCTCCAGACCGGAATCGTCAGCCAGCGTCAACAGCCCCGTATGGCGAGACGCATCCATTGCTTTTTTTACCGCATTGCCGATGAAAGTATCCGCGTCCTCAACGGTTTCAGGACAATCCGAATACTCTCGCAGGGTCACAACCCGCCAATCGAAGCCCGCCAGCAGTTCTTCGAGTTCCTTCTGCTTTTTCTGGTTGCGCGTAGCGATCAGAAGCGTATTCATCGGCGCTCCAACAAGCGAGGCAACGCCGGAACTTGGCGCGGCCGGCGCAACACTTCAGACATGATAATGGCGGTTTTAAGCGGATTCTGCTCCGCGTCTCGAGCGAGTTTTACGAAAAACGGATGCCGGGCGCCGGCTCCCGGCGCGGCGGTCATCGCGGGCGCCAGCGGCCTCGGCGTCTCGATTCTTGGAGCGCTTTTCTTCGGCGGCTCCTGACGCGGCGCGGTTTTTTTCTTCGCCTTGGGCGGAGTAATTTTCACCGGTTTTTTCGGAGGACGCGGCGGTTCTTCATAGACAAGCTCCGGATCGTCGGCGTCAAGCAGCGTCTTGAAGATTTCCGTCATTACGTCTCGTTTTCCATCGGGGGGAGAGAGAGGTTCAGAGCGTTTCTCTAGAAATGGCTTCATCTCATGTTGAGGAGAAGCGTCTTGCTCATGCGTATATTCGGTCTGCGCGGGCTGGCGGCGTTGCAGTTTTTTGCGGCGGCGTTCAGCGACCCGTTCATCATACGAACGGCCTTCAAGCGACTCCCCCTCCAGCGAGTGACCGGGAAACCTCTGTTTGGGCGGCGCGGGAGGCTGGCTCATTTGTGCGGGCTTGGGCTTGGGTGGACGCGCAGGGACCCGCTCGGGAGGAGACCAGTTTTCACTGTCGAGGCCTTTGGACATCTGTTCGCGCTTCTTTTTTTCTTTCGACATGCTTGAAAGAGCGCTGAGCCCAAGAATCAATAGCACCGCGATCGCCTGAATAAAATCTTCCATGCCTCAACTCCATGATGAGCGGTATGCATTCACTGTCTTTATACGTTTTGAATACGACCTGGGAAACGAAGTGTTTTCATTCATTTTCCATATCCACGCCATCATCTCCGATTGTAACATAAAATCCGGCGTACAACCTACCGTCTTTCCACTTGACCGCTACATGGGTCAACCTAGGATGAAGCCAGATTCATCCTGAAACTGATTTGACGCGTCCGGGGTATCCAAGAACAATACTGATGATTACCGCATCGAACACCCTTTGCGTGGTTCCCGCGCGTGGCGGTTCGAAGGGGCTTCCCCGTAAGAACACGCGCCTGCTTGGCGGGAAACCGCTGATCGCTTATACCATTCGCGCCGCGCTGAAAAGCCGGCTGGGCGGCTGTCTGGTCTCAACCGACGACGCCGAAATCGCCGGGATCTCGCGGGAGTGGGGCGCTGACGTACCCTTCATCCGTCCAGCGGAATACGCCGGCGACCAGTCGACCTCGCTGTCGGTGTTGCTGCACGCGTTGCGATTCGCCGAAGAACAACAGGGCCGCGCAATCGAGCATGTCGTCTTTCTGCAGCCGACGTCTCCTTTCCGGCAGGCGTGGCATCTGGATGAAGCGCTGGCCTTGTATGAAACGGCTGGACGCAACTCGGTGATCGGCGTCACCAGCGTGGACGAATTTCATCCGTATTTCATGTTCAAGCGTGGAACCGACGGCGGCCTCGCGCCGCTGATTGAAATGAAAGAACGGCCTTTGCGGCGTCAGGATCTGCCCTCGTTTTACCGCATCAACGGGGCGATTTATATCTCGCGACGCTCGTATTTTGAAAACATCGCGCCCGACGCGGCGATATTCGACTGGCACTCCTGCGCGGGATACGTGATGGAGGCTTCAAGCTCGGTCGACATTAACGATTATCTGGATTTTCAGCGGGCTGAACTTCAGTTGCAACACGAAATGGAGCCAAATTGATGAGACGCATCGCCGTCGTGACTGGAACGCGCGCCGAGTATGGCATTCTCAAGCCGGTGCTCTACGAGATCGCCTCGTCGGAAAATATGAAGCCGTACATTCTGCCCACCGGCATGCACCTCTCGCCGGAATACGGACTGACCATCAAACACATCGAAGAAGACGGCTTCCCCATCACGGCGCGCGTTGACATGCTGTTCAGCAGCGATTCACGAGCGGCGATGGCCAAAGGGCTGGGCGTGGGCCTGATCGGCCTGACACAGGAGATCGAGCGCATCCGCCCGCACGCGGTGCTGGTGCTGGGCGACCGGGTAGAGGCCTTCGCCGGCGCCATCGCGGGGCTGTTCTGCGGCGCGGCGGTGGGTCACCTGCATGGCGGCGACGTGACGCGCGGCGGCCTTGATGAATATATGCGACACGCGATCACCAAGCTGAGCCATCTTCATTTCGCCGCCACCGAAAAAAGCAAATCCCGCATTCTCAAACTGGGCGAGTGCGAGGACTTCGTCTACCAGGTCGGGACGCCGGGTCTCGACGCGCTGTTGAAATATCCCCAATACAGCGATCAGGAACTTTCCGAGAAACTGGGCGTATCGATCCCGGGCCGTTTCGTGCTTGTGGTTCAGCACCCTATCTCGACCCATCCCGAAACCGCCGTTGAAGAAATCAATGAAACCATCAGCGCGCTGAAGTTCTCGGGTGTGCATACCTTCCTCATCTATCCGAATTCCGACGCGGGCAGCCGCGACATGATCGCCTCCATCCGCGCGGTCGAGCATGAGCCGTGGCTCGACACCTTCGTTTCCATGCCACGCGAGTTGTACTGCAACCTGCTCCGTCGTTGCGCCTGCCTGGTGGGCAACTCCAGTTCAGGCATGATCGACGCCCCCGCCTATGGCGTTCCTGTCATCAATGTCGGTGAGCGTCAGGAAGGGCGCGAGCGCGGCGATAACGTAATCGACGTGGCGCCGGTGCGCTCTGAGATTGAAAAAGCGCTGAACCGGGCGCTGACGGACGAAAATTTCATTCTGCGCGCCAAAAACGCGGTGAATCCATACGGCGATGGCAAAGCCTCTGAGCGCATCAGCCAGATTCTTGAAACCGTCGACTTCAAACGCGCGCGTTCGTGCAAACGCCTGCCCTGGTAACCCGCCCCGCTCGAGAACCGGCGTATTGACACCGCCCTCGACTTCAACAAGCATATACCCGGTAATCATCTTTCACCGGGGTGAATTTTCATGCGATTACAATCCGCGCTTCTCGCCATGCTGATCGGGCTCGCGTCAGCCGCATCCGCATTTTCTGAATCCAAAGTGACTGAGATCCCGTTGCCGGGGCCTTCGTGCGATTTCAGCCGGGGACCGCTCAAGGTTTCATCGAATCACCGCTTTCTTCAGTACCAGGACGGAACGCCCTTCTTTTATCTTGGCGACACCGCTTGGGAACTGTTCCATCGGCTCGACCGGGAAGAAGCCGAAAAGTATCTGGAAAACCGGCGTCAAAAAGGGATGACGGTCATCCAGGCGGTGGTGCTGGCCGAACTGGATGGACTGAACGATCCGAATCCATACGGCGATCGCCCACTGATCGGCAACGACCCCGCCAAACCCAACGAAAATTATTTCAAACATGTCGACTTCATCGTTGAGACGGCGGAGAAAAAAGGCCTGTTCATCGGCATGCTGCCTACTTGGGGCGACAAAGTGAATAAAGCATGGGGCGTGGGGCCGGTAATCTTTAATCCGGAAAACGCCGAAGTCTACGGTCGTTTCCTGGGTGAGCGCTACAAGAACCATCCCAACATTATCTGGATTCTGGGCGGAGACCGCGTTCCGGAAGGCACGGTCGAAGTGTGGCGCTCCATGGCCAAAGGAATCAAATCAGCCGGTGACGAACACCTGTTCACCTTTCACCCGCAGGGCTGGCGTTCATCCTCGGAATGGTTTCATAGCGACGACTGGCTCGACTTTAACATGATTCAGTCTGGCCACAGCCAGTATGACAACCCTAATTACAAGATGATTCAACGCGATTACGAGCGCAAACCGGTTAAACCCTGCCTCGACGGCGAACCGTGTTATGAAGACCACCCCGTTAACTGGAAACCCGAAAATGGATGGTTTGACGATTATGACGTGCGCAAGGCCTGTTATTGGGGACTGTTCGCGGGAGGCTGTGGAAGCACCTATGGGTGCCACGATATCTGGCAGATGAAAAAGCCGGAAAAACAGCCGATCTCGTCCGCACGAAACACATGGTACGACGTACTGGATTTACCCGGCGCATACGACATGATGCACGCCCGTCACCTGATGCTCTCGCGCCCCTATTTCAGCCGCGTGCCCGATCAGTCGCTGATCTCTGGCGATGAGGGGGACGGAACCAGGCACATCCAGGCAACGCGCGGCGAAAACTATGCGTTTATCTATATTCCATTCGGACAAAACGTCGAAATCAATATGGGCAAAATATCCGGCGATCAATGTATGGCGTGGTGGTTCGACCCTCGGACCGGCGCCGCGAAGCGTATCGGCTCCGTGAAAAATGAAGGCAAAGCCCAATTCGATCCACCCGGCGAACCTGGTAAGGACAAAGACTGGATTCTGGTTCTTGACGATCAGGAATCACACTTTTCCGAACCCGGACGGTACTGAACAGCGATCGTCCACCGGCACATTCTGAGTCTCTCATTCGAGACGCAACAGGAAGATCGGGCCTTTTCCCGATCGCGACTTCTTCAGATGAAAGGGAGACCATCATGAAGCTGATAATGGACGATGGGGGCTGGAGTCCCTATCTGGCGGGCGCGCTGGTTGGCGTTCTGGCGATTGTTTCCGCATGGGCGACCACACAATGGCTTGGCAAAACGCATTACCTGGGCGCCTCGACCACCTTCGTTCGAGCGGCGGGATTGCTCGAACAGCCCATCGCCGCCGATCACGTCGCGGCGAATGACTATTTCACCGAAACGAAAATTAAGATCGACTGGCAGTTCATGCTGGTGTTGGGCATTCTCCTGGGCGCGCTGATATCGTCCAAGATGGACGGAAGTTTTCGCATTGAGCATGTCCCGCCTACTTGGGAGAAACGCTTCGGGCCGTCGGTCGGCAAGCGCGCGGCCGGCGCGCTTTTCGGCGGCGCCGTCGCCATGATCGGAGCCCGGCTGGCGGATGGGTGTCCCAGCGGACACGGCCTCAGCGGGATGATGCAGCTGTCGATCAGCGCGTTCGTGGCGCTGGGGCTGTTCTTCGGCGTCGGCGTTGTGGTCGCTCACTTCGTATACAGAGGAGGACAATCATGACGACCGCGCATTGGTTGGGTCTCATCACGGGCGTATTGTTCGGCGTATTGCTGCAAAAAGGCCGCGTGCTTCGCTTTGACAAGCAGGTCGGAGCAATGTTATTGACCGACATGACCATCCTGAAATTCATGATGTCCGCCATTCTGGTCGGGATGATCGGCATCCAACTGCTCGCGCATTTCGGCTTGATCGCGCTGAGCCACAAACCGATGAACGTTGGCGCGGTGGTGATCGGCGGCGCCCTGTTCGGCGCGGGTTGGGCCATCATGGGTTATTGTCCGGGCACATCGCTGGGTGCTGTGGGCGAAGGGCGCTGGCACGCCGTCTTCGCCATCATCGGCATGATCCTGGGAGCCGCGATCTACGCGGAATTGTTCCCGCTGTTCAAATCCACCGTGATCGCATGGAAGGATTTCGGCAAAATCGGCTTGCCGGACGGCATCGGCGTTCCAACCTGGATCGTAGTCATCCTGTTCTGGGCGGGGGCACTGGGTTTGTTCGCGTTTTTTGAAAAGAAGAAAATCTGACGCGCCGTTTCAGAAAAAAAACAGATCAGCCACTGCTTGAGTTGAATCATCGCGCCGCCGGGTATGGCTTACACGGCGGCGCGTTTTTGCTGCTTCAGTTTGACGCCGCTGCACTGATGCCGCATATACTCATCGATCAGATCGGCGATCACCGCCCCCGCTTCGACGGGCGGAAGACCGTCGGCATGGATGTTTGAAATTACGTCCCGGTCCGACTCCACCGTATTCAGATTGGGTTGATAGCAGGTATATGCGCTCATGCTGGCGGCGGTGCGGAGACCAGGGCGTTCGCCGATCAGATAAACGACCGTTTTGGGCCGAAGCATCTCTCCAATATGATCCATCACTCCAACGCGCGCGTACTGAATAAAGATCGGCGGAGATGGCGTCAGTTGATGCACCTGCAAGGCGAGCGTAAGGCTGGGCAGAACATCGGCGATGTTCTGTTCGATCGCGAACGCGCTGAGTCCATCGCCGATCAACAGCAATACGTCGCAGCCATGCAGGCCGCTCTCCAGCAAACACTTCACGCCTTTGTCGGAAACCCGCCTGCCCAGATCGGGGCGCAGCAGGTATTCCTCACGGTTGGCCGCCTGTGTCTCAATGCAAACCCATTCCGGCGGGAAGCCGCCCTCCAATTCGACCGGCTTGTAGATCGCGTCTCGCGCCGCCGCATGATCGACGCGGAATCGTAGCCATTCGCCGATCACCGGACGCGGCCCCGAACGCCCCGCTCCGATACGAGCGCTGGTTTGTTTCATCATTGCGTCAAGCGACTCGGGATGTTCCGGTGAAGACGCGGCGCCAAAGCGCCTCAGTACGTTTTCAAAATCCGTTGCGTCATTCATGCGAACTTGAACCTCATTTCAACAGGCAGGTGGCGTCGCCCGCCTTGCGCGTCAGGCGGTTTCCATCCAGCAGGCCCTGAGATTGCATCCATTGGGTGAATTCGGGCGTCGCGCTCAAATCGAACAACTCCCGTAATGAAGCGATGTCATGATAACTGGTGGTCTGATAGTTCAGCATGACGTCGTCACCCAGCGGAACGCCCATAAAGAAATTTACTCCCGCCGCGGTCAGCAAAGCGGCCAGGTTTTCAAGGTCATTCTGATCGGATTGACTGTGGTTGGTGTAACAGACGTCCAGCCCCATGGGCAACCCCATCAGTTTGCCCATGAAATGATCTTCCAGCCCGGCGCGCGTGATTTGCTTGGCGTCATACAGATACTCAGGACCGATGAAACCCACGACGGAATTCACCATGAATGGCTTAAAGCACCGGGCGAGGCCGTAGCATCTCGCCTCCAGCGTCACCTGATCGATTCCTTCATGCGCTCCAGCTGACAACTCGGAGCCCTGCCCCGTTTCGAAGTACATCCGGTTGGGTCCGGCGGAATATTCGTAATCCCGCATGAACTCGAATCCCTCGCGAAGCACCGCAACATCGACTCCAAACGACTCGTTCCCCTTCTGAGTTCCCGCGATGCTCTGAAACAGCACGTCGGCTTTCGCGCCGCCGCGCATACATTCCATCTGGGTGGCGATATGAGCGAGAACACAGGTTTGCGTGGGGACGTTCAACGTCTCATGCGCGGTTTCGTAGATCGCGTCCATCACACGCGCAACGGAAGCGGGCCGATCGTCAACGGGATTCACGCCGATCAATGCGTCCCCCGCTCCATAAGAAAGCCCTTCTAATATCGACGCGCGGATTCCCTCGACGCGATCGGCGGGATGATTGGGCTGCAAGCGGCACGCCAGCACGCCGGGCCGCCCCAGCGTCGTCCGGCAAGTTGAAACGATCCGGATTTTCTTCGCGGCGCAGAGCAGATCCATGTTCGACATGATTTTCGCCGCCGCCGCCGCCATTTCAGGCGTTAATCCAAGAGCCCGGCGTTGAATCTCGCCGTCATCGTTGGGTTCCGAGAGCAGATAGCCACGCAGTTCCGCAACGGTCCAGTTCTGCATGGTTCTGTATTGGTCAAGGTCAAGACTGTCATATACCACGCGGCTTACTTCGTCACGCTCGTATGGAACAGCGGGGTTCTCGTACAGTTCTGATAGAGGCGTTTCCGCCAGAAGCGTCTTCGCCGCCATGCGTTCGAGTTCGGTTTCGGCTGAAAATCCGGCTAGCCGGTCACCCGATTTCGGTTCATTCGCTTTCGCCATCAGGTCATACAGATCGCTGAATTGAAATGACTGGTTTCGGATACGAATCGTTTTCGTCAAGCCGGTTTCCTCCTCGTGCGGTTCACATCAGTACGTTTTTCACAACGACGGGAACAGCGCCGTCTCGCATAGGGCTCCCCACGTCGATATAAGCATGATCGCGCGCGTCCACGCCGTCGATCACGATGACGCGGTCCGCCTCAACGCCCGGCGTCAGGCGTTTGATATGATAGCCCAGAATCCGCGCCGCGTTCTGATTCAATATCAGAATCAGCGGCTTTCCTGGATCGCGCTGGATCAAACCAGCCGCCTGAGCCGCCAGTCTCTCAACCTGGGTAAATGAAAGCGGTTTTTCATGATGAATGCAAAAACAGAAAACGTTCACGTCCGGATAAAGAGACCGTCCACGCTGAAGAGCCGTTTCAAGCCAATCTGAATGATCATCAACAAGCGAGACATGGGCGATGGGCAAATCGATCAGCGGGAAATTCACGCCGCCGCCCAGAAAGATCGTGTCGCCGCTGATTCGCGCGGCGAAAACGCCCACTCCCATTACCGTGGCGCGGATGGGGCGAACCGGCGAAAGCCATTCAACGCCTTCCGGGGCTTTGGCGATGAGCGATCGCGCCAGCGCGGCGCCTATATCATCATTTGGTAAATCAGCGGCAGGATCGTTACGCAGAGTCGATATCCATTCTCCCACACCGCCGCTGAATCCGATTGTTTCGACTCGATCCACTCCACGAATTCGCTCAAACGGTTCGTCTATCCAATCCAGCGGCGCCTCCCCGCGCTGAATGTAATTCCACAATATTTCAGCCGCGTGATCCGCCACCGCGGCGGCGCACGCATCATCCAGAGTTTTCCATCCCCGTTCGCGGATAAATGCTTCCAAAGCGGCATGAGCCGGAATCCAACTGTCATCAATCCGGGTCAATGTTCGGCCGCCAATCCACAAACTGGCCAGATCGACCCATTCTCCCTGCTGAAAGACGGCGACGTTCGAAGTTCCACCACCGATATCCACATGAATCACACGGCCGGCGCGATGGCGCGAGGCTTCCGGCGCCCCCGCGCCGCGCGCGGCGAGCAGGGATTCAAGACGAGGCCCCGCGATAGTGGAGGTGAGATTGGGAATACGGCTCGACAGAAGTTTGACGATCCGCGAAGCGTTCTGTTTGAGCGCCGCCATACCGGTGACGATCGCGGCGCCGCTCTCGATCAGATCGACCGAAATGCGGGATTCATTCAACATGCGATCGAAATCACGCAGAATACGTTCCTCATCGATCTCGCGATTTTGCAGGTGATATGGCGTATTGAGTACCGGGCTCTGGTGGATGATATCATAGCCTCCGATATCACGTCCGCCCGGCGTCAGCGACGGTCTCAGAAAAACGCGCGTCACCACAAAATGAAACGTCGTCGTGCCGATATCCACGCCGCAACTCAGGTATGAATCCACCAGACGCAAACACCTCTTCCCGTTGGAATGGAACTATCTTACTGTGTTACAAACCGGACGGGAATCGCACAAAGCTCTTTCGGCATGGGCCGACCTCATCGAATGGAGTCTTATCATGTCTTCTTCCACCACGCAGGGGCACTGGTCTCATCGTCTCTCCATTTACTTTTTCAGCACGCTGCTCTCGCTGCTGTTTATCTGGCTGCTGGGGTTCGTGTTGAAAGACATCGACAGGTGGGAAGGCCCCGACGTGCAGGCGATGCGCGACGAACATATCAAACCGGAATGGCTGTCGTTACGCGATGAAACGACGGCGAAGCGGGATGGCGTACTCGCGGAAATCAAAAAAGAAGAAGAGACTCAGGACCTGCTCAACAAAAGCACGCAAAGCTCGCGTGAAACCATGACTCAACTGCTCGAAGTCTACCGGATGAACCTCGAACGGGGCATTACGCCAACCGAAGACGAACACGCCGCCCTCTCGGAAAGCGAAAAATTATTCCTCAACAATCAACACGATTATCAGGAAGCCAACCAGCGGATCGCCGGGCTGAACGACCGGCGCCGCGAGCTTGAAACGCAACTCGCTCACGTCAACGATCTGATCGATCAAGGCCAGAAACAATTCAATCAGAAATATCAGATCGTCTATCAGCGTCACCGGTTTTTCATCGCCTGCGTGAAACTGGCGACGTTGATACCCCTGCTGATTCTTATCGCCTGGGTTTCTTTCCGCTATCGCGGCGGACCGTATATTCCGCTTGTCTACGCGCTGCTTTTCGCGGTCTTCCTGCGGACGTACCTGGTTATGTTCGAGCATTTCCCACGCGAGTTTTTCAAATACATCGCGATCCTTACCATCATTTCGATCGTATTGTCTTTCCTTCTGCAACGTATCCGCCTGTCCATGCGTCCCAGGCTGGATTGGCTGATGAAACAGTATAAAGAAGCCTACACGCGTCATCGATGCCCGGTCTGTTCATTCCCCATTCAACAAGGCGCGCTTAAATTCGCGATGTGGACGAAAAAAGGCCCTGCTTCCCTTCCCGCCTCAATGGAAGCGGGAGAAGAGGAAAGGCCTTACGTATGCCCATCCTGTGGAACCCGGCTGTATGAACTCTGCGGCGATTGCGGCGGACTGCGGCGGTCATTACTGCCTTATTGCGACCGTTGCGGAGCGGAAAAGCCGATGCAACCCGTCTGAGTTTATTTCGATTCGAGCTCTTTCATCTTCGCTTCGAATTTTTCGATATCGAAGCGGTCGCGGTTGCTTTTACCCACGTACCGGAAAACCTCTTTGCCATCCGGATCGAGCAGCACCAGCGCGGGGTAATGCACCACCTGACCGTGAAATTCATATCCGTTGGGGATGCCGAACGCCTCCGCCAGCCGGGCGTCTGGGTCGCGATAGATCATAGGCGTTTTGACGTCGTCCGAGTTATCGAATTTACCCGCCCAGGCTTTGATCTCTTCCACCGTGTCAGGCTTGATGAAAACCTGAACCACGTTAGGAAACTTTTCCGCGTTTTCCGCGTAGGAATGAGTATGGCGCAGACAAAACGGGCATTCGGTCTTCAACAGAAAATGCAACGCGACGTATTTGCCTTTCGCTTTGGACAGGGTAAATTCCTTTTCACCATTGATTTCCTTCAACGTGAAATCTTTTGGCGCCTTGACCGCTTCTTGAGCCATCGCGGAAAAACAAAGCATCACCAGCGCCATGCCGAACAACTGAATGAATCGACTCATCTGAAATTCTCCTGATTGGTTTTAATAATAAAACATTGTACCCAGTACGGCTCAGCTGGCCAAATTTCCGCATGGAGCTATTGAAGAAACAGGTTCCGGGTAGATATCTAATTTATCTTTCATATTTTGAATTTATTCAATTCGAGTTAGGATAAGATAAGCAGAACGGAGGTTCTGAACGGGGGGGGAGGTTCGGTTTTCAGGGAATGAGCGAACGATACGACCGGGTTAAAGAAGAAATTCTGAACGCCCTTATTCAGGAGTACATCCGCCAGAATCCTGGCGTCAGCGAGCAGGAAGTCCTCTATCTCGCCAAGGATGGAAAACTTGTGCTTTCCGACCTTGCTTCCGTCCTCGCGGAAATGAAGGTTAGAAAGGATTTTAACCAGTCGCTGGAATCCGCCGGGAAAATGTACGCCAACCTGGCGATTCAGGAGAATTCACGCTGGCAGGATTGTTACGACTCGGCGAAACATTCCCGCCTGATGATCGATTGCCTTCACTCGTCGCCCTTCAACCATTTCGATCAGGATACATGGACTCAGGAACACCACTACATCAAGCGTTATGAATCAATCTGCGCCCGCGCCACCGTCAAGGTCGAATCGAGTAAAGACGCCCTCGCGGAGATCAAGAAAGAAGGCGTTCGCATCCAGACGCCGCGCGGCCGGATGGCGGTTATCACTTACCTTCAGTGGCTGATCGATCAGATGACCGCGCTCTATCGCGTTCTCATTAAGGAAGTTGAACTTGGCGACCAGTTTGAAGAACACGCTCGACGGTATATCGAAACCGCGTTTGAGACGATAGAAAAAAATTCAACTCCATTCGACCTGAAACCCGATATTTTTAATCAGATCTATAAAGCGCTGGAGGGCGACGCCAAGAAGACGCTTCATGTAGAAAGCGTTTCCGACTTGAATCGAAAATTATTGATCGAAACCAAAAACTCTCTGAATCAGGCGATCGGCAAGCTGAAAAAACATACCCAGGTTCGGCGTCAGCAATTCCAAGAGATGTGGACTGCGATCTCGACCTTGCGCGATTCAGTCAAAAAATTGGAAGAACTGAACAATCTCGACCGAAATGGAAAGATGCCGCCTGAAGATCCAGATGAAGAAGCAGCCGGAACGGGCTCAGGCGGCCGTATGGCTCGATTTATGAATACGCTGAAATCATTTGGACGGAAATCCTGACTCAATCACCCCAGAAATCACAAAAAAAAGGCGGCTCAACGCCGCCTTTTTCATTTCCAGACATTGTGGCTTTACATTGATTCCAAAGCCTTTTTCGCCGTGTCCCTGACGATGTAGGAACCATTTTCGGCCTTTTGTTGCAATACTTCTTTTACTCTGGGATCCTTGATCTTCGATATCGAAACAATCGCGGCGCAATGTACGTGTTCGCCTACAACTTCCTCGTTTTCCTTCAGGATCAGGTCCAGAATTTCACCCGCTTTCCGTACGTCGCCGCGATCGATCAACGCGTCGCAATACAACAGCACGCTATCGACGTACTTGTGCTGCTGGCGCGGAGTCAGAATGTTGAAGTTGGGCAGTTGATCGCGGTCAGGTAAATCGCCCATGTAAGCCATCGCACGCATGGCGTCGACGGCGAGATCGTAATCGTTGCTCTCAACGTAGGGCGCGGCCGCCTGAGCGGCGGAAGGATCGGCGCGCTGCTGCAACGCGGCTAATAATCGGGGAAGAAAAGCATGAGTCGATTTATCGAGCGCCTTGACGATGGCGTTGGTCGCATCCGAACCGGGAATCCGTTGAATGCAGTAGATCGCCTCTTCCTGTAGATAGGGATCATACAGATACGGCGCGATTTGGCCGACGTATTCTTCATCGGCGATCAACGACAACAGACGCAACGCTTTCACCCTGACATAATCTTCCTTCCAGCTCAGCAGCCCGATCAGCGCTTCCGTCACCGGCTTGCGCTTGGGGTTGTCTTTCTCTTTCGCGGCGGAATGGACGATGTTATCCATGGCGAAATCGGCGGCGCGCACCACGCCGGGGTCTTTTGAGTAGAGCGCCTCGGCGAGGCCGGGGATCTCATCGGCGCCATAGTTCCCCGCTTCCTGCCAGGCGGCGCAACGGACGTTCGCGTCGTCCGAGTGAATGCGGCCCAGAAGATCGCTTGGCTTTTCACCCGCGGCGTATGCGGAGAGGGCGGCGGTCGCCGCGGCGGCGCTGAAGATGGTTTGAGCGGTGGTTCGGTTCATGGTCGGTCTCCTTAAATGTGCCACTCGCCGCGGCCGGGTTTAAACAACATGCGGTTGGCTTCTTCATCGTTCAATACGCGCTCGTTCACCGGGTCCCATTCGAGTTTGCGTCCCAACACGCAGGACAGATTGCCGAGAATGCAGAGCGTGGCGACGCGATGACCGGCTTCGATATCCATAATGGGCCGCTCGCGGGTCCGGATGCAATCCTCAAAGTTTTCGCGATGACCGGGGCTGTGGAATACCTGAACGCCATCGGCGGGAACCTGATAATCCTTCGCTTTCTGTTCGGTATCGGTTTCAGACGTATCGCCGTATGAAACGATCAGGTTGTCTTTATCGCCGATGTAATTGGCGCCATACGACTTTCGCGTCCATTTGAAGCCTTCTTCATGCGCTTCGCCCGGCATGGCCCAGATCAGCGTCCAGTCGGGATTCTTGAACTGGTAGGTGATCTCCATCGTCTTCGGCACGTCGTACAGCCCTTCCGGATAGGGATCGCATTTGCCCTCGATACTGACCGGGCCGGTTTTGTCGCCGTCCATAATCCACATGGCGACGCTCATCACATGGGCGCCGCGGTCGCGAATCTGACCTCCACCTGAATCCATCAGCCAGCGGAAGCTGCCGTGCGTCCGATGGGCGTTGTAGGGAAACCAGCGCATGGGGCCGACCCACTTTTCATAATCGAGTTCTTCGGGCGGCGGCGTGGCGGGCGACCACTTCGTCTGCGGATTTTCATAATGCCAGCATCGCACTTCGCTGACGTGACCGATCTGGCCGTTTTGGATGTATTTATTCGCGTGATAAGCGCCTTCCTGCGAGCGCCCCTGCGAGCCAACCTGCACCACGCGGGCGTAACGGCGCGCGGCGGTCACCATAGCGCGGCCTTCTTCGATGGTTTTACAGGCGGGCTTTTCCACGTATACGTCCTTGCCCGCCTCACAGGCGTGGATGGTCATGATGGCGTGCCAGTGATCGGGCGTCGTGACGAAGACCGCGTCGAGGTCTTTCTGATCGAGCAGATCGCGGTAATCGGTATAAAGCGTGGGGTTTCCGCCCACGCGTTCAGCCGCTTTCTGGAGCCGGTCCTGATCGACGTCGCAGATGGCGACGGTGACGCCGGGACGCAGAAAACCGCTGCCGCGCCCGCCAACGCCAATGTTTCCCACGCGCAGTTTGTCGCTGGGCGCCTGACGGCTGGGCGAGCCGAACACCGTGTTGGGCACGATGCTGAAAGCGAATACGCTGCTCGCCGCCGACGCACCCGCCAGAAACGTTCTGCGCGATACGGTTGGTTTTTGTTTTGACATGAGGATCCCCTTCGCGAATGCAATATACGCCGTAAAAAGCGGTGCTTCATCGTGCCATATTCAGAGCCCGATTGCCAAGGGTATGGACAAAAATCGATATTGAAAAATGAACAAAAAAAGCCCGCAGCCAGACAGGAGAAGGCGTCAACCGGGGGCGGGGATGACATGGAGAAGCGTTTTATACAACAGGCGCATTGTGCTCCGGGCCTGTTATCTTTATGTGAAATCCGTATTTGAAATCGTTTAAACCACCAGTTTTACCAGCCTCTTGTTCCTGAAAAAGAAAACCCCGCTCACCGTTTCGGATGAGCGGGGCGCCAGAGGGGCGCTGTCAAAGCGCGTTAATACCTGCTTGTTGAGGAATAATCTTCCACGTAATCGTCGACGAACTCGTCGCTTGATTCCATCGCCCGGAACTCGCCCGCCTGGTGGCCTTTTCCATTAGCTGTGGAAGCCGCTGGAGTGTGGGCGGGTGACGCATGATGAACCGAAGCCAGAACGGGTTTCGCGGTATTTCCATTTTGGCGAAGCCGGAAGCGGGCGATCATCTCCTGCATCGCCTGCGCCTGAGCGGCGAGTTCTTCACTGGCTGACGCCATCTCTTCGCTTGATGCGGAGTTCTGCTGGGTCACCTGATCCAGCTGAACCACCGATTCGCGAATCTGCCCCGCGCCGCGCGACTGTTCATTGCAGGACGCCGCGATTTCCTGAACCAGCTTTGAAGCGTCCTGAACTGCGGGCACAACCTTCTGAATCAGTACGCCCGCGTTTTCAGCCTTGCCCACGCTGTCTTTGGCCAGGTTGCTGATTTCCTTGGCGGCCTGCTGGCTGCGTTCGGCGAGTTTGCGGACTTCAACCGCGACCACCGCGAATCCCTTGCCCATCTCGCCGGCGCGCGCCGCTTCAATCGCCGCGTTGAGCGCCAGCAGGTTGGTCTGATCGGCGATGTCGTCGATGATGCCGATCTGTTCGGCGATGCTCTTCATGGCGGCGACGGTATCCATGACGGCCTGTCCGCCCTGATCGGCTTCTTTCGCCGCGTTGATCGACATATCGTTGGTCTTGGACGCGTTGACGGAATTCTGTTCGATGGCCTGCGTCAATTCTTCAATCGAAGCGGAGGTCTCTTCCAGATTCGCGGCCTGCTCGGCGGCCCCATTGGCGAGATTCTGCGAAGAAGACGAAAGCTCTTCCGAACTGGCGGCGACCTGTTCGGCCGATTGCTGGATTCCCTGCAATACGTCGTTCAGGTTCGTACACATATGATTCAACGCCTGCGCCAGTTGACCGACTTCGTCTTTCTGTTCGAGGTGAATCTTCTGCGTCAGATCGCCCTTGGCGATGGCTTCGGCGAAGCGTACCCCCATGCGGATCGGATTGACGATCATGCGGGTGATGTATAGCGCCACAATCACGCCGATAATCAGGGCGCAAATCAGGCCAATGATAACAGTATTGGTCGCGCGGCTCAGACTGACGTTCGCGTCGTCGGCGATGGTCACGGTTCCGTCGATGCCCGCGTTGGCGGTATCTTTGGCGAGGGTCAACACTTCATCGCCAATAGAGGCTTGCTGCAGCGCATCGGCGTTTTTCTTTTCCCAGTTTGTGCGGACTGCCGCCATCGACTGGCTGTAAGAATCCGCCGCGCTGGAGGTATCGGCGATTTGTTTCAGATTGGCATCCTGCTTCGTGATGGCCCGCAATTGAGTAAACAACTCGTTCATTTTGGTGAAACCGCTCTGCGCGGTATCGATCATGGATGGATCGTTTTTCGCCTGCGCCTTCCAGGCGGCGATGCGGATTCCATTACCGGTTTCAACGATGTTGTTCGCCAGGGTTATTTTGGTATTCCGATCGGCCAATGTGGCTTTAAACGCCGTCATTTCTTCATTCAATCGTGTATTTTGTCCTTCGATGAACGTAGTGCAGTTTTCCATAAACGTTTTGGCCGATGAATCCAGCGTCTGAATCACATCCGCGCTGGAGCCCTCGGATAACAGGCGCTGAATGGCGCCCTTGTATTTATCGCCGGCGGATTTGGTGTTATCGATTCTCTGAATATCCGCGTCGAGACGGGTTATCAGACGTAATTCGTTGTATTTTTGATCGAGCTGATCGAATTGTTGAATCGCATCGCGCGCGAGTTGAGAATTCTGCTCCGCCTGAGATTTCCAGACGGAAAGACGAATGGAGTTACCCAGATCGATAATGTCATTCACCAGATTGAGTTTCTGAATTCGTTCGAAAATGGTGGTGAAGTTGGAGTCGATTTCCGTTTGCATCTGCTGACTCTGGCTCTGAACAAACTCATTGGAACGCTCCACGAAAGCGGCCGCCGCCGTATCCATCGCATTCTGTTCTTCTTTTATTTTAAGAATGGATTCATGGACCTGCTCGGCCAGTTTTTCATATTCCGTGACTTTACTTTCTACGGCGTTAACCGCGGGCCCCAGTTTGACCAGGTGCGTCGCCTTGCCCGCCAGTTCCTGCGCCTGATCGATGCTCTTTTTCACCAGCGCCAGATTTTCCGTCCCGGATTGATAGAGCGATTCGTCGTTGGAGAGTACGTATCTGTCCATGTCCATCATGGTCATCAGCGAATTGCGTTCGATCTCATTACAGACCCGGACTTCCGGCACGTATTCTGATGAGATCGTATTGGATTTTTCGCCAACCGACATCATCTTCAGCATGGCGACGCCGCCGACTGACGCGGCGATTAACAGAATGATCCCGAATCCCAAACCGATTTTTTGCCCCAGTTTCAGTTGCTTGAACATAGCCGTATGGTCTCCCTGCTCAACAGGATTAGAAGAAGAGGATACGAATGACTTCCTCTGAATTGGGTGAGGGAGAGTGCAATGACGGCGCCAATATCGAGAATGTGGTGAATATTTATATCCAAGCAGACAATCTATTGATTCTATTGATATAGCATTTACATGATATAAAATATCAACTTTCACTTTTGTAACCCATCCAGTTACAAAAAAGCGGTGGAGTGTAACCCCACCGCTTAAAAAAGTAATGATTTATTATTTTTATAGGTTTAGTTACTTTCCGAATATTACATTCTCCGCCCTTTCATCACCAGACAGCCCAGTGGAGGCAGCGTCAATCGCAACGAGAAATAATGATGATGCGCGGGAATCGGATCCGCCTGAACGCCTCCGAAATTGCCTTGGCCGCTTCCGCCGTATATTTCCGCGTCGCTGTTCAGCGCTTCTTCCCAATACCCGTCGATCGGGACGCCAATCCGGTAGTTTCCACGGGGAACCGGCGTGAAATTAAAGATATACAACAGAAATTCGCGGGCGTGTTTGTCTTTGCGAATAAAGCTCAGCGTGCTGTTTTCACTGTCACAGCAATCCAGCCACTCAAAACCGTCCGAGTTACAGTCGCGCGAATAGGCCGAATTTTCATTGCGGTAAAAATGATTGAGGTCCTGAACCCATTGCTGCAACCCGCGGTGAGTGGGATACGACAGCAGGTGCCATTCCACCGCGTCGTCATGCGCCCACTCGCGCCACTGGCCGATTTCACCGCCCATGAAGATCAGCTTCTTGCCCGGCTGTCCGTACATATAGCCGAATAACAGGCGGAGATTGGCGAACTTTTGCCAGACGTCGCCCGGCATCTTGTTCAGCAGCGAGCCTTTTCCATGAACCACCTCGTCATGCGACAGCGGTAGAACGAAGTTTTCCGTGAACGCATACAGCATGCGGAAGGTTAACTCGTTGTGATGATATTTGCGATGGATGGGGTCTTTGCTGAAATAAACCAGCGAGTCGTGCATCCAGCCCATATCCCACTTGTAACCGAATCCCAGCCCGCCTACGTAGGTGGGCCGTGAAACCATCGGCCAGGAGGTCGACTCTTCGGCGATAACCTGAACGTCGGGAAAAGCGGAATAGATTTCATGATTGGCGCGGCGCAGAAATTCAATCGCGCCGATGTTTTCCTTGCCGCCGTACTGGTTGGGAATCCACTCGCCCTCGCGCCGCGAATAATCGAGATACAGCATCGACGCCACCGCGTCGACGCGCAGACCGTCGGCGTGAAACTTGTCGAGCCAGAAGAAGGCGTTGCTATAAAGAAAACTTTTGATCTCGTTGCGGTCGTAATTGAAGATGAAGCTGCCCCAATCGGGGTGATATCCTTTGCGTGGGTCGGCGTGTTCATAGAGATGAGTCCCGTCAAAAAAGCCCAGACCGTGTCCATCCGAGGGGAAATGAGAAGGTACCCAGTCAAGAATGACGCCGATGCCGTACTGGTGCAGGTAATCGATCAGGTACATGAAATCCTGCGGTGTACCGTAGCGCGAAGTCGGCGCGAAAAAGCCGGTGATCTGATAGCCCCACGATCCATAGAACGGGTGTTCCATAACGGGCAGAAATTCCACATGAGTAAAGCCCATCCGCTGAACGTACTCCGCCAGTTTCGGAGCCAGTTCGCGGTAACTCATGGGGCGGTGGCCCTCTTCGATCACGCGCATCCACGACCCGATATGAATTTCGTATATCGACATCGGCGCGGAATGAGAATTTTTATCTTTGCGCGACCGCATCCATTCGGCATCGTCCCACTGATAAGCCAACCCGGAAACCTTGGAAGCCGTCAGCGGTGGGGTTTCAGCATGAAAAGCGAAGGGATCGGCCTTGTCGGCGCGATAACCGTGGTAGCGGGAATGAATGTGATATTTGTAATTCATCCATTGTTTGGCTCCGGGAATAAAGCCTTCCCAGATTCCGGATGAACCACGCCCGTGCAGCGCGTGGGCATTGGGCGTCCAGTCATTAAAATCGCCGATGACGCTGACTTCGACCGCGTCGGGCGCCCAAACGGCGAAATACACGCCTTCGACGCCATCCTCATCGGTCATGATGTGCGCGCCCAGTTTTTCATACAGCTTGAAATGGCTGCCTTCGTTAAACAGGAAGAGGTCCTCTTCCGTGAGACGCGTCACATCCCAACGCACCGCCGGTCGTCCGGTCGTTTCCGTCATAAGCAAATCACCTCAATAATTGGTTAAGCTTGTCAATGGTTCATGCAAATTCAAATCAACGAGGTACGGCGCGAATCCATTCGCTCGCGTCATAACCCCATACTAAAACCTTACCACTATCACACTTAAAAGCAAATCGGGGCGGCGTCAGGGCGTTGAAACCGGGTATAGAAGATATTTCGCGCGAACGGCGCGAAAGCGGTCGAGATCGTCCTGCGCCGTTTTGAGAATCTCTTTAGCGGAAGCGCCCGATTCCAGCATTGCGCGCAGGTTTTCGCTTCCCCATAATTCATCTAAATATGTACGGCTTTTAAATGAATTGGGGAAGAGATCCCGCGCCGCGCAAATCAGCTCGACCGTCAGGCGGATCGGGTCCGCTTCTTCGGGCGTAGTGACCTGAAAACGAAGGCCATGACAGGCTTCATCCATATACTTCGGTTTGGTGGATTTGCCCGGGATCGAAACCGGTGTGAAATTCAGCGCCTCAGCGTGAAATCCGGTGAGCGCCTGTTTCGAAAGCGCGGCCAGCCATTGTTCGGCGTCAACGTACGGCGCGCCCACGGTAAGAAAGGGTGCGTCGGTTCCCCGCCCTTCAGACAGGTTGGTCCCTTCGAGAAGACACATACCTGGATAGATCAACGCGGCTTCCAGCGTGGGCAAGTTGGGCGATGGCGCGATCCAGTTGAGGCCGGTTTCATCATAAAACATATCGCGTTGATAGCCCTTCATCTCCACCACGGTCAGATCGGCGTTCAAACCGAAGCCGAGATACGTCTCTCGATTCAACATCATCGCCAGTTCGCCGACCGTCATGCCATAGCGGATCGGCAGAGGCGCGACCCCGACGAAACTGGCCTCGGCGGGATGCGTAACCGGCCCTTCCACTTTTATCGCGCCGATCGGATCGGGGCGGTCAAGCACAATGAATGGAATACCATCGCGCCGGGCTGCGGTCATTCCATAAAACATGGTGGAAGTGTAGGTGTAAAATTTGACGCCGACGTCCTGGATGTCGTACACGAGCACGTCCACGTCTTTCAACATGGCCCGGGTGGGCATGCGGTAATCGCCGTACAGGCTGAAGATGGGGAAGGCGTCCGCTTTCTGGCCGCCGATCAGGGCGCCATCGTCATGGTCGCCGCGAAAGCCATGCTCGGGCCCGAACACGGCGGCGACGGCCGCGATCTCTTTCAGACGATCGACCAGATGGACGCCGGCGGAATCGACCGATGTATGGTTGGCGATCACGCCGACTCGCTTGCCCGCCACCAGTTCGGGATGCTCGTTGAACAACACGTCGAGACCGGGGGTCACCGGCTCGCCTTGCACGGATACGCTCAAGAAACAACTGAAAACGGCCACCAGCAGGACGGTTCGCATCGTCACCTCTCAATAAAAATAGAGTGATCGTATTGTAGCGAGCCGTCACGCGTGAGTCACTTCAACTGAAGCAAAACCTCATCGGCGGAGGAGGTTTTCGGAACCATACGGTAGCGGAAACCGCGATGAATCTGGTCATCCATGGTCCCCGTCATGGCGTATACCCAGCCGTCCGGCCCGATGTTGGAACCGAACTTGGGGCCGTTTTCGCCGAATGGCGCATCGCCGCGAAATGGATTGGGGGGAAACGTAACAACGCGATGCCAGGTTTCGCCTCCATCGTGCGTCGCGTACAGCCGTGGCGATTGCATCTGGCCGTTATCAAGCGGATAGGACTGATAGGGCAGATAGGTAAACGTCACCGTGTCGCGGTTTTCAAAATAGTTACTCCACAACCAGTTCCCCTTATCCGCCCAGGGAACGGGCACGGAAAAGTTATCGATTCCTGAGGTAGTGACGAAAGGTTCCGAGCCGTCCACGGCGTTTTTATCGCGGGTCCATTTCACGATCTTTTTGAACATGCGGTTGGTGTCCATCCCGAGAAACAGCGCGTAGGGCGTGAATTCGATGGACGTGTATTGCGCGTCGACGCCGCGTTCGAGCGTTTCCCACGTTCCCGGATCGCCCTGTTGAAACGATCGCAGAAACCGCCCCACCGCGCCGTCGCCGATGGCGGCGTAGATTGCGTCGCTATACGGGTCCGCTCCGATAAAGTGAACGTGATTGTTCAGCGTGTCGGCGCCGTCGCTGGGGTTGGAAAAGACGATCTCGAACGCCTCGCCATTGTCTCCGTGGTTTTTGCGGCGCCAGAGGTTTCCGTGATAGGGCGGCGCGTCGAGTCCTCGAATAATGCCGCAATACTCTCCGACGAAGACGTTGCCATGACGGTCTTCGGTGATGCGCCAGGCGACGCCGGTGGGCCATTCAAAATCCAGACACTCGCGCCAGGCCGCGCCGCCATCGCGGCTTTCAATCACGTGACCGTGAATCCCGCGCGACTGGACGGTCTCCGAGGGAGACCACGGGCTGGCGTAAATGATGCCGTGCGAATCGACGAACAATTCATACACGGCGCCCTGCAACGCGGGCACCCCCGGCGTGGGGTAGACCTGATCCCATGTTTGTCCGCCATCCGTCGAGCTGAGAATGGAACCGCGCCCGGTTCCCGCGTATACGCGTACGCCGGACGGCGATGAGGGATCGGCGACGCTGTACGCCGCCGTCATCACATGGGGACGCCCCAGCGGATCGGCGCCGAGATCGAGGTCTTCCACTTCAAACTCAAAACCGGGTACAGCCGGATCGGCGACCAGAGCGTATCGCCCGCCCGTGCCGGAGCCTGTCCCGACATTGACTTCATATTGATACGCCGCGTCAAGTTTCAGGTTCTGAACGCGCGCGATGTGAATGTTGAGGTCGGGCGAAAAGCCCTCTCCCACTTTTTCAGACGCCGCGCCCGGATCGCTTTTGAGACGCCGGTAGACCTCAATCACCGGCTGACGCAAAATCGGCTCGACGGGTGGCGTAAGGCTGTAAATGTGGCCATACGCCGCCAGGCTGACTTTCATGAAATGTTCGGAAGGCTCCAGCGTATAGGTATGGATATGGGCGCTGCTTTCAAGACGCCCCAGCCGGATTTCACCGGCATGGATCACGGTGATTGGATCAGGCTGAGCCAATACCAGAATTGAATCGATACAAATCAGGATCAGGGCAAACAAAAACCGCGCGGCCACGCGCGGCGGGTGAAGGGTGGAATAACGCGGCATTACCGTGTCATCCTTTCAATCGGTGAGCCTCGACTGTACAGGCTCGTGAATTTGACGGACGGGTTCTATATTCTGCCTCGATTTCAAGATATCATTGCATTGTAAATATATAATTTCTTTTTCATTAGAATATCAAACCGAATGGGAGAAATTCATGAACCGGCCCAATCGTGGGATATCTGAAGAACGCAAGACGGCGTATTACGCCGGTATGGCGATATCGGGAATCGGATTTCTTCTTTTCATGGTCCCGTTCGCCTCGGTGTTTCTATCAATAGGAACCTCAAGCATCAATCCATCAGGCATCGGCTCCGCGTTCGGCGCCGGGTTCATCGGCTTCATTATGATCGCCGTGGGACAGGTTATCCGTGGGATCGGGGCGCGCGGGCTGGCGGGTTCAGGCGTATTACTCGACCCGGAACAGGCCCGCCGCGATCTGGAACCCTACAGCCGCATGTCGGGCGGGATGATGGATGACGCCCTTTCAGAGTCGGACACGGTGCGGAATTTCGTTGAGAGTTTTTCTCATGGCGGCGATGACGATTCAGAACCGCGAGAGGTGATCAAAGTCCGCTGCCGGGGCTGTGGCGCGCTAAATGACGAAGACGCCCGCTTTTGCGACCAGTGCGGCGCCGCCATGTGAGCGGCTTGTATTCATATTAGAAAATCTACACAAGATGCAGTCCGGATTTCCCCCGCGCGCCTTAGACTTCCGCTTTCATTGACCTATACTTTAGGCCGCAACTTTCGCGGTCAGAACGGGTTGGACGCACCCGGCCGTATCCATTCATTGTCTTAACGAGGAGAGAACGAACGTGGCATTCGAACGCAACCGACTCGGCATTGTGTATCCCGTCTTGTTCGCGGGGCCGGGCAACACCAACTCGAATTTCCGCGGCGAGGCGCGCCGCGAGTACGTCAAACGCACCCTGCAATGGGTGATCGACGATCCCCAGTTCGTCACCGTCGAAATCTCGCGCATCAAAAATTCCGCCACTCGCAAAGAAGCCGCTTCCATGCTGAAAGCGGCGCGCAAGTCGGGCGCGGTCGAAGAAGTGGTCTGGTGCGCGCAACTGGTACAGCTGATCAATGAAGACGGCATCGTTCCGGCGTCCGACATCAGCTCGCTGGATGAATACGACCGCGTCAAGGCGGTGGACCGGCTGAAAGAGTGCATCGACGAAGCCTGCGAGTATGGCGCCGAGAAATTCACGTTCTTCAGCGGCAAAGACCCGGCCATCATGCAGGGTCTCTCCGGCGAGGCGGCGGAGCGGGTACGCGGCGAAGCGATGGTTCAATTGCGGCGCTCGCTTCATGAAATCTGCCTCTACCTCAAACAGCAGAACAAAAAGCACAAAAGCGATTGCGTCCCGCTGTTGATTCCCTTCGACGCGCGGGTCAACCCGCCGGGAGTAACGCCATTTAAAGAAATGCTGATCGGCCCGGCCGACCGCGCTGAAGCCATCATCGAATCGGTGCGTCATCATTACGGCCATGAAGAACTGGGCCTGCTGATAGACACCAGCCACGCCATCATCAACGGCGAAGGCCCCGACACGCTGAAGCGGATCGGCGCTTACGTGAAGCATATTCACGTATCGAACTGCATTCTCAACCGCAACAACCCCGACGGCGATCTGCGCTACGGCGACGTTCATCCCGCGTTCAATCTGCCCGACAGCGAACTGACCAGCCCGGTTCTGGCCGGCTATCTTCAGGCGCTGGCGGAATGCGGCTTCGAAGGCTCTTTCGCCTTCGAGATCAAGCCGCAGGATCATGAGATTCCCGAAGACCTGACGGGAGCGGCCAAGTCGCTGTTTTACGGCGCCTGCAACCGCATCGAAGTCAACTACGCGCCGCGTCTGAATTACATTTACCAGTCACGCAAGTTCTTGAGTGAAGGCGTTTGGGACCAGTTGTGCGAACTGCGTATCCATAAGAAATCGATCATCAAGGAGCGCATGCTCAAGCGCAAACAGCGCAAACAGCTCGCCTCCAACGGCCGCATGGTGATTCTTGCCGCCGATCATCCGGCTCGGATGGTCACTCACGACGGACGTAATCCCGTTGGCATGGGAGACCGGTTCGATTACCTCGGCCGTTGCGCCCGCGTCATGATGGCCTCCCGGGTTGATGGTTTGATGGCCACCGCCGATATCATCGAAGACCTGGTGCTGCTCGACTATCTGCAGCAGGAAAAAACCGGCAAAAGTTTTCTCGACGAGCGCGTACTGATCGCCTGCATGAACCGCAGCGGCCTGTCGGGCGCCCGTTATGAATTACTCGACCGCAACACCGCCTACCGCGACGCCAAAAAGATCAAGGAACTCAAACTGGACGGCGCCAAGATGCTGATGCGGCTCGCGGTTCCCGACCCCTATGACCGCTACGCCCTTCAGACGATGGAGGAATGTTCGCGCAGCATCGAAATCTGTAACGAAATCGATCTGCCGGTGTTTCTCGAACCGCTTCCGGTCAAACAGATCGACGGTCAATACAAAGTGTTGATGAACGCCGACGACCTGATCCGCATCATTGGAGTGGCTTCGGGCCTTTCGCACTCCACCGCCAACCTGTGGCTGAAGATTCCTTACGTCGACAACTACTGGCGTGTGGCGCAATCGTTCTCCGGCCCGATTCTGATGCTGGGCGGCGCTTCGACCGGCAATCCCATCGACGTGATCGAACAATTCGTCCGCGGCATGGGTGAAGGTGAAAACGTGCGTGGCGCGATGGTGGGCCGCAACGTGCTTTACCCCGGCGGCGACGACCCCGCCGCAGTGGCCGAAGCGGTGTGCGCTCTGGTGCATGAGGGCGTCTCGGCCAATGACGCCGTCAAGCGCATCCAGCCGATGCGCGGCGCGAAGATGGACCTGTTAAAGGTATAACCCGGGCGTATGGCGCCAGGCAATCAAACAGGAAACGATAAGGATCCATGCCGAATCTGACCGAACACATTCAGGCGCTTTCGTCGCCGCAGCGTCCGCCCGCGTTAACGGCGGCGCTGGGCGTGCTGTTGTTTCACGCGATGCGCATCGACCCGGCCAATCCCGATTGGGCTGGCGGCGATGCGTTGCTGTTTTCCGATGAGTTCACCGAACCGGCTCACAACGCGTTTTTACGCGCGGGGTGTCCCGCCGGCCGCCTGCCAGAAGCGGGTTTCCGCAGGTTGGAAGGCGCCTTGGGCTCGCGTGGGGTGTACGCCCTGGCTAACGCCGCCGACGCCACGCGCCTGTCGCGGTTGCGTGACGTGCCCGCCAACGTCACGGTGATCTGCACCGACGTTCCGAACGACGCCCACCGCTGGCGAGTCGTTACTCTGGCGCAGGCGGGCGCGGACGCGTATTGCCGCGCTCTCGATGAACGCGACCGCACGGCGCCGCTGTGGATCGTGGCGCCCATCACCGGCTCGCGCCTGCTCGACGCGGGAGCGGCTGGCGCCGCCCTGCCGCCGCTGGCGGACCGAATGAAAAAACTCGGCACCGAAACCGCATTCGATGTGCTAGCCCAGGTGAACCAGTTACGCGCCCAGGGCCGCGACATTCTCTCATTCGGCCTCGGCGAGCCGGCCTTCGACACGCCGGTTCACGTGAAAGAGGCGGCGCGTAAGGCGATCGCGGAAAACGAAACCCATTACGTCGGCAGCGCGGGAATCCCCAAACTGCGCGAATCGATCGCGGCGTACATTCAACGTACGCGTAATATTCCCTGCGACGCCGATGAGATCGTCGTCACGCCCGGCGCCAAGCCGGTGATGTTCGACGCCATGATGTCGATGATCAATCCCGGTGATGAAGTAATCTATCCCAATCCGGGCTACCCGATCTATGAATCGGTGATCGACTGGATCGGAGGCGTGTCGGTTCCCCTGCCCCTGCTTGAAGAACGGAACTGGAACTTCACCATCGACGACTTGGCGCGGCTGATCACTCCGAAAACGCGCTGCATCGTGCTCAACTCGCCGGGCAACCCCTGCGGCAACGTGCTGGAGGCGAATCTGCTGCGCGATCTGGCGGACCTCTGCAAACAGCGCAACCTCTGGGTCATCTCCGACGAAGTCTATTCGCAGATCATCTGGGGCGGCGAGCATCACTCCATCGCCTCCTTCCCCGGCATGAAAGAACGCACCGTCATCGTCGACGGATTTTCAAAAACCTACGCGATGACGGGCTGGCGTCTGGGCTACGGCGTGATGAACCGGGACCTGGCGAAACAGGTCGCCAAGATCGAGACCAACATCGATAGCTGCACCTGCGCGTTCACCCAGATCGCGGGCGTTCACGCTCTCGACGGACCGCAGCACGAGTCGCATTACATGGTCGAACAGTTTGAAAAACGCGCGCATACCATCGTCGAATTGCTGAATCAGATCGATGGCGTGCGCTGTACCCGCGCGGGCGGGGCGTTTTACGTATTCCCCAACGTCACAGGCGCGTGCCGAAAACTTGGCTTGAAGTCCGCGAACGATCTGCAACGCGCATTGCTGCACGAGGCGGGCGTCGCTGTTTTGCCGCGCACGTGTTTCGGGCGCAAGAATCAAGGCGAAGAGCAGGAATACCTGCGGCTCTCTTTCGCCACCTCGATGGAGAACATTCGCGAAGGCATCCGCCGGATGAAACAATTCATCGAGCGCTGATCCTGATGGAAGAATGAATTAAACCAGAACGGGCGGCGTCATCAGCCGCCCGTTTTTGTATCGATTGGATTCCGGTTAAACGAATACATTGAAATGAGATAGTGCGATGAAACTGACCATACAGGCGCCCGCAAGCTCAGCCAACCTTGGCTGCGGCTACGATACGCTGGGCGCCGCTCTCAACCTCTGTAACTCCTTCGAGATGAAACCCGGCGGACCCGGCGTCAGCCTGCATGCCAAAGGCGTGAACGGCGGCGAAATGGCCGCCATCTGCCAGCGAATGACCGAAATCGCGGCTTCTCTATTCTGCGAGCGGTCGGGCGCGGCGCCGGTTCCCTTCACTCTTCACATGACCAACCGGGTTCCCATCGCGCGCGGACTGGGCAGCAGCGCCACGCTGCGGCTGGCCGTGATGGCGGGGCTGAACCGTTTGACCGGCGCCGAAGTGGACGGCGCGCGCATCGTCCAGTGGTGTACCGAACTGGAAGGCTGCTCGGATAACGTAGCGGCCGCGTGGTACGGAGGGCTGGTCGCGTCCGGGATCGTGCATGGAGAGCTGAGGCATTACAAAGTCGAGTTGCCCGAATCGCTCGATTTCGTCGCGGTTTCTCCCTCGCTGGAAGTCTCCACCGACAAGGCGAGAGTGATCTTCCCGCCGGAATTACCGCGCGAAGAAGCGGTGCATAACCTGTCGCGCGGAATCATGCTGGCGATGGCGTTTTCGCAGGGCGACTTTGAACGCATCGGCGACCTGATGGATGACCGGCTGCATCAACCCGCCCGCCAGGCGAATATTCCCGCGCTGAAACCGCTCTACGATGTGATTCATGCGGCGCGTGAGGCGGGCGCTGCGGGCGCTTATCTCAGCGGGTCGGGGTCGACCATGATGGCGATTACGCTGCGAAATAAAGAAAGCGTCGCCGACGCAATGCGGGAAGCAATTACCCGCTACGGCATGGAAAGTGAAACGCGATTTCTAAAGGCGGATAATCAGGGGTTGCGGATAAAAGTTTTTGAATAATTAAGAATTCGGCGCGCCGAATATAGAATCCGTCTACGCATCGCGCATGTAAAACTTGTCACCAAGGTAGGTTTCGCGCACGATAGGATCATTGACAAGTTCGGAAGAAGAACCCTGCGTCAGTATTTTTCCTTCGTGAACGATATAGGCGCGGTCGGTGACTTCAAGCGTCTCACGAACGCTGTGGTCGGTTATGAGGATGCCGATACGGCGTTTTTTCAATTTGCGGATAATTTCCTGCAGCTCTGACACTGCAATGGGATCGACTCCCGAAAACGGCTCGTCGAGCAACAACAGCCGGGGCTTGGCGGCGAGCGCGCGGCAGATTTCGAGCCGCCTTTTTTCGCCGCCGGAAAGCGTCTCGGCCTTCTGCCCTAACAGATGAGTCAATTCGGCTTCGTTGAGCAACTGGCGGCATTGCGAATCGCGCAACGAGGGCGTCATCGGCATGTTTTCCAATACCACCATGATGTTCTCTTCCACCGTGAGGCGGCGAAAGATCGACGGTTCCTGCGAAAGGTAGCCGATTCCCATGCGTGCGCGCTGAGTAAGCGTCTTCTTTGTGATGTCGGCGCCGTCGAGAAAGATACGGCCTCCGTCCGGCTGAAGAATCCCCATGATCATACGGAAAGTCGTGGTTTTGCCGGCGCCATTAGGCCCGAGCAGGCCGACGATTTCTTTCGCGTTGACGCGCAGGCTCACCTGGCTGACCACCGTCTTCGCGCCGTAACGTTTGACGAGGTCAATCGCCTCCAGAGTCGCAGCCGTTGAGGGTTGTTGTTTCACAAAACGTTCCTCTTATACGCCACCAATCCCATATAGGGAGCGAAGTTGGGCGTGACCGCGGCGAGAAATTTGTTTTTCAGGCTCATGGCGTGGGCGCGCTGTTCGATAATGAAACCCTTGCGGCGCAGGCAGGAAGACAGATCCATCGGGTTGGAAAGATACACGCTGTCGGCGTCGCCTCCTATGCGATTCTCAGACAAATCCGGTTCGCGGTACGTAAACGCGGGGCGCAGTGAAAACTTCTTGCGCAATGACAGAGTCAGGTTGCGCATCAGCCACGACCACGCCTGGGATGGGGTTTCCGCGAACACCGGACGACCTTCGCCGCCCATCATCATTCGTAACAGATCGTATGCGGGCAGATAGGGCGATATCAGATTGGGCGAATGGAAGAAGATCCATCCCCCCGGCTTCAGCACGCGGCTCATTTCCTCCAGCAGCGCCGGAACGTCGGATATATGCTCGACGAATTCAAAAGCCGCGACGGCGTCGAAACAACCATCGGAAAAGGGCAGGCGCAGGGCGTCCGACGCGACCAGACCCGTTTCCGGATTCGCCTGCTTCTCCACCGCAAGAAAAAGCGGCGACCAGTCGGCTCCGACGGCGTCGTAGCCGCGCTGAATCAGCATGCGAGTAGACAACGCGGCGCCGCACCCCAGATCGAGCACGCGCGCCGGTTTGCGCAGATAGCGCTCAACCAGAATCAGGTACGGTTCGAGAAAACGCTCGTCGTGCGTGATCAGGTCGTCGCGATACAGCGTGCTGCTCTGATAGTATCGTTTGAGATCGCCGGCGAGCTCCGGCCGCGGCGGCTGGCTCATTCATCACGCCTTTACGATTTTATCGCGGTGGTTTTTGACGTCCTTTGTGGCGTTCCGGGTATCGACCACCAGTTGCGCGTGTTCAGACACCCACTCGTAATCGATGCAGGAATGATCGGTCAGAATGAACACCGCGTCGCTCTCTTTTACGACCGCCTCGGTCAGTTCAATCGACGAAAGCCCCAGATCGCCATGCCGTCCCTTGGGATACACGGGAATATATGGATCGTGATAACTCACATTAAAGTCCCACTCGCGCATGAACTCGACCACCTTAAGCGCGGGCGACTCGCGCACGTCGTCAACGTCTTTCTTATACGCGACGCCGAGTACGAGAATTTTCGCTCCCTTCACGACCTTGCCCCGCTTCGCCAGAGCCTCGACCAGTTTGTTCACCACGTAACGCGGCATACCGGTATTGATTTCGCCCGCCAGTTCGATAAAGCGGGTTGAGAATTCATACTCACGGGCTTTCCAGGTCAGATAAAAAGGATCGATCGGGATGCAATGCCCTCCCAGACCGGGGCCGGGATAAAACGGTTGATAACCGAACGGCTTGGTAGCGGCCGCGCCGATGACTTCCCATACGTCGATGCCCATTCGTTCGCACAGCATCTTCAACTCATTCACCAGAGCGATGTTGACCGAACGGTAGATATTTTCGAGCAGTTTGGTCAGTTCGGCGGTCTGCGTGGACGACACCTGAACCACGTTATCGAATATGCACTGATACAGCGCGACGCCCGTCTCAAGACATGCGGGCGTCGTTCCGCCAAACACTTTCGGAATGGTTCGAGTAGTATAATCCTTGCGGCCCGGGTCTTCGCGCTCGGGCGAGTAAGACAGAAAGAAATCGACGCCTACTTTCAGGCCTTTGGCTTCGAGTTTGGGACGGATGCGCTCTTCCGTGGTCCCCGGATAGGTTGTGCTCTCCAGCACGATCAGTTGACCTTTACGCAAGGTTTCCGCGATGGCGTCCGCCGTGGCGTCGACCGCGCCCAGATCAGGTTCGCGATATTCATCCAGCGGGGTTGGGACGCAGATCAGAATCGCGTCGACTTCGCTCAGGCGGTGATAATCGACCGTCGCTTCAAAAAGCCCTCCATCCACCAGTCCTCGTATTTTTTCAGAAGAAATATGGTGAATATACGATTCGCCTTTTTGTAATTTATTAACTTTCACGGGGTCGATATCAAACCCAATCGTCTTGAATCCCGATTTTGTGGTTTCGAGAACGATCGGCAATCCGACGTACCCCAACCCAACCACGCCGACAACCGCTTCACGGCTTTGAATTCGGCCAATCAATTGTTCTTTCATGCTGAAGAAGACTCCTGACTCGGTATGCGATTGACATCAACACATGATTCCGGCTCAACAGAGGCTCGCTCGCCCATCGTGACGCGGGGGCCTCAAACCGAAGCCCAATCATACTCGGAAGTTCGATGAAATCGAAGATTTTCAGCGTATGCGTTCCGGGCGTTGATTCGATGAGGGATCGCCGCCATGATGATCTACGATCGCCCGGCGTTTCCGGTTATTGAACTCATGACGAAAAAAGACCAATCCAAACCAGAACATAAAAACGCGGCTCAGAATCGCAAAGCGCGCCACGAATATCATATTCTTGAAACCTTTCAGGCGGGCATCGCCTTGCAGGGTACCGAGGTCAAGTCGCTTCGCCAGGGCAAAGCGAATCTGCAGGATAGCTACGCCAGTATCGAGAAGGGCGAAATCTATCTTCTTGATTGCCACATCAGCCCTTACGAACAGGGGAACATCTACAATCACGATCCCCGGCGCCCACGCAAACTGCTGATGCACAAAATGGAGATCATCCGCCTGTTCAGCAAGGTACAGCAGAAAGGCTATACCCTCGTCCCCTTAAAAATCTATTTCGTTCGCGGCAAGGCCAAGGTCGATATCGCTCTGGCGCAGGGTAAAAAACTCTACGACAAGCGCGAAGATATCAAACGGCGCGACATCGACCGTGAGATGGAACGCGCCAAGTCTGAAAAATACCGCTGAACGGCGTTTCCACCATGAAGTCAAAATCGCTCCCCTTCATCGTTTCCCATGCCGCTCACGCCTATATACAATGCTGGGGGGCCACCAACCGGCTCGAATCGATCGGTCGCGAATTTAACGCGGACCGTATTCGAAACGGCGGCCCGTTTATCTTCTGTTTCTGGCACAGCCGCCAGATTTTCCCTCTCTATTATTATAAAAACACGGGCGTCTCGACGCTGGTATCAAAAAGCCGCGACGGCGAATTCATTACTCAGACGATTCGGCGGTGCGGGCTGGAAGCCAGCCGGGGGTCCTCGTCACGCAACGGGTCGGAAGGCTTGCTCGGCTTGTTGCATTGGCTGAAAAAAGGCCACAGCGTCGCGGTTACGCCGGATGGACCGCGCGGACCACGCGAAACCGTTCAATCCGGAATCATCCATCTCGCCCGCCTCGCCGGCATCCCGATCATGCCCGCGACATGGGCGGCGTCGCGATGTTTGAGAATGAAAAGCTGGGACCATTTCATGGTTCCCCTGCCATTTGGCGTTGTGCGTGAAGTGATTGGAAAAGACGTCGCCGTTCCCATAGACGCCAGCAGCGATGTCATGGAAGAAAAGCGGATTGAATTACAGGAGGAAATGCGGCGTATCACCCGTCTCGCCGATGAAATTCTGCCGGAAAGTCAGCGCTTCCCGCTCGATAACACCTGATGGTACTCCGCTTCCAACGCATCAATCGACCGAGTGAAATCAAATTCCCGCGAGGCTCGTTCTTTTGCGGCGCTTGAATACGCCGCGCGCAACGCTGGGTCACCGGTGATTTTTCGGATCGCATCCGCCAGAGCTTCTTCATCGCGCCGGGGAACCACCAGCCCGGTTTCCTCGTGCTGATTGACGAAACGCACCCCGGTGGGCAGATCGGTGCTGATGACGGGCGCTCCCTCTCTCATCGCCTCCAACAGAACATAACCAAACGCCTCATTGCGTTCGATGGACGGCAGAACGAAAACGTCGGCGGCGCGATATAACGCCTTTTTTTCGGCTTCATCGACATGACCGAGAAAATGGACTTGGCCCGATGCGATCTGGTCTCGCGCCTGCTTTTCAAGCGAATCCCGCAGAGCCCCTTCTCCCGCGATCAGAAGCGTTCCATCCACGCGTTTCATCGCCCGCAAAAGATAGGGCAGTCCTTTATACCCAACCAGCCGCCCGACGAACAGAACGATTGGGTTTTTATACGCCGCGCGGATCGACGCCGCGGCGTTATCATCAATTTCATTTTTATCAGCGGGCAGACAGAGCGGCATCGGGACGCATCGTTCCAGATGAGATTGCAGCGGTTTCGAGTGTTGCATCAGAATAGGCGACGTCGTCAGAATTCGTTGACATCGCCCTAAAAACGCCTGTTCGTATGAATGCAGCAACGGCATGGCCCACGCCTGCCTGACAATATCGCTGTGCCAGGTGCATACGACCGGCGTCTGTGCGTCCACTCGCCGCGCCGCCAGCCATCCCAGGGGGAAAGGCGTATGCACGTGAACGACGTCAGGTTTAAGAGCGCGCAAACGGGAGGAATACCCCCAGGTGAGCGGTTGCGACATCCAGCTCCCCCAGCGTTTGACACGAATCACGCGGACGCCCGCCCGCCATTCGCGCGTTTCGAATCCGGCGTCGTTACAGACCAGCGCGGTGACGCGCCAGCCGCGCGCGGCCAGCGCCTCGCTGATGTCGCGCACATGGCGCTCAATGCCGCCCACCCAGGGCGGATACGCTTTATGAAGCATGACGATATGGGGACTGGTCCGTTGACTCATGCCGATCAAATCGTTCTTTCGCAGGCGGTTTTTCCCTTGCCAGATTCCATCGCCGGGTTACAAACTGAATGTATAATGATCGATAGCGGTGACGGAATAAAGTAATTCACGCCGCATTCAATTCAACCTTCGCGCCATTCACGATCACCATCATCCGAACCAGCGTCTTTGTTCAATCGAACCGATTTCACGATGGAGGCTTTTCATACGATGACGCTTCCCAAAACTTTGGGCGATCTCAAGGCATCCGGCTACACGCCGCGCTCGGTCAAGACTGAAATGCGCGCCAACCTGATCGAGCGCCTCAAAAACAAAAGCGCGCTGTTCCCCGGCGTTATTGGATATGATGACACCGTCATTCCCCAGATCGTTCACGCCGTATTGTCGCGGCACGATATGATTTTCCTCGGTCTGCGCGGTCAGGCCAAAAGCCGCATGATCCGCATGTTGCCCTCGCTGCTGGATGAATTCCTTCCCATCGTGGATAGCAGCGAGATCAATGACGATCCCTTTCATCCCGTCTCCAAATTCGCCCGCAAAACGATCGCCGAGCGAGGAGACGAAACCCCCATCGCCTGGCTGGATCGCGAACGGCGCTTCACCGAAAAACTGGCGACGCCCGACGTCACCATCGCCGATCTGATCGGCGACATCGACCCCATCAAGGCCGCGAAAATGCGGCTCGATCTGGCCGATGAAGAAGCCATGCACTTCGGTCTCATCCCTCGCGCCAACCGGGGCGTATTCGCCGTCAACGAAGCGCCCGACCTGTCGCCCAAAATTCAGGTCGGCCTGTTCAACATCATGCAGGAACGCGACGTACAGATTCGCGGCTATTCGATTCGCATGCCGCTCGACGTGTGCCTCGTCTTCAGCGCCAATCCGCAGGACTATACCAACCGAGGACGCATCGTGACTCCGCTCAAAGACCGGATTGGTTCTGAAATCCGCACACACTATCCACTCACTCGTGAAGATGGGATGTGCATTACCGATCAGGAGGCCGACGTCGCCGCGCGCGACGGAATGGCGATCGTCATCCCCACTTTTATGAAACAGATCGTCGAAGAAATGGCTCGCGCGGCGCGTGAGGCGAAGGAGGTCGAACAGGCTTCCGGCGTCAGCGCGCGTTTCTCGATCACCAGTATGGAGAACATCGTCAGCAGCGCCGAACGCCGCGCGCTGCTCAATGGAGAAAAAGTGATCTGTCCGCGCGCCTGCGACCTCGTTTATGCGATGTCATCCATGACCGGCAAGATGGAACTCAGCTACGCGGGTGAAGAGCTGGGCGCCGAGCGGGTTTCACGGCGCATCATCCGGCAGGCGGTTCGAATCGTTTTCAATGAATATTTCGGCCATGACGATTGCCAGAGCACGGTCGACTGGTTTCAGAAAGACGCGGGGTCGTTCATGCTCGACGATTCCGTACCCGCGAAAGAACTGATCGGCCAGGCGGAAACGGTTCATGGTCTGCTGGGACGCGTCAAGGCATATCTCAAGGACGAAAAACTCGATACGCCGGAAGTCTTTGCGTCCGCGATAGAATTCATGCTGGAAGGGTTGTACGCCCACAAGCGGCTCAGCAAAACCAGTGTGAAGGGCAAAGTCGCGTACGGTTAATCCGTACTCAGACATTGAACGCCGCTGTGATGAATACAAACGAGGCGAACCATGAGATATCTTTTCACGCAATACGAAGGCGATGATGACGATGATCTGCTCGAACTGGCGCAATCGCTGCTTGAAAAGCTGAAAGATTATCTCTATCTGACCGATGGAGACGTACGCGCCGCGATTCAGCTCATGATGGAAGACGGCCAGCTTGGCGGAGGCGAAGAAGCCGAAAAGAACGCTCAGGAGCTGATGCGCCTGCTTGAAAAAGCAGGATACATCGACCGGCAGGGGCGCGTCAAAAAATTATCCGACAAAGGGCTTCGCCTTATCAGTGAAAAAACTCTGGAAGAATTGTTGACCTCGATTCAGAAAAGCCACACCGGTCATCACGAGATCGCTCAAAAAGGTTCGGGCGATGTGTATAACTATGAAAGCCGCCCGTGGCGATTCGGCGATCATCTCGACATCGATATTCCCCGGACGTTTCAAAACGCCTTCATTCGCAACGGCGTCCAGCTGCCGGTCGACATCGATCAGGAAGATCTGGAGATCATCGAAACCGAACACATGAGCCGTTGCGCCACGGTTTTGATGGTCGATATCAGCCATAGTATGATCCTCTATGGCGAAGACCGTTTCACGCCGGCGAAAAAAGTCGCGATGGCGCTCTCTCACCTGATCCGGACCAAGTATCCGCAGGATTCGCTGAACATCATCCTGTTTTACGACGACGCGCGTGAGATATCAGTACAGGAGTTAATGACTTCTGAAGTCGGCCCCTATTACACCAACACCAAGGCGGGTCTGGCTCTGGCTCAACGCATCCTGTCACGCCACAACACCGATAACAAACAGATCATCATGATCACCGACGGCAAACCTTCCGCCATCTGGCACAAAGGCGAAATCATACGCCATTCTTGGCTCGATCCGTGGATCATCCATGAAACGTTGATGGAAGCGGAGAAATGCCGCAACAAGGGCATCCGTATCAATACTTTTATGCTGGCGCGCGATTATGTGTTGATCGACTTCGTACAGAAACAGACCCAGATCACCAAAGGCAAGGCCTACTTCACTTCACCGCACACGCTGGGGCAATATCTGCTGGTGGATTTTATGAATCAGCGCCGCCACAAAATTCTATGACCGGAAACCTGAGGTCAACCGTTACACGTTTTTTTATGGAGAGGGGATGCTTTTTTCCTCTAATTTTTATAGAGTATGTTGGTGAAGCCATTTTTTTTAAAATTCGACGAGCGTAATGAATACAGCGCAATTCTTTGATTTATCTTACGACCTGTTCTGTATCGCGGGTCTGGATGGGTACTTCAAGCGGGTCAATGCCGCTTGGGTTCACACCTTGGGTTATAGCGAATCGGAACTGCTGGGCAAACCTTTCCTTGATTTCGTTCATCCCGAAGATATCGAAAAAACCGCCAGTGAATTTGAAAAACTTTTAAATGGCGAGCGGTCCCACGGATTCAGAAACCGTTACATCGATAAACAGGATGGCGTCCACACGTTTGAATGGATTACGTTAAGCCACTTTGAAAGCGGAATCATATACGCGACGGCCCGTGATATCACCCGCCAACTGGAGACCGAAAACGAGATCAAACGGCATCAGGAAGAGTTAGACCAGCTGGTCGCGCAACGTACAGCGGACCTGATGGAATCAAACAGCCGGTTATTGACTGAAATCGCGGAACGAAAGCGCATTCAGGAAGAGAACGAAAAACTGATCGCCGAACTGCGAGAAGCGTTGTCGAGAGTAGAAACGCTCAGCGGTTTGATTCCCATCTGCGCCAGTTGCAAGAAAATACGCGACGACCAAGGGTATTGGAGCCACGTCGAACAATATATTCAGGCTCATTCAAGCGCGATATTCAGCCACGGAATGTGTCCTGATTGCGCGGAGCAGTATTACGGAGACGCTGCGATCGAATCATCCGCGTGAATCTGTTCCGGGGCTTTGAGGGGTTTTCGAGCCAGAATCCACGACGCAAAGGTAGTCAGATCTTCTTCGGAGATCGAGCGGTATCGATCAGCCAGTTGCTCCCGCTTGATGCCGGATGGTTTGATTTGCCGTTCATCAGCCACCAATTCAAAATCACACTCCTTCATAATCCGCACGATTTCAGAATGGGGCAGACGGTTGGTCAGATACAGCCTTTTTCCCCGCATCAGCTTGTACATTCCGTCTGATAACGCCCAGTGGCCGTTCCATGCTTCGGATGTCCCGAGACTGGAAAAATCGATCCAGTGCGACATGAATCCCCCGGGTTTCAGCCAGCCGTGAAGGTTCGCGAACAAACCGGCCAGATCATCGACGTGTTGAAGCACGACCTGTGAAAAGGCGAAATCCACGCTGTCCGGCTCCAACGTATCACGGGTGTAATCAGGCGCGGTATAACGCACTAAAAACGCACCGTCAGGCGCATCCCCGCCGGCGCGAATCGCCTCACGCAACAGATCCAGCCGATTGGAGTCCAACAACATGCGCATGCGCCCCCCAGTAAGAATCGGGCTGGAAAACAATGGGTCGTCCGCTGAATCCAATGCGGAACGGAACCGTTTCACCAGCCCATCGAACACGGCAAGGTTGCGCTCGGATGTGGCGTAACGGTATACATCGAGAGAATGCAATCGCCGCGATCCCGCGATCAACCATGCGAGACCGGCGCCCTGGCTGGCGCCGCACCCCAGTTCGAGAATCGATTCAGGGAAAGCGGTTATTCCCTGCTTCGCGAAATTGATCAAGTGACCGCGAAAAATCGAAAAACAATAATCGGCGTTGGCCGTTTCGCCGCAGTTCGGGTCGGGCCGCAGCCGGGCGATTGGCGTATAACTCAACAGTCCACCCAGAATCCGCTTCCACATCATGGCTGAGACTCGCTTTGTTTTTATTGATTACCATGCTGCGGCATGGGGGCGATCCGGTTTAACGAGATTCGAAGTACTGTCCGAGTCTGTTCATCCACCTGAAACAGTTTAGACAGACATACGCCCGCCGCCCACGCCAGTTCGCCATTAAACAGAACGATCGGCGTCCGGTCCCGTTCTTCCAGAATGATCCGCCGTTCCTGCAGCAGTTTTTTGATTTTCTTGCGGCCTTCCATTCCAACGGGCGCGATCGCGTCGCCATCGCGCCGCCCGCGAATGGTGATCGGCGTAAACGCCTTGTCCGCGTCGAATTCCGCGCACCATTCATCCCGGACGGGCAAACGTTCAACCGAAGCGGGAAACAGGTCGATTATCGCTTCAACTCCCAACTCAGGCGCCGGGGTCGATCCGGGCACAGCGAGTTCGGTTTCCGGTACGGGAGCGCCCAGGCCATGCGGCGAAGCGATATAAAAGCGGTCATATCGTCGATACACCCGCAGGTTCTGATCGATGTGAATTTCCCCCTGAGGGCGTTCACCCGCAATCAGCGCGATCGCCGCGTCGATGGCGGGCATCGCCGGAGATGGATCGAACGCCTTCACGTAATGACGAATCAGGCGGCGCTGTTCGGCTCTCGACAACGCGGAGAACAACTCGCAATCGGCGGAGGCATCGGGCGTGGCCAATCCGACGCTATCCGCCAGACAGGCGGTATGCTGTTCCCAGAAATTCTCTTCTTCGCGAGCGAGGTCGGCCAACCGCCCCAAGGCGCTCTCCAAGTTTGGATTGAATGAATCTTTCAGGAACGGGATCAGTTCATTTCGGACCCGAACGCGCCAGAACGTGGAGTCATCGTTCATTTCATCATGACGGTATGCGATCGCTTCTTCACGAGCGTATCGCAACACCTCCTCGCGTGTATGAGCCAACAGCGGCCGCGCGATCGCGGCCTCCCTCTCGAATTTGACCGGGAGAACGCCAGAGAGGCCGGTCAATCCGGACGAGCGTATCATTCGCAGCAGAACGGTCTCCGCCTGATCGCTCAGCGTATGGCCCGTCAGGATGGGGGAAAGGTTCAGTTCTTCCGCGGTGTGACGAAGTTTTTCATACCGCAGACGGCGCGCTTCATCTTCCAGGTTGCCCGTACGGATGCGCTCAATCTCATCGGGTTCAAATCGCCGCACCGTGAGAGGGAGATGATACTGATGAGCGAGTTGAATCACAAAGCGCTCGTCTTCATTCGACGCCGCGCCGCGAAGCCCGTGATTGACGTGGCAGAGATGAAGATCGAGATTCCATTCATCCTGCATTCTGGCGATGACGTCGAGCAACACGCATGAATCGGGCCCGCCGGATACCGCCAGCAAGGGGCGGCTACCCCGGCGCAGCATGCTGAAACGCTCGATCGTCTCGATCGCGCGCGTACGAAACGCATACGGGAATGATGGATTCATGATTCCACGCGATTCTTCGCCTTACATCAGAAAAAACATCGCCATGCTGAAAAAGATGGTCACGCCCAGCGTATCCATCAGCGTGGCGACCAGCGGTCCGGAAGCCATCGCGGGGTCGATGCCCAACGTGCGTAGAATAAAAGGCAGCATCGAACCCGTTATGGTTCCCATCAATACGATTCCGATCACTGAACAGCCCACTGTGACGCCCAGAAAGAAATAGTCGTCGCCATATTGAGCGGCGGCGTGCGGCCAGAAAACAACACGCAACAACGCCACCATTCCGAGAAACACGCCCAGCATCAGGCCTGTCATCATCTCACGCCACAATACGCCGAACCAGTCGCGCAACGAAACGTCCTGAACCGACAAGGCGCGAATCACCAGCGTTGACGCCTGCGACCCGGAGTTGCCTCCGCAGCTGATGATCAGCGGCAGAAAGAACAACAGCGCGATACTGGCGTTGCTCATCGCGCTTTCAAACTGGTGCATTACCGATACGGTAATCATCTCACCCAGAAACAGAACGAATAACCACCCGCCGCGCTTACGGGCCATCGTCACGAACGGCGTTTCCGAATACGGCTCTTCCAACGCTTCCATACCGGCCATGAGCTGCATGTCTTCGGTGGTTTCCTCAACCACGACGTCGAGTACGTCGTCGGCGGTGACGATGCCGACCAGCGTCCCCTCGGAATCGACGACGGGCAGCACGTACAGGTCGTAGTGCAACATCATTTCCGACGCCATTTCCTGGTCGTCGGTGGCGCGCAGGGCAGCGACGTGGGTATTCATGATCTCGTCGATCCGCGATTCCGGTTCGGCGAAGATGAGTGATTTGAGCGAAACGTCAGCGGTGAGCCGGTCGTTCGAATCGGTTACATAGAGAGTGTTGAGGGTTTCTTTATCCCGGCCGGTTTTGCGTAGAATGGTCATCGTTTCCTGTACGCTCCATTCTTCCTGAATGGAAACGTACTCGGGCGTCATCAGACGCCCGATGGAATATTCGGGATAACCGAGCAGTTGTTGAGCGATCTTGCGTTCTTGCGGAGAAAGCGAAGCGATCAGCCGTTTGGTGACCTGACCGGGCAGTTCTTCAAGCAACGCGGTACGGTCATCGGGCTCCATTTCGTTCAGGATGCCGGTGACGTGTTCGTTGCCCAGATTGTGAAGCAACTCCTCCTCATCGGCGATGGGCAGATACGCGAACACTTCCGCCGCGACCTTGCGCGGCAAAATTCGAAACACCACCGCCCGCTCTTCGGGCGAGAGCACCAGCAGCGCTTCCGCGATGTCGGGCGATTCGAGATCGGCCAGCGCTTCTCTCAAGCCTTTATAGTCCTTGGCGTTGAGAAGCTCCTTGATCTCGGGCTCGACCAGGTGGCCCCAATAATTAATATCGCCGGTGGTCGTCATACGCGCTCCTCGGCTGGACAGAATCGCCCTGCATCCCGATACACATCAGTTGGCGTGAGCTGGACGCCCGGCGCCGCGAGGGTCACTTCGCGGCGGATTACAACGGTTTGATCTGGAGGTCTTTAAACTCGATCCACGGTTCGTTGCTGTGCATCTGCAGCGAAATGTGCCCGGCCCGCACGGTGGGCACTTCGTCGCTGTCGACCACAGTTTCACCGTTTACGCGAACCACCACATGCGATCCCTTCAGAATGATCTGCATGGGGAACCACGCTTCATCCTCGTAATGGAACATGGGAGCTCGAACGATATTATACAGGCTGCCCGTCGGGTAATTTGAATCGGGCACGTTTTCGATCTGGATTTCATTGCCGCGATCGCCGTTTGACAGCGTCTTCCAGCGAATGAAGATGCCGCCGTTCGCGGTACGGCTGGTGCGGATATACGTTTGCAGTTCAAAATCTTCAAACTCATCCTCGGTCACCAGGTAGCTGGTCCCGCCGGTGGCGTGGAGGTTTCCGTCCACGATGCTCCAGTGCGCGCCGGAACCTTCCTGATACCAGCCTTTGAAGTTTTTCCCGTTGAACAGCGAGCGCCATTCTTCCTTGCCGGGCAGTTCCTTCACGCGGATATTACGGAACCAGACCTGGTAGCCCATATCCTGCAGACCGATGTATCCGTGACGGAAGCGGTATTTCAGTTCGGGATAATCTTCGACGTTGATGTCCTGCACGATCTGACCGTTCATCCAGTATTTCAGGTTGGGCCAGTCCATCAGAATCCGGCCTGTGTTCCAGCTCTTGTCAGGGCCCAGCGCCATCGCGGAAGGGGCGACCACGTCAAACACGGCGCCAGCCGATTTTTTGCGCAGCCCTTCATGTGACATCTGGTCAATCTGGTATTCGAAACCGACCTTCGAGCATCGTCCATAACGCGGTGCGTGAAAGAAAACGCCGCTGTTGCACCAGCCGTCCAACCGGAACTCAAATCGCAGATCGAAGTTCTCGTATTCACGGTCGCTGCGAAGCCAGGCGGGGTAATGAGAACGTCCAGAGCAGTAAATCACGCCGTTTTGAACGACGAACGTTTTGGGACCGCCATTCTCGATATTCCATCCACTGAGGTTTTTGCCGTTGAACAACGCCGTAAAGCCTTCTTCCACCTCTGCGGCGAAAACCGAACAACTCAGCGCCATCAAGACGAATACTGTGGTCATCCATCGTTTCATCATTCGTCACCTTCCTCCCGGAAATAGTCTCTCGCACACGGTTACTCGAGAGAGGATCGGTCCCATCATCCGCATTCGACGAATTCAAGTTCCACTTTATTGGGGATCAATCCCGCCTCGTAGCCTCGATCCAAGAATAACTGATACGACCGCGCGCCGTCTTCCCCCAGATGCAGAGTTTTTTCGTTTACGTACATGCCAACGAATTTGTCGGCGTCCGCGGGATTGAGATCGCGGGCGAAGCGTAAGGCGTATTCCAGCGCTTCCTTGCGGTGTTCGAGGCTGTATTCGATCGTTTTTCGCATGAAGGGCGCCACGCGTTGAATCATCTCTTCGCCCAGGTTCTTACGGATTGCGTTGGCGCCCAGAGGCAGAGGCAGCCCGCCGGTTTCCTCCGCCCACCATTCGCCCAGATCGACGATTTTATGCAAACCATGCCCGGCGTACATCAACTGACCTTCGTGGATGATAAGCCCCGCGTCGACGCGGCCGTCTTCCACCGCGGGCAGAATCTGGTCGAACGGAACGACATCGTAATTAAATTCGCCGATGCAGAGCCGCAGCCCGAGATAAGCGGAAGTCATCTTGCCGGGGATGGCGATGGTTTTCGTCTTGAGAGTTTCGATATCCATCGGCTCACGGGCGATCACCATCGGCCCGTAGCCTAACCCCAGGCTTCCGCCGGCTGTAAGAATCGCGTAATTGTGATTCACGTAGGCGTATGCGTGAACTGAAATCGCGGTGACTTCCATCTCGCCCACCGCCGCGAGGTGGTTAAGCGTCTCGATATCCTTCAGAACGTGTTTGAATTCGATCCCGCCTGTGTCGATCTTGTGATTGGCGAGAGCGTAAAACATAAACGCGTCGTCCGAATCAGGACTGTGCGCGATGGTGATTACGGGGTTAGACATGATCGGGTGTTCCCTTCTTCTGTTTTATCAATCAATTTTAAAAAGCCCTCATTCACCGGCCGGTGGTTGCGACTGAATATAGCGCGCGAAACCGATCCACCGTTCCAGCGGCCATTGTTCGGCGCGTTCGTCAAAATCGAACGATTCCGGAGCCCGTTCGAGGAATTCATCATTCAGATGCCGTTTCTGAATCACAGACCCGCGAAACGAATGTTTCAGTTTCTTCCGCCGGTGTAAAAATCCCACCTGGGCAGTACGTTCAAGAAACAATTGCGCGAATTCCGCGTCGGCGTCCGGCTTTGGCGTCATCTTGATGAACATGGATTCCACTTTGGGCACGGGGAAAAACACGTAAGGCGGCAATATCTCGACCGCTTCAATATCATATAGATATTGAAGCACGATGGAGAGGCGTCCAAACACCTTGCAGCCGGATTCGGACAGGATTCGCTCGCCGACTTCCTTCTGCACCATTCCACAGATCGAGCCAAAACCCGCTCCCGAATAGGCCAGGTGAAACAGGATGGCGGTAGCCGCGTTATACGGCAGGTTGCCCACCGCCGCGAGGGCGCCGGTCTCTTCGCGCAATCGCTTGAAGTCGACCTTCATGGCGTCGTCTCGCACCAGGTTAAAACGGGCGGCGTTATCCGGGTCCAGCGCGGCGAGTTCTCCCAGCATGGCGGCGAAACGCCGGTCTTTTTCAACGGCGGTTACGGACAGCCCCCGTTCCAGCAGCAGCCACGTCAGATGCCCCACGCCGGGGCCGATTTCGATCACGGCGCCCGAACGGGGTAAACCCGCCTTATCGAGAATCGACGCCATCCACTCGCGCTGAATAATAAAATGCTGGCCGAGCGCCTTGGTGAGGTGTAAATCGCGCGAACGCGCGTAGGCGATCATGCCTTTTTTTGAGTACAGCGATTCGAGCAGGATGTGCACCGCGAGATCCTTCGTTTGTTTTGAGGTTGGCGTTCGCCCGGTTCGATGCTACCGTCTTCAACGTTCCAGAACCCGGTTTTCCAAACTGGAAACGCATTTCAGAATCAGGGAGCGCCCATGCCGTTCGATACGATAGCCGTTGATCACGGCCAAGTCAAAATCATCGACCAGACCCGGCTGCCGACGGAAACCGTTTATCTCACGATTGAATCAGCCGAGCAGATGTGGGAAGCCATCAAAATGCTGCGGGTGCGCGGCGCGCCGGCCATCGGCGTTTCCGCCGCTTTTGGAGTGTACGTCGGCGTAAAAAACTCACAAGCCGCCGATTCAGCCTCGTTTCTGGAAGAGGTGAACCGGGTCGCTGACTATCTCGCCACCTCGCGGCCCACCGCCGTCAACCTGTTCTGGGCGCTTGATCGGATCAAGCGAGTCGCGTCCGATCACAAAGATCGTCCCCCGGAAGAACTCAAAAAAGTGATCTTTGACGAAGCCGTCCGTATGCTGGAAGAAGACGCCGCCGTCTGCCGCGCCATCGGCGAACACGGCGCGAAACTTTTTAACCATGGCGACGGTCTTCTCACTCACTGTAACGCAGGCGGACTGGCCACCGCGCGCTATGGCACAGCGCTGGCGCCTATGTTCGTCGCGAAAGAGCAAGGCGTGGTGTTCAACGTCTATTCCGATGAGACTCGTCCCCTGTTACAAGGTTCGCGCCTCACTGCGTGGGAACTGCAGCAGGCGGGCATCCCGGTCACGGTGATCTGCGACAATATGGCGGCGAGCGTGATGAGCCAGGGAAAAATTCAGGCGGTGATCGTCGGAACCGACCGCGTCGCGGCTAACGGCGACGTGGCGAATAAAATCGGCACTTACGGCGTAGCGGTGTTGGCGAAGGCGCACAAGATTCCTTTTTATGTCGCGCTGCCGACATCGACCATCGACCTCAGCCTTTCCGATGGCTCGAAGATCCCCATTGAAGAGCGCGATCCCGGCGAGATTATCAACGGATTCGGCCGCCAGACCGGTCCCGACGGGGTCAACGTCTACAATCCCGCCTTCGACGTCACCCCGAATGAATACGTCACCGCGTTCATCACCGAAAAAGGGATTGTATATCCGCCTTACAAAGAAAACCTGAAAGCGTTATTCGACTGACGCCCATCCCAGAGCGCACAAACGAAAAAAGGCGGCACGAAGCCGCCTTTTTTTTTATACCATTCCAAAACTCTATCTCTTTTGAACCCAGATGAAATCAATGGCGATTTCACCGGAACCGCCCGCCACGGCGGGGCCCAGATATTTCAACGTCAGGGTATGTTCACCTTGGGTTAGTTCCATCGCGTCAAGCGAACTCGTACGCAACAGGCGGCGATAGGGGCGATGGGTGCTGACTTCATCCAGCGCCATGTCTCCATCCAGCATCGCGGCGAAGCGCCCCCCTCTCGGAGTCTGGCCGCAGGTCAGATGAATCTGCCATTTGCCGTCTTCGGTAACGGGAACAGCCAGATTCACCGTCTCTCCCGGTCTGGATGGAGTCCATACCCACACGGAGCCATCCGCCCAGAAACGATCCCGATCCATGCGATGCGGGGCGTCTGGCGAGGCGATCGATTCCGCCGAATAGAAGACGGAATTCGCTGAGCCATGCTTGGCGATGGGCGCCCAGTCGCCGGGCAGTTCGGGCTTGCGCAGGTCTTCATCGGTGATCGGCCCCTGATCGTCCACGGCGCCGGGCCTGGCGTAGTGATAGCCGATGCGCGCATACGACATATCCGGCGTTTCGTCATGCGCGTAAAGTTCCATATAAAAGGCGATGTACGATTCAAAAGGAATCGGGTCCAGCATGTGCCAGCGGTGATTGGTGACGAACCCGCGCGTGTTGGGGCCATCGTTTCGCGGCTGACCGGCGTAGGGTGTGTTCCAGATATCTTCCGCCGACCAGGCGTAGTTGTAATAATCCTCCGACCCCGTCCCCAGAAAAGAAGGCTTATTATTCTGGTCGACGAAGACCTTCTCATCGCCTTCACCCCACCAGTTTCCATAACTGGTGGGAACCATGTTCGGATTCATGATGTAACTTCCCGTCCCCACGTAGACGCCACGCCCCATCGTCAGCACGAAAGGCAGATCGCGAATCGGCCGGCTGAATACGTTATGGTCGACGCGCCACTTGGCGCGGAAGTGCATGAAGTTTTCATCGTTCGCGTTGAATTCGCACGGCAGCGCGGAACCGGTCACCGTCACCGGTTGTTTTCCGCGATTCTCAATAAGGATTCGAGCGTTTTTACGGAACGGCATCACGAACCGGCAGGTCATCGTTCCATCCGGTTCAACGGTAAACGGAACCGCGTTGAATGGATTGATTCCCGGCGCGGCGCCCATGAAGTCGCCAATGGGCGACAAGACCTGCGGCACGTCGAAGTCATCGAATACAATGTGTAACAAAGTCTGACGCAAAGCGAGGTCCACGTCTTCCGCCAACACCTTCAGCGTAAGCCGTTCGATCGCCATCGAGCCTTCCAGCTTGAGCGCTTCCTGCGTTTCACCGGATTGCACCGTCGCCGCGATTGGCTTGGCGGGTTGGGTGGAACGATATGTCCAGGCGTCTTTCGGATTCATCAACGCTTTCGCCGCGGCGCGCACGGCGTCCGACGCCCGTTTCACGTCATCGGGCGAAAATGTTTTCACCTCGGCGCTCTCTTCATATAACCTTGTTTCGATCTCATAAAAATGCAGCTGTTTGACGTCGCCCCGCCAGACGACACGACAGCGTTTCGCGAATGGAATAGGAAAATAGCAGGCGTTGCGTTGCTGGAACGCGTTATCGAGGTCCCGGATCCCCGCCTGCTGCAGATACCCTTTGCAGAGAAACTGGAAGAAATCCTGTGCGGACCCGTCGAACACCGGCTTATCGGCGTCGTCGAGCGTCATCGTTACGTCGCCCTTGATCGCCGCCGTCCATGTTCGCACCACCGCGCCCGGGCCTTGCACGTCACAGATGAGATACTCGCCGATGTTGTCATCGCCGGGTTCTTTCAATACCTTCTCCACGTTGGGAATCGGCTCGCTGCCAAAACCGTCCGAATTGGCGAACCAGCCGGCCCCCTGCGGCAGATTGCTGCGCCGGTCGGTGGATGAAAACTGGACGGTTTTATACGCCGGATCGGGATATTTCGCCAGCGCGTGCATGTCAGTCATTTCGCCGATCAGCGACTCGAACGTCACGGGCTCGGCGAATCCCCGTGCGGTGAATCCAGCCAACAGACAAATCATCAGCCCGGCGAACGCGATTTTTCGCCCGGCGCCGGGTTGAATTCTCAATCGGATGAATCCCTTCATGATCTCTCCCTCCAAATACAGAACGGGGACGCTGGAGCGCCCCCGTACGGTTTGATTGTTAATTTATTGATCGAGTTTCGTTGTCTGAACCACTCGATCGATCTCTTTCTCGGTTAAATGAAACGAACCCGCGTCGTATACGCGCCAGCGCTCGCGATGCGACATCGCCTGCCCCGGCTTGAGTTGATAATTCGCTCCCAGCGACTCGATTTCCATGATGCCGCTGTTGGTGAAAAGTTCGATGGAAGCGTTCATATCGGGGTATTCAGCATCATCGCGGGGATCGAGATACTTGACGAACAGCTGATCGCCCAGCGTATAAGCCACCCAGCCCTCCGTGTTGGAAAAACCGATTTTCAGCGGATGGCGCGCGTCCGGATCCTGTTTGAGCAAGGTGTACTTTTCAAGAAAAGTCAGACGCGGATCATTCAGGCGGGTATAACTCCACAGAATCACCTGACGCACCGGCAGAAAATGATCGGGGCCATGCGGCGCATACGGCGCGTTGGGGATAATCGTTGTTCCATTCTGACGCATCACCGTTAACGCCCAGGGCGCGATGTCATAGGTTTCTTCACCCACGTTCACCGCGGTATGAACGACTTCGACTTCGCCTGAAGCATCCATCGATACTTTCATGGTTTTCTGAATGGTGAAATTTTTGCGAAACGCGGGATCGTTCAGCTTGTCAAAACGCTCGTCCACGCTGAACTGGCCGCGCATCGACCAGTCTTTAAATTCAGGCGCGGAAATCATCGTTACCGAATTTTCGCCGGTCTCCACCCGAACCGGGTCGTTGTCTGGATAATAGGTGAAATCGGTTTTTTCCGGTGCGATCCAGAATCGATGTCCACCGTAACCATTCCACTGGTCGCCGCTGGTTTTTCCCCGGGTCGATTCACTCAGGCTGAAAAGATTATCCCGGCCCTTGAGAGAGAGATGAAGCACTCTCGGACCGATATCGGCGCATGCCACCAGTTCGACGTTTCCATTGGCGATTCGATAACAGTTGTTCCAGCCTTCAAATGATGTTTTTTCGACGTTCACTTCAGCAGCCCCCGTTGCTTGAATCGCGATCGCGCACAGCGCCGCGGCGGCCAGCGCGCGAGTCGTCCATGAGTTGAGTTTCATGGCCGTTCTCCCTCAATTGAGATGGCAGGTTATACCATAATCGGCGGGGATTATATAGCGGCCTTCATGATTCGGGGCGGTCTGAAGCGGATCGCCAGGCGCGAAAGATCGACTCTCCGCCTGCCTTACCCCGGAATCGTTTGTTCGGAAAGATGAATGTAGAAGTTTTTCAATGCGCCGCGAAACGCCGGGGGAATCGATTCCAGCGGAGGACGCTCGACGTTGTCTCGAATCCGGTCCTGAATACCGGTATCGACGTCGCCGGAGGCCTGCTCGGCGGGCCCGACGTCTTTGGGTTTCTCTCCTCGGCGCTCATTACCGTATTCATCTTCTTCCTGCATGGTTCCCGCCTCGAGCATACGCGACATGATGCGGTTCTGGCGTTCTTCCATCTTGTCGCCGTTTTCGCCGGATTCCAGCATGCGTTCGACTTCACGCATCTCGTCATAGATTCCGTCCAGCCGGTTCTTCAATTGGCGGGCATGCCGGTATTGCTGCATCATTTTTTCAATTTCCTTGCGGATGCGGGCCTGATGTTCGGCCATGCGCTTGAGCTGCTCGGCCATTTTTTCGCCCTGTTCGCCCTGCTGGCGAAGCTGGTTCAGCATCTGTTGGAGGTTCTGCTGCTGCTGAATCATCTGTTGCATCTGTTGTTGGAGGCTTTGCGCGCCCATTTGCTGCTGCATCTGCTGTTGCATCTGCTGATCGTCCTGCATCATGCGCCACAGCGCCTGATTGAGCGCGATCAACGACTGGCGCGCTTCGTGCAGGCCGACCCACTTGAGTCCCTGCCCCGCGTCGACGGCCTCGCGCAATTGCGATTCGCTGCGGCGCAACGATTTTTCAGCCGCCCGGTTCATAAACGGGTTTGTTTGCGCGATGCCATTCCAGGCCGCTTGAATCCGGCGTAGTTCACGCAGAAACGCATTGGCTTCGCGTAAAGCGGCTTGAGCCCGCCCCTGCCCCAGCGGCGATTCGGTCAGCGATTCGAGTTCATCGGAGAGAAAGAGCCCACGATCGACCAGACGCTTCAACTCGCGGGAATCCTGCTGCATATCCTGCATGCCCATTCCAGCGAGCTGCGACTGCATCTGTTGCGTGGTCTGCTGCAGCGCGGAGAGAGCGTTCTGCTGATGGGGCATGGCCTGTTGGGGCGCGTTCTGGCGCAACTGGTTCGCCGCGTTCTGCATTTCGCTCAACGCGCCGCTTTCCTGAAGTTGTTCGAGCATCTGCTTCATCTGCTGCGCGGCGGCGGGGTCTTTCTCATTGAGGCCTTGCTGCATCTGCTGCATGCGATCCATCAGCGCCTGCGAATCTTCCTTGAGGCGCTCCTGACGCTCCGCCATCAGGTCCTGTTTTGCTTTCAGTTCGTTCTGTTTCTTTTCCAGTTCCTTTTTGAGTTGTTCAAGCTGCTGTTGTTTCGCTTCCAGCTCGGCTTTCTGTTCTTCCGGGCTTTTCTGGTTGTCGCCCGTGGCGGATTCCTGCTGATTCTGTTCACCCGGTTGATTCGATTGGTCGTTTAGCGAGCCGGACTGATTTTCCAGGCCGGCCTGTTGTTGCTGAATCTGTTCCTGAAGCTGGGCGGCCTCCTGCTGCATGTTCTGGATATCCGATTGCAGTTGTTGCGCTTCCTTGTCGAGCATGCTGGTTTCGCGCATCAGGTGATCCTGACGCTCGGCGAGTTCTTCCGTGGTCTGGCGAAGACCTTCGATCTGCCGCGCCTGATAGGTGTTCTCCAGCATGGAAAGGGTCCGGTCGAGCTGTTCCTCAAAATCCTTGACGTCGAACTGAAGGTCGTTGAGCTTTTGCATGTCGACCTTGTCCGACATCTGATTGACCGTGTCTTCCAGTTTTTTCATCAATTGCTGGCTGTCCTGATCGAGCATCTCTTTCATCAGGTCCTGAACGCGCGTCATCTTTTCCAGCGTTTCGGGAGTAAAACCCTGCGACTCTTTTTCTTCCTCGGTCAGATCGTTGGAAGCTTTATCCTGATATTGCGATAATTGCTCTTCTATTTTCTTCGCTTCGTCGACCAGTTTCTGTTGCCGGTCCTTCAGCGACTCCATCTCGCGTTTTTCCATCCAGAGCGGGTCTTCGCCTTCCTGGGCGGAATCGGGCTGATTCGCCTTGTCTGAAATCCGTTCTATGGTTTCGCTCAGATCCTCGTGCAGTTTTTTCTGTTCCTCGACGACTTCATTGAGATCGGTGAGGTTGGTTTCTTCGGTCTGGTTGAGTTCATCCACCAGGTCCATCAGCGAGGGATACCGCACCACATGAGTATCCGAACGTCCCGCCTTGGGGCCGTGCAACGGATCTTCGTCATACCCTTCAAGATAGAACGACAATTCGTCTCCGGGGTACATATCGAATGGAGTGAGGTCCCAGTTAAAGGTGAGGTAAAAATCGGTGGCCCGGCCGATATCCGCGGCAGCCGATTCATCGTATACCCAGGCGGCGTCGGTTCGCCGGGTGTTCTCGTCATCGTTCAGCATCGAATGAATGACCAGGTTACGGACTCCGTAATCGTCTTTCAGATGCACCTGCACGGCGATCACATTGCCGGTTGGAATGTCCGACTTTTCCTCGGGTTCGATGATCCGGATTTCAGGCGTGGCGTCAGGAATTGAAGTAACCCGGATCAACGGGCTTTCGCCCGTAAGGCCGTTCACGCCGGTCATTTGAACGCGAAGGTCTCCGGTGTAATGCGCTTCCATCTTCAAGGCGAGTTTGTCGCCCGATATTTCAATAGGATATACCGAATCGCGCCATACCGCCGTCGCCCGCGTAAGCTGATCCGATGCGACGCCGTACAGGGTCGCAACGCTGCCTTCGGGCGCGGAAAACGATCGCCAAGTCGTCAGTTTCGATGGCGTTTCGTGCGTATATTCCGGGGGAGTAATCTGAATCTCTCCCTGCGTGATCGAGGGTGGATCGAGCGGAACCAGCAAACCGCGATTCGACAATACGCCGTCGGCGGAAACATAAACCGAAGCCGCCCGGTTCAGGTTGGGTACGACGAATTCGGTTCGGCCATCCACAACCGGAGCCGTCTGGGTTTCCCAGCCGGTTCGCAATTTGCGATGCAACACGGCTTCCCCGCCGCGAAATTCGCCCTGCAATTGCGCGCCCACATGCGCTGCTTCTCCGCGCGGAACGGCGGCTTCTTTCTCGATCTGGATGACGCGAGTTTCGCCCTGCGGCGATTCAGCGAACAGATCCCGGGAGATGCGGTTGAACTGAGTCTGATAAAAACCAGGCTGAACCATCAGCGCGATCAGCGATGGAACGATCACCAGCGCGCACAACGCCAGCGGCGCGGTCACCCCCGGTTCATCGCGGCGATTGACCATCTCCCGCAAATCGCCGATCAGGCGCGAGTCTTCCGCCTGTATCAATTCCGTCGAATACCCCAACCGGTCGATTTCCGCTTTTTCGCGCTCGCTGTATACGACCAGAGCAACGCCGTTCGCCACGCCGGGATGGCGGCGTTCCCAGTTCTGGAAGAACCGGCGAGGGCCAATACCTTCGGCGAACCATCCCGCGAAAAAGCGGATCAGTCCGAACGCGAACAGCGCCGCGATTGCGCAGAACAGGGCGTTCACGCCCGTCATCCGCAAGTCGAACAGGGCCGTCGATAATATAAACGCCTGCGCGCTCACGATGATGAACAGAATGAGAAAGACAAACAACCCGATCAAACGGCGCACCTGATGCCGCCGGTAAACCATGCGCAATAAAGCTGAACTTTTCAGTCGATCCGTCATGCCAATCCTTCGTCAGAGAGTCTGTTCAAGTTCCAGCGACAGTGAAAGACTATTCTTCCCCGGCCCCGCCATCACCGTCATCTTCTTCCAACTCTTCGCCCAGGTACAGGTAACGGCCAATGAGATTGACGAAACCGGTCCAGGTCTTGCCTCCGCCGCGCGCCTTGTTCATCTCGCGTTGAAAGGCGGCGGTCTGTGCGTCCATATTTTCAATATTGTGCAGCAAAAGCGCTTCGATGGTCATGGGCAAGATCGGCGACCGCTCGGTTTCACCGTGATGCGACAAAATCAGGTGCATCAACAGGCGGCGTTTTTCGGCGGGAAAGCCGGGCAGACGCGCGATCAATCGCTCCACCATCGCGGCGCCGATGTACACATGACCGCAAAGACGCCCCTCGGTGCTGTAATCGACGCGGAAATCGTAGATGAATTCACGCGTCTTGCCCACGTCGTGAAACACCGCGCCGGTCACCAGCAGATCGGCGTCGACCCCCTCGTAATTGGGCGCGATGGCGCGGCACAGGCGCAACACCGAGAGCGTATGTTCCAACAGGCCATGCAGGTAGGGATGATGCCACAGTTTAGCGCCGGGCGCGGTGGAAAACCCTCGCCACATTTCTTCATCGTTGCGGAACTCGGTCAACAGGCGGTGGAAGTCTTCGTCCAGAATCGCGGCGAGTTGAGCGTCAAATTCAGCGATCATGTCATCCAGCGGAACCGGCGAGGCGGGCAAAAACGCGCCGGGATCGTCCAGTTCCGATGGATCGATCGGTTCCAGCCGGTCGAGCGTGATCTGGGGTTCGTTCTGATAACTGTTGACCTTGCCGGCGGCGTGGACGAGCGAGCCTTCCTCAATACGCCGATGAGTTTCTTCGGCGTGGTTCCAGAGCACGGCGTTGATCTTGCCAGTGCGGTCGCCCAATCTCAATGACAGAAACTTGCCCTTGTCGTATTCACGCAGAGACAGCCGATGAATAACGAACTGGCTGTCGACGTGATCGCCGATGCTGATTTCATCGACGAATACCTTTCCGCCAGATGTCTTCCCTTGCGACTCCGATTGACGCTCTTCCGGCTCGGCGTCCCAAAATGCTTCCGTGTGCGGCATTCCATTCCCCTTCTGAACGAAACGAATCCCTAGCCTCAACAGCGTCATTCATGATAGCAGTGTAGTACGGATTTTTGGACGGCGCGACTCGCGTTCAAATCTCACATTCAATTGTTGAACCCTGGGGGAGAATGACTATGAACTGGACGAAAATGACCTGGATCGGCGCCCTTTGCGTCTTACTGCTGGCGGCGCAAGGCGTTAACGCGGCGGAAGCCAGTCTCGACGCGCTGCGCGAGGGGCATCCCCGCCTCATCCTTACGGATGAAGGCTTGCAGCAGCTCAAAAAAACCATCGCCCAAGACGCGACCGCGCAGGATTATTACCAGCGGTTGATCAAACTGGGCGACCGGCTGATGCAACAGAAACCCGTCGATTACATCATCGTGGGGCCCCGCCTGCTGACGCAGAGCCGCAACTGCCTGGAACGGGTCTACACCTACGGCTTGCTCTATCGGCTCGACGGCGACCGCAAGTGGTTTGACCGGGCGAAACAGGAAGTCTTCGCCGCCATTCGCTTTCCCGACTGGAACCCCAGTCATTTTCTCGACACCGCCGAAATGAGCCATGCCATCGGCATCGCGTATGACTGGTTTTACGATCAATGGACGCCGGAAGAGCGCAGCGAAATCGTCGACATGCTGGTCAAAAAAGGGCTCACTCCCGCTCGCGAGGGCTACGAAAACAACGCGTGGTGGTCTCACTCCGAACATAACTGGAACCAGGTATGCAATGGCGGCATCGGCATTGGAGCACTGGCGGTGGCCGATATACAGCCCGAACTTGCCGGTTTCCTGCTGAAGCAGTCGGTTCAGGACATGCCGCTGGCGCTGAAATCATACGCGCCTGACGGCGGCTGGGGCGAAGGGCCGGGTTACTGGCACTACGCCACCCGTTACACCGTTTACTTTTTCGCGGCTCTTGATACCGCGCTGAGGACCGATTTCGGCCTTTCGGATGCCGAGGGCCTGCGCGGCGCGGGCGGATTCCGCATTCACTCCTGCGGCCTCATCGGCATGACCTTTAACTACGCCGACGCGGGCAGCGGCGCGGGCGCCGCGCACGAGATGTTCTGGCTGGCGCAGCGTTACAACGAGCCCATCCTCGCCTGGCATGAGCGCGAAACGCTAAAAGACGACCGCATCAGTGCGCTCGACCTGATCTGGTACACGCCCATCGGCACAGATCCCGCTTCGTCTGGATTCGCACGCGACGCGCTCTACCGGGGAATCAACGTAGCGTTTTCACGCAGCGCGTGGAACGATCCCAAGGCGATCTACCTCGGTTTCAAGGGCGGAGACAACAAAACCAACCATAGCCACCTCGATCTGGGGTGTTTCGTGCTTGATGCTGACGGCGTCCGCTGGGCGCTCGATCTGGGCGGCGACGATTACAACCTGCCGGGGTATTTCGGCGCGCAGCGCTGGACGTATTTCCGGTTGAACACGCAAAGTCACAATACCTTGATCGTGAACGGGGGCAATCAGGACCCCAGCGCCCCCGCGCCGATCATCGGGGCGTACTCCAGTGACGATCTGGCGTGGGCGGCGGCCGACCTGAGCCAGGCGTATCCCGATCTGAAAATGGCGCAACGCGGCGTGGCGATGATCGAACGGAGCATGGTGCTGATTCAGGATGAAATCGCGCCAAAGACCAGCGCGGACGTACAGTGGGGCATGCTGACTGACGCGGAGATCGAAACGCACGGCGCTTCGGCGACGCTGAGCAAGTCGGGTGAAAAACTGGAGGCGACAATCCTGTCGCCCGCCGGAGCCTCCTTCGAATGGATCGATGGAAACCCGCCCAAACCGCAAAAACAGCATGAAGGCGCGAAGAAACTGGTCATCAACCTGAAGGGCGTCGACAAACCCGCCACCATCGCGGTCATGCTGGCGCCCTACCGGGGAAAAGACGCGGCCCCGGGCATTCCGATGAACGTCAAACCAATCGATCAGTGGAAGCAATAAGCGGCATGAAAAGAGGGGCGGCGCAGGCCGCCCCTCGCTTTAGTTTGGCTATCCGTGGGCATAGAAAACAGCGTGATGCAATGAGTTTTTGATTTTTTGCATGGTTTGCTTTTGGGACGCGAGGTGCACGAAGCGGGAGAAATTCTTGGGTTGAATCGCGAGTCCCCAAAGGTGCATG
>WGLV01000047.1 GCA_016125385.1 bacterium
AATCCCATGGAGACTCTCCTTTGCGGTCTAGTCACATAACTAGACTCTATAATAAAAGAAAAAGGAGCGAATTTCCAGCGAAAATTACACTCCCAGCAATTTTTATCTCTTTTTATCTAGTCAAAGGCCAAAGTCGAGAGGCCCGCTCGTTCGAGCGGGCCTTTTCTTTGAGTAGAGATAATGCGATCGGTGTTTACTTCCCCCAATGCTTCGATCGCCGGTACGCTTTCTGCATCTTGTCCATACACTCATCGCGCCGTTTCCACAATCGTTTGGCTTTCAGCTTGGGCGCTGAACTCAGGATGTACGATGCGAACAGCGGGATGTATACGCTGCAATCCCCGTACACCACCTGCGTGCTGCTCAGCTGGCTGGGATCGATCTTTCCCCAGCTGACCGCTTCCGATGGAGTCGCTCCCGAGAGCCCGCCTGTGTCGATGCGCGCGTCGGTAAATTGCAGAAAGAAGTCATGCCCCGCCTCGGGCAGACCCAGCACTTCCTGAATGTGCGGCTCCGTTTGCAATAAAAAGTTTTTCGGGCTGCCTCCGCCCAGAATCAGCGCGGCGGTCTTCCCGCCCGATTTCTTGGCGTCGTATACCCAGGCGGCGGTCAGGTTCACATCCAGGTTCGGATCGACGAGGATGGATTTCCCCTCCAGCGCCAGCGCGGCGATATTCATGCCGGTGCTTGAATCGCCCGGGCTGGAGGTGTGAATCGGCATATCCATTTTCGCCGCGGCGGCCAGTACGCTGATCTCATGCGCCTTCGGGTTAATCTGCAGCAGCGCTTCTCCCAGAATCCGGTGAATCCGCGCGCTGGAGACCGCGCCCTCTATGGGGTATTCCCGGAACAGTTTGCGGATGAACGCGTCCGTGTCAAAAAGCGCATCGGCGTGAAAATAAATATCGTGAATACGCACCACGTCGTCTTTCCTCAACTGACAGTCGTCCACGTCGGGACGGCCTTCGTACATGTCGTAACCAAGACAGGCGTGCAGATCGTGGTACATATTCGCGCCGGTGCTGATCATCCAGTCGATGTATCCGCTTTTGATCAGGGGAATCAGACAGGACCGGCCGATTCCGGCGGGAACCAGAGCGCCCGTCAGGCTCATGCCGACCGTGGTGTTGGCGGGGTATACTTTTTCCGCGAACAGGCGGCAGGCGTTGCGCACGCCGCGCGCGTTAAATGAAGTAAAACACTCGTCGATCAGCCCCTTCGCCGACATCCCTTTGCGCACGCCGGCTGGAGTGATCTTGGATTGAAAATACTGTTTTTTACTGTTTGACTTTTTGGCCATGCCTGGCTCCTTCCCGATTCAGGGGGAGAATGTTATCGCCGCTTCCAGCGGACGCCTTCTCGCGTATCTTCCAGAATAATTCCCTTCCCGGCCAGTAAATCGCGAATCTCATCCGCGCGGGCGAAATTCCGGTTCTTCCGGGCGTCCTGCCGTTCCTGAATCAATTGATCGACTTCATCATCGAGCAACGCTTCGTCTTCTTTCATCACGCCAAACGTTTCATCAACGCGATCCAGCAGTTCAAGCGCTTCCTGAGCCTGTTTCGAACCGACCGCCTCCGAATCGAAAATCTTGTTGGCGTCGCGGATAAAGTCAAACAGCGCTGAACTCGCCCGGGGCGTGTCGAGATCGTCATCCATGTGTTCGATGAAGCGCGTCAGACAGGCGTCCATTTCCCGTTGCAGATCGATCTGCTTTGGCGCCTCCACGTTTGATGCGATTCGTTCTTTCACCCGCTGTCTGAAGTCCATGATGCGCGACCATGCCGAGTGCGCCGCCTGCAGTGAATCCATCGTCAGGTTAAGCGGGCTGCGGTAGTGATTCGAAATAATGAAAAACCGGATCGCCATCGGATGAAATCCCTTGTCGAGCAGCGAACGCAAGGTAAAGAAGTTCCCTTTCGATTTCGACATCTTCTCGCCGTCGACCAGCAGATGGCGGCAGTGCAGCCAGTAGTTGACGAACTTCTTGCCCGAACATCCCTCGCTCTGAGCGATCTCGTTTTCGTGATGGGGAAAGATATTGTCTTCTCCACCGCAATGAATGTCGAACTGTTCGCCAAGATATTTGATCGACATCGCCGAGCATTCGAGATGCCAGCCAGGGCGGCCTTCGCCGAATTCCGTCTCCCAGAAATGCTCGCCTTCCTTCTTCGCTTTCCATAGAACAAAGTCGCGCGCGTCGTCTTTTTCGTATTCGTCTGAATCGATGCGCGCGCCCGACAGGACGTCTTCCGGCCGAACGCCTGAAAGCCGGCCGTATTCCTTGAATTCCCTGATGCGGAAATAAATCGATCCGTCTTTCTCGTAGGTGAATCCTTTATCTCGCAAGGTTCGGATCATCGACAGCATTTCTTCGATATGTTCAGTCGCGCGGGGGTATTGATTCGCCCTCTTGATGTTCAGCGTGTCGAGGTCTTCAAAAAAGGCGTCGATATACGGTGCGGTGCATTCATAGATCGTCTTGCCCGTCTCACGCGCCCGCCGGATGATCTTGTCTTCCACGTCGGTCAGGTTCATGACGTGATTGACTTCATAGCCGCGGAATTCGAGATACCGCCGTAATACGTCTTCAAAAAGGTACGCGCGAAAGTTGCCGATGTGGGCGTAGTCGTAAACCGTCGGTCCACAGGTATACAACCCCGCTTTGCCTTCCACCAGCGGCTTGAAAGGTTCCTTGCGGTTGTTTTCGGTATTATGAAAATGCAGCACGCTGTTAACTTCCACCATAAGGTTTCAAATCCTTTACGTCGTCATAATCCACAACGTGTTGCATTATAATGGCAAACAGACAGGATCAAAGCACAAACCCGGTCCGCATTCGCTCTATCGCAATCGCCCCATCAGACCCCACAACCAGCGATGAAATGCGTGAATCCCGGTTGGTTTTCCCGCGTACATGAGAATGCACTCGCCGAACACGGCCTCAATCCCGTGTTCATCGCAATATGATTTCGCTTCGTTCGAGCCGCCCCCCTGTTGTACCCAGGCGTATCGGATTCCGCACTCCGCAGCGTCGCGCAACACGTTGAGCGCGTTGTGAGGCGAAGTCGCAACCACCACCCCTTCGACTCCGCCGGGAATTGATTTCAGGTCGGGATAGCAGGGACCGCCGTCAAATTCGCTCAGGTTGGGGTTCACTGCAACGGCGTCATATCCGCGCCGCGTCAGTTCCCGATGAATGGTGTTGCCGAATTTTTCGTTGCGGGATACGCCCGCTATGGCCAGACGATGAAGCGACGTGAATTGAGATGGACCGAAACGATTCATGATGAATACCTCAAGGTGAAACGCTTTCAGGAATGACTGTATTATAAAATGAGAAAGGGGCGTTTTACCGCCCCTTTCGTTCGTTTCATGTTGATGACAATCAGCGCAAACTCCAGTCGGTTACGCTCGCGCCGGGCGCGCCCAGTTTGACCTCACCGGTTTGTGAATAGCGCAATGGCTGGCTCATCGTGAGGTCGCCCAGAAGTCCGAAAGCGTCTGAATCCGGATCGAGATACGCGCGAGTCGCGATTTCTTCATCCGTCAGCAACTCGAAATTCTCATTAGCCGGGAAGAAATTCGCAACGTACCAGCGGCTCGCCCACCAGTACTGCAACGCCAGATCGGCGCCGTCGTCGTCATCCAGCCCAATATCAAAATCGAACACGCTTCCCTGCTTCATATCAAGGCCGTTTCCATTGAGATTGAGCATTGATTTGCCGATACGGGCTTCCAGCGTCCATCCACCCGGGGTTTCCTTCCCGACCGCGAATACGTCGCCGTTTTCGCCGTACACCCATTGAACGCCATTCGAAAACTTGACGTCGCCCGCCGCGCGATCGGCGGAGATAACACCTTGATAATTGAAATACACATGACCGCCAACATCATACGCTTGCGTCTGATCGTCGGTATTGATGCTGTAACGATCGTTATACGGTCCAATCACCAGTTCGACTGAATCGTCTTTCCAGAACGACGCGGGCGGATCGTTCGAGCGGACCACGTCGTCTTTGACGGTTAAACCGATGTACAGATTGTTGTCATCGTACGCCATGTACCAGGTAAAACTGGTGTCGTCAGGCCCCTCAAAATTTTTCGCGGCGGCGTAGTTCAATACCCAACCGGTTTCCGCCGGAATCACGTTGATCCCGGTGAAGCCGCCGTATTCCGCGGACGAAACGGATGCGTCAAGTTGAACGCTGCTGACTTTGGGGATTGTTATCGTTGTGTTCGCTACGTCTGACCATGGACCGTCGGTCTTTTCATTAAAGTTGACCGCGTCTTGTGCGCAAACGAATCCTGTCGAAAGCAAAACCAGGCAAACGAATACCATCGTAGGTAAACGGCGAGTCATATCATTCCTCCCTGTTGAATTGAAATGCAATCAGATGAAACACACGTACTGCAATTCGATAATGTTTGAATGATCTTTTAGAACCATTCCCTCCTTCCTTATAGAATGACTTGCGGATGTTTTGGTTTTTACTATAACGTATTCGCGTGGGGCGGGTCAATTGATATTTCAAAATGAGATATCATTAGGAGTCATATAAAATTCAAAGACATACAATACGATAAAAATAATCGGGAGATTATGTGAGAATTACTGTCTGGTAGGATTCTTCTATAAAATTGGGCGAAATCCCGATCAGGATTTCGCCCATCATTGATGGATAATTCGATTAGGTTTCTCTTACAATTCGCGAATCTGAATGTTCCTGAACTCAATCCATTTCCCTTCATCGGTATGCGAGTCCTGCAGGCCAATGAAGCCCTTCAGCGGTTTGTCCTTTATTGCGTCGACCTGCGCCTGATCCACGTCTTCGGTCTTGATGCCGTCCACGTAGACGATGATGCGCGTTCCCTTGCAGAGAATTTCGTATTGATGCCACACTTCCGGCGATTCATCCGGCCGGGTGATGACCACGACGTTGCCATAAAGCGATCCGGTGCAGTGCATGTCGTCGCGCGGCGGCTGTTCGTTTGAAATCTGGCATTCATGCCCGGTCTCCCACGGATTGCCCTGCTCGGCGCAACGGATGAACACGCCGCTGTTACCGCCCGGCGCCACGCGGTATTCCAGCCGCAGGCTGAAATCCCCATACTCGCGAGGCGAGCGCAACCAGTTTCCGCCCTTCCCGCCTTCGCTGCGAATCACGCCATCCTGTTGCGACCACCCTTGCGCTGATCCCATGATGACCCATTGATCGAGGTTGTTCAGCGATTGATAGGGCGTATTCATCACGACTTTCTTGTCGCCGCCGAATCCCAGCCACGAACAGGAAGTGAGCGTCAAAAGAACGCCGCCCAGAGCGAATAGACAGACGGCTTGAATGCGTGGATTTCCCATCGTGAATCCCTTTCTTGGATTGGTTGATTACAGATCAGGTTCAGACATCGTATACAATCGGCGAGCGATTGACAATTCAAGGGTTCAAATCCGGTGTTGCTGGCGCGGTTTTACCTGGGGGTGCTCAAGAGATCAATCAACTGACGCATCCGGTGTGAAAACAGATGTTCCCTTTCGACCGCAGCTTGGCTGCGGGCGATCCACGCTTCGCGCTCCGCTGGGTGAGACAGATAGTACCGTGCCATATCCTTCATTGCTTCCGGCGTATCCGACTCGGGCGCCCTGACGAATCGCTCCAGACCGAAACGTCCTTCCGGATCGAGCGCTTCCATTGAAGCTAACTTCGCCGGCGTGGCGATGCAGAATCCACCCAGACGCGGAATGAGAAAGTCGCGGTGCGTGGGGGCGCAAAATCCCTGCAAGCTGCGCAGATTGATGTTGATCCGCACGGATCGAATCAGACGATGGTAATCCGTCAGTGGATCGATCCCGCCTTGAAAACGACCCTCAAGTGATGTCCCTTGTATGACCGGTTTCCACACATCGTTTCCATAGAGTCTCAGCCCAAGCTCCGCCAGCGGCGTAAGAAAGCGCATCCGGCTTCGGCGATTGGCTTCGGCGTAGAGGTAATACGTCAGCGGTCCGGTCAGCGTGACGCGCTTGCCCGGTGCGATGGGATAATCTTCAAGCAGTTGGTTCATGGAACGAGAGGGATCAACCGCCAGCCGCTCGGCGATCCCGTCCAGATAAGTTGCCGTTTCGGCGGACAAGTTGTTTCTCATGCCGCTCAGGTCCGCCGCCGCACCGACATATGCGACCGGCGCGTCGAAGCGCTCGTCGCGTTCAGCGTGAATTGCGTCCGGCGCCGCTACGGGAACAAACAGGGTCCGTTCAGCGCCGCGCCGTTTCGCGCCTTCTTCGAAACCGGGGTCGGACAACAGAACGATTTCATGGGGTGAAAAAAACTCATCGCCCATCAGCGCGGGATCGTCGAATAACCAGACGATCGATTCGCATGGCGCGCGATTCACTCCGAGTTGCGTCCAGAATAATGAAGCGGGATGATTCGCCAGCAGCACGGCGTCGGGACGAAACGCGCGCAGGTCGTCGCGCATTCGCGCCGCTTGATCGGCGGCTCCCGGATCGAGCGCGAACACGCGCGCCTCGCCGCCGATGGCGTTTAATCCGTCCGCCGCCCAGCGCAAAATCGCTCTCGCCCCGTGCGAACGAGGATCGTCGAATAACCAGAACCGCTTGAATTCAGCCATTGAATCACGACCGCTTCAGAAGGATCGAAATAAAAACCGGCCCGCCGATCAGCGCCGTAATCACGCCGACCGGAATTTCGCGCGGCGCCATCGCCGTTCGAGCCAGTGCGTCGCATAACGTGAGAAACGCGCCTCCCAGCAGAAACGACCCCGGCATCACGATTCGGTGATCGAACCCGCTGATTCGCCTCACCGCGTGCGGGGCGATCAGGCCCACGAATCCGATCGGCCCGGCGAGCGACACCACCGCCGCCGTTGCGACCCCCCCGCCCACAAACACCCGGATTTGCGTCGAATGGACGTCTACCCCATGCCCCATCGCCAGCTCACGGCCTAACGTCAGATGATTGATTTCCACCATCGTGGTGAATAACAACCCCAGTCCGGGCAGCAACAGCGGCAACAGCGCCGACAGGTCGCGATAGCCCACCACCTCAAGCCCGCCCATCAGCCAGCGATCCATTTGCACAAGGTAATTTGGGCTCGCGATGTACCGTAAAAACAGGATCAGGCCTCCACATAAAATCGAAACCGTCACCCCCGCCAGCAACAGGGTGTTCATCGCGATGCCTCCCGAGCGGTTCGCCAGAGCGAAAATGAACGCCATCGAACAGAACGCGCCCGCGAGTGAAAAAAGCTGTACGCTTGAAAAAGCCCACCAGCCGAAATGAAGACCGGGAAACACGATCGCCATAACCGCTCCCACCGCCGAGCCTCCCGTCACGCCCAGTGTATACGGTTCAGCCAGTGGATTGCGGAACATCCCCTGAAAACACGCGCCCACCATCGCCAGCGTTCCTCCGACCAGCAGGGCGAGCAGAACGCGTGGAGTCCGCTGAAAAAAGAAAATCTCCGCGTCGATCCCGCCCGCGCCGGAAAACGCCTTGTTCAGTGAAATCGACTCGCTTCCGATCAGAGGCGAAACCAGCGCCGCGATAATCGCCAGCCCCAGATATGGCGCCAGTTTCCATGCAAGCTCCCGGCGTGTCATAACCGTCATGACGCCTCCGCATCTTGCTTGGGAAATACCACGGGGCGTCCGGTTTGCGGATGACGGGCGAGTAGAATCCCATCGCCGTACGCCTGGGCGATTCGCGCTTCAGTAATGACCTCGTCCGCGCGCCCATCCGCGATGACGCTGCCTTGATGCATCAGCAGAATTCGTTCGCAGAAGTGCGACGCCAGGTTCAGGTCATGCGTGACGACGATGACGGTGAGCCCTTGCTTCGCCTGTTCGATCAGAATATTGAAAAAACGGATCTGGTGATGCGGGTCAAGTGCGTTGGTGGGTTCATCCAATAGCAGCACCGAGGGTTCCTGCGCCAGAACCGACGCCAGAAAAACCCGCCGCCGTTCTCCGCCGGAGAGTTGCGACATGCGGCGATCGCGTAGCGTCTCGATTTCGGTTTTCGCCATTACGTCATCCAGAACACGGCAATCGTGTTCATCAAAAAATCCCCCCGGCCCGGTGTAGGGGTACCGTCCCAGAGAGACGATCTCCAGCGCCCGGTAGTCGTATTCGCTATGCGGATCCTGGGGTAGATACCCCAGCGTCCGGGCGGTCTCGCGACGCCGGGAGCGATCGATCCGCTGTCCGTCCAGCATTATAGGATCGCCGCAGGGCAAAACGCCCGCGATCAATTTCAGAAAGGTGCTTTTGCCTGAACCGTTGGGGCCGATGATCGCGATAGTTTCGCCCGCCCGCGCGTGAAATTCGCTTGTTTCAAAGCGCCAGTCGCTTTGTGGATAGCGGTAGCGAAGCCGCTCAATGGAAACACGCGGACTGGTTTCATTTGGCATGGATCAACTCGAACAGTTTGTCCGCGGCTTCCGGCGACCGCGGCCCGGGGATCAGAAAACACGAATCCGTGACGAGATAAATTTGATGATTCGCGGCGGCGGGCGTCATCGCCGCGTCGTCCCAATCGTTGAGAATCTCCTGTTCGTTCAATTGTTCGCCCGCGTCCATTCTGAACTCAAGAATGATATCCGGTGCGCGCCGGGTCAATGATTCGAGTGAAATCTGGGGATATTCTTCTTTAAGATCGCCGAACAGGTTAATTCCGCCCGCCGCTTCAACAAGCTCGTCAATATAGACGCCCCCGCCGCAAGTAGTCAGATTCGCCAGGGCTTCTTCCTTGCGTCCAAGAGAGATAAATACCTTTGGTTTGTGCTCAAAACCTCTCGCTTTGGCCCGGACCTCGTCCATGTCGATTTTCATGGTCTCGACCAGCCTTTTTGCTTTTTCTTCTACGCCAAGCGCGCGCCCGATCGTTTCGATGTCGTGATAGATCGTCGCCAGATTGCGCATATCGATGCGCAGCATCTCGATCCGGTTCGCTTGACAAAATTCGCGCAGCTTATCGCTCTCGCCTTGCAGGATCAGCAGATCGGGCTTGATGGCCAGAATGCGCTCAAAGTTGGGGTTGAAATACCCTCCCATTTTTTCTTTCGCCATCGCCTCGGGTGGATAATACGTGAAGTCGCTCACCGCGATGACGCGGCCGCCTTCGCCGAGAGCGAAAACGGTTTCCACCGCGCTGGGCGCCTGACAGATGATCCGGTGCGGAGATCTCCCGTCTTCAACTTCAGGAACAGGGCGGCTCTGTTGAATCCATTGCAGGGCGATCGACAATAATATGCCCGTCGCGCCGAATGTGATTGCGATGCCCCAACTGCGTTTCATCATCGTTCACCAGGTGATCCGACAGGATTGCTTGAGTGAGATCGATCCACTCTTGTATATAGAAAACTTGTGGGGATGGAATCAGAATGCGGATGGCGCCGTCGCTCTCAATCCCCGAAGAGGCGGCGTGGCGTTGTGCGGCAGGTCTCCTGGCTTACGGCCGTTATCCGCCTCCCTTCCCATCCGAAGACAGTGGTTTGAAGCGGCATGACCGATTACAGTGGCGGGTCCGCGCCGGATTCTCACCGGCTTCCCTGGGCGTCTGGCCTGTCGGCCGCGCAACGTATTTCTGTTATAAGTACGATGCACAAAAAAAACAAGAGGCTGGGAGCCGAACTCCCAGCCTCGCGCTCAAGAATCACCCGGCCCGGTTACGGACGCAGGTGAGGAAACAAGCGGGGTTTTGAAACCAGTACGAACTTCGCTTTTAACTGAGTTGCTGTCTCCGTTTCGCTGACGGTGACTGATTCTACGTCAACGATGGCGGTAAGGAACAGTTTGGCGGTCAGGTCAGCCGTCGCATCGAACGCGGGCGCTTCGTCGTCGTCATCGCCGTCCTGCCGGCAGATGAAAACTGTGTTGTCATCATAATGAATGGTTTCGTTGGCGATCACGAAATAACCCGCTTCACTGCTGGCGTCCTGTACGGCGCCGCTGATGGCGCCGTCGCCGGCGGGCTCGTTTACGCGAACTTTCTGAGCGATGAAAACGTCATCTTCCGCGACGCCTCTAACTTCCACGCGCAGTCCTGATTTCAGCGCGAGAGCGGTTTCCGAACCGTCATCCGTTGCGTCGCCGATGGCTGCGTCGGCCTGCATCTGATATTTCCACCACCACGGATACTGGACGCTCGCCGCCGAGGCGTCCACGACGATTTCGCCGCCCAGCATGGTGAAAGTCGTGTCGCTTACGCTATCTACCGTGCCGTGAATCGTGGCGCGAGGGCTGAAGAAATCGAACAGACCCGGGCATTCAATCACGCCATCATCAGGGCCTCCATTGCCGTTGCCGTTGCCATTGCCGTTGCCGTTGCCATTGCCATTGCCATTGCCATTCCCGTTCCCGAATCCGATCGGGCCTTCGGGCATCTCGGGCCGTTCAGGGCGTTCGATGGCGCCGTTTTGACCTTCGCCTCGGCCGTGTTCGCCGTGCCCCATTCCCATGCCGCCACCCATATTCGTCCGGCCCTGCACGGTGACTTTTGCGTTCGAGTTTCCGCCGATGCTGATGATCTGCGCCTGAGCGTAAGCTCCAGCGAACAGGCATCCCGCGACGATCAAGGTTACACTCGCCAACCACGTTGAATTTCTTGTTTTCATTGTCCTCTCCTGATTCATGATTGATTTGATAAAGTGAAAGCGCTTTCAATTTCTGATTTCATGAAGCAAGACGCCATCACGGGTGGGAAAGCTTCAAAAAAAAACTCTAGAGAAGTTTTCTGAAATACGTTCGTATTGAAGACATAATCATCGCAAACAACTGAAAATACTTGCTTACCGCCTTGCTGAATCTGGAAGTCGTTCTAGTGGTGTGTAGGATTTGTTTTGCCGTTTTATCCCGAATATCCTTCTCATCCTGCTCATCCTGATTCAGACAAAGACAAAGATATTCCAGAATGAAAGGATTTTGCCGTTTTCGTGATTCAATCATCCCCCAAACCCGCATTCCACCTATTCTGAATACAGGCGCCAGTTCGAAACCGATGTCTCGACCGTCGGCGTCGGGGTGATCGTCGGCGTGGGTGTTTCAGCAGGGAGAATCGTTGGAGTGGGAGACGGCGTGGGGGTAAATGTCGCCGCGGGAGTTTGCGTTGCTGCGGGCGGCGTCGGCGTGGGCGTCGTATCGTTCTCGAATTGCAGCGTGATTGTGCGCAGCCATCCGTCTTGCGATAACACCGTTATGCCGTCGCCTGTTTCGTGATTGATCTGTACGATGTGAGAATACCCGCTCGCCAGTGTTGTGTAGTCGCCCCGGTCGCTCAACCAGACAAGCCTGCCATCATGGTCGTTCAGTGCGATAACGAAACCTCTCCGGCTTACACGGGCGATGACGGGATGATCGGTTTCGAGAGTATCCGGTGCGTTCGAGGGGATCGACGCCGCGAGCTCAATGGTTTGAGTCGTTGTATTCAAGCGCCAGACGTCGCCTTGCCGGTCAAGAGCGTAAATTGGATTCAATGAAGTGTTTTCATCGGCGTCAAAATCGCTGAAACGGCGCAGCAACCCGCCGAACGATCTCAAAATTGCGCCGTTTTCCAGATCGAAGAGAATGATCTCCCCCGTGATGCGGTCGAGCGTCCATGCTCTGTTGCGCCCTCCGGAAACCAGTTTGCCCGGGGAGAAGATCCGGTTGGTAATGATATTCATTTCGCCATCGTCTTTCATTTCCGCGACGATCCCCTGGCTGGTGATCGAAGCGTAGACGTGATCCTGGATCAGCAGTCCTCCGATCGTCTCATCCTTAAACCGCTTGGGAATCTGACCGGATTCGCCGAGTTTGGAATCCGATACGCGTACCAATTGCGTCTCCGGCCGGGTTTCGGCGACGAGAAAACCACCGTGTTCATCGTCTCGCGCAAAAGCGGACGGCTGCCCCAGACCATCCCAGAGAATGCGCCGTTCGCCTCTCCACGAATTGAACGAAATTCGTTCGGCGTCTTCTTCCATCAGATAAAAACCGTCTCTTGTTGCGATCAGATCGGTGGGGCCGAACGCGTTGCTTAACACAATCTCGCTGGCGTTCCCGTGGTGTGCGTCCAGCCTGATCACGCCGCCGGGTTGAAGGTTCAGCCCGGCGCGCGGCTCCAGATGGCGGACGCTCACCAGAATGGTATTCGGCTGATTGTCATCGATCGCCATGCGGATGGGATCGATCAGGTCGGCTGGATTCATCCAGTCGCCGGGAGGCCCCATCTGCATGGGAAACGAAAACGGTCCGACGCGCTGCCTTCCGTATGACACCCGGCCGCGCAATCCGGTTGCGTCAACCAGTTCGGAAATAAAACCCCCGCCCATATAGGGCAGAAAATCGCTTGGGTAGTACAGCCCGTCCGCGATGACGGTTCGCCGCCCGCCTTGAGGAGAAATATAGGTAATTCGCCCCGGCTCCATCTCGACGACGTACAACCCGCCGCGATCGTCCCGGCTGATGGACGCGATATCGTTGAATCCATCCGCCATGACCTGAACGGCGCCGGATCGATATTGATAAATCGTGCCACTGCCGCGTTCCGCCACCAGCCAGCCGCCGTCGCCGAGCGCTTCCAGGTCGATGGGGTCGTGGAATCCCCGTGCGATCGTCTTCCATTGTCCCGCATTCTCATCGCCTGATAGTGACAGGCTTGAAATTTCACCGGATCCGTTTTCAAGCACGTAAAGCCGATCGTTAACCAGCGCCATGCCGGTTAACAGGTTTTCCAATTGAATGTGGGATTGAGTTGAGCGGATATGTGGGACCTGTGCGCTGATATTCGCGGCGCTCAGGATGAATATCAGCAGAACGGCGGCGCATAATCGCGCGCGCCGCGTTCGAGGCTGACCGTCTCCGTCGCGGGCTTCGCTAACGCCCCGCGCGCATTCCATCGTACACACTGCGAGTATCCAGTCTTTTCGAGGTGAAATCCCGGCGCCAGACCGCGATCTGGTCAGGCACATCGCTTGCGGATGGCGTCGTCTGATCCATCAGAATCGCTTGCTTGCCGGCAGCGAGTATCGTTGAACCGGCGTCGTTCTGAACTCGTACCGCGCCTTGCTCAACGCTGACCGTGGTGCGTCCTTCTTCCACCCTGACTTCAAATCGCGTCCCCAGCACGGTTACGACGCCCTGCGGTGTTGCCACCTGGTACGCTGAATCGGGTCCAGATGCGACCTCGTTCCAAACGGCGCCTCGTTCAATGCGCAGGCTGCGTTTCCCGGTGGTCATGGCGATTGTGTCGGGGCCGAATTCCGCCGAAGACATCCCGTCGCCCATTTTGACTTTTGCGAAACTGTCTTCATTCGTATGAATCGTGTGCTGAGGGTTCAAAACTCCAGTCTGGCTGATTGTTGCGCCGCCCTGAATCTCCACCACGCTGAACGAATCATTGAAACGATGAAACCCGGCGATGCTCGCAAAGATCGCGACCAGCGCGCAAGCCAGGCCGGCGGCGAATCGCGGCGTGAGATTCCATGCGAAGCCGCTCTCTTGTTCGGTTTGTTGATCCGCTGCGCGCAGGCTGGCTTTCACCTTGTCACGGACGCGATGATACCGGCCCCATTCCGCCAGCGATTCGTCCATCTTGATGACAGAGTCCAGCTTCGCTCGCAGTGCAGGCTCGCGGCTGATTCGCTCTTCCAGCGCGTCGCGTTCACCGCTGGCGAGTTTGCCGTCGCGATAGCGCATCAGAGTTTCGTGGGTTATTTCCAGTTCCGGTTTCATCATCAGGCCTCGATTGTACTGCGTTCGCCAAGATTCACGTTGATGACACGATAATGTCGTGCCGTCCGCTGAATTCGATTCGTGAGCCTTGCTGCTCCGCCGCTTTCAGCAATAGAACCCGGGCGGCGTTGATCTTGCGGTACGCGGATGAATTCGACTCATTCATCATTTCGGCGATTTCAGACCGCGAACGCTTTTCGATATAAAACATCTTCAGATAATGCTGACTGTCTTCCGGCAACTGCTGGATGAGCGAATCCAGCCCGTCTAATCCCATCGTGGGTTTAAAAGAACTCGCTTCGTTCCAGCTGGAAGCGGCGCGCCACAAGACATCCATCATCCTTCTCATCCTCATCTTTTTCCGCAGCCAAGACATGCAGCTGTTTTTGGCGGCGGTGAACAGGTAGCCTTCAAATGCTTTCGGCTCCCTCAGACGCTCCAGCGAGCGGAACGTCTTGACGAAAACTTCCTGAGCCACGTCTTCGGCTTCGTTTGCGTCAACGTACCGCCGGATAAACGCGGTCACCCGGGCATAATAGGCGTCGAACAGCGCTTCCTGCGCTGGTTCGTGTCCCGCTTGAGCCCGTTTCAGCAGCGTTTCCAACTGGCTGGGTGCATCCGCATTGTCGTAATCCGCTGAATTCAGGACGCTTGCGCTATTTTGTCCGTGTTCGATCACCGCAATCATTCAGGACGCCTTTATTTTCCTGTTTCGACAATAAAGACGCCGATCCTTTCGTTAAAGCTTCATGAAATTTGAAGAAATCAAGACGAAAACAGTTGCTTACTTGAATAAGTTAAGATATTCTGTATGAAATCCGGATTCAGATGCGGGATCAAGATGGCTTGGATTCAACATCAAAACATTTCGGCGCGTCATGAGTCAATGCGGGCGTTCACCTTGGTTGAATTGCTGGTGGTGGTCGCTGTACTCGGAATTCTGGCTTCGATCGCATTGCCTCGCTACGTGGATATGAAGATTCGCGCGCAGATCGGCGCGTCGAAGGCAAGCCTGAAATCCATCGGAGACGCCGCGCTGGCTTTCGCCATTGATTCCGGACGCTTCCCCAAAAGCGCATACTTCGACGCCGCCTCTGACCTGTCAATGCTTCAGGCTCAGGGCTACCTTGGCTCTGCGGCCCTGACCGATCCTTTTCAACCCGCCCACGATGATGAAACGCTTGAGACTCGCCGCCCTTCGCTTTATTCGTTTTTCGGGACCAGCGAAGCCGCTCAGCGTGGCTATGTTTATGTGAATTACCAAGATTTCGTCTCCACCGGCATTCCGTCGCTGCACGGCGTGGGCGTGTACAGCATCGGCCCCGATCACGCCGATTCTCTGCTGAGTCTTTACCCGCTTTCCAGCGACGCACAGAATCAGATTCGCCGTCGTTTGTTGAGCGTCTTTGGTGAAAGCGCCCTTCAGCCCGTCGTGGTATACAGCCCCAGCAATGGCCTGTATAGCGAAGGCGACTATGGCGTCTTTCGCGGCGAATTTCAGGGTTTTGTCCCTGAAGACGCGATGTAGACGAATCGCTGGAATCTCTCTACCCTCTATAGTCTCCTTTATTTACTGGTTATCCATCCGGTATTGTAATCAGAATGCCATCGCTGCCTGAAAAGGATGACTACCGCAATGAAACCTCTCTTGATGCTTGCTGCTGCATGCATGGTTTGTTTGTTGCCTCCGCCTGGTGCATTTGCCGAGCCCGATAATCCCGCGACGGACTGGTTCATGAAGGCGAAATACGGCGCGTTCATGCACTTCCTGCCCGATCCCGCCAAAGGCGCTGAGTTAACTGATGCCTTTGATACCGGCTCCCTCGCGAATCAGTTATCTGATATGGGAGTCGGATACTTCGTTCTGACGCTTGGCCAGAATTCGGGCTGGCTAAATTCGCCCAACGCTGAGTACGACCGTGTGACCGGGTACAAACCCGGTGAAATGTGCTCGACGCGTGATCTCCCGCTGGATTTGTATCAAGTGTTGCAGCCCAAAGGCATTCGACTGATGCTGTATCTCCCCTGTCAAACGCCCAATCGCGACGCTCGCGCGCAACGCGCCTTCGGATTGCCGGAAGGCCCCCAGGATCAGCCGGTGGACGCCGCATTCGCTGAAAAGTGGGCGCGTGTCATTCAGGAGTGGTCGGATCGTTACGGCGACAGAATCGCGGGTTGGTGGTTCGACGGCGGCTATGAACACATCCACTTCAACGAAGAAATCGCGGGTATTTACGCCGCCGCCGTGAAACATGGATCGCCCCAGGCGATCGTCACCTTCAATCCGGGAGTCCGGGTGATTCATTATACGGATGCCGAAGACTATACGGCGGGCGAGCTGAACGATCCATTTGAAAACATACCCGAAAACCGCTGGCTGAACGGTTCTCAGTGGCACGCTCTCACGTTCATCGGCTCGCATTGGGGCGCGCGGGATACAAGGTTCACCAGTCAGCAATGGATTGAATGGGCGCGTAAAGTCTTTTCCCATCAGGGAGTAATCACTTTCGACATGGGGCCCAATTACGATCCCGCCTTCGGACCCATAGGCGCTTTGGCCGCCGATCAGGTTGAACAGCTTAAAGCCCTTCGCCAGTCGCTCGAATGACCCACTCCTTGACGCCGAATCCGATACTTAAATCGGGCGCATGGTTTTCAAACCGGCGCCCGATATTTTTTCACGCTAACCTGGAATATTCATGTACAAGATCACGTATTTTTAATACAATAAAATTATGGTGTGTAACCAGGACTGAAAAAACTCACGGAGCTCGATATGAACAGCACGAATCGCACAACCGTCGCTCTGTTTTTGCTGATCGCCGTCTATGGTTTGGTATATTGGGCTACCTCCTTCGTTCCCATTCCAGAACTGAAACAACTCACGAAGCGGTCGGTGCGGCCCGGTTTTGAACGCATCCCCGCCACGGTTACAGTCATCCCCCATCCCGATGGCGCGGTAGCCAATCAAAATGTGACGAATGCCTCAGATTCATCGATTCAACCCAATTCCATATCGTTTCAAATCGCCGAGCTGACTGATTCTGGCGAAACCACTCCCTTTAACAACGTTTGCCGGCTGCAAAATCAGGAAACAGGAGCCGTGATTGAAGTTCCCGTCCAGAACGGTGAGTTTCATGCTGAAGATCTCCCCTATGGTCAATACCTCATCAGTACGGATCGCGAACACATTTTTGTGCCCAAACAACCCTCCCCGATCGAAATGACCTGGCAAAACGCCGAGACGCTTTTCCGCTTTGATGCTTCCGTCTCCAACGCGTCATGGCTCGCGATTCCATTGACTCGCGTCCGAATTGAAAATCAGACGGATATCAAGTTGTTTTATTCTTTAAATGCCTTTCCCGATCGGTTTACCGAGGCGATTAAACTGTACGATCCAAATTTTGAATCGAATCTGCCGTTGAAAACGCGATTGGTCAGTGCGGAACTATCGCAAATTGAATCCGCGACCCAGTGTCTGCTGATGCCGGGAGTCTATGACGGCTACATATCGAAAATCACCGACCTGCCCGGACTCAATCGGTTTGGAAATCCGAAGCGCCAGTTCGACATCATTTTTTCGATGAAAGAAACCATCCCCATGACGGATCAGGAACATACGCTCGCCGTGAATCTCGACGCCTATGGCTCTATTGATGGCGTCATCGACTCCGATCTGATGGATGGTCGCTTCGTTTACGTCGTCGATCCGGAAAAATCAAATGGAAACAACCAGTTTGACGCGATGGTTCGGAAACAGATGGGGGACGTAATGGATGATCCCAATCTCATGCGGATGATGAACGGAAATGTCCCATCGACAACGATTCAGAAAGACCATTTCCATTTCGATTACATTCCCGAGGGCAAGTACGTGATTCGCCTTGAAGTGAATCCGAATCTGAAAAAGTTCAGTGATCCGTTTGAAGTCAAACGCGGCCAGACCACGCGAGTAAGTTTTCACGGCTTCAAATACCAGCCGGATGAAGTGCAATTCAAAATCGTCGAGCATTTTGGAAACCCGATCCGTAATTACGTGGTCGAAATTATGCAGGCTGGCGTGGGGCGAAAATTCAAATCGGATGAGGAAGGCAACGTAAAAGCCACCCTGATTCATGGCGCCAAAAACGAGATCGGAATCGCGGTTTATCCGGAACGCGGCATGCGGCTCAAATCGGCCCGAGTTCGGTTTGACGCCTCGAAACTGGATGGAGCCACCGTCCGCTTTGATAACGTCGGCCGCTTATCCTTTGTCATCCATGACCCGGATCGGGCGAACGAAGAACTTCAACTCACCATTCGTAATAAAACCGGCAATGAGGATGCGTTACTATTCAATCCGTTGGATGAGTCCTTGTTTGCAAGGGCCGAAATTGAAAACGCCACCCTGATCGAGGTGGCGCCGTTGGGAAAACTGTCTTTTTATGGGGGCGCTCCGGGACCGATCGTGTTGCTCGCTGAAAAAACGTTTGATTCCTCTGAAATCATGGAAATCGACTATCCGAAAGAAATAGTACATATCACGTTTCAGGATAAAGACGGGAAACCGGTTCAAGGAGTTCAATTAACCAAACTCGATCGGGATGCGATGGTGCTGAATGGTGATCCTTCAACGTTGTTCCATAGTTTGGGCGGACAATACTACTCGGATTCGAACGGTCGGATGAGCGTTTATCTGAACAACGGAAACCGATTTGTCTATTACCATCCCTACTTCGGCCTCGGCGTGCTGGAAGTCAGCGAAGAACAAAAAAACGCGGGAACTATTGAACAGGTCATATACCCCAAGTCGCTCATTTCCGTTAAAAAAGCAACCAATGTTCTTACGTATTTCGTGTTGCGCCTCCATGACGATTCACACGCCGTTTTCTTTGGGAATAATGACATTTCCATCCCCATTCAACCGGGTTCGTGGTGGTATGGAGCGATCGAATCTCATAGCGATATTCGCAAGTTCATAACTCGCAAGGAATGGGCAAACAAACTGACGATGACCAAGATCGAGTAAATCGAGTAACCGCTTCGATCTCTGATCCCGGCCGCCACTGGCTTCACCTCCCGAACGCCGGTAAAATGACATGATGCATGGTGTAATTTGAATCTGGTTGAGGCGTAACCATGACGGATGTCCCCTCCCCTTCCGTATGCTCGATACGGCGGGGGCCTCATGAACTCAAAATCGGCTATACGGATATCGGCGCGGGGCGCCTCCATGTCTATCTCCACGGCTGGGGCGTCCACTGTGGATTTTGGACGCCCATCTACGATCAACTGAGCGGCGCCGGACGTCACGTCTTGCTCGACTTCCCCGGATTCGGCGCTTCGACGCCGCCCCCCGAGCCGTGGGGAACGACTGAATACGCCGAATGTCTCCATGATTTTCTCACCTCGCTTGACCTGCCTCCGGCTGTCCTGATCACTCATTCTTTTGGAGGCCGCGTCGCGGTTCGTCTCGCGGCGAAACATCCTGAACGAGTCGCCGCCATCGTGTTTATCGCTTCAGCGGGGCTTCGCCGCCGCGTTCCGTTCCTTAAGCGCCTCCGCGTCAAGTCGATACAAACCCTTGCCCGCGCCGCCAGAGCCTGCCTTCCCGCTGCGTGGGGCGAGCCGGTCAAAAAAAAGTTGTATTCTTTCATCGCTTCACGCGACTACCTCAATGCGGGGCCCATGCGAGATACATTTGTCAAAGTGGTGAATGAAGATCTCGCGCCGCTTCTTCCCTCTATTTCAGCGCCGTGTCTGCTGTTGTGGGGATCGGATGACATGGAAACCCCGCCCGAGCTCGGCCGCCGCATGAGTGAACTGCTCCCCGATGCGGAATACATTGAGCTGCCGGGCTTCGATCATTACAGCATTCTCGATCGTGGACGCCATCAGACGGCTCACCAGATCGCCCGGTTTTTGAAAGGACGTTTCCAGTGATCTTACTGAATTCCATTGGCTGGTCGGCTCTGTTGCTGGGCTATCTCGCGGCGGCGTGGAGCGTAAACAAACGATTCCTTCAGTTTTTTCAGCAGGAAGAATACGACTCCCGGCGCTTTTTCGCCTGGTGGTTGAGAACCCAATCTTTTGAACGCCGCGCCACATTGCTTTCATTGGCATTCGTCCCTGTCTCCTTGTACGTTCTTCCCGAATCGTATTTCCTGTTCGCCGCTTCCGGAGTCCTGTTCGCCCTGCTGATCGCCGCCGCCGGGCTGAGCAACCGGCCGCGCGGCGCCAAAAAACCCCTCGTAATGACCTCTCGCGCCAGGCGAATTTACTTTACGGCGCTGGCTGTCCAGTTCGCGTTACTGTACTGGATCTCATCCACCCTGCCTGGGTATTTCAATGCGTATTGCACGCTTCCCTATCTACCTGTCACATTGTTTCTTATCGCCTGTTGGTTCATATTGATTCCACTCTGGATCGTCCTCGCGAATGCGATTTTGTCTCCTTATGAAAGTTACACACAAAACGTCTTGATACGCGAAGCGCGGGCGATCCTGCGTGACTTCAATCCGGTCGTTATCGGCATGACCGGCAGTTATGGAAAAACCTCCATCAAACACATTCTTAACCACATCCTGAACGCATACGCCCCCGCGATCGCCACCCCGGGCAGTGTGAACACCCGCATGGGCATAACGCGCATCATCCGCGAACGTTTAAAACGCGATCATCAGTTCTTTCTGGTTGAGATGGGCGCGTATGGAATTGGCTCCATTGATCGCCTCTGCCGGTTCACGCCGCCCCGCGTGGGGCTCGTGACCGCCGTCGGCTGGGCCCATTATGAACGCTTTAAATCGCTCGAAGCGGTCTTTCACGCCAAGTCCGAATTACCGCGTTCTGTTCCTGAAGATGGTTTCGTCGTGCTGAACGGCGACGACCCCTACTGCCGCCGCATGGCTGAAGTCACTGGAGCAACCGCTTACTTTTACGGTCAAAATCCCGATGCGGGGCCGTTGCATTGCCGTCTCAGCGAGATCGAACTGACCCCGGCGGGAACGCGATGCGTCTTTGAAACCGAAGCGGGAAGGCATGAGTGCGTCATGCCGATCTTTGGCGAACATCAGGCGATGAACGCGGCGGGCGCTTATCTCGCCGCGCTTCAACTGGGCGTCCCGGCGCTGACCGCCGTCGCCGCGCTGCAAACCATGCCCCAGATCGAACACCGCCTCACCGTCAACAAAGACGCATCCGGCGTCACCATCGTCGATGACGCCTATAATTCAAATCCCAGCGGATTCGCTTGCGCGCTGCGGACATTGCGCGTGGTCGAAGGTCAACGCAAAATTCTGGTGACTCCCGGTATGGTCGAGCTTGGCGCGCGCGAGGCGCAGGAACACGAGGTCCTCGCCCCGCTGATCGCGGATACCTGCGACATCGTTTGCCTGATCGCTCCCGATCGCGTCCCCGCCTTCCCCGAGGCGTTGCGCCGGGCGGGGCTTGGAGAACGCTTGCACGAGTTTGAATCTCTGGCCCGGGCGCGTGAATTCCTCAATGCCGAATTACGCGCGGGCGATGTGATTCTGTATGAGAACGACTTGCCCGATCTCTATGAAGAAACCTGTGCGTTTCATTGATTCTGAGAATCGATTTATAGACGTTGCCAAAAATAAATTCGAATTGAACCTCGATTCAAGCGGTGAAAATCACAAGTAAAAATAATTTTCACCCCCTTGAGCATAATTACTTCTTCGGTGGTATAGATACGGAGTTCATCCATGTCCATGACGCAACCGAAAACCCGCGTGGCTGTCCTGTTTGGGGGCCGATCGACCGAACACGAAATCAGCGTCATTACCGCGTTGCAGGTGATGGACGCCTTCGACGTTACCCGGTACGAAATCATTCCCGTCTATATCGACTCGGATGGCCGCTGGCTGACCGGCGATCTTTTACGCAAGCGCGAAAACTATCCGCTGTCTACCGAGTCGGCCAGAACCGTTCGGCCCGTCCGTCTCGTCGCTGAATACGGCGCCCGTCTGGAATACGCGAACGCGGGCGGCGGCTGGTTTTCCAAAGCCGACCCCGTCATTCCAGTTGACCTCTATTTCCCCGCCTTCCATGGAACCTTCGGCGAAGATGGCTGTATTCAGGGATTGCTGGAATGGATCGGCGCGCCCTATACCGGCAGCGGCCCTCGCGCCGCGTCGGTCGGTATGAACAAATATGCCTCCAAACGCCTGTTGGCCGCGCACGGTGCACCGGTGTTGCCCGATCTCCTTATTACCAGCCGCGATTGGGATCCCAATGCCGCGCACCTTGTCACGCAACGCATACTTCAGGAACTATCGTTTCCGCTGATGGTCAAACCCTGCAACCTGGGCTCCAGCATCGCGATTTCCTCCGCCCACACCGAAGAACAGCTCATGATCTCACTCGCCGGCGCTTTCGCTTTTGACGATCAGGTGCTGGTTGAACCGTTGCTGCAGGATATGTACGAATTGAATGTCTCCGTGCTTAACGGCGCCCCGCCGCGCGCCTCGGCGATTGAACGCCCCCGCCGTGATAACGCACTGCTTACTTTTGAGGATAAATACATGCGCGGCGGCAAGAAAAAAGGCGGACGCAGTGAAGGGATGGCGTCGCTTCAGCGTGACCTGAATCCCGCCGACGTCCCCGCTGAAACACTCGCGGGCGTGCGCGACTGCGCCATCGCCGCATTCACCGCTCTGGATTGCCGTGGACTGGTACGTTTTGACTTTCTCGTCGACAAATCAAATGGCCGGTTTTATTTCAATGAAGTGAACGTCCTCCCCGGTTCTTTCGCCTATTATTTATGGGAAAAAGCCGAGCCTCGTCTTTCCTTCACCGAACTTCTGACAACTCTTGCCGAACAGGCGTTGGAAGACCACAAAGCCAGACGCCGCATTCGCCGCGGCGTCGAATCCCGTGTCCTCGGCCATTGAGGAACGGAAAACATCAATCCATCTCAATAAGCTCATGCCAACGCCTCTCGGAAGCGTTTACCCGCCTCTGACGCCGCCTGCCCCGCGAGGGGCGGATGTTCATAGCCCAGCCTTTTAAGGCTGGGTGAAAAATTTGTTCATGAATGAAAAAAGGGGCGGAAACATTCCGCCCCTCTCGACTTTGGCCTTTGACTAGATAAAAAGAGATAAAAATTGCTGGGAGTGTAATTTTCGCTGGAAATTCGCTCCTTTTTCTTTTATTATAGAGTCTAGTTATGTGACTAGACCGCAAAGGAGAGTCTCCATGGGATT
>WGLV01000066.1 GCA_016125385.1 bacterium
ATCCAACGGATGGAACTTTTTGTTTTGATTTTGACTTGTACGACAAATTGCAATACGCCGATGAGGCAGACTTGCAGGATTATCTTTTGAAAGACGGCTCTAGCCGGCCGCAGCAAGTTTTGATTCCAGCGGCGGACCCCGGCGAAGAACTCGATCACTATATTTCCATTACGGGCACCGTGACCGGGTACGACGGTCCCTATCAATACGTACATGCTTTTTGCTCGGCGGAAGACAAGTACGACGCCATCTATTCCAACCCGCCAGAGAAATACAGCGACAAATATCCGGGTCGATGCGAAACCTACAGCCGCATTGTCTACGCCCGATCCAGCAATTCAACCAGTTTTACCCGCATGCACGACAGCAGTGGTTCGCTGGTGGACGGCGCGACGCCGGTTTTGACCCATTGGCAGAGTGAAGCGATCGCATTTCATCCGGCTTCGACCACTTTCGTGCTAACCGGCGGTCCGATCAGTGGCCCCACTTACGAGCCTCTCAGTTTTGTTGGCGTGGGCGGCCCCTCGGTGATCGAACTGGGCGATTATTATTACATGTTTTACACCCGCTGGTGGGATACGCGCGAACAAAGCCGTGACCCCAGCGTTACGGTCGCCTACCCCGATTACGGTTGGAATTCATTCATCAGCAGCGTGACTCTTGCTGGCACAACGCCATCTTCATCCGATCCGGAATGGGCTGATTGGATTCGATACTGGGCGAGAGAAAACGTCTGCGTGGCCCGGGCTCCCAAATACAATGTGAACTACAGCGCTTACGCCAGCAACTCTAACCCGTGGACGAAACACCATGAATATTACACGGGAAGCGGACGCGCGGATGAATGGACCAGCGCGATCAATGGCCTGGATACGGCGGTTCTGCCCGATCCCGGCGTGTATGGTAAAGTCAGTTGGAATACGTATCTGGAACGCTACGTCATGATCACCATGGACGCGCAGAATTACGGGTATTTCTACATTCAGGAGGCGACCAATCCGGCGAAGACGGATTGGCACGATATGATTCTGAATGACTGGAGTCCGCGAATCGCCATCGATATGGCTGATGTTGAGAAAGGGTATGAAAAGCGTATCAGTTACCCGACGATTGTTGGCGATACCGATAAAACAACCGCTCGCTACAACGCGATGTATTACGCGATGGAAGTGAATGATGACATTGTTGGAGACTCGGATGGTACGATTCATGACGGCTTTGTAACCGGGACGCACTACATGCGGCGGGTTACGTCATTCGAATTTGTGAAGTGACGTCATGAAAGCCATTCTCATTCTTTTATGTATGTTGGTGTTAACAGGGGCTGCACACGCCGAGGTGACTTCCCTCGGCATGTGCAGTGCTATTTCATGGGATGAACGAGTTTTCGAAGGAAATGCAATTTGGCCTGTAGTAGACTCCAGTGGCGAATGGATTGCTTTTACTGTGGTCGAAAATGCGACGCCTTTTCCATTAATATCATCTGAACTTCCATCAAAATGGGGGATTAACACGATCGGTTACTTGAATGGAAGGAAAAACAATCAAATTGACGTAATTTCAAAGACAATGGATGGTATATGGATTCGTGATTTTTATGATACAAGTTGGATAAAATCCGATGGTTCACTTCTGGCTTTTACAGCTGCGACGGATCAGATTGCCGGTAAGCCAAGGGATAGTCAGAATTTCCCCTCGACCTACTTGTGGGTTCGCGATCCATTTCAGATTGTTGCTCCCATGCCGCTGGTGGATGGCTATGCGGCGTCGAACCAAAGTGGTGAAGGGAAACTGGACGCTAGCGGGAGATATCTATATTACACCTCCTCCAAGAATCCTGAATCCGTTATTTGTGAGTTCAGTAACCCCTATTTTACGAACTTCCTTTATCGCCAGGTCTGGAGAACGGGAGAGATTCAATGTCTTGGATTCAACGGCTTCGGCCAGCCGTTGAATCGGGGCGTGTATTTTCAGGAAGTCAGTGCGGAGGGCCGATACCTTTTGCTGGAATGTAAGTCGACGAACATTTTCAACAACGAGGATTTTGCTTCCAGCGCGGAATATCGCGATTCGAATCCCGGTTGGCAAAACCTGATCGTGCGGGACATTGAGAGCGGAGTGAACGACGTGATTACATTGGGCTTCGATGGAGAAGTCGCCAATGCCAATAATTTTATTGCTTTGAAGCCGAGGGATCATATCTATCTCGATTTATCATTGTCAGCCGACATGAGCGACGACGCACGCATCGTCTCCTTCTGGTCGCGGGCTTCCAACCTCGACGCGAACGCCGCGTCCGCCTGGGCGCACGTGTATGTTTTCGACCGCCAGACCCGCGAAATGAAGGCCATCGCCGATCTGCCTGAAATTCCCTGGCATGGCCGTGACACGTTTGGGCTGTATGGCGATAAGCCCGTCGGCCCGTACTGGACCCGCGTCAGCGGCGACGGGCGCTTCGTTTTTTACGGCGAGGCTGAATACAATTACAACGAGCTGAAGATCTACCGATACAACACCGTCACCGGCGAAACCGATGTGGTCTTGCACGATGACGATGTGATCTATTATCCCGACGCGATCTTTAGTACGCCTTCGGTGAATTACGATGGGTCGGTGGTGGCGTTTTCGTCGCAGTCGAACAATCTCGTCCCCGGCATGGCGCCGCTCAACGACTGGAAGGTCTTCATCCTGCAATTGCCCGTCGACCCCGCCTCCACCTCGAAGTCATGGGACCGCCTGCGATAACCGCCGTCCTGACGTCTCGCTTGATTGATTGCGTTAAACAAAAACCGCCCGGATGCTGCATCCGGGCGGTTCTGGTTTTCAGTGAAACATCGGCGGGCTGATTATTCGGCGGGTTTTTCCTGCTGCGCCTGACCGGCGGCTTTCATACCTTCGTTGACGTTCTTCATGATCTCTTCGATCACGTTTTTGATGTCTTCGTTCGGGGCCTGAATGTCCATCTCTTTCAGCGCCGTGCAGGCGATCGCCACCAGCCCTTTGGGCAGGTTGACGTTGATCGATTCCGTATTCTCGTCGCCCGGCTCGACGTGGACGCGTAAAAAGTCGTCTTCTTCGCTTTGCCACGGAACAACGCCCAACTTGATGTTGCTTTTCCCTTTGATTTCAACCAGGTCCTGTCCGACGCTCTTCTTCAGTTCCGCGATGATTTCCTTCACCGGAACCTTCTGGCGCGCCAGTTCATCCGCAATGGGTTTCGGAGCTGAATCGACCACCAGCTCAAGCAGTGAGAAGGGAACGCTGATGTCGACCTTGGTTCCTTTTTCTTCCTGCAAACTCAGCCTGAACAGTTTTTCGCCCGCCACAGCCGTGGTCTGCGCGTAAGCGCCCGCGGCGAACAGCATGCCGACAATGGCGGCGACAACCAGTAATCCGATCCAGTCAAATCCCTGTTTGGCCATTACTCTCTTCATGATCCCTCTCCTTGCGATTCAAGCGTGTGTGTTTTTTTAAGCGCGCTGATACCAGTACGAAGCGGAGAGAATGGATATTCAGAGGAGATTGCGATTTTTTTGTGAACTTTTTTCGCATCGTACAACCGCGCGGTGAATCCTCTCCCGCCGCGATGCGCTGTTTCTGAGGGGTGATTTCTCATCAGATTCTGAATTCAAAACCGGTATATATTATGCTCATATTCTTGTAATTGAGCCTGACGGATGCTACGCTTCTACAATGGTTTATCGCATGAATCATGCTCAATTATATGATCTTATCAATCAGGTATGAATATTTAATTTTCTGAATAAAAAATAATTTTCCCCTATTACTAATTGATTGAAATTAAATTAGAATTGCCGCTATGCAGTCCCAAACCAACAGCGTGGAGGGTGTAGAACATGTGGAAACGTTTGGTGGTCTTGCTGGCCGGGGTGCTTGCGCTGTCTGCGAACGCCCAGAATCTCGTGATTGATGATTTCGAGGGGTACGCCGATGATGGACAGCTTCAGGCGGAGTGGTCGTATAGCGTCGCCTGCGGCGGCTCCGACCTGCAATATATGCTGGATACCAACAGCCCGCCGCAGGGAACTCGGTGCATGTTCCTCGACGTCTATATGGCGGAACGGTGGTGCTACAACACCGTCCGGAGAGATATCCCCGGCGGACCGGTGAATCTCGATGATTATCTCTCGGTCTCTTTCCAGATGGGTGGCGATTCAACCGTCAAGCCGGGATTGATCGAATTCGTGGTTTTTCTCTTCGATGGTCAGGGCCGCGCGATGCGATACAAACTGCCTGATTCGTATCTCACAACCGAATCCTGGCAGAAGGTTTCGCTGTCGCTCGGCTCGTTTACTCAGGAAGAATGGGACGCGGGCTACGGCACGGCCGCGCCCGACGCCGACCCAACCGATATTATCTCGATCGGCTTCATGGTGGTCGGTCAGGAAATCGATCAGTACGCGTTCATCTCCATTGATGACGTACAGCTGAAGGTTAAATCGGAAAACCTGCTGGTGGATGATTTTGAAGGATACGCTAACGACGCCGATCTCGCGGCGGCCTGGCCTTACACCCCGTCCGGTCAGGATTCGACGCTCACCTGGTCGATCGATAAAACCAATACGCCGCCGCAGGGCGCCAGCAGCTTGTTGCTTGATATCAACATGCCGTACCGCTGGTGGTACAACAAGGTTCAGACCAGGCTTTCCTCCGCTTTGGATCTGACGAAGTATTCGGCATTGGAGATGTGGTTCTACGGCGACGCTGATATGACCCCCTCGCCGGGGCAGGTGATCTTCGTGGTGGAACTCTTTGACAGCACGGGCCGCGCGGTGAAATACACCATACCCAATGAAACCGCCGCCAGTTCATCGTGGCGAAAACTGACCCTCTCGCTCGCTTCGTTCGTGCAGGAGGAATGGGATAGCGGCTACGGAACCAGCAATCCCGACGCCAATCCCAAAGACATCACCGATCTGGCTCTGATGATGGTGGGTGACGCCTCCGATACCGATTTCGGCCCCTTCACTGGCCAATTTTACGTGGATGGAATCCAGTTCGTCAGCGCGGCTGAAAGCGCCGCGATCTCCGGTTCGATCGCGGCGGATGGCGCTCCTCTTGAGGGCGTGAAGGTCATGGCGATCGATCAGAGTGGTCTCGTTCAGACCCGGACCGACGCGGCCGGCGCCTATTCATTCGACGATTTGAAACGCGGAGGCTCGTATCGAATCGTTCCGCTCATGGCCGGTTACGAATTCGACCCGGCGGCGGTGACGGTGTCGCTGCTTGATCCCGCCATGACGCAGGATTTCACCGCGGCGGCGGCTGCGTATCCATCGCTGGATTCGGTAAGCATCGCCGATCAGTTTGACGCCTCTGGCCTGAGCCCGAACGTCGCCTATCGCGGCGCTCGTGAATGGGGCGAAGAAGAAGCGGGAGACGTCCGCCCGGTGATCGACGTGACGCAGGATAAAACATACGTCGTCAATTTCCCCGGCGCTCAGGAATACGATGCCGTGATGCCCGGCGTCCCCGCCAACACGCTTTCCGGCGCGCTGAGCCCGAAATACGCGGTTGAAATCGGCTCCTACTACGGCTGGGACATGCTGGCCTTCGGTCAGGATACCGATATGAATTATTACGTCGAAGCCGACGTCTGGTGCGACTGGCGTTTCGATTTGCCTGAAAACATGTTCGATCGCGTTTCCGTCGGAATGCATTGCAGCGTGTACGATCCAGACAGGCCCTCGCTTGACGGCTATGGCCCCGGTAACGAGAACTACTCGTCGGGTGGATACGCGTTGAGCTTCGAGTCGGATTCTGGCGACGTCATCGCCCGCAAATACGCGAAAGATAACGGCCGTCTCAACGCGGTCGGCCGAACCGAGGGCTTCGCCGTCGACTTCGCCCGGATGACGCTCACCGACAGCGGCTGGCATCGCTTCCGCGTCGAATACACAGATGGAACAGTGACCTTCGTGGTTGATGGCGAGACGCTCGCTGAGGTTCAGGACGTCGATTACACCTTCGGCCCGGCGGGCCTGCATTATCGCGCCTGCTTCTCCGACGCGCCCGCCGACTTGCAGAACATGAACCACGCCCGCTTTGACAACCTCAAAGCGGGGCCGACCGGCGCGGGAATCAAAGACTGGATGCTCAACTAAGTCGTGTCATGGATCGCCATGATTGTGTGCGATGAACGATGAATAAATGGGGGGCGATGCTGTATGGCGTCGCCCCCTTGCCTCAACAAAACGACGTCAGGTGGTGTGATGCGAACGAAACAAGCCTTTACCTTGATTGAACTGTTGATCGTAGTGGCGATCATCGGCATTCTCGCCGCCATCGCCGTCCCCAACTTTTTGAATGCGCAGATCAAGGCCAAATACGCGCGATGCCTCTCCGATATGCGCGGCTGTCAGACGGCGCTGGAGATGTACGCGCTCGACCACGGCGGCAAGATCCCGCCCAATGGCTTTGACGGCAGCGAAAATGCCTGGGGTCTGTCGAGAGTCTTGACCACGCCGATGGCGTACATCGCCGAGATCCCCAAAGACCCGTTCTTCAAAACCAAACGCGAGGCGAGCGAAGATTTTTACGAGCAGTATTGCGACCCGCGCGGCGAGGGCAAATATTTTTACCAGGCGGGTGACAACGTATACCGCTCCAACATGGCCGATCCACGCCGCCCGGGCGCCTGGCGCTATTGTCTCCAGGGGCGGGGCGCCGATACCGATCTGAGCAGCAAGAACAACGGCTTCGCCCTTGAGGTCGACTGGCCGTATACCTATGGCTACGATCCCAGCAACGGCGTAGTCAGCGATGGCAACGTCGCGTTCCCCCGATGATGACGCTTGTTTACTGATCGTTGGCGTTCAAACAAAAAAACCGCCCCGAAGAATCGTTCCTCGGGGCGGTTTGCGTTATTGTAATGAGATGCTGCAAACTTAAATCTTGCTCACCAAAATAACCGAAATGGATTCACCCTCAGTTCAAGTTCAGGCCCAACGGGGCCGCTAAATTATAAATGCCCCAAGTATTGGGAAGCCGCAAGCGATCGGCTATTCGGCGATGGCCTGGTAGGTCAATACTTTAAACTTGTTGAGCAGGTCCATGCCCCCGCCGGGATATTTCTGCGTCATGAGAATGCCGATCAGCCCTTCCTCGGGATCGACCCAGAAAGTGGTGCTGAAAAATCCGCCCCAGTCATACGCTCCTTCGGTGCCGAGCTCGCCCGCCTTGCCGGGATCACGCAGAATGGCGAAACCCAACCCGAAGCCGTACCCCGGCCCGCGAAACGGAATCTCAAAATCGCCGGTATGAACGGTGGTCATCAGTTCAATCGACTTGGGGCTGAGCAACAGCGAATTCAGCGGCGAGTGCGTTGTGCGCCCATGGCCCTTGAACAACAGGTTCATCAGAAACTTGCAGTAATCCCCCGAGGTGGAGACCAGCCCCGCGCCGCCTGAAAAATACGTCCCCGCGCCATCGTACGGGTAGTTCACTGAATAAGTGACGCTGTCGCCTTCCAGCAGGCCGTCTTTACATTTGCGGATGCCGCCTTTGCCGTCGGGTTCGTACACCGCCGCCAGCCGTTTGCGTTGTTCGGGCGTGACGTAAAACGTCGTATCGTTCATGCCCAGCGGAGTAAAAATCCGCTCCTTGCAGAATTCGCCCAGCGTCTTGCCTGATACCACCTGCACCAGATACCCCAGTACGTCGGTATTGAGACCGTATTCCCATTTTGAACCCGGCTGGCAATAGAGCGGCAATTTCGCCAGGCGTTTCACCATGTCGCCGATGGTTTCGTCAAGAGGGACCATCCCGTTATGGATGTTGTTTTCCTTGTACATTTCCGCCAGATAGGGGCGTTTCATAAAGCGGTAAGTGATGCCGGAGGTATGCGTCAACAGGTGACGGATGGTGATCGGCTGCTCGGCGTCGACCAGCCGGTAACCCCCGCCGGGATTCTCAACCAGCACCTTCATGTCGGCGAACTCGGGGATGTACTTTGATACCGGATCGTTCAGAAAGAACGCGCCTTCCTCATACAGCATCATCACCGCCATGGTGGTGATGGCTTTCGACATCGACGCGATGCGGAACATTGAGTCGGTTTTCATCGGAATTTTTTCGTCCGCGTCCTGCATGCCGAACGCGCGGTGATGAACGATCGAGCCGCCGCGCGCGATCAGCGCCACCGCGCCCGCCACCTGTTGATCGTCAATCGCTTTCTGAATGTATCGGTCGAGCCGGTCGAGCCGGGCCGACGACATGCCGGCGTCTTCGGGCGCCGCTGTGGGCCACTCTCGCGCCTCAATCGAAACACAGACCGTCAGAAGGAGGATGATCGGCAGCGCAACGCCTCGATGGCGTCGAACAAATGAGAACAATCGGTCAAACATGACAAATCCCCTTTCCGGCGGCGAACAATAAGATGCGAATCCGTTTTGTCAGATGCTATGGAACCGGCGTTTCCGGCTTCTCTTCGCTGATGTATTTCACTTTGATGAAGCCGCCGCCTGAATGATAGGCGATTTCGCCCGCGCTGCGCAGCCCGTTGCTGTTGTTATAAGGGGTATCCCACGCGGTCAGACCGACTTCCCCTTCAAAATCGCCATAGGCGTAAAATGACGCTGGCCCCCAGCCTCGCAAAAAATAATCACCCCGTTTCAGCGGTGGATGATATTTGAAGTTGATGGCCCGCTGTTTGCCCTCCTCGCCGGTCTCCGGATCGTTGCATTCGTAATAATACTCGGTCGTCTGATAATACTCTCCCAGCCAGCTGTCTTTGTAAATTACGGTATAGCGCTTTGAGTGAAGCGGATCGACCGGAATCTGGCTCAAATACGCGGTCGGCGACGTAAGTGGAGCGAATACCTCCGTCATGCTGCGCCCTTTGTCGTGATCGCTAAGGCCGACGCCGTTAAAATCGTCCTGAATTCGCTCCGTCCCCCAGTCCGTAAATCCGTCCGCTCCATCCACCGGAAGAAAATTCGTATCCAGCCTGAACATTTCAATCGCGTTCGCCAGCGTCTTGATTTCCGCCTGCGATTTGGTGATTTTCGCCCTCAACACCGCGTTGTAATAGTTGGGGACCATGATCGAGATCAGAATCAGAATAATAACCACAACGGTCAGTATCTCGATCAGAGTAAACGCTCGACTGGAGTTCATGATCGCTTCTCCCTCTGAATGACGCCGAGTAACTCGATCCATGTTCGTTTGGGAAAGTATCACAAGATTGATTCAATGTTTTTGATAAGCACGATTGATTGAGCCTCGGATGGTTCCCCCACCCTTCAACCGTGCCTTGGGATCGAAAATATTCCAGAATTGAACACCCAAGATATGGTATGGAGTGTTTGAATTAAATTATTCCTTTAAAAGTGTAATATGAATCAATATAAAGTATGTAAAATCAAACTGATAATTACTATAATTTTACAAAATCCTTTTTGTTTACATCTGGTTATAATCACAATTTGGCTGGTATGGTGCTAAACTTCTCCTTTGTGAATAACCACCTCAACCGCAAAACGCTAACTCCATTCAAATCAACATTTAAATTGACTGTAATTCAATACTATATCTTGTGGATGCCTTGTTGATAAACCACTTTATGCAGTTTTTTTGATTGACAGCCCCGCTAACCATCGGTATAGTGAGCCGTACTGTTTGGGATGCTTTGTCCGTTGAGGGATATATCCGTCAATTCGTGGATTGACGACCCGAGGTCATATGTATGTATTTGCGTAAATTGCAGGTTTCCGGATTCAAATCCTTCGCCGATAAAGTCGAAGTCAACTTCGACAAGGGTGTGACAGGCATCATTGGCCCCAACGGCTGCGGTAAGTCCAACGTCTCCGATTCCATCCGCTGGGTGCTGGGTGAACAGAGCCCCCGCCGCCTGCGTGGTCAGGGGATGGCCGACATGATCTTTAACGGTACCGTCAACCGCCCCGCCGGCGGCATGGCGGAAGTCACGCTGACTTTTGACAACGCCGATGGTCTCCTGCCGGTGTCGTACCGCGAAGTCGCCGTCACCCGCCGGCTCCACCGCAGCGGCGAAAGCGAATATCTCATCAATAACACCAAGTGCCGGATGAAAGACATCACCGATCTGTTCCTCGATTCCGGCATCGGGACCAGCGCGTATTCACTGATGGAGCAGGGCCGCGTCGACCAGGTTGTCAGCGCCAAACCCAAAGACCGCCGCGAACTTCTTGAAGAAACCGCCGGCGTGTCGCGCTTTCTCCACCGCAAACTCGACGCCATGCGCAAACTCGACCGCACCGATGGCGACCTGACGCGCATCAATGACATCCTCGGTGAACTCCAGCGCCGTAAACGTTCGCTTGAACGTCAGGCCAAACAGGCCGAATTGGCCCGAAAATACCGCGCCGAGTTGATGCAGGCCGAATACGTGTTGCACGTGCGGTCCGGCAAACAGCTTCATGCCGGTCTCGAAGATGTTGAAAATAAACTGAAGGCTCTCGCCGCCCGCATCCAGAGTAAGGAAGGCGAGCTCAGTGAAGTGCGCCAGCGCAAACAGGCGCTGCACAAACGCCTGACCGAACAGGACGAAATCCACCGCCGCCAGCGCGATCAGTACGCCGCCGGCGCCGCCCGCCTCGAACAACTCGAGAGTGGAATCAAAGACCTGCGCGACCGCTGCTCCGAATACGCCCAGTTGCGCACCCGGCTGCTTGGCGAGTGCGAGGCCGACGCCAGGCGCGGAGAAGAAGAGCGGAAACGCGTCGAAGAAGCCCGCCTCAACGCCGATCGGCTCGCGCAACAGATTCAGTCGATCGAAGAAACCATCAAAACTCATGAAGACCAGTTGCGCGTCGTGCGCGAAAATTTCGCCGCCGTCGAAAAAGAAGGCGAGACGCGCCGCAAAGACTTCATGAACCTCGAACAGCGCATCACCGAGCTGGGCAATCAGCAGCGCCTGTGGGAACGCGACCGCGAATTTTACAGCCAGCGCCGCGAACAGGTCGATCAGGAACACGAACACATCCAGACCGAACTGACGCAACAGCGTGAGAAACGCGACGAACTCGAAAAAAGCGGCGAAGCCCTTGAACAAAAACGCGTCGAGTTGCAGCAGTCGTATGAAGAAGTCGTCGCCCAACTGAAACAGTTGAACGACGAAGAGCGCGACGTCCGCCAGGCGCTGCGCGAAGCCGAACGCAACTGGCAGCAGGCTCAATCCCGCTGGGAATCGCTCAAAGACTTGCAGGCCAAACTCGCCGGTTACGACGAGGGCGTGCGGTTTATTCTTCAAAACAAAGAGGGTCAGGCCAGCGAAATGGCGGGTACGCTCGCCGAGCGCATCAAGGTTCATGACGGCTACGCCCGCGCGGTCGAATCGGCGTTATCGCAAAAATTGCAGGCCATCGTCGCCAAAACCGACCAGGCCGCCATGCGCGCCATCCTCCGCCTGCGTGAACAGAAAAAAGGCCGCGTGGTCTTCCTGTCTCAAAAAGCCGTTTCCGCTGAATCGCCCGCGGTTGAACTCAACGCGCCGCTTCAGGCGCTGCCCAAAGCCTCGTCGGTGGTGACCTGCGCGGACGAGTGGCGGCCGCTGATCGCCCGCCTGCTTGATTGCGTCCTGATCGCCGAGAGCCTTGAGCAGGCGATCGCCTTGCGCGCCGATCTGCCCTCCGGAGTCCGAATCATTACCCGCGAAGGCGACGTGGTGGAGCGCGACGGCGCGGTGGCGGGCGGATACGCCGCCGAGTCGCAGATTCTCAAGCGCACCGCGGAAATCGACCAGCTTGAAAGCCGCGTGCGTGAACTCGACGCCGAGCGCGCCCGGCTCGAAAAACGTTCGCAGGAAGTACAGGCGCGGATTCAGACGCTGATCGCCGAACGTGACGCCTCTCAGCAGACCCTGCGCGACGTCCAGAACCAGTTGCGTATCGCCAAAGATGACTTCCAGCGCATCGAACAGCGCCTCGTTCGTCTCGCCCAGTCGGATAAGGCGCTCGCCTCCGAGAGCGCGGGCATCGTCAAAAATCTTGAAGAAGGCGCGCAACAGGCCGCCGATCGTGAAAAAATCCTCTCCGAATTACGTGAGAAAAAAGAAGCGCTTGAGCGCGGCCTCAACGCCTGGTCGGCTCAGTTAGAGGAAGCGCGCGAAAAACTCAAAACGCTTCAGGACGCCATCGCCGAACACCGCATGAGCCTGCTTGAGCGCCGCAAAGACCGCGAACGCTGGATCGCCGACGTCGAGACCTTCAGCCGCCATCTTCGTGAATTACAGCGCGGTATCGAAGAAAAAAAGGTGCTGGCCGAACAGCAGGACAAACGCCGCCTCGAAACCGAAAAAGCCATCGAGGAATCGCAGAACTCCATCGCCGCCTTACGCAAACAGCAGTCAGAACTCTGGAAGGAAGTCACCGCCAGCGAAGAAACATCACAGGGCATCCGCTCTGAAGTCAACAAGATCGAGTCGGAAGAGAGTACGCACGCCGAGCAGTACGAAACGCTGCGTTCCAGCCGTGAATCGATGTCGCAGGATCGCATGAAAATGCAGGTCGAGCGTGACTATTGGCGCAAGCGTCTCAATGAAGAATTCGCCGCGCTCGACAATAAAGAAGAAATCGAGCGCGACGAGCGCTCCGATGAGGAGCTCGGCGAAAAGGTCGATTTCTATCGCCGCCGCATCGCTCAGCTCGGCGTGGTGAATGAACTCGCCATCGAAGAATACGAAGACGTGCGCGACCGGTGCGATTTTCTCGAAGCGCAGAAGACCGATCTCGAAAAATCGAAGGCCGATCTCATCGCCACCGCCCGCGAACTGCATGGCGCGTCGGTCGATCTGTTCCTCGAAACGTTCGAAAAGGTCAAAGAAAACTTCAACCGCTCGTTCCGCCGCATGTTCAACGGCGGCCGCGCCGAACTCATCATGGAAGAAGGCGACCCGATGGAAGCGGGCATCGAGATCGTGGTCCAGCCGCCGGGTAAAAAACTTCAGCACATTTCGCTGCTTTCCGGTGGAGAGAAGGCGCTGGTGGCCACCGCGCTGCTCTTCGCGATTTATGAGATCAAGCCGTGCCCCTTCTGCTTCCTCGACGAAATCGACGCGCCGCTCGACGACGCCAACGTCGGGCGCTTCACCAACATGCTGCGCAATTTCCTTGACCGGTCTCAGTTCATCATCATTACCCACAACAAAAAGACCATGGAAATGTGCGACTCGATATACGGCGTCACCATGGCGGAAGAAGGCGTCACGCGGTTGTACTCCATGCAGTTCAATAAAAAAAACAATAACGTTCAGACCCTGCCTCCCGCCAATGAAAAAATCGGCGTCGCGGCGGCTGAGGGCGAACCCGAAGAAGTCGCCGTATAATGGCGGGGCTGATTGGAAACAATGGGATGAAACGAAGCGCGCCGCCTGAATTTTCCTGAATCCACGTCCCCCGCCGCGTTACCATCGCGGCGGGGGATTTGTTTAATTGATGAGATGTCTTGCTGACGCCCGTGCGGAACGCCATAAACGCGAGGCGCCGGGTTGTATCCACTGTGAAGTCCACGGAAATTAAAAGAAAAAAGAGCATGAGGCGCCTCACGTTTCGCCTTGACGGCTCTATAATGCGAACGGACCGCGCCCGGATGCGCGCGCCGAGTCCGTGCGGGCGATGCCTCACCGCGCCCCCGCCGGGCCTCGCCGCTCGTCGTTTTTCCCGGCGCGTGACTTGAGAAAACCCGGTTCGATGTCGCTCGAACCGCGCCGAAAGACACCGCGCCAGGCGCCGTTGCGCCGGGGCGTAAGGAGACAATGGAATGTTATTCTCACGTGTGAAGGGTCTTTTCTCGAGGGATCTTGGCATCGATCTCGGCACGGCCAACACGCTGGTTTACGCCAAAGGCGAAGGAATCGTTTTGTGTGAACCCTCCGTCGTGGCGATCGTTAAAGGTACCAATCAGGTTCTCGCCGTCGGCAGCGAAGCGAAAAACATGTTGGGGCGCACCCCCGGCAACATCGTCGCCATCCGCCCCATGAAAGACGGCGTCATCGCCGACTTTGAAGTCACCGAGGCGATGCTGCGCTACTTCATCAATAAGGTTCATAACCGCACCCGTATGGTCAACCCGCGTATCATGATCGCGGTGCCTTCCGGCATCACCAGCGTTGAGCGCCGTGCGGTCAAAGATTCCGCCATCAGCGCCGGCGCCCGTGAAGTGATGCTGATTGAAGAGCCGATGGCGGCCGCCATCGGCGCGGGGCTGCCCGTCGCCGAAGCCTCCGGCAACATGATCGTCGATATCGGCGGCGGAACCACCGAAGTCGCTGTCATCTCTCTGTCGGGCCTGGTCGTGTCGCGCTCTTTGCGCGTCGCCGGCGACGAGCTGGATGAAGCGATCATCTCCCATATCAAAAAGAGCTACAACCTGATGATCGGCGAGCGCACGTCGGAAATGATCAAGATCGGTATCGGCTCCGCCAAAAAGATCGGCGAAGATCAGAACATCGATATCAAAGGCCGTGATCTCATCAACGGCCTGCCCAAAACGGTCAAAATTACTTCGGAAGAAATCCGTGAGTGCCTTCAGGAACCCATCAGTTCCATTATCGAAACCGTGAAAGCCGCACTCGAAGACACCCCCCCTGAACTCGCCGCCGATATCATGGAACGCGGCATCATGCTGGCGGGCGGTGGTTCGTTGCTACGTGGTCTCGACCAGTTACTGGCTGACGAAACCGGCTTGCCCGTCCACGTCGCCGAAGACCCGCTCACCTGCGTCGCGATGGGAACCGGAAAAGCGCTCGATGAGATGGACCGCCTGCGCTCGGTCATTCAGACGACGGAAAATATTTGAGAAATCGGCTGATTTCAAATAAAAAATACTGTAATATGGTTTATGCTTTTGACGATAAATGCCAATATTCGATAGAAGATTGGCGTTAAACAGGAGGGAAAAACTGGACCGCGCGGGTTGATCTCACTGGAGATCAGGCGATTTCTGCTTTGTAAGTGATATGAACTGAACGGGTTGCGTTGTTGTCGCAAAACGTCGGATTTTTTGGATGAATTTCCTGTCCAATCGCCATAAATAGATTATAATGAAAAACGCTTGGGTGTGGTTATGCCGTGCCTAAGTCGCTACATGAAAGACGGTTGCGCGGAGCATGTTTTTTCAGAAAGAAACCAAAAACCCATATCGCCCCAAAAAAACCAACTGGATCAGCCCCCGGTTGATTGCAACGGCGCTCATTGTCGCGTCGCTGGGGTTGATTCTGTTTTACGCCCCCATTCAGAACCGAACCGCCACCACCCCGTTTCAGAAAGTGGTTATGGCGCCGGTTACCTTTCTTCAAACCATCCGCTCGTTCGGCGCCAATTCCTATCAGCGCCTCGCGGCCAATTTCGCCTCCCGCGAAGAAGTCGAACGCCTTCGCGCTGAAGTGAAAGACCTCAATCAGGAAAACACGCAACTGCGTTTCAAACTCCAGCGCCACGAAGCCTATATCAGTGCGTTGCGCCTTCCCCGCGAGGTTGAATATCAGACGCTTGCCGCCATCGTGGTGTTTCGCGATTTTCGACTGACCCATGACATCATCGTCAATCGTGGAACCGCCGACGGGCTGACTGTGAACATGCCCGTCTGGACCGATGAGGGGCTCGTGGGCCGCACCCGCCGGGTGTCTCAAAACTATTCGAAGGTACAGATTCTTACCGACCCGGGCAGCGCTATCGGAGTCTACGTCGAAAACACTCCCTACGAGGGCATTCTGCGCGGCTCTGAAGATGGCGGCCTTGTGCTGGAAGACCTTCATCTGACCGGCATTGGCGACGAAATCAAACCGCCCCTGCCCGGACAGGAGGTCCGAACCTCCGGTACCGGTATGGTGTTTCCCCGGGGGCTGCTGGCGGGCCGCATAGCCTACGCGACATCATCGCAGGGCGTGCTGGTCGAACCCGTCGTCAACGCCAATTCGGTACAGTCGGTGCTGATCTTCACCAACACGGGGTATCGTGAAGAGATCCTCTCGCTGTTGTTGGGAGAGTAAGCCGTGGCGTCGTTTCTCATTCTCGCCGTATCGCTGATGGTCGATCTTTCGATACGGGTGTTCCCTCAACTGGGCGTATATACTCCCGACGTTCTCCTGCTCGGCGTGATTTACCTTGCGTTGCGCCGGCCGATGGGCGAGGCTTACCTCGCCGCTTTTCTCGCCGGAATCGCTTTCGACGCCGTCTTGTGGGATCACATCGGGCTTCACTCGTTGTTATACGTACTCGCCGCCGCCGGCGTCTTGAAACTGCGTACCTGGCTTTGGGCTCAATACGCCATTTCGCGTTGGCTCATTGCCTATATCATTGTGATGGGCGTTCGCTTTGGCGAAGTCATCATGTGGCTGTCATACCTGGGCTATGAAGTCCCGCTCTCGTTTGAGCGCTACGTCTTGTGGGGGCCGGTCGTCTCTGGCTTGTTATTCGCGATGGTCCCCTGGCGACAGTCGCCGATCCGGCTGGGCAAACGCATTCCCCAGGTGTTGTTTTCAGAAAAGTAGCGCTGCTGTCGTTGTCGAAAGTCTGATCCCGGAATCCCGGAGCGCCGCTCCCGCTGGTTGTGCAGAATGAAAAAGAAGAAGCAACCGCTTCACGCCAAATCGATCCAGGTCGACCGCCGTTTGCAGGCGTTTCTTTTGTTGACCGTGGCCGTATTTTGTATCCTGATCTTCCGCCTCTGGACCATCCAGATTTATCAGCAGGAAAAATACGCTAAAAAAGCGGAAAAAAACTATATCCGCAACGTTCCCGTGCTCAGCCGGCGTGGACGCATCCTCGACGCCAACAACGTCGTGCTCGCCTCTGATGAAGACTATTACGACGTCTGGATTCCGATCCGCAGAAAAGACGGTGCGAAAAACGTCGTTACTCCCGATGTCAAAAAATCGCTCGAACTGCTGTCGATGATTCTCGATGAATCGTACGGCACGCTTGAATATCGCTACGTAAACGGCAAACGCGACATCTATTACAAACAGAATCGCGTGCGCGTCGCCTCGCGCATTCCCTGGCAGCAATACGTCGCGATCAAAGAACGCATCATCGAGTTTCCCCGCAGCGCGATGGTGTTTCCCAATCCCGTTCCCACCCGCCGCTACTGGTACGGCGAACTGGCCGCGCACATCATCGGGTATACCGGCGAAGTCAGCCCCCGTGAATTGAAGAATCCCCTTTACGAGAACTACGGCGTTGGCGATCGAATCGGCAAGATCGGCCTTGAACGTCAGTATGAGTCGCTGTTGCGCGGTAAGGACGGCGTCAACATCGTCGTTGTCGATAAAAACGAGATTCAGCAGGGCGGGCCCATCAGTCAGATTCCGTCCACCCCCGGACACGACATCGTTCTGAACATCGATAAAGATCTTCAACAGGCCGCTGAAATGATCCTCGGCGCGTCCGACGGCGTCATCGTGGCTCAAGACCCCAACAACGGCGCTGTTCTGGCGATGGCGTCCAATCCGCGTTTTGACCCTCAATATCCGTCTCGCTATATGACTGACCCGGCTCAGCCGATGTTTCATAAGGCGATACGCGGCGCGTTTGAACCCGGCTCGGTATTCAAGATTTTTGAAGTGGTGCCGTTGCTTGAAGAGTTAAAGATTAATCCCAACGCCACGGTCTATTGCCCGGGTTATTTCACGCTGCCCGGCGGCCCGATCTGGAAATGCCATCTCCACAGCGGCCACGGCAACCTCAATCTCTATCAGGCGGTCGCCAAATCGTGCAACGTGTTCTTTTATGAAAACGTCAACCGCCTCGGCATCAATTCTCTGTTCGTCTGGGCGTCTGAATTCGGATTCAACCGCCCCACCGGCGTCGACTTGCCCGATGAGTCCGTGCGCGAATTCCCTTCGCCACGCACCAAAAAAACATGGTATACCGGCTACACCGTCAACATGGCCATCGGCCAGGGCGATATCGTTCTGACCCCGCTTCAGGTCAGTACCGCGCTCTGCGCGCTGGTTAATAGCGGAACTCTCTATCAGCCCCGCGTCGCGGATAAAGTCGTCGCGCCCGATGGACAGGTGGTTGAGGACTTCAAGCCGGTCGTCTCCAACGTGATACAGGCTTCCACTTCCACGTGGGACGTTCTTCATCAGGCGATGTGGGACGTCGTCAACACAAGCAGCGGCACGGGGCGGCGCATCGTCGACCCCGAACTCGAAATCGCGGGCAAGTCGGGCACGGCTCAAACCTCCAAGGGAGACTTGACTCACGCGTGGTTCGTCTGTTACGCGCCGTATGAAAACCCCAAAATCGCGATCACCGTGATTCTCGAATACGCCGGGCACGGCGGCGAAGAAGCCGCTCCGCTGGCGAAACAGTTGCTCGACCTTTACTTTGGCCGCACCCAGCTCGCCGATCTTTCCACGGCGGCGCCGCCTCAACCGAGTTTGTAGCCATGTTCCGTATCAAATCGCTGTTTGAGATCGATTTCTTTTCCATTCTGCTCATGCTCGGGCTGATCGGATTGGGGCTGGCTTCAATCACCGGCGCCACCTTTGCTGATTCATCGCCCAAATGGATCAATCATCTTGAATCGATCGTCATCGCCATCCCTGTGTTCATATTCGTCATGCTGGTCGATTATCGTTGGATGATCAAATGGGCGCCGCTGATCTACATCGCGGGCATCGCCGGGCTTCTCCTCTGTTTCGTGCCGGGGCTCGCGCCTGAGGTCAAAGGCGCTCACTCGTGGGTGCGTCTGGCGGGACGCCAGATTCAACCCTCCGAGTTCGCCAAACTCACCACCATTCTCATGCTGGCGCGATGGCTGGGAATGCGTCCCGGCCAATGGAATCGACTGACCGATGTGCTTCAGCCTCTCGCCATTGGCGTGATTCCGGCTGTGCTGATTCTCAAACAGCCTGACCTCGGCACCGCCACCGTCTTCGGGCCCGTCACGCTGGTGATGATGTTCGTCGCGGGTATGCCGGTGACTCATCTGCTGCTGATTCTCTCGCCCGCCTTATGTTTGCTTGGCGCGATTCACACCATCGAAGCGCTCTTATTATGGATATCCTGCATGTTCGGGCTCATTCTGCTGGTGGTGTGGCGCCGCGTGAACTGGACGGTCTGGCTGCCTTTTCTCGCCCTGGCGTTCATTGCTTTTTTCGGTATTTATCAGTATGGAGAAAAAATCTGGGAGAAAGCCCCCAACCACGCCAAAGAGCGCATCAACGTCTACCTCGATCCCGAGTACGACCTGCGCGGCGTCGGGTATAACATCTATCAGGCCAAGATCGCGCTGGGGTCCGGCGGTTTTCATGGAAAAGGGCTCGGCAAGGGCGCCCAGGCGCAGTATGAATTCCTCCCCGAGTTCGAACATGACTTCGCGTTTCCCAATCTCGGCGAGCAACTCGGGTTCATTGGCGGCGCGGTGATGTTGGGGCTGTTTCTCCTGCTGATCCTGCGGGGAGTCGATACCGCCATCGGTTCGGTCAACATGGAGGGCTCGCTGATCGCCACCGGCGTGGTCGCACTGTTTTTCACCCACATTTTTATCAACGTCGGCATGGTGACCGGGTTGTTGCCGGTGACGGGGCTTCCGCTGACCTTCATCTCGTTCGGTGGCACGTTCATGTTAACCAGCATGTCGGGCGTGGCGCTGCTGGTTGCGGTGCGGATGCAGTCGCGTCAGGTTCAGGACCCCGAAGCCCGCTTCACCGGACGTCCCCAGATGGCGCTGCCCAGCGCCAATCAACCTCAGGAAGATTTTTAAACTCGATACGTGACTTGACCCCGGCGCCGCCATCGCCAACCAGCGCGGTAAAGCCCGGCCGTCTCAAAATCGGGCCGCCGGTATGACCGGTGGGCTGCAAAAATCGGCCTTTCGCCGATACAGTATTGTCTCCGGCGCCGCGGGGTTGAACACGGTGGCGCCGGAAAGCCATCCCCACAATGCTTGAAGGAAAGACC
>WGLV01000048.1 GCA_016125385.1 bacterium
ATCCAACGGATGGAACTTTTTGTTTTGATTTTGACTTGTACGACAAATTGCAATACGCCGATGAGGCAGACTTGCAGGATTATCTTTTGAAAGACGGCTCTAGCCGGCCGCAGCAAGTTTTGATTCCAGCGGCGGACCCCGATGAAGAACTCGATCACTATATTTCCATTACGGGTACGGTGACCGGGTACGACGGCCCCTATCAATACGTACATGCTTTTTGCTCGGCGGAAGACAAGTTCGACGCCATCTATTCAGATCCGCCTCAACTCTACCACGAGAAATATCCGAATCGATGTGATGCGTATAGCCGCATCGTCTACGCCCGATCCAGCAATTCAATCAGTTTTACCCGCATGCATGACAGCAGCGGTTCGCTGGTGGACGGCGCGACGCCGGTATTAACCCACTGGCAGAGTGAAGCGATCGCATTTCATCCGGCTGCGACCACTTTTGTGCTTACCGGCGGTCCGATCAGTGGCCCCACTTACGAGCCTCTCAGTTTAGTTGGGGTGGGCGGTCCCTCGGTAATCGAACTGGGCGATTATTATTACATGTTTTACACCCGCTGGTGGGATACGCGCGAGCAAAGCCGTGACCCCAGCGTAACGGTCGCCTACCCCGATTACGGTTGGAATTCATTCATCAGCAGCGTGACTCTTGCTGGTACTACGCCTTCTTCATCCGATCCGGAATGGGCTGATTGGATTCGATACTGGGCGAGAGAAAACGTCTGCGTGGCCCGGGCTCCCAAATACAATGTAAACTACAGCGGTTACGCCAGCAACTCTAACCCGTGGACGAAACACCATGAATATTACACGGGAAGCGGACGCGCGGATGAATGGACCAGCGCGATCAAGGGGTTGGATACGGCGGTTCTGCCCGATCCCGGCGTGTATGGTAAAGTCAGTTGGAATACGTACCTGGAACGCTACGTTATGATTACCATGGACGCGCAGAATTACGGGTATTTCTACATTCAGGAGGCGACCAATCCGGCGAAGACGGACTGGCACGATATGATTCTGAATGACTGGAGTCCGCGAATCGCCATCGATATGGCTGATGTTGAGAAAGGGTATGAAAAGCGTATCAGTTACCCAACGATCATTGGCGATACCGATAAAACAACCGCGCGTTACAATGCGATGTATTACGCGATGGAAGTGAACGACACAAATGGAACCATTCATGATGGCTTTGTAACTGGAACGCATTATATGCGGCGGGTTACCTCATTCGAATTTGTGAAGTGACGTCATGAAATCGAAATTTGTCTCTTTTTTGCATGTTTTAATATTTGCAGGCATTGCTAATGCTGAACTAAAAATGTCTGGCAGAGTAGTCCCATGCTCAACTGATTCTGAAGGCCACTATTATTATGCGAGCATGCCAGTAATTGATTCAAGTGGTGATTGGCTTGGCTTTAGCGCGTTTGGCGGTTTGTCACCGGGGCAGCGTCCATTGTCATCTGGTTCTTCCGGTTTGGTGTATCTACTAAACACTGAAACGAGGAAAGTGGAATTGATTTCGAAGACTCAATCTGGTGATGTATTATCTCATTCGGACGCTGCGCCGTATGCTTTCCATTGCAATGCGAGTTGGATTCAATCTACTGGAAATTTAGTAGCATTTACCGCCAATACGGAAAGAATTCTTGGAATTCCTAATGACAAACAACCATTGCCAGCGACTTATTTGTGGGTTCGCGATCCATTTCAGATTGTTGCTCCCATGCCACTGGTGGATGGCTATGCGGCGTCGAACCAGAACGGGGAAGGGAAACTGGACATCAGTGGGCAATTTGTTTTTTATTCTTCATCCAAACGCCCTGAATTCGTGATGTGTGAGAATACGGATTTTAATTTTGGTACGCTCTACCGCCAGAACTGGCGTACAGGGGAAGTGAAATGTCTTGGGCGGAATGAGTTTGGACAAACGTTGAATCGAGAAGTTCGGTTTTTGGAAGCAAGTTCCGATGGACGTTATATTCTAATGGAATGCAGTTCGACAAATATTTTTAACAACGAGGAGTTTGCTTCGGATCAGGAATATAAAAATTCCGATCCCGGTTGGCAGAACCTGATCGTGCAAGACATCGAGAACGGAGAGAATGATCTGATTACAATGGGTTTCGATGGTGAGATTGCTAATAACAACAACAACATTGCAGTGCAGCCTTGGCGTTTTCTCTTCTTTGATCTGACCTTATCCGCCGATATGAGCGACGATGCCCGAATCGTTTCTTTCTGGTCGCGGGCCTCCAACCTCGACCCAAACGCCGCGTCCGCCTGGGCGCACGTGTATGTTTTTGACCGCCAGACCCGAGAAATGAAGGCTATTGCCGATCTGCCTGAATTACCGTGGCAAGGCCGAACTACGACAGGGGCTGTGTATGGATATGATCCAGTCGGTCCGTACTGGACCCGCGTTAGCGGCGACGGACGCTTCGTTTTTTACGGGGAGGCGGAATATAATTATAACGAACTGAAGATATACCGATACAATACCGTGACCAGCAAAACTGACGTTGTTCTGAATGACAATGATGTACCCTTTTTAGATATGCATGCGCGATTCAGTACGCCTTCGGTGAATTACGATGGGTCGGTGGTGGCGTTTTCGTCGCAGTCGAACAACCTCGTCCCCGGCATGGCGCCGCTCAACGACTGGAAGGTCTTCCTCCTTCAATTGCCCGTCGAACCCGCCTCCACCACGAAGTCATGGGACCGCCTGCGATAGCGGATCATGAACGCATGGCGTTGATCTCTATCCGGTAGGCTTCTTCCAGCGAATCGGCGTGGGTGGACCAGTTGTATTTCGATTCGGCGAAGCGGCGGCCCGCCGCGCCCATGCGGTGGCGCGTCTCCGCGTCATTCAACAATTTCACCGCTTCGTTCGCCATCGAGGCCGCGTCGCCGCACGGGGTGCAGATACCCGCGTCGTTCAACATCACCGGCGCCTCGCCCACATGCGACGCCACAACGGGAAGCCCCATCGCCAGATATTCCGCGATCTTGAGAGGCGACTTCGCGCGAGTCACGTCGTTTTCCTCGAACGGGGCGAGCGCCAGATCGGCCAGCGCCAGATAACGCGGGACCTCGTCTCCCGCGATGTAATCGGTAAAGCGGACGCGATCCGCGACTCCGAGCGCTTCAGCGCGGGCGCGGATGGCGGGCAGTTTTCGCCCTCCGCCGACGATAAGCAAAGCGGCTTGAGGAAACTCGCGCCGGACATGGACGAGCGCTTCGACGGCCTGTTCGGCGTAACTGGCTACTTCCAACTGGCCGTGGTAGGTCAGGACGGGCGAGCCCAGTTGCAGCGATTGAGCCAGGGCGGCGTCTTTTTCGCGAGGATGAAAGCGGTCGACGTCCGCGCCCACCGGGGCGTCCCACAGCCGGTCCGCGCGGGCGCCCCATCGCAGGGCCGTCTGGCGCAGAAACGCGCTGGCGGCCGTCATTCCGTCGCATAGCGAGGGCATGAGGCGGTCCCAGCGGCCCGCGATCCAGCCCGCCCATGCGGAGCCGGTCAGTTCTTCGGCGATGCCGCGTTCCCAATCGTCCCAATCGTAATGGAGCGGGATGTTCCAATGTCTCGCCAGGGCGATCGCGGGCAGGGAGGCGTCCGGGTAGGCTTTCCACAAGTGGACGACCTCCGGCGCGGGTTCGATACGGCGCAGGCGCAGGATGTTGGCGCGAATATAGGCCGCGCCCCGGGGCAGAGAGATTAACTCCGCGCCGAAATCGGTGGGCCGCGCCACCGGGGGCAACTCTTTCTGGCGGGCGGGGTGGATGAAATCGGTCAATATGACCTTATGCCCGCGCCGGGCCAGTTGTTCCGCCTGACAGAGGATTCGCCTGGCGCATGAGACCGAGCTCAGGTCGAATCGCTGTATCATCAGTATTTTCATAGGGATAAATCGATGATCCGCCAACGGGCGTTTATCTTTTTTCGATCGGTTGAACGGGCTGATCCAAACCATGGAGCGGGGATAACCCCCGGGGCAAGTCGGGAGAGCCGCGTTATGTTATACTTATAGAAACCTCTGCGAAGATACTGTTAAAAATATCAGAAAAGAAGACAAAAAATAAGATAACCAGTTGAAATTGACGGGAGATTTCGCTATCGTTATTAGACTTTGCCTGTATTTTCGCATAGTAGTTGTGTGTAACCACAAACAATAACAGACAGAACGAATTGCTCGGAGGCGCCAATGCGGATACCACGCGTATTCACGATTCCGCTCATTACAATCTTGTGTTTGGTCAGCGTTTCGTCATCGTTTGCGGCGGGCGCGGTATCACTCACCCCGCAGTCAAACAGCGTGAAGGTGGGCGAGGCGGCCGCCTTCGACGTATACATGCAATCGTCCGACCCCTTCAGCGCTTATCTGCTGGAGTTCCAGTTCGATGGTTCGACGGTGGCTTCACCTCAGTTCGCTTTTACCGCCGACTGGGCTTCGACGCCTGACCCCGTCGGCCCCATCGTGACGCAGAACGACAGCCAGGTGCTGGTTCAGACCTCGCTGGTCAACTCAGGCCCCGGCCTCGCGTTTAACGACGCGACCCGAATCGGGACGCTGACCGTCGTGCCCCAGGCCGCCGGTACGCTGAACGCGAACATCGGCCTCGCCAACGTTTTCGCCAACGGGCTGTTGAACCCCGAAGGCGCCGCCGTTACCGGCACGGGCGCCAGCGTGACGGTTGAGCCGAACACCGTGGTTCTTGGCGACGCGAACGGCAACGGCCGTTTCGACATCGGCGACGCGCTGGTGATCCAGCAGTTTCTCGCCGAACTTCGTCCCAGCCTGCCGAACCCCGACGCGGCGGATATTAACCAGAACGGCCGTATCGACATCGGCGACGCGCTGTTTATTCAGCAGGTTCTCGCTGAATTGCGTCCCAATCCGAATCAGGCGAACTCGATCTTCTTCGCCTTCGCGAATGGTCCGGCTCCGAGCCAGATCGATACCGCGCCTCTGGGCGATGCGAATAATGACGGCGTTGTGAATTCAGACGACGCGGTTTTGATTCAGAAAGCGCTGGTTGGTCTGGCGGAAGTCGCGAATCCCTCCGCCGCCGATATGAACCAGAACGGTCATGTCGACATCGGCGACGCGCTGTACATTCAGCAGGTGGTTGAAGGGACGCGTTCCGATCCAAACGACCCTAACTCAGTGTTTGAATACGCTTATAACGAAAGCTGGTTTATCAGCCCGTTGCAGGTCGCGGAAATGACCGCGACGGTTGTGTTCCCCGCCGGGCCCTTCGCGGCGGGAGAAAAACCGGTTGGACAGTTGATCATCAACGTCGGCGCGAATACGGTTCTCGGCGCCTACGACTTTGAGATCACCTATGATTCGAACGTGGTCACGATCGCGAAATCGGATGTTCAGAACGGTTCCGCGCCCGAGATGAGCGCTCCGCTGGTGAATATTCCTTCACCGGGCCGCTTAAAGATGAACGCGCTGAACGCGAGCAGCTTTGATTCGCCGACCGGTGAAGTCAATGTCGCGGTACTTACGTTTACCGTCAGCGCCGTTCAGGGAACCTCGACTCAGATCGCAATCAATCCGGCGGCGAGTGAAGCGCAGGACGTGAACTTCAGTACGATTCCGCTGACCTTCCAGCCGAGCGCGATCAACTTCCCGACACAGGCTCAACCGACCGCTACGCCGGTCGTCGAGACGCCGACGAACACGCCGGTTCCTCCGACGAATACCCCGGTTCCACCGACCAATACGCCGGTACCGCCAACGGCGACCGCGCAACCTGAAACTCCGACGAACACGCCGGTTCCTCCGACGAATACTCCGGTTCCGCCGACCAATACGCCGGCCGCCCCGACCGCGACGCCTGAATCACCGACGGCGACCCCGGTAGGCGAGACCGCGACGGCGACTCCGGTTCCGCCGACGAATACGCCGGTTCCTCCGACGGCGACGCCTGAATCACCGACGGCGACCCCGGTAGGCGAGACCGCGACGGCAACTCCGGTTCCTCCGACGAATACGCCGGTTCCTCCGACGGCGACGCCTGAATCACCGACGGCGACCCCGGTAGGCGAGACGGCGACGGCGACTCCGGTTCCTCCGACGAATACGCCAGTTCCTCCGACGGCGACGCCTGAATCACCGACGGCGACCCCGGTAGGCGAGACGGCGACGGCGACTCCGGTTCCTCCGACGAATACGCCGGTTCCGCCGACCAACACCCCGGTTCCTCCGACGGTTACTCCGGTTCAACCGACCGCGACGCCGACGCTGGCTCCGACTCCGACTCCGACCGTGACTCCGACTCCGATTCAGGTCGCTATTGGTCCTGACACGGGTCTGATTGAACTGTCGTACAAAGGCTTGCTGGTCGAGCGCGGCTCTGAAACGGGAACCTCGCTTGAAGTCAGCGACTTCTTCAACACCAAACCGATCGATCTCGAACTGATCGGCTCCACCACCGTGGTGACCAACGTGAACGGCGAGATTTATCCGGCCGACATGGCGATCGCGGGCGGCGACGGCTCAGAGCTGGTTCCGGGCGAGGTTATCGACATGGAACCGCTGGTCTCCGGCGGCGCGCTTCAGGGCTACCTGGTTCTCGACCGCATGGGCAACGTCCATACCTATGGAACAGCCCAGTTCCTCGGCGACGCGGAATACATTCGCACGATCCGCTTCGGCAGCCTGCGCTTTACTCAGGCGGTGGCCAACGCGGTCGATCTCGAAGTCGTGCCGAATCCGGCCGGCGGCAACTTTGGTTACTACATCCTCAGCCGTGAAGGCGCGATCGATAAGTATGGAACCGTGCCCGACCTGGCGCCGATCGACACCGCCGTCTTTGGCGCGCCGGAAGCCTTCGACCTGTTGACCGATGGTCTTGGCAACGTAACCGGTTACCGCGTGTTGAATGAATTCGGCCAGATCATTCAGTGGACCGCGGCGGATGGCTTCGTCGCGGTGCAGGCCGAGGTCTTGCGGGCCAACGCCAGCGAACCGCTGCCGGTTGATTTCGTTGAGATCGAAGGCGCGTACTTCGTCTTGAATGAGCGCGGTGAAGTCTTCGGTCCGGACGTCGTCGCATCGCCCGAGGCGTTGCGCGGCATCATCGGCGACCGTGGCTACATCGATCTGGAAGCGGGCGTATTGACCGCTCCTTCCGGCGAGTAAGTGAGTGAGCAACGAGTAGCCGCGTATATTCGAGACGCGAGATAAGGACTGATAACCATGACAACAAACCGAACGACGTGGGGGTTCGTAAACATGATCCGAGGTTGCGTGAAGTTGTTGGCGCTTGGCTTGATCTCCACCGTCTGCCTGGGGACCTCCCCGGCTCAGGCGCAGAACGATTACGAGGCGCTGTATAACCGGTACCTCTATCATTACGTTGGCGTGCCCGCCCGGTCCGCCGCGATGGGCGGCGCATACACCGCGCTCAAAGGCGGAGACATGGCGCTGTATGGCAACCCCGCCAGCCTCGGCTTTCAGAAAGACACTTATCTGTCGGTGAAAGGCGGGTTGCGAGACGTTTCAAGCGACAGTTCGCTGGATATCGGCGGCTTCTCCGATGTTTCCACGATCAATAACGATCTGTGGGACGCGGGGCTTGGTCTCGTGTATCCCTTCGAATGGGGCGCGTTGAGCGTTTCATACGACTACAGCAAGGATGAAGCGGATTCGGATTCGTTTAATATTCTGGGTTCGCGTTTCAAAACCAGTTCCGAACTCGAACGTCACACAATTTCACTGGGCGGCGGTTACTCCATCAATGAATGCTGGGCGATCGGTTATCGCTACAGCTTCATCACGTGGGACCGCGACAGCGTCTTGCGCGACGTCGGCGCTTTTGTCCCGACCACGGTCGCTTCGTGGAGCGACGATTTTGACGGTCATCGCAACCATTTCGGTACCCAGTATGAGTATGGAGCCTATCGCTTTGGTCTGGACGGTATGTTCGGGCTTGGTGACAGCTCTAATGACGCGGCTGGCGATTCGGACCGTGATGAGTGGGGCGTCCGGGGCGGCGCGGCGTATGACTTCTCCGAACAGTTCCCCATGCTGGTCACTCTTGATCTCAGTTTTGATAACCGCGATCAGGACGGCGGCGGCTTCAACAACAGCGAAGATCTGTTCGGCGTTCACGTCGGCGCCGAGTACGAAGCGGTTGAAAACCTGTTCGTCCGCGCCGGTTATATGTATGAAGATTACTCATACGATGACGACGCGAACGCCTTTAAGGCCGACGCCGGGATCAGCGGCTATACCGCCGGTCTTGGTTATTCGTGGAACCAGTTCACGCTGGACTATGGTTTCATGTTCATGGACGTTGGCGGCGATGGCGATCTGGTTCACGTCTTCAACATCGGTTATCACTTCTAAGCGATACGTATTCTGATGAAAACAAAGGCGGTCCGGTTTTCCGGGCCGCCTTTTTTGTTAGCGATTGCGATATGAGATCGTCTTGTCAGCGTGCAGGAGGGCTATTGCTCTTTTCTAAGACGCTGATATTGCGCTTCCATCCATTCCGCGTCTGAGGCCATCGGTTTGACTTCAGCCGGGTCGGGGCGGAGTTGGATCAGCAGTGAAGGATCATCGACGCAGCGGCGCAGTTGCCTGGCTAATTGATCGGCGTCGCCCACGTCAAACAGCAGACCGTTCTCCCCGTCCCGAACCAGATCCGCCATGCCGCCGAAGCGCGATGTGATCACGGGTTTTCGAGACAGGAACGCTTCATGAATGGTGATGGGTGAGTTTTCAAACCAGATGGATGGGACGATTAATGCGTCGCTTTCTGACAAGATGCGGGGGATGTCCTGATTTTCAGCACGGCCCCGCAGCCGTATTCCCGGATGGCTGATGAATTCCTGAATCCGTTTTACGTATCCGGTGAATTCGTTCAATGCGCCATACACATTCAGAATGGCGCCGTCATGCGGGAGACGATTAAAGGCGTCGATCAGGACATGCAGCCCTTTGTGTTCAACGAGCGTGCCTACATAAGTGAAATGGATGGGGCGTTTGGGATCTCGGGGGGAGGCATCATACCCATCCACGGCGATTCCGTAGTCGGAAAAGACGATTTTTTCTTCCGGCATACCATATTCGATGAACTTTTTGCGCAGGAAAGGCGATGGAGATATAAACAGGTCTACATCGTGGAACAGTTTCAGCGCCGCTTCACGGCGCTTCATGACTTTATGAGTCAGTTCTTTCCGCCTCCATCGTCCCGACCACGCTTCAACCCACCCGCGAAAACGTGAAGTCAAACTGGGCGTATACGCTCGCGCTTCCCCATCAATCAGGCGGGGCTCCGCCCACGCGGCGGAACAGAATTCATTTCGTCCGTTGGGATAGGCCTGGGTTTCAAAAGTCAGGCGCGACACGCCATTGGAGGGTTTAAGATCAATGGCTACGCCGATCCAACCGCGATCTTCCGGATCGTGTTTCGCGTCGAGAGCGCGTTCAAACACGGTTTCTCCATCCTGCCGGACGCGAAACATAACGCCGTCGCCTTCACGATCGTAGGCGGCGGGGGCCATAGCGATCGCGGTTTGCAGACGCGTGGAAGGCGATAGCTTTGCTTTGATCGTCACGCTGGCGGGGGGGTGCATGAACAGGACGCGCCGCGCGTCACCATCAATATCAAGAACGCCGGATGCAACGTACTCAGCGCATGGCGTGTTGATTCGCCCGCGCCGCATCGCGGTCAGCAGAGTCTCGTCTCCCGGACGATCCAGACGATTCAGAATCCGCTTGACCAGCCGAGAGCCGCCATGATGGGCAAAAGCCGCCGTTGAGATACATTCCGCGCACAGGGATGGATCGACGTCATGGCAAACCTTACCTTCGCCACGAAATCGCTGTCCGCCTCCCCGGGGGCAGGTGAGCCAATAGTCATGCAATGTGAATACGACGGGGGCGCCGATCTGGCGGCATAATTCGATGCAGCCAAACGATAACGAGTGCAGGTGATGAAAGTGGACGATATCCGGCTGAAAATCATCGAGCACCCGGCGAAACACCGATTCCACCGCCGGGTTGCGGTAGGTCTCTTCAAACCCCGCATACCCGTGATTGTTGACGATTTCAACGAAAGGGAGTCCGTCGATTTCGCCTTGACGGGTGGAATACGCGGGACTGTTGTGATCGATTTCGCTGTAAAACAGCCGAACATCGTGCCCGCGTTTTTTCAGCGATCGGCTGAGGTGGTAACAATACAGTTCGGACCCCGCCTGATGACGCGGCAGGAAATCATGAATCACCTGGAGAATCTTCATTCGCTTGGCGGATCATCCAGACTGGGAGTGAGGCCGGTTTTTCGCATCATTCGGTAGCCGAACGAGGTTCGCGCGCGGTGAATCATCTCACGATCGCGTTCTCGCTCAGCCATCAGATTCTGGATTTGGTTTTGAATCGTTTGCACGGTAAGCGGCATTCCGGTTTGTGGTTCAAGCTGCATGAGCGCACATAGATCAGCCAAGCTCGTTTCGAGTGCGCGGAATAACTCTTCGACCCGGCTCATCTGTTTCATCGCGCCTTCATCACCGTCCTGACGCGCGGGGCCTTTGGCCGGTTTGAGCGGCTTGGGCGATTCGGTCGAAGCGGATTCAATGAGGATCGAGATTCGGTTTTCTAACGCCTGTATTCGTTTATTGAGCTCATTAATGGTCCGATCTCGTTCTTTCAACATAACTTCCAGGTTTGCCGCGTGTTTTTGCTGTTCAGTCAGTGCGGTGACCAGATTGTCAGCGTGTTTTTCCCGCTCGTTGAGCGCGGCGACCAGATTGGCGGCGTGTTTTTCCCGTTCGTTGAGCGCGGCGACCAGATTGGCCGTGTGTTTTTCCTGTTCAACAGATCGCGCGTCTTTTTCTTTCAATAATCCTTCAAGATTCTTTGTATGTTTCAGCGATTCATCGTTGATCTTTTCGAGATTGCCGATGTGCTTTTCGAGCGCGGCCTGGTGATCTTTCAACGCGCTTTCATGCTGTTTGAGACGATCGGGAAATTCGCTTTCTTTCGCGGCGAGAAGTTTGTCTTTTTCCTGATTGAGCTTGCGGCCTTCGTCCACCATCCCCTGAAGGTTGTCGGCGTGGCGCATGAGGCTTTCATTGCGCTTCCCGGCTTCTTTGAGAGATTCTTCCAGGTTGTGGATATGGTCATGCAAGCGGCCTTCGAGCTCAGCGCGCCGCCGCAGGTATTCCTCTTTTTCGCGGATCAACCTGAACTGGGAGAGCGAGGCGGTCAGCGAGGCGATGTTCCACATCTCCGCCGGGGATGAACGATCCTGAGAGATCAGCGAGGTGAGCGTTCGCTTCGCGTGGTCATCAAGCGGATGACGCCATGCGATGACCGCGATGCGGTAGGCGGGTTCACGGTTATCGAGCGCGTAATAATGCGTGTTGTACAGCGCGTTCAGCCGCGCCTTTCCGTCCGTGAGTTCGGGCGCCTGACACATGATGAATTGCACGAACTGCATGGCCAGCCAGCGCGGCAGATACCCGTTGGGCAGGCCGGTGATGTCAAAACCATTGCGATCGAATATCTCCCCGACCGATTGAAGGTTCGGTAAGGTATATTCAGCGTGTTCGGATAGGAACCGGTCACGGCGTTGTAACTGGGTTTCCGCGAATTCGCGCAAGACGCCTTCCGCTTCTTCAACGCCGGCGTCTTCAAACGGCCCGCAGATCACGACGCCGAGACGCGCGACTCGGCAAATTTCATCAATGAAACGCTGCCGTTCTGAAAGGGGGACGTGTTCAAGAGTATCGACCGAAACGACGACATCGAACGACTGGTCGGGATAGGGTAGGCGATCGGAACTGTACGCACGCGCGGTTGGGGAGTCTTCCCACGTGCGATCGATGTGTTCGATGCGAGTTTGGGGGTGAAACAGCGACAGGTATCCATAGGCGCCGCCCACATCCAGAACGCTTTCCGCGTTCGGCGCGGCGGCGGAGAGAATCTGAGAGATGAATTGATAGCGCTGGTAGTGGTCGAACGATAATTCGAGGACGAAGTCTTCCCGCGCTAATGAATCGGCGCTGAAGACGAATCGTCCCGCGATGCCCTGAGGCTTTTCAACCCGGATGGACAGATCGCGTCCGCCGGGCGGCAGGGTAACCGTCTTCCAGCGATGGATGCGCGTTTCGCCGTTGGTTTCACATTGATCGTAATGCAGTTTGAGGTCGCCGAGAAACAGGTCGGGATGATTTTCTTTTTCGGTTTCAAAGATAACGCGGACCTGTTGGGGTTGTTCAGACTGGTTGAGCCAATACACCATGTCGCCATCGATCCAACGGCCTTGGGCGCCACAACCACGCGGATGAGCCGAGTAGAGGTCTCCGTTGAACTGTACGAACGCGGCGTTCGGCTGATTCTGTTCTTCAAACTCGCGTTGAATGCGTTCCCAGTCGCCGCCGGGATCGCGCGCGGCGAGGATTTCGATTTCATAGGGGCGCGCGCCAAAACGCAACGCGCCGGTGAATCCCCGCTTTTTCAATTCATTCATCCAGTACGAGGCGGGGCGCTCATACACGTGAGTGGGTTCGGGGCGATGAAAATAGATGGGATCGGGGGTGGCGATGATCGCCCAGCCATCGGGTTTGAGGACACGGTCGATTTCGTCAAAAAACTCATCGGGCGAGTGAAGGTGTTCGACCAGGTCGAAGGCGGAGATCACATCGACGGACGCATTTTGAACGGGCAAGTTACCGGCGACGCCCTGCATCCAGGCGCCTTCGGAGCCGTTACGATTCGACAGCGCGTACGAACTGACGTCCAGCCCAACCGCGTCGAATCCGGCTTTGATGGCCTCGTTTACCTGATAGCCGTAGGCGCAGCCGATATCGAGCCAGCGGGCGCCGCCGTCTTTGAACTCCTTCGCCCACGCGATCAACTTCGAGCGGTCGGGGCGGTCTTTCGTATAACCTTCTTTGGAGTATCCACTGTTTTCTCCGTGAAAATAGCCTTCACCATACACGGACTCCAGCGGATGACGGGAGGAGGTCTGGTTTGAGTTTTTGCTCATGGATTTTTTTTTCTTGACACCCATTAATCATCCCATGAGGCGCCGGCCGAGTGGCGCGACAGAGTCCACTGCGTCGGCAGAGCGATCAGGCCGTGCTGGCCCGCCGTTCGCTCGCTAACGGTGAATTCCATGGCGCGCTCCCAATGGTCGACCGCCTGCGGTATTCCATCGCGTACAATATAGCAGCAAACCGTAACGTAGTAATCTCCCGGCAGCAGTGGAAGATCTTCGATCCGGCAAACCACCCGTCCCCGTTCTCCCGCCCTGTTGAAATGGAAAATTTCAGGATTTTCATGCCAGTAATGGTTGGAACCGTTAATGTATGTTCCGTCAGAGCGGTATATCTGAAAACCGAAGACGATGTTCTCCGCCGGTTTTTCAACCCGGTAATCGAGTTCGAAGCACACTGCGTCGCCGGTGTCGATGAAGGTTGTCTCGCCGCCGTCGCCGCGCTTCAGTCTGACGGTGCTGGCCTGCACCTGTCCGCTGCCCCAGCGGGGGCGTCCGAATTCGCCGCGCGATTCAGCCTGTTTTTCTTCGGTATGATGTTTATGCACGAGTTCAAGATACTGATCGAGCACTTCATCGGGTTTACCCGCGGCGAGCAGACGGCCCGAATCGAGCAGGGCGACATGCGTGCATAGATGCCGTACCGTGGACAGATCATGCGACACCAGCAAGATCGTCTTTCCCGCGTCTTTATAGTCGCGGATGCGCCGCAGACATTTGCCGCGAAATCGCTCGTCGCCTACCGCGAGCGCTTCGTCAATGATGAGCACATCGGGATCGACGGTCGCCGCGACCGCGAACGCCAGACGCAGGGTCATGCCGGTGGAGTATGTCCGCAGAGGCTGATCGATGAATGACTCGAGCTCGGAAAACTCGACGATGTGGGGCAGGAGGCGTTCCGTTTCCACTCGGGAGTAACCCAGCAGCGCACAATTCATGAATACGTTTTCACGGCCGGTGAAACCGGAATGAAACCCCGCCGCGAGTTCAAGAATGGAGTAAACGGACCCCTCGACCCGCACGCTTCCCTCCGAGGGGCGCGATACGCCGGAGATCAGTTTGAGCAGGGTTGATTTACCCGCGCCATTGCGGCCGATGACGCCGAAGCAGGCTCCCTGATCGACGGAGAGATAGAGATTACGCAACGCCCAGAATTCGCGATGCCACGAGCGGGCGAGACCGATGGATTCACACAGACGATGAAAGGGACGGTCGTATAACCGGTAGAGTTTTCCCGCGTTTACCGCTTCAATCATGCGCGTTCCCGCTCGGGTGGGGATGGGACGTCCCGGTTAATTGAGATGAATGCGGCCGAAGTTCGAGATCATCTGGTGCGGCGCCGGATCGCGGCGGGAGGCGTGACCTCGTCTCAGTTTCTCATGGAGTTTGCGTTGAATAAACTCTCCCCGCGCGGCGACGCGAGTTTCTTCGAGCATATAAACCAGTTCGTCAGTCGGCAGTCCCACGACGGACCCAATAGCGTCGATCAGCGCGCCCAGAGGCAGATTGGCGTCGGATAACGTGGGGAAATTGGATCCTCCAGCGTATTCCACCACGAATTCACCGTAGAGTTCGAGCAAAGTCTGGTTCAGTATGACGCCGTCTTTTTCAGACAGTCCGGTCAGGTCTTCTTCAAGCAGTTCGACTTCGGCCATGCGGTACGGTCTGGGCGATACGATATTCTTCACCCGGGCGCGGCGCAGACCGTAGAGAATGATGTTACTGCGGCCATCGGCGAGCGTCTCATGCTGAACGATGGTCCCCAGGCAGACGGTGGAATAGATGTCGGGGTTTCCGCTGTATTTTTCTTCCCAACCTGGTTTCAAGACGCCCATCGCGATCATTTTTTCGCCCAGCAGGGCGTCTTTCAACATCGCGCGGTAGCGCTTTTCGAAGATGTGAAGCGGCAGCATGGTTTGAGGAAACTGAACGACGTTCGGCAGAGGGAAAATGGGCGCCTTGCCGGAAAAATCCTTGAGTTGAACGTCGATATTCATGCCGGAAAAACCTCGAATTAAACTTGTTTTCATTATAATTCGACGCGGGATATCGGGAAGGCGCCGCCAGGATTTTTCCATCAACGGCGGCCATAGGTTTTGCGGTAAGCGGAGAGGCTCATCCCTTTTTCACGTTGAAAATAGCGGGCGATGTGTTCGTTGCCGTTGAAGCCCATCGCCAGGGAAATCTGTGAGACGGACAGGTTGGTTTCGACCAGCATCTGAGCGATGAGGTTGGCTCTGACGCGGCGGATTTCGTGAAGGATGGATCGGTCGAGTTGATCGCGAAAGCGTTTTTCCAACACGCGCCGAGATACGGTAACCGCGCTGACCACGTCATCGACGCCGATGTTTTCCTTGGCGCTCTGGCGGATGTAGCGTACCGCTTCGGCGACGATCTCATCTTTCACGGCGGTGACATCGGTCGACTGGCGCGCCACGATGTGAGTGGGCCGGACGAGTATCTCATCTTGTTTCACTTTTTCGCCATTCATCAGCCGGTCGAGCACCGCCGCGCCGTCGAATCCACCGCGCTCGAAATTAACCGCCACGCTGGATAGCGGCGGGTCGGAGAGGTTGCAGACCAGTTCGTCGTTGTCGACGCCGATGATGGCGACATCGTCGGGAATCTTCAGCCTCGCGACTTTGCAGGCATGTAAAACCTGTTGGCCCCGGTCGTCGTGACAGGCCATCAGCCCCACCGGCTTGGGCAACGATTTCAGCCACTCGACGAGGTATTTTCGTTCCTTCCCCCAACTGATCATGCGCGGGAAAAAGGGCTGTTTATAGATCTCGGCCTTGTAGCCGCACGAGGCGACGTATTCAGCGAAACTTTCGCTGCGCTCGTTCGACCACGGTTTGTCGTCAAGACCGCAATAGGCGAAATGATGGAATCCGCATTTCACCAGATGTTCGGCACCCATGCGCCCGATGGTGCGTGAATCGGACATGATGTTGACCATGCCGGGGATTTTTTCGAGGTGATGCCCCACCACAATGACGGGTACGCCCAGCCGCATGACTTCATGCAGCAGAGGCGAATCGCGCATGATGATGCCGTCGGCTTTCAGCGATTTGAGATGAGGGAAAATATCATCCAGCCCGCCGGGTTCCCAATAGAAGGTCCATGGGCCGTTCAGGCGGGAGTATTTCGCCACGCCGCGCAGCAGGTCGCGTCCGGACGCGCGTGAACTTTCGATGGGCAGCACAACGTTTCGCATGATCGTACCCGGGATTCACAGGGCTTGGAACGAGTTGAATTCGTTCGCAATCGTTGTTCGTAATCAGGTGAATTTACTGATATTTTACGATGGATTGATTTTTGACCGCAAGGGGAGAGAACTCGATCCATCTTCGCGCTTCAGGTGGAGCGGGCCGATACGGTATAATGCGGGAGCCAGAGAAAAACGATGCCTGACGACAACGTTTTTATTGCGTGAATGCTTTTCATATTTAACAAGGGAGGATGTAAGTATGAGCGAGACCTCGAATGTAAACCGCCGAGGCGTAATCAAACAGTTTTTCGTGGGGACCTCGATTCTGCTGATGGGCTCGAAGGTACGGGCGCAAACCCGAGCCGTAAAAAACGACCGGATCAAGCAATGCGTGACGCGCGGCGGCTGGAACAAATATTCATGGGACGACTTCTGCAAAAAATGCGTCGAGTTGGGTCTGCATGGCGTCGATCTGGTCGGCCCCGACGGTTGGCCGCATCTTAAAAAATATGGTTTGATCGCCACCATGGTTCCCGGGGCGGGATCGATTGTGTACGGTCTCAACCAGATCGAAAATCACGACAAACTGGCCGAAGATTTTAAAAAGAACATCAAAGCCGCCGCGGACAACGGATGGCCCAACGTAATCACGTTTTCAGGCAGCCGGTGGGGCATGAGCGATGAAGAAGCACATGAAAATTGTCACCTGCTGATCAAAAAAGTGATACGTATGGCGGAAGACCGCAACGTCACAATCTGCATGGAACTGCTCAACAGCAAGATCGACCACCCCGGCTATGTATGCGACAACACGAAATGGGGCGCGGAGATGGTGCGCCGGGTCGACTCACCCAACTTCAAATTGCTTTACGACATCTATCACATGCAGATCATGGAGGGCGACGTGATTCGCACCATCCGGCGCAACATCGATTGTCTGGCGCATTTTCATACGGCGGGGAATCCCGGACGCAAGGATCTCGACGACGATCAGGAACTGAACTACCGGGGCATCATGCGCGCTATCGCCAAGTTAACCGAGGAAGGGAAGTTTCACGGATACGTGGCTCATGAGTTCGGCGCCAAACACGATTGGGAATCGTTACGACAGGCGGTTGAGTTGTGCGACGTGTGATTGTTATTGAAGCGTTTATCCGATAACAAAAACGCCCCATCGACCGATGGGGCGTTTGCGGTTTTCAACCAATTGGTTTTCACTTACTGAGAGCGTTCGCGGAAAAACAGGTTGGTGCGTTGATCGGGCCTGAAGCCACGATCGCCGGGCGAACGTCCCAGCCGGTAGTTTTGCGCCGGGTTGAACTGGCCCGTGGGATCGGTTAACGACGAGGCTGGATCGGTTCGCATGACGATTGGCGCGACGCCCCGGATGCGTTTCTTTTCTTTACGGCCTTCGGTCATGCTTTCAAACTCGACATCGACGACGACCTTCACTGTGCCGTTATAGGGTTTCAGCGGAACGAAAGCCAGATTGTCGGCGAGCAACTCCTGCACGTCGGACTGGCGGTTCGTCACGTCCTGATTCGTTCCGCCGCCGATTTCAAAGGAGCGGATCAGCCCCACGTTTTCCGCATCACCGGTTTCATCGACGCGAAACTCGATGGTGGCGTTGGGGTCGATCGCTGTGATGGGGATGGGCTGGCCGTTGGAGCCGATGACCCGGAACGACAGGAACGATTGTTTTTTGGCGCCCTGTTGCGAAATGAAATCATCAGGGCTGACCTGAAGCATGGGCGGATTGGCGATCACCTGCACCGACTCGGCGGTCAGTTTGGGGGTTGGAGTCGGAGTGGGCGTGCCCGCCTGAGCGGTCGGCGCCGCCGTGGGGGTATTGCGCGGCGTGGGCGTGTCGAACGGCGTTCCGGTGGGCGAGGGGGTGGGCGTTTCATCGCCGCCGTTGCCGCCGGGAGCGGGGACCAACTGGATGTTATCGATATACGCGATGCTGTCAGGGTTGTTCATATCGCCGTCAAAGACGATTTTCAGCGTGTTGATGCGCGCGAAGGTGCTTGTGCTGTAATTCAGCTTCATCGATTTGGACGACGCCTTGCCCACGATTGTGCTGGGCGTACCCGGATAGATCAGCACCTGGTTGTCTCCGATAAAGACGCGCATCTGGCCCTGACGAATATCGGCGCAGAACGAGATTTTGTACCATGTATGGGTCACGTCCGAGTCTTTATTGGGAACCTGAACCAGAGAATCGCCGGGTTCGAATTCGGCGTAATGGTTGGTGATAAAGTTACCGGTATCATCCGTGAGAGGGCCCAACTGCGATTTGATTACGGCGGGGCTCTGCGATGTCGACCAGCCGAATGGCAACTGACCATCCGCGGACGCCAGTTCAAAATCGCCGTTATTGAGAAGCGTATCGGGATCGAGCGTTTCGTTGATGCAGTCGAAATCGAAATTGGCGTCCTGGGTGATCTGCGCCGAGACGATGAGGGCGCAAATCAGGCAGATCACGGATGCGGCCGCGAAAATCTTGTATGGCTTCATGGGTCCATCCTTTTTGCGGAGCTCGCCGCGGCGGGCTCCCGTTTCCTCAAAAGCGCTTATACCACTATCTTATCGCAAACCGGACGGTTTCGTCAGCCGGTTTGTTTCCGTTTTCCCGTTAGCGGGAGCTGTAAACCGACTCCAGTTTGCGCTGGGCCACCAAGGTGCCATCCTTATCGTAGATGCGGCCCTGAGCCACCACGCCGAAGGCGCGCGATTTAACCGTTACCAGATTGGATATGCGGTTCATCATGGCTTCCATGTCTTCCGGCGTGAGTTCGCGGCGCATTTCAGAATTCAAGCGGTCGCGCAGGTCGCCGGCGCCGTCCGGCTTTCCATCGCCAGTGCGGTCCATCGCACGCTTCAGGGCGTCTGAGTAGCGTTCACGGCGGCGTAAGTGAGTGATCTGTTCAAACAGGGTTCCCAGATTTTCATACGGGCCGTCGTCGGGGGCGGTTTCCCACGCGGTCAACGCGGCGTCTTTGAGATCGACCTGGGTTCCGTACACGTCCTGCGGCTTGATGTTCAACTTGTTGAAGCGCTGGGATTTAATGTACGTGAACAGTTTGAAGCTGGTGGGTTCGCGTCCCACGCTTTTCAATTTGAATTCTGAAATGGTATCCACATCGCGCTGATAGTTCAAAAAGCCCGACAGGAAGAGATCATCGTTAAGACCCTGAACGCCGAAGCTGGTATCGTGTCCGGTGGGCTGGCGGCCCTCCAGAATATAATCGGCGGCGATCAGGTTGAATTCGCTGCGGACGCGCAGGTTTTCCAACTTGCCGGGTGAGGCCGGAGGAGTGAAGGGAAGCGCGGCCAGCACTTCACGCTGCGCGGTGTTGACGTTGATCTTGCCGGGCACGACGCCGTCGAGCGCGGTGGTGATCAGGTCGTACAGCGGGGTGTACTGGTTCTCCCACTGATCGAGCCGCTCGCGCTGAGCGAGCTGAATGCGGTAATCGGGCTGGTCGTTACTGTCGCCGACGCGTTTCGCTAACGCTGGATTGGAGAGAACACGCCCCGCCTGCATGGCGGCGTCTTCAAGCCGCTGAGGAATAATGGGCGTGTTGACCGTTTCGAATTTCTTGCCGGTATAAAGCCGCGACAGTTCGCCGATGGTCGCCAGCGGACCGTTTTTCACGTAGGCGGTATTGTCGATCACGTCGAACTCGTCACGCGATGTTCCACGAAGATCGAGACGCCGGCGCGGATACGCCGGGGTGTAGCCGGTGTTATCGCGGCCCGGCGTGCCGGCGAGATACTGCATCGTTTTTTCAGGATTGGCCTGCTGAGCCAGACCCGGACCACGGCCCCGGCCGAATAACTCGACGCCGCGGAAGAAATAGTTGTCGTCGCCGGCTGAGCCCATCGCCAGAAGCTGTCCCGTCGAGTCTTCAAACTGCCCGTCGCCATTGCGATCCCGGAGAGGCATCTGGGTGCGCGTGCTGAGATCGGGGCGGTCCTGCTGAGTGATCTGGGGATTGATGGGCGATGCGACGTCTTTGGTCGATTTGCGCATCACCACCGCGATTTCGACCTGAGGTTCGGATTCAGAACTGTTCTGCAGGTCGCTCCACAGGTCGCGGTAGTCTTTGCGCAGGTCGATAGTGAAGGCGGTATCGCCGTTACGCAGCTTGGCGAAAACCGGCATACGTGACGTGCTGCGCGAGCCCACGAAGTAGGGATCGTCAGGGTTGGGGGCCGATTCGGGTTCTTTGCCGATCGGGTTGAGGCCCGGATCGATCAGGTTAAAGGCGGGATTCACCAGAACTTCACCCACGGGCATATCAAAGGGAAGCATGTCGCCCGCATGGGCCAGCGTTTTGCCGCTATCGATCAGGGGAACGCGAGTGACGTACTGGCGGCCAAGGACTTTCACCGTCAGATGATCGTCGACGTCGGGATCGTACCCCGCGCGGATCAGCTCGCGCAGGCCGACCCGCCAGATGAAAGCGGTGTATTGAACCTGGCGCGGGTCCTGTACGTTGGTGAAGTTTTCAAAGCCGCCCAGCATATCGTAAAACAGCACTTTATCGGCGGCGCTGGGCGAAGAACCGGCTTCACGCGCCATGGACGCGCTGCGTTCCATCGCCGTGCGGTACTGGGCGTCGCGTTTGGGCAGGTCGCGGTTGTATTCATACGAATCGCCGATGAAGTCCCACCCGTTCCACCACGCGTCGTGGAAGCCCGCGCTGAATGGACCCATCAAACGGTCCTGAAAGCGGGAAATGGAACGATTGTTGGGATCGCTTTCGGTCCCCCGGTTGCGGTCGGTGTAGCCGCCGAAGGCGCCGCGTTTGAAATTGAACGCCCGGTCGGGAACCAGATTGACGACCATCGCGTCTTTCGCGTCGAGAATCATATTGGAGGGAACGAAACGTTCCGCGCTCAACGTATTGGTGATCGCATCGACTTTCGATTGGGTTCTGAAGTAGGTCGGGTCGGTGCGTTCATAGGCCTGGAAGCCGGTGTAGCCCGGCAATGCGACGATATCCAAGTTGGCGCCCATGTTGGGGATGTCGACCACGGCGTTGTTGAAGGTGGTGCGGTAGCGGAACGAGTCAATGTAATTGCCCGCCGGATCGTAGAGAGTGACCATCTTCTGGCGCGGGTTGTCGGTCAGGACGTCTTCCTGATAATCGAACAGACGGAAGCCTTCATCGCCGACCTGAGCGTTGGGGCGTTTGGGGTCGGCGGGATTGAGACTTTTGAGGCTGCGTTCGATGTCGGCTTTTTCATTCGTGGCGAGAACCGGCTGGAAGATGCGGTCCTGCGGCTGATAGATTTCGGGATAATTATCGCTGATAAAGGTGCGCAGACCCGCCGCGTTGTACGCCAACAGAATCTTGTTGTCTTCCATGCGCAGGTCCTGGTTGGAAATCGGGTTACCCAACCGATTCTGGTCGATCATGGGCTCGAAGGGGACGCCGATTCCGGGCATGCCGTTCGGGGTGAGACGATCCTGACCGTCGTCGCCTTCATACGCCGGTTTCATACGATGAATCACGGTGTCTTGAGGCAGGACGTAATGACCGTAAGGCGTGTTGATCGTCCAACCGCCGAGGTCGACGTCATCCATGCCGATGTTGACGAGTTCAACGTACTGCGCGTAGGGGTTAATCAATTCGATGCGGTCGATCGAGGTGACGTAGTACGGTTTGACGGCGGCGTCCGGCTTTTTGGCCAGGATGCGGAGCGTCAGTTTTCCGTCGTTTTTCACTTCGACGCGGCCTTGTTTGGGATCACCAAATCGCTGGCTGAAGGTCTGTGCGTCGCCGGGCCAGTAGGTCAGGCGGTAAGGCAGGGGGAATTCGGTTGAGCCGTGCAGCCGGTCGTCCCAGCGCGCGGTATCGCGGCGCAATACTTCATACGTCGCGGGGTCGGTGGTCTGGAGGTTGGCGATGGGCGTTTTGACTCCATTCGCCACGACCGCCGTATCGCTTTTCATCGGGATCCGTTTTTCGTTGAAGTAATACTCGACTTCCGGTTCCATCTCGTTGTTGGGATGGATGTACACGACAACGTCGTAAAAGCCCGCCGGAATGTTTTCAAACACCCACTGGCCTTCTTCGTCTTCAGCCGCGATGGTGGGATCGACCTGGGTGGCTTGTGGCGCGACGTTGGTCACCATGAAGATGAACGCCGGAGCCAGCGCGTCGAGATTGGCCATCGGTACGACCGGATTGAAGGTGTTTTGAAAGCCCTGGGGTAAGAACAGGTTGGGGAAGGGGAACGAGAACCCACCGCGCGACGAAATCGCGCCAACCGACCACTGCGTATCGGCGGGAACGCCGGGAAGCTGGCCGTTGTCACCCGCGCCGCCGCGGCGGGGGCGCGGCTCAATGAAGCGCCCTTTCTTCGCGGTGACGACTGGAGCGGTATTGGGATCAGACGGATCGTACTGAATGGATTCGAGCACGTCTTCCATCTCAAGGCGGATGACCGGCTGAGCGAGCACTTCATTGATACGAATCGATTCAACGCCTTCGTAGGTGACCTTCAACCCGGTTTGAGGCGGGTTGGGCAACAGGTACTTCATCTCGTCGATGAAGAGCTGACGGTCTTTCGCCTGGGCGTTGGGGCCGGTCAACAGCCGGGGGTGCATACGGAACGCGCGCTGGCGCGAGGTGTACAGCTCAAGCGTCTGGAAGGTGACCGGGTCGGAAAGCACCGCGTCGTCTTCGGTTTTGCCCAAAACCTGGCGGACGTCATCGTCTTCGGCGGGGGTATAGGGTCCCCACGTATCGACGAAGTCGATCAGGTTGAGGGCGATCTGGAACTCGGCGGGATCTTCATCCATACGGCCGTCTTCGTCGTCGTCATACGCGGCGATGTATCGTTCGCCGATTTCATCGACCTGACCGTCGCCGTCGTTATCGACGCCGTCCAACTCGGGGGCGTACATCGCGGCGAGAACCTGGGGATCGTCAAAGTCGGCGAAACCATCCCAGTCGTCGTCGGCGAAGCTGGTATAGAGAAAGTCGTCGCGTTCCTGCGGAGCGGTGACGATATCGCCTTCAGCGGAGTCTTTTTTGGCGTCGGGATCGCCGCCGAGGCCCGGGTAGCCGTCGCCCGAGAGGTCGCCGAAGTCGTCTTCGTTGAGGTGCCACTCGGGGTCATAGGTCAGCATCTTATCGCCGTTGAAATCGCCGTCGTCATCGATCAGGTTATCACCGTCGTCGTCCTGGCCGTTGCCTTCGATGACCATGCCGGGGCGGATGTCGTTGTCATTGACGTCGCGCGGGCGCTGGGCGTAGTCGGTCTTGTCGCGTGGCAGGCGACGCAGGCGGCCTTCGGCGTCCTGACTGTTGATGGTTCCATCGCGTGTTTCGCCGTCGAGGTCGTCGTCCTTGCCGTTTTCAAGGAATTCAGGCGAGCCGAGATCGGCTTCACCGAATCCGTCAAAGTCGGGGCTGGGGTAGAAATTTCCATCCCAGTCGTCGGAGGGTTCGTCGATCAGTCCGTCGCCGTCGTTATCGATGCCGTCGGGTTTGCCGTTGGTGACGTCGGCTTCCGCTTCGTGCTGCCAGTCCTGATCGTTGTCGACTTGAAGGACGAACATATCGCGCACGCTGAGGGGCGGGCCATACTGGAAATCAGCGACCTTGGTTTTTCCACCGCCGACGTTCCACGTATCGAGCGCGCGCCAGTTGTAGGCGGCGTTGGGGTTGATCTTGCCGACTTCATTATTTTTACCGGACAGCGGGCCCGCGACTTCATCCGACTGGCTCCAGATAGTGGTGGAGTTGCGCAGGATGTTAAACATCGTGGGAGGAGGCGATTCGAGGCGCGGTGGAACCGCGTCGCTGACGCCCCGCATGGGTTGCAGCAGTTTCAGGTCGTCGAGTGTGGCGAAGGGGCGGTCGTCGCCCTTGGGCTTGTAGACGTCGAATTCGGACGGGTCGTCAATGCCCTCGTCTTCTTCATCGATATACCCGTTGCCGTTATCGTCGATGCGGTTTCCGGGGCGGAAGTCTTCAAGGTTGCCGGAGCGCTGTTCGATGGGGCCGTCGAGAGGCGTACCGCTGGAGTTGATGGTGGTGGCGGCGATATAGGTTTCGTCTTCTTCATTGGTCAGGCCGTCATCGTCGTCATCGGCGTCGTTGCCCACGATGGCGAAGGGCTGGCCGTTGAAGTTTGGCGTGTTAAACGCCTGATCGAAATCCTGAACCTCAAGAATTTTAGGGTTGTTATTATTATTGTCGTCCTTGTTATCTTCACCGGGTTTTCTCACCGTCACGCCGCCGTCGCTCACGCTGCCGTTGCGGAAGTTGACGATATATTGCGCCAGTTGTTCGGCCTGGCTTTCGCTGAACTGGGCGACCGATCCGTTGCGGGAATACTGGACGATGCGCTGGTACAAAAACACCGGCAGGTCGAGTTCGTTGGGACCAACGCCCTGGTTGTAAACGAAGGAGCCGCCGGAGCCGTTGTTATTGCCGGCGAAGTTGAGGTTGATTTTGGCCGATTCATCGAAGACGCCCACCAGGTCGCCGTCGTTGTCATACCCGGTACCCGGCGTGAAGAAGAGTCCGTCGCGGCGGACGTCGTAGTGGTCTTCATCGGTGCGGAAATCTTCATCGTCGTCGAACGGATTCAGCAGATCCGCCTGATCTTTGGTTTCGCCGGTGATGCCGTCGCGATTGTCGTCGATTCCGCCGAGGCCCGGCTTGTTATCGCCGCGCCCGGCGTAGCCGATGCGCCGCTGACCGGTGACGTCGCCGGGCGGGTCTTCATCAATGCCGCGCGGAATCGGCGTGGGGAGAATGCGAAGGCCGGTGCGCTGGACCACGGCCTCGGGGCGCTCGTCTTTCATAAAGGCACGGGCGTCATAGCGAATCTCGGGCGTGGTCTGGCCTTCGTACCCCAGGTACCACGGATCGAGTTGAGATACGTACTTGGGTTGAAGCCGGCCGAGCACGACGTGCTCCTGTCCGGGCGACAGGTCATTGGACAATTGGCCCAGTACGCCCTGAATGGCCGATTCAGCCGCCTGTTGGACGTTGACGCTCTGCGCGTAGTTTTTGACGGTGATTTCTTCCATGCGGATGGTATAGATGAAACCCGTCAGAATGATCGCGAAGATGGCCAGCAGCGCCGTAACCGTCAAGAGCGCGATGCCGGATTCGGAAGAGCGATCCCGAGTCGTTTGATAGTGTTTCCGCGGTAACTGCATCATTGCTTCAACCCTTTTCGTTTCACGTGCGAGGCGCGGCCGGTTGAAGGCGCGCGCCCGCCATCGGCTTGTCATTTCCTGCGTATCCCATGACCCGGCGAAGCCGCCTCGCGGGCGGGTTCGCGGCGAAGCGTCATCCCAGACCGATGCTGCGGTAGTTGTTGGGGATGAAGACGCGCGTGGTGTAGGGCATGGGGATTTCCTGTCGTTTGCGGTCCTGCACCCAGATGGTGATTTCAACCAGGTTGGGCAGGCCGTCGGTACGTTTGATCATTCGTTCGAGGACGTTTTTATACTGATCGTCCGACATGATCGTGGTCGGGTCCGATACCTGAAAGCGTTGCAGGTTGAACGGCTCGCGCGGATACATGTCGTCGAGTTCGTTGACGATCACGTTGGCGAAGCTCAACCGCGTGTTGCCTTCGATGCTGTTGTTGGCCGCCGGCGCGTTGAAGATGCGTTGCGAGGGCGGCACCAGGGCGGTCTCACGCGCCGAGTCCCACTCCGGGGTCCAGCGCCAGCCGCCGCGATTGTAATCGAAATACCAGTAATGAACGCGCAGCCCGCGAATGTCGTAGGCCAGTACTTCAAAAATCTTGGCGGGCGAGTTGTTCGCCAGCACCGTGCTGTTGCCCGTAAGCGAGCCCAGCTCAGATCCTTTGTCCCAATTCGCGACCGTGCGGTTTACCATCTGGGGCGATTGCACCTGCCCCACGACCAGCGGGGGAGGCACCAGCGGCTCCTGAGTCTGATTGTCGATGAACTGACCGAAGTCGGCGAGTTCGCGCTGGTTATTGGCGGAGCTGCTGCCCAGCGAAAGGTTCTGGGAGCGGCGGACAAGCCGCGTTCCGCTGGGATCGAGACCGTAGGACACTTCGGTCAGGATGATGTCGCCTGAATTTTCAACCGCGGTGACGAAGTGAAGCATGTCGCTGGGGATTTCGCCGAGGTCTTCATCGATAAGGCCGTCGTTGTCGTTGTCGATGCCGTCGAGGGCTTCTTCGTCTTTGTCGCCGTCGCCGTCGTCATCTTTGCCGGCGCCCGGAATCTCCGTGTAGTTTTTCGATTCGAGATCGCGGAAGAGACCGGCGAAGCGAAAACGCGGGGCCGTCTGGTTGGCGGTGTTCAGCCCCGAGGGGAGAAGCGGCTTCACCGAATCGGGGGTGAGGTACGCGGTGCGCAGCTCGCTGGAAAGGAAATCGAGCGCGGTGCGCGCGGTTTCGTTGCGTTCGAGGCGGTTAACGGCGATCTCGCGCGCTTCGAGCACGGTTTTAAACGTCTGCGCCGCCATCCCCGCCAGAATCGAGAGCACCGCGACGGAGATCAATAACTCCACCAGGGTGAAGGCGCCTTCCCGCGCCGCGAACGAGTTCGCCGGGCGCCGGGCGCGCGAGGTTCTAATCCGTGTGGGCATTCCGAGGCTCATGCTTGCTTCCTTTGCTTCCGCCTGCATTCCTTCGCCTACCGTCCTTACTCGATTTCGATGCTGTTGACCAAGCCGCGCGGCTGTCCGCTGTTCAGCGTGAACGACAGCGACGGGTCTTGCAGGTTGATAAAGCCAACCAGAATAAACTCGTCTTCGTAGGTATCTTCGTCGGCCTCACCATCGCGGTCGTTGTCGAGGCCGTCGCGTTTTTCTTCATCGATTCCCCATTCGATCGAGCCGTAGGAGATACGCTGGCGGCGCGTCTCGCGCGGGTCGATCTCGCCGAAGGCCGCCTGACTCTTGGGGTCGACGCGGGTCAGGTCACCATCGTTATCCTTGCCGTCGCCGCCCCAGGTGATCTTGATCTCGACCCGGCGCCAGTTGGGCAACGGCGAGGCCACGCAGTCTTCATCGACCAGACCGTCCTGTCCGGGCGGGCGAGTGAATCCGCGCAGAAAGCCGACGCCGCGCTGCCGCCGCGCCACGATGGGGAAATCCATGTCGAGGCCGTCTTTCAGTTCTTCGTCGACCAGGCCGTCGCCGTCGTTATCGATGCCGTCGCCAAGATCGGGAATGCCATCTCCGTTCACGTCGACCAGTCCCCAGCGTCCGTTATCGGGAACCACGCCGACGCGGATCTGCCAGCCGAACTTGTTATACGGGGCGGGGAAGAGCGCCGGGCTGGGCGGAAACGCGGCCAGCTGGCAGTCTTCGTCGATCTTGCCGTCGCCGTCGTTGTCGCGGCCGTCCCATACTTCTTCGTCGATGCCTTCGTCGATCTGACCGTCGCCGTCGTTGTCGATGCCGTCCGCGATGGCGGGGGTGGTTGGATCGCCGTCGTTGTCTTCGCCATCGAAGTCGTTATCGACGCCGTCGCCCGCCAACGTGGGCAGGAAGACGAACGAGTTGAGAATCCGCACCGAGGCGAGCCGGACGTCTTCATCAATCAGGCCGTCGCCGTCATTGTCGATTCCATCAGGAAATTCTTCATCGATACGCGGCTCGGGGTCATACCATAAAATGCCGTCCGGCGCCCAGCGCGAGAACGTCGCCGGGACGCTTTGCAGATTGGCCGACCAACTGTCGCCGTTGTCGTCGATGACGCCGTCGCCGTCGTCATCCAATCCGTTCGCACGGACGTTTCTCATGCCCAGACGCTGTGCGAGGGCGTCGAACTCGGGCATGCCGTCGTAATCCGCATCGGGCAGGCCGTTTTTGTTGAGGTCGAACGGGTTGCGGTTGTTTCGTGGATTGTAAACGCTGTTGTTTTCGTCGTCGTCGTATCCATTGCCGGGCATGGGGATCAAGGTCAGGTCGGCGCCGGGTATGATCGGGAAGTTCCGCGGATCGGTCTTCATGCCTTCGAAGATGCTCTGCGCCAGCAGGGAGGCCTGCGTAACGTTTTCAGAACGCTTGCTGGCTTCGATGCCGTAAGGGAACACGCCAACGATGGAGAGCAGACCCAGGCCCAACATCGTGGCGGCGATCATGACTTCAATCAATGAAAAGCCGCGCTCTGTGCGTACCGGGCGGCGATTCGTTCGTACTGACATGGGGGCCTCCATCAGATTTACCCTTGATTCGGTTCGTCGTTGGGCCAAGGTCCAAAGATCGCGAAATCGTAGGTTCGCGTCTTACCGGTCAGCCACAAAATCTCAATGGTTCCGATCTTGTAGCGTTGCTGGGCGTTCACGCCGTCGTCAAAGTTCCACTGCGAGAACTGGATGTTTCCGTTGACGAGATCGGCGTAGGTTTTGGTTCCGTTATTGGCGATATCAAATATTTCGTTGTCGCGGGCGATGTAGATCATGGCGGCGCGGTTTTTGGGACGCGCCGCGCTTTCACCGCCCTGGAAATAAATCTTGCTCAACTGACCGCGTGGATTAAATTCGATGTACAGGTTTCGATTGTAGGTGCTCTGTCCATCGCCTGGATCGTCGTTGCCGACGCCGACGACGACCTCACCCACGCCGACGACGGACACGCCGTCGGGAAGGTAATCGGGATCGGTAATGGAGTAGTTGTTATCGGTATTGCCTCGCGGGTCCTGACAGTAGGCTTTTTCTTCGAAGCCGAATTCTTCGCAGATTTTGCCTTCGATCCATATCTGGGCGCGGCGGGTGCGGTATCCTGAGAAATTGCGGCCGCTGAATCCGTCGAGTTCGCCTGGATCAATCGCCACCCGGCGCGACTGCCGCATCGCGATCGCCATCTGGCGCGCCTGAACCAGATTGGTATTCACGATTCCAACCGTGGCGGAAATTTTGCTGCTGCCTACCTGATGCACATAGGCGACGGAACCCAGCGCGGTGAGGACTCCAATGATTCCGATCACCACGATCATCTCGACCATTGAAAAACCCGCGGTCGATCGCCTGTCACTCCATGTTCGATTTTTGCTCATGACCCTTAACCTGACGTCTCGTTGCTTACCGAAATTAAAGTCCGTAAATTCATATACCCTAATGTGTTCTGTTGCGTCTGTATCCACCGGATCGTGGAGACGAGCAAACAATATCACAAAATGTTCCATCTGTGGGGGGCTTCATGCTCTCTTCCAACGTGTTTTTCGGGGCGGCTGAATCGAGGCAAAACGGCGGCGGTCCGCTTGAATTCTCCGCAGAGACATTTCGCGCGTGATTATCTGGTAACATAAGAAAATTCCGTATCTTGCCGCTTCCCCGAGATTGATTCCATTCACACCCGTACGTCAGAAGGCGCCCGTGCTTCTTTCCGCGTGAAAACTCACTCAATCATCATGACTTGCGATTAAATTGGCCTGAATGGTAAAACCGGTTCCCAACCAACAATATCATGAAATCACCGATCCATCCCAAAAAATGTTGCATTCTCTTTCCGTCATCAGGTTTCAGCGCATGTAACTTTAACGTAAGTTTTGTATTGCCAAGAGAATATCGATCAAAATGATCTCAACAATATTATTATACGTTTTTCGCGCCGCGTTTCCAAGCGCCGCCCCCTTTTCAGCCCGGCTCGATCTATGGTATACCCTGATGGTGCGCTGGTTCTTAACCGGTGCGGGATGAAACCGCGCCGGGACGCTCCATGCTCCAGCAAAAAAAACACGATGGGAGAGTCGAATGGTCATGAGAAGTCTGATGATTTCAATGGTGGCTTGTCTGGCGGCGGTTGGCGCTTATGACGCGCAGGCCCGCTTTCTGCTCAACGACGGCGACGTCATCGTTTTTCTGGGAGACAGCATCACCCAGGCGGGCGCCGCTCCCGAGGGGTACGTCACCCTGTTCGATCTGTTCTGCGGCGTGAACGGGTATGAGGTCAAAGTCATTAACGCCGGCATCAGCGGTCATAAATCCGACGACATGCTGGCGCGGCTCGACCGGGACGTGTTGTCCAAAGACCCCGACTGGGTCAGCATTTCATGCGGGGTGAACGACGTCTGGCATCAATTCATGGAGAATCATAAAGGCGTTCCACTGGATGAATACAAAAAGAACATGACCGAGATGGTCGACCGGATTCAAGCGAAGGGCGCGAAGGTTCTGCTATTGACCGCCACCGTGATTTATGAAGACCTGAACAGCGATCAGAACAAGATGCTGAAGGGGTATAACGATTTTCTGCGCGAGTTCGCCAAAGAGAAAAACCTGTTGCTCTGCGACTTAAACAAGGCGTTTCAGGAACGGATCAAGCAGAAGATGTTCCCCGATCAGAAACTGCTCACCGTCGACGGCGTTCATATGAACCCGCGCGGAAATCGTTTGATGGCGCGCGAGATACTGCGTGCGCTGGGCGCCGAGGGCGGACAGATCGCCCAGGCGGAAAAACGCTGGGAACTGATCAATAACATGGGTAAGGAAGGGGGCAAATAAGATGACCGAAACCAGCGCCAATTCCATCGCGCAATCGACTCGCCGCCGATTTTTGAAAACCGCCGTCGCGGCGGGCGCGGCCGCTCCACTGGCTCAGTTTTCGCGGAACGCCGCAGCCGCTTCGGGCAAGCGCAACATCATTTTCATTCTGATCGACGACATGCGCTTCGATTCGATGAGCTGTATGGGGCATCCTTTTTTGAAGACGCCCAACCTGGACCGTCTGGCGGGCGGCGGCGTATTGTTCAACCACGCCTACGTGACCACGTCATTGTGTTCACCGAGCCGCGCCAGCATTCTCAGCGGACAGTACGCTCACCAGCACGGGGTACTCGACAACAGCACCCTGCTGCCCAAGGGGACGCCGATCTTCCCCATCGAATTGCAGAAAAACGGCTACGACACCGGATTCATCGGCAAGTGGCACATGGGCGGCAGCTCCGATGAACCGCGTCCCGGTTTCGACCGTTGGGTCAGTTTCCGCGGTCAGGGCGTTTATATCAACCCGACGTTCAACATCGATGGGAAGCAGGTCAAGCGAGACGGTTACGTAACCGACCTGCTGACCGACTACGCCGAGGACTTCATCAAGCAGGACCGCGAGAAGCCGTTTTTCCTTTATCTGTCGCACAAGGCGGTTCATGCTGATTTTTACCCAGCCGAACGCCACAAGAAAGCGTTCAGCGACATCAAGATCGAACACCCCGCTTCAATGGCGGATACGCCGGAGAACTATGAAGGCAAGCCGCTCTGGGTGAAACGGCAGCGTCACAGCTGGCACGGCGTCGATTATATGTATCACGATCAGACCGACTTCGATAATTTTATCCTCGATTACAACCGCACCATGCTGGCGGTTGACGACAGCGTGGGCCGGGTGATGGATACGCTCGAAAAACAGGGGCTTCTCGACGATACGCTGATCTTGTTGATGAGCGACAACGGTTTTCTGCATGGTGAACACGGCCTGATCGACAAGCGCTGCATGTACGAGGAATCGATCCGCGTACCGCTGCTGGCCCATTGCCCCAATCTGTTCGACGGCGGGCGCCGCACCGACCGCATCGCGCTTAATATCGACATCGCACCGACGATTCTCGAAGCCGCCGGGGTTTCGATCCCCGATACCGTACAGGGCGAATCGTTCATGCGCGTGTTGAAGGACGACGACGCGAACTGGCGCGAGGGCATGTTGTACGAATATTTCTGGGAGCGGGCGTTTCCGCAGACGCCGACGGTGTTCGGCGTTCGCACCGAGCGCTACAAGTACATGAACTTCCACGGAATCTTCGACCTCGACGAGTTGTACGATCTCGAAAAAGACCCGCACGAGATGCACAACCTGATCGATGACGCGGCTTATCACGACGTGCGCGTCGACATGGAAAAACGCCTGCGGGATCTGCTCAAGGAAACCGAAGCCGATATGGTCCCCAGTTTCAAAGCGGGAAGTTGATCTGAAATCGTGCTATACTGATTTCTACGGAGATCGGTTATGTCACGGACTCGTTTGAATTCGACCCAACGCCTCGATGACCCGCTTCTTCATCTGGAAGAAGCGGGTTTTCGAATTCCGGTGAATCGTGACGGCGTTCGTGATTTTGTAGACGGGCGTGATGATCGGGTTTCGTTTCTGATCCAGTCTCATCGGGAGATATTTCAGCGTTTCGCTGGTGCTCGCCGGGTTAATCTGGAAACCTTTCAAAACGTGGAAGAAGATGAGGCCGATCAGTTGGTCGTCTCCATCGAACTTCATTCAAATGTTGAGCCAGCCGTTGAGGCGCTGCGCGTTTTTGAGCGGGACTGGTGGCTCCCCCGTCTGGATGATCCATCCCAAACAATCCTTACGCTGAAATACGTGGAATGAATTTCAATTGGAATGAGTATCTCGTTTTTGCGAATCGTCTGGTAAGTGAAAATGCGGAGCCCGCTGATTTGAGAACCGCGATCAGCCGGGCGTATTACGCCCTGTTTCACGCCGCATTGGAGAAAATGCACGATGAAAACGCGGCGCTCGATCCACGCAATCAGCATAGTCAGGTGTGGAATTACTTTTGCCGTGGTGATGAACTGGAACGGCGCTGGATTGGCAATTGCGGTCATCGTTTAAAGCGAGAACGTCAACTCGCGGATTATTTTCCATCCGTTTATAGCCCGATTGGTCCTTATCCCTCATACGATTCTCTCTTTAAGAAAGCGCTTGAGGTCATGGATGAAGTCCAATGGCTGATCGCAAAGATTCATGCCTTATGAGGCCTGGAGTCATTCCAGCCGTTCCGTTTCCCCCTTACTTCTTGTAATCACCACCACAGGCAGGTTGCGCTTTTCGGGGATGAACTCGACGCCCGTCTGTTCGGTAATATGTTTCAGGTAGAGTCTGGAGATTACGTCAGGCCCGGTCAGTTTCTGTTGCGCCCAGCGCCACTGGATCGGTTGGCTTTTTTGTTCGGTTTCGTCGATCAGGATGAGATCGCTCTTGCGTTCGATCGATTCCAGCAATTCGCGGAAGGTGGTTTGATTTACATCATCGCGATATAACGGAAAACGGCTGAGATCGGTGTAGACGAAGAGTATGCCGCTCTCATCGGCGTGGTGGTACAACGAAGGTTTCATTTCGTAACGGCCCTTCGCCACCATCACGTTGAATTCAGCCGGTTTAATCGCGATTGAGACGGATAACTTCAACTCGTTTTGCAGAATCGCTTCCAGCGCCGCCATGCGATCGGCCAGCGAGGCGTCTTTGCGGACGATCCAGTCGCCGCTTAGACGAAGATTCAGGGCCTCGGCTTCTCCACTGATTACATAATTATTCAACCGAAACGCGGTGGCGAGAATCTGGTGTAGACTGAGAGCGTGATGAACGCTGTAGGAGATGGCGGCGCGTTCGAGCGATTCGCTCCACCAGAACGACATCATGTCGGGGCCGGCGGGCCAGTTTTTGCGAAAGCCGGGATTGATGTCGAAATAGTATTCCAGCCGTTCGGAGATGAATGGCGGGGCGATGCGTTTGACGGTCTCGTTTGGCTTGAGCTGATAGATTTCGTCGAATCGCTTCTTCCATGATTGCGCGTCCGCCGTGTTCAGGCTGGCCGCCGCCCCCACGAGGACTATTCCCATCGCAAATAGTCTTACCCAGCGCGTTGCGTTCATAATCATCGCCTCCGCGGCAAGATCGATTTAATCGACAATGTAGTCAATATTGGGGATCGGCGTCAAAAAAAATGGCCGGCTGAATCAGCCGGCCATTCGAATTGTGGATTGTATTGCGCGTTCAATATAATTCGTAATCGCTGATTTCCGTGAAAAAAGGGCCGGGAATTGGAGTCAGATCGCCGTTGAGTGAATACACTTCGATATCCGCGTTGATCATGTACGAAACGTATAACCGCGCGCGTGCGGCGTCGATAAACAGGTCCGGCGCCACCGTGCCCGCGCGGCGAAGGTTCATGCCGCCCACCAGACGATTGACGTCCTGTTTGATCCAGCTGATCTGGTCTTTGGGTTCGACTGGATCGGAGGAATCGCCCAGTCCCCAGTACATATCGTTGCTCTCATCGTAGTACGTGACTTTTTGTACCGCGGGCAAGAGTAAACCGGCCTCCGTGCCATCCAATGGGCTGATTTCATACGGACCGAGAAACAGGCGTCCGTTAATCTCATCGTAAAACAGCCAGCCGACCGCGGGTGAGTTGGACATGCGCGACCAGTTTAACCTGCTCAGATCGACCACCCCCACTTCAACCGGCGCGCCGGCGATATCGAACACGCCGAGGCGATGATTGAGGCTGCTGTATACGAACAGGCGGTTGGTTGGATTCACAACCAGCAGTTGCAAGCGTCCCGGACCGCCAGCGTCAACGTCGGCTTCAGCGAAGTCAGAGAGATCGATGGTCGCGTCGACGGCACCGGTCTTCAGGTCGGCGGCCACCAGCGTCAGGTATTCGGGATAAGCGGCGTAAGCTTTGTTTGTTGAATTATCGATCACCATATCCGGGATCAGGTCGGTCGTCCCGCGCGGGATGCCGAGATCGATCGTGGTGACCAGTTCGGTGGAGGGACGGGTTTTGAAGACGGAAATCGTGCTGTCCCACGCGTTCAGAGCGTAGAGGAACTCTCCATCGGACGAGGTTCGGATGGGGACCGGCCAGGTTCCGGCTTTGAAGGTTTCCAGCTCGCCGGTGTCGGGATTGAGTCCATATAAATCGCTGCCGCCCAGCCGGCTGTTGACGTACAGCGGTGAATTGTTGACGCCGCCCGCCATGCCTTCGATGCTGTCGCCGATGCGGATTCCATCGACTGAAAACGGCTCGGGCGTTACGACCCACAGCATCGAGGCGTCGCCATTGGCGAGATAGAGTTTGTGATTATTCCGGTTCAGTTGCATACGATGGGCTTTCAAACCAAATTCAAGGACGCCGGTTTCGGTGAGGTCTTCGCCTTTGAAACGGAAGAGGTGGTCGCCGATGCCGGTGGTTTCTCCATCGACCGGTGGATTCAGCATCAGAACATACAGATCGTCAAAATCGGGGTCGTATGCGAATTTTTCAAGGTTGTATCCGAAGGGCAGTTCATGACGGGCGAGTTCCAAACCGCCCGGCGCGAAGAGATAGAGATTGCTGGCGGTCAGGATGATGAAACTGCCATCAGGACGGCGGACAAAACCGTTGACCCGCTTGGCGCCCGGCACACGGAACGACAACTCCGCGACCAATGACAGGTCGCTCTGGTCGATCTGGTAAATGATGGCGTTGGAGTCGGGAGTCAGGACGTTCAGCACGTACATCATGCCATCGGGGGCGAATGTAATCGGTCCCGCGCCTTCCGTCATCGCTTCGCAGGCGGGGCAGTCAACGCCCAGTTCATCCAGCGTCATCGCGTCGTGAACGGTCATGACCGGCGCTTCCTGGCGGGTTCTGTAGAGGCGGCTGGTCGATGAATCGATGGCGACGTTCTGCATCTCGACGATTTCCATGCCGTCCGCCACGCGTTCGTTGGTATCCATGTCGAAGCGCATCAGCTCTCCATTGGTGGTATCCATCAGGTAGAGGCTGCGCAGGTCGGAGCACTCAAACAGGTATTTGTGGGCGTTGTCGAGGATGCCGGTGTCGACCACGTCGATTACTTCGCCGGTTCCCGCGTCGACCAGCGCCATGTTGCGCGTCATAATACCGGTTACGTAGACGCGATTGGTCATGGAATCCGCCGCCGCGTCAAACAGCTTCAACACGTTCTGTTCCCAAGGTCTGTCGAGCGCATCGCGCAGCGAAATCGTCTGGATATACTCTCGAGTTGGAACCTGAGCCCATCCCGTTAAACCGAGGATGCAAAGTGCGCCAGCAGCGGCCACGGCAATCCGGTTAAGTCGCTTCATCATACCCTCCCTGCTTGTTATGATTGATACGCTTGTATAACGAGAAATTATCCGATTTATTGAATCAAATTGGTATGTTACATGAAATTGAACGATACAACCGAACGTACGATTCGGGCTATACTATATTTTCATGTTTCTCCTGCTGTTCGGGTTCAAGGCGGCGAGAGTTTTTATCATAGCCCTTATGGGATTCGCGCCTCAACAGGCGGTTTTTCATCAAGAATGCTTGCCCGGCGTCATCGAAGTTATCTATAATGAACTGTGCCTATGAATTTCAGCGCGTGTAACACTGAAGATCGTGCAGTATTCAAGCGAAGCCTATGCCCAGTAAACCCGCGACCCTGATTCCTGAAGACGCCGTTCCCTTTCTGGAAGAATCGGCGACCCTGCAGGCGACCTTCGAACAACTCACCGGTACCGACAAGCCGTGGGAGGTGAATCTGCGCAAGTTTAAAGAGCTGCGCGAAAAACTCCGGCGGGTTGAGAAAGAGTTGCGCGAAACCAACGCCGATAAAGAGATCACCTGTATCATCGGCGAGCGCGGGATGTACTGGCTGTTTGAAGAAGCGTTTGAAACCTTCCGTGAAAAAATCGACGAAACCCTGAAAAAAATCAAAGAAGAAGGCCCGATGCCGGTCTGGCGTTACACCACCGCCGAGATGCTGGCCGCACACGTCAACAATATGCGCCAGTTGATCATGGCGGTGGCGCACGACATCGTTCTGCTTGACCTGTTAAAGGAATCGCTGGGCGACAATCACGTCATGTTGAACCGCGAATTCGAGAACAGCGAGCGCACCGTGCGGGCCATGCTTGACGACATCCGCGATCAGGGCGAATTTCTGATGAGTTCCGTGTCGCACGACCTGCTCATGATGGAGCGATGCCGCATCACGCGCGAGATGATTGAGCGCGGCGACGTGGGAGAAGAAATTCTGGGGTATACCGCTGAAGACCTGCGCCGCGTCGAGGGTATTCTCGACGAGCGCTGCAAAAAAGAGATGCCCGCCTACGAGAAGCGTATCGCCTCGATGGCCTCCATCATGCGGGACGAGATGCGCAAGAGCGAGAGCGCCCAGCTCATTCGCGCCAGCCGATGGGTGATGGCGTACAGCCTGCTGGGTGACGCGCCCAAGGGATTCAAGGGGCAGGCGACGATGGCCAACAAGGAGCAGGAAGGCCTGGAGGCGTTCGTCGCATCGCGAGAAGAAGAACTTGGCGAGAGCGAGGATGGAAAGAAAGCGCTCACCGCCGCCAAGGAAACCAAACCCGTTGAAGCCCCCGCGCCTCCGCCGTCACAGGAAGATGAACCCCAAGCCGAAGAAGAACCGAAGAAGAGAAAACGCGTCACCGGCATGGCGTATCTCGACCGCCGGCGTTAGACGAAGCGCTTCAAAAAATTTTTACTCATTGCATGAGCCCGCGAGTCTGGCGAGGGCGCCGACGAGGTATAGCGAACCGGCGATGACCACCAGATCGCCGCGCCGGGCTATTTCACGGGCGAGGCGCAACGCGCGGGGGGGTCTGGGCTCAATCTGGATTGCGGATGGTTCAATCGAGGCGTTTCGTACAATCGCCTCCAGTTCATGCGGATCGCGCCCGCGCGGCGTAGGCGCCTTGGTCAGGATCACGGCGTCTTCGGGGCGGATCAGGTTGGTCAACATCCCCGCCGCGTCCTTATCCTTCAGAACGCCCAACACGAACACGCGCTTGCGCGACGGAAACAGTTCATCCAGCGATTCACGTAACGCCATCGCGCCTTTGCGCGTGTGGGCCACATCCATCACCAACGGCGCCTCGCCGGGAATCCGAATGATTTCGAAGCGTCCCGGCCAACGCGCGCCGCGGAATCCCGCTTTGAGTTGCGCTGCGCTGAAGGGAGGGGCGCCGCCGCTCGCGGTCAGGGCGTCGAGCGCCGCCAGCGCGGTCAAGGCGTTTTGCGTCTGGTAGCGCCCCAGCAAAGGAAACTCAATCTCCCGCACGCCCGGCCATCCGGATCGGCTTACCTGCAACCGCCGGTATCGCCGCCCCGCTGAATCGCTTTCGATGTGATAACTCTTGTCGGTGAACGCCGCTTCAGGCTGATGGGCGGCGAGACGTTTGCGCATGTGGCGAAGAACGGATGCGTCCTGATGTCCGATGACGACGGGCGCGCCGGACCGGATGATGCCAAGTTTTTCATCGGCGATTTTCTCCAGCGTATCGCCCAGCAGGTTCGCGTGTTCCATCGAGATATGAGTGATGACGGAAACGAGGGGCTCGGCGACGTTGGTTGCGTCCAGCCGTCCGCCCAATCCGGTTTCGATTACCGCGTAGTCGACTTTCTTCTCGAGAAAATGCAGGAACGCCATCGCGGTGAGTAATTCGAAAAAAGTCGCATAGCCGTGCGCGGGGCGGGGATGGGCTTCGGACGCTTCTTTCAGGGCGTTCATCCAGCGGACGAAATCGCGCGGGGGAATCCAGCGGCCGTCGATCTGGATTCGTTCTCGAATGGAACGCAGATGCGGCGAAGAATACAGCCCCACGCGAAAACCACGCGCCCGCAGCAGCGACGCCAGCATGGCGCAGGTCGAGCCTTTTCCATCGCTGCCCGCGACGTGAAGGATTTTTAATTTGAATTGAGGATCGCCGAGACGTTCAAGGAATTGCTTGAAGCGGTCGAGGTTGAGCGTTTTATCGGAATAGTGCCAGTTCGCCTTCTGTTCATACGAGACGAACGAGTACAGATAATCCAAAGCCTCGCGGAATGTTTTCATATTGGTGTGAATCCAAATTGCATCCGGAATTCAGGTGAAAAAACGCGAAGTCTATTTTCACCCGATCACCCCTCCCAATATAAGGTTTGGTTTCAGCAACCTTCGCTCTCGTCCCCCCAGTTAAATGCAATCATGAGGTTTTCAGAATCAATGCGTGTGTTGAACAGAAAGCGCGATCAACCCGAGTGGTTACTCCTCGTTTCCCTGATCGAGGGGGATGTGGTGTTCTTTCATTTTACGGTAGAGCGTACGGGTGCTGTAGCCGAGAATGCTGGCAGTGGCTTCCTTGTCGCCCTGCGTCATCTCAAGCGTTTTGCGGATCACGACGCCCTCCGCCTGTTCGGCAGAGTATCCAAGCGGGATTTTGATATGCTTGCCGTCGCCGGTGACGGCGTCGGGCGCGCCCTCGGCGGCGCGGATGGTTTCGGGCAGGTCTTCGAGCAGAATCCGATCGCCCCGGGCGAGAATAACGCCGTGTTCGATGACGTTTTCCAACTCGCGCACGTTGCCCGGCCATGTATATTTTTCCATCGCGTTCAGCGCGTTTACGCCAAGACCGATCACACGTTTTCCGTTCTTTTTCGAGTATTTTTCAAGAAAGTGCTGAGCGAGTAACGCCAGGTCGCCGGTGCGTTCGCGCAAGGCGGGTAATCGCAGGTTAAACACGTTGATGCGGTAATAGAGGTCTTGCCGGAACTTGCCGCGTTTTACTTCTTCCATCAGGTCGCGGTTGGTGGCGGTGATGACGCGCACGTCGACGTGAACTTCTTTGCCGCTGCCGACCCGCTCGAAAGCGCCTTCCTGAAGAACGCGCAGAAGTTTGACCTGAGCGGATGGACTCATCTCGCCGATTTCGTCGAGGAACAACGTGCCGCCGTCAGCCAGTTCAAAGCGGCCGGGCTGGTCTTTATACGCGCCGGTGAATGAGCCTTTGACGTGGCCAAACAGTTCCGACTCCAACAACGTTTCAGGCAACGCGCCGCAGTTCACCCGGATCATCGCCTTGTCGGCGCGCGGGCTGAGGGCGTGAATGGCGTTAGCGATCATTTCCTTCCCGGTGCCGGTTTCGCCAGTGATCAATACGGTGGCGGTGCTGGGCGCTACCTGTTCGATCTGGGTGATGACGCCGCGCATAGCGTGGCTTTTTCCCACGATGATGGATTGGGATTGCATATCCTGCAGGCGGTTTTTGAGCTCCTGCACTTCCATCATCATTTCATGGGATGCGAGCGCTTTTTCAACGTAAATCTGGAGCTCCTGAAGGCGCACCGGCTTGGTGAGGTAGTGAAACGCGCCCGCCTTCATGGCTTCGACCGCGTTGTCGACCGAGGCGTAGCCCGTCATGACGATCATGGGGATGTTTGGATCGATCTGTTTGATGCTGCGGACCAGCGTTACGCCGTCGAAGCCCGGCATCACCAGATCGGTTAACACCAGGTCGTAGCGGTTTTCATGGACCAGGCTAAGCCCCTGATCGGGGCTTAACGCGGCGTCGACGTCATAGCCCTGACCGCGTAACGCCCGGGCGAGAGTTTTCGCCATGATCTCGTCATCATCGACCACCAGAATGCGCGTGCGCCGTTTGACCGCGCCTTCGTCCGTTTCAATAGGTTGGCGTGCGTCCTCGTTCATGGTTGCTCATTTCGTTTTCGTGATGATGGACTGGAATCTGTATTATTACGGAGGTTCCCTGACCGACTACGCTTTCAATATACACTCGCCCGCCATGAGCCTCGACGATCTCCCGTACCAGATACAAGCCGAGACCGGTTCCACCCGGGCGATTGGTTTCAAACGCGGTGAACACCGATTCAAGGCGATCGGGTGGGATGCCTCGGCCGTTATCGGAGACGCGAATCACCGCGCTGGAGCCATCCCGATCCAACTCAAGGCGGATGAGGCCCTCATCGCCCAGCGCGTACTGCGAATTTTCAAACAGGTTAAGCGTCAGGCGGCGGAACTGGTCGGTGTCGACTTCAACGTAGACGTCTTCGGGGCAGGGCGATATTTCCAACATGACCCCGGTGCGGCTGACTCGTTCTTTCAGTTCTTCGACGATTTCGCCGAAATACCGGTTGATCTCAATGACGCTCTTTTTGGGTTTCTGGATGCGCGACAGCACCAGATAGTGATTGACGATTTCGTTCATGCGGTCGACCTCTTTCTGCAGGTCGCCCAGCATTTCGAACAGCTCCAATTTAATCGGTTCGCGCTCGGCGGGGTCGTCTAGATCGAGGCAGGTCTGCAAGCGGTCTGTGATCAGGTCGGCGGTGAGCGCCATAACGCCCAGCGGGGTGCGGATTTCATGCGCGACGCCGGCGGTGATGCGGGTCATGGCATGAATCTGTTCCATGTTTTTCAGTTTGCCGGCGAGTTTGCGGATTTCGGTGGTATCGCGCAGAATCAGGGTGGAGCCGATCTGGACGCCCTTCTGGTCGCGCAGCATGGTGAGGTTGGCGTCGGCGATGATGGACCCGCCGTCTTTGGTTTTCCACTCGGTTTCGTAGACCGTCGCCGAGCCCTCAGCGGATGCCTGTTTACGCAGCAGTTCAAGCTGGCGAGGATCAACGATCAGGTCGCGCAACGATTTATCGACGATTTCCATCGTGCGGAAGCCAAAAAGGCGTTGCGCTCCCTGACTCCAAGTGGAGATCCGTCCGTCTTCATCCAAGCCAACGATGGCGTCGGAGGCCTCGGTGAGGATGAAAGTGAGAAGACGATCTTCCATCCACAGTTTCTGCTCGATGCGTTTTCGGGCGTCGACCAGTTCTCGAGAATAACGCTCGATATAGGTCTCCATCGCCAGTTCCATGTCGAGAAAGAAAACCTTTAACAGCGCGAGTTGGGCTTCTTCGATGGCGGCGGCGTCGCCGTTCAACGCCTCGCGCAGTATGGGGAACAAGGTTTCGCAGTGCAGCCCGTACGCACCGATGTACCAGCGGGGTTCGAGACCGATGCGCTCATGCGTCTTGCCGATCTGGCGGCGCTGTTCGATGTAATAGTCGTCGAAACGGGCTTCGAAGATATCAAGAAAATACTGTATCTGAGCCTTTTTCAGGCGCTCGACGGTTTTCTGATCGGGAAAGAACTGATGAGTGATTCCTGAGCTGATGAGGTGATCGTAAAATTTGTCGACGATTTCGGGCAGCCGTGGGCTGAGGAGCGTCCCAATGTGACGGATCACGTTTTTTTCTTTTTCAGTCAGCCGCAGAAACTGTTGAAGATAATTGAAATGGAAAGAGCGTCCAGTGAGAGGGGCGTTTTTATGCGCGGATTGAGGTTCCATCGTTTATAGCCAGTCGCCAGAGTGGTAAATCAATATTTATTCGTTGTGATGTTGTCTTTGTAAGGTGTATTAATTCAGTGTGTTGCGTTGGTAGCGAGGAGCGTTTGTCAAAATTGACGCCAGTTGTTGAGGCAACCCGAACCTCGTATTTGTCATTATTGACGCGGATTTTGGATTTGGGTAGGGGGGAAAGGATGGTTTTTCAGGAGAAATTATGGGGTTGGATGCTGTTGAAATCTAATAGTAACAGGTAAAGTATATAAAAAAAGTATAAAAAATAAAAACCGGCCCTTGCAAGAGGGCCGGATTATGATATAAATAGAGGCGAAGCAGGATGAACAGCGGGATGAAGTTCGATGTTGTGGTTTCGATCCGCTGAGGCGCTAACCTGATTCATCCGCTCTACGTTGCCGTATCCAACTCTCGCACGCCAATGCGAGAGTTTTTTTATGTATGGATGATCCTGGCCTGCTTCGCCTCTTTAAAACGATCCAGTCTTTTCGCGTCTTTCGCTCACGCCACAGGCGTCATGTTGTAGACTCTGATGTTGATCCCGTTGCCGTACCGATGCTGATTCTAAGGTGTCGTATCTGTTGCGATTTCTGTTGCCGTACTGTTGTGCGTGTGCATGAAGCCGTACTGCTGAGCGTGTTGTGTTTTTCCGATGCCGTACTTGATGCCGTATCTGTTGTGCAGCCTGATGCCGTACCGATGCTGATTCTGATGCCTTACCGATGTCATGCCATGATGCCGTACTGATGAAAAACCCCGATGAAAGCGTCCTGACGATTTTTCGTGTTGTGTAGCCCGGTGCGATGTCCGCTGTCTTACCGATGTGATGTCTGTTGCCGTACTGATGCGGATTCTGTTGCGGATTCAAAGATGCCGTACTGTTGAAAGACCTGATGTCGTACCGATGCCGTGCCTGTTGCCGTACTGATGTTTGTGCTGTTGATCGTCAAGTCGCAAAGTCAAGTTGTGATGCCAAGATGATGTCAAAGATGCCGTACTGCTCAGTCTGTTGTGTCGCCGCCGCGCTGTTCAAGATGCTGATTCAGGTTGTTATGAAGCGAAGCCGCGTAAAACTGGAACGTAATCTGACTCGTGATGCGTTGCCTTGATGATGTTCGCGATGGTTGCTGGCGCCTTGTTGTTTTGTCATCCATCGTTCACGCTTTTCTTTATATGCAGGGGGTGTGCCAAAAGGTTTATAAAATGAGTGTAGAATGGAAGAAAATTTTGTTTATTGAGTAACTTCTTAATAATAATAGATTTACGTATTTTGATCGTGCTTGGTTGTGTGATCAGCGAACTATAAATCATTATAAAACCGATTCTATTAGATTCATCTTCTTGACAAGATTGACAAAAGAATAAACCGGCGATGTCATTCAAGTCAGAATTTGTCATGTTTTTGGTGTATGGAATCAGGTTGTGAGCATATGACGAGCGAGCCGGTTTTATTGCGGAATCTGCATGATAGACCATGCGCCGCGGGCCTGGCGATTCGATGTGTAATATGTTTGAAAGATTTGGGTTACATCTTCGATCCGATCTGCTGAACGCAAATACTGAAAACCGCTTATTGTATAAACCGGCATCTGATTGTAGACAGTGGCTTCTTCGAAAAAAACTTCCTTTCGCGTAATCCAGACCAAACCCCCATCCATTACCAATCCGATATGAGCCCGGTGAAGGTATACAAAGGCGGGATTGTGGTCTTTTACGTGGTAAACCGTTCCTAGAATATGAGTAGGATTGTCGGGATTGTCAAAACTGACAACGATGTTCCAGCCGAAGCCATCGCCGATCCACGCGTACTGTAACCCGTGTATGAACAAGGTGTTTTCGTTTTGAGTTATTTCCCAGGGAGGATCGTATTCAACCGCGCGAGTCCATTCATGATCCACAGGGATCTCTTTCCACATTCCATACCAGCGCCCCGTGAACGAATTAAAGGCATCCAAGGCCGCGTTGAGATCAACGCCTTCATGGATACGCCGCTCATATTCCTCTTTATCAAATAAAAATGGTTTGAGCGTGGCGGGGGCTTTCAAAACTGGATTCACCGAATGGACGACCTCCACCGCCAGGCTCGCCAGTTGAGCCGCGTAACTTTCGAGACCGCCGTTCTCCTGTAGTTCACGCCAGAAGGAGGCGCTTTCGAGCACGCCCGCGATCAACCGCTCGCGCGCGTCGGCGGGAACCGGTTTGCTGAAGGCCAGACCATTGGGCGCGGGCGTCAGCCAGCGCCGCTGAATCAACTCGCTCAGATGATTCAACCGCAACGCGGCGGCTTTATCGTGGGCATAGATCGCAGAGGGCCAGAGGAAACTCCCCGGTGGATCGTTTACGGAAGCCATAATCGCCAAGGCGATCCATGCGACGAGTCGGAACGAGAGCCAACCGCCTCCCAGATATAGAAACAACCTGCCTCGCCACGCGTATCGCGGCGGCGCGTGGTCAGTCAACTCAATCGAGGCCCGCCAGAGGAGCGCGCCGCTGGCGATAAGCCCGATCGCTATGGGATCGAACGCGTCGGCGATGATTTCCGAAACCAGTTGGATTATCGCTAACGCCGTCATCGATATACAACCTCCGTTATTTTGCGGCCGCTGCTTCCGGCTGGGCTTCGGGCTGAATCAATTCGATCGTTTTCCAGTATCCATGCCGAAACCGCAGCATGAAGATGACGCCGATCAGGGCGATATAGACCGTCGCCCATCCCCACGCGGTCATCACGCCTCGCTCCAACCAGACCAGAATGAAATATTCGCCCGGTACGAAGATCAGCCAGACGCAGAACACGCTGATCCACATGGAAAAGAAGGTGTCGCCGGCTCCCCGCAGCGCGCCGGAAAAGGTGATGATCATCGCGTCGAACACCTGATAGATCGCGACGAACATCAGAATTTTCGTACCGTATTGATAGATCGCCGCATAGGCGGCGCCGTCGGCCGGCGTCTCCATCAGGAACAACCGGATCAACACGCCGGGAAACAGAAAATAAACCAGCGCGCAAACGATCATATAGGTTTCGACGGTCATCAGCGCGGTGTAGGCGCTTTTTTCGGCGATATCGCGCCGATTGCGGCCAATGTAGCGCCCCACCAGGCTGCCGGTGGCGATTCCCGCGCCCAGCATGGGAAAAAAGGCAAGCATGTTGAGCGTCACTACAATGTTACTCGCCGCCAGTTCGAGATCGCCCAATCGCCCCAGCATGAAGACGAATACGGTAAAAGCGCCTACGTCCATCATCATCTGAAAACCCGAGGGCGCGCCAAAGCGAATCAGCCGGGTCATCATCGCGCCGTCGAAGCGCAGGGCGATCCAACTGCGCCTGATGCGCCGATTGGCCGGGGAGAAGATCAAGACAATATATATAAGTGAAATCATCGCACTGGCCGTAATGGTTGCGATGGCGGCTCCCGCGATTCCCCACTGAGGAAAACCCCACGCGCCGAAGATCAGGGCGTAATCGAGAAACGCGTTACAGCAATTCGCGGCCAGATTGACGTACATCACGATCCGGGTTTCGCCCCGGCCCGAGTAAAAACTACTCAAGGCGCCGTTCAGGATCAGTAGGAACCCGCCGCGCCAGAACCAGACGAAATAGAGTTTTTCCAACTCGATTACGCGAGGCGAATGGCCGGAGTGGTTCAGAATCGCGAGCATCCAAGGAGTAACCGCGTTGCACAGGACGCCCGCCGCCAGCGCAAAGATCGCGCCCTGCCATACGGCGCGGCTGGCTTCTTCTTCGCGATTCGCGCCGTGATACTGCGCCACTAATGAGTTGGCGAATTCGCTGACTCCGATAAAAAACGCCAGCAGGGTGAACGCGAGGATACCCGCGGGCAGCGCGGCCGCGATCTCTTCCGCGCCCGACCATGACAGAAACAGCCGGTCAACGAAGTGCATCAGCGCCATCGACAGATGGCTGATGACCAGAGGATAGGCGAGCGCGAAAAACTCCCTGAATCCACCGGGAGAGCGGTCCTGAAACGGGTTGAGAGTCATGTCGTTGAACCATCGAGCCCTGAGGCCCGGGGAATCCGGCGAGAGCCGGGCGAACGGAAAACCACCGATATCAAACGGGCTTGTGAGAAATTGGGATATCCTCAAACGCCGGTCAATCTTTCATTTTTGTTGAAAAATGGTTTGAGTTGAGAATGAACATGCCTGAAATCGTGAAATAGGCAAGGGGGGCGTTCTTCGGATTGACTATCCCGCCGGACGCGATACATTGAAGGATAGCGACTGTACCCTATGGAAAAACATCCCACGAATGAGTAAATCCGAACAATCCAGCTGGCAATTATTTATTCCAAACTATTTCGCCGCTTTTCGAGCGGGCAAATCGATTTTTCTAGGCGCATTGATTGGAGTCATCGCCGGGCTAGGCGCGATTCTATTCAATAAAATGGTCTTTGGCAGCGTCGACCTCTGCTATGCTCAGATTCTGGGCTGGAAAATCGAAAAAGTGACCCGTGACGCTTCGGTGCTGGTTCCCGCCGAGGGATGGCGGTATTGGGTGATGCCCTTGATGGTCGCGGCGGGCGGTCTGCTGTCGGGGTTGCTGGTATTTACCTTCGCGCCCGAAGCGGAAGGCCACGGTACCGATGCGTTTATCAAAGCGTTTCACCGCAAACGCGGCGTAATCCGCGGGCGGGTACCCATCATTAAAACCATCGCCTCAGCCATCACCATTGGATCAGGCGGTTCGGCCGGCCGTGAAGGCCCCATCGCCCAGATCGGCGCCGGGTTCGGTTCATGGCTGGGTCAAGTTCTAAAAGTTGACTCGAAACAGTTGCGCGCCATGATCATCGCGGGAACGGCGGGCGGCATCGGCGCGGTGTTTTGCGCGCCGCTGGGCGGTGCGGTGTTCGCCATTGAAGTGCTCTACCGTAACCAGGACATGGAGACCGAATGCCTGATTCCCGCGCTGGTCTCGTCGCTGGTGGCGTTTTCGATTCTCACCACCGTCACCGGACAGTCTCAGGTTTTTCACACCCCCTATTTCGATTTTCAGGCGTATGAACTGTTACCCTACGCCGCGCTGGGCGTGATCTGCGGTCTGATCGGCGTGTTGTACGTGAACGTGTTTTACGGCGCGCGCGATTACCTGTTCAAAAAGATTCCCACTCCGCCGCACGTCAAACCGATGATCGGCGGAATCATGCTGGGCGCGCTGGCGCTTTATCAGCCTGCGGTTCTGTCGGGTGGATACGGCTGGATCGAGCGTTGCCTCAACGAAAATATCGGCATTCAGTTCATGCTGTCGCTGGTGTTTCTCAAGATGATCGCCACCGCCTTTACCATTTCATCAGGCGGCAGCGGCGGCGTTTTCGGTCCATCATTATTCATTGGTTCGATGCTGGGCGGCGCCTTCGGGTATTCGGTCGCGCATCTGTTTCCGGGGTGGATCGCCGATCCGCGGTCGTTCGCGCTGGTGGGCATGGTCGCATTCTTTTCAGGGATCGCCAAAACACCGATCGCCGCTCTTCTGATGGTGTCGGAGATGGCGCAGTCGTACGATCTGCTGGTTCCGATGATGCTGGTGTCATCAATGACATACATCATCACCGACAAGTTCACGCTGTATGAGGAACAGGTGCCGTGTAAGGCCGATTCGCCCGCGCACATGGGCGAGTATCGCACCGACGTACTGGAAGGCCTGCGCGTCAATGAAATTGAACTGCGCAAGAACTGGATCGTCTTTCCTCATCACATCACGTTGCGCCAGATGCTGCCGAAAATTCTTGAAACCAGTCAGAATCTATTTCCCGTCGCGGATTCAGACGGAGAGATCGAGGCGGTATTTTCGGTCGACGATCTTCGCACCATTATGCTGGAAGAACAGATATACGACCTGATCGTCGCGGAAGACATCGCGGAGTATGAGTATCAATCGGTTTCGCTGACCGATGACCTGCACACCGTGATGAGGAAAATGACCGAGTTGAACGCGGATGAGATTTCCGTTGTTGACAAAGAAAGCGGCAAGTTCGCTGGCGTCATCAATCGGCGTGACGTGCTCAACCTCTACAATCGCCGCCTGCATCAGTTCCAGACGGCGGATTAAAACGGAATTGGAAAAGATATAGCGGATTCGATCTATCGCCAGACAGAACGAATCCGCTATTTTTCAGGCTTTGTGCGTAAAGTGGTGAATCCCCTGAATCAAATACCGCAATCAATCGTAAAGCGATGAATGTACCACAGCTGTAACATCCTCCAATTCCATCGCCCAGCGGCAAGCGCGAACAAAGAGCGTTCGTCCAACAGAATTCAACGCCAGGAAGTTGCGGTGAGGACCGCCGGAGCCTTCTTCGTTGCTGATCCAGTGAACGAGGCGGCAGGGAGATGTGGTTCCATCCGCCAGTTTGGCTCCTTTGTCCAGGACCGCCAGACAGACGACGAGATCGTCGCTCCCGGCCATCTCGGCGGAGACCTCCGCCAGAATTACGGTTCCGGGCGCTTTGTGAGATTTTGAGCCCAATGCGATGCGATTTTCATACAACCCTTCTTTTGCGATGATCTGCTTGGGGGCTGTATCCAACCAGCCGTTGAATAAACCTTCACCGGGGTAGGGATCGTGAAAGACCTGAACCCATCCTTCCGCATCGGTTTGAATTCCCTGGGTTATCGGGTGATCTTTGTTCACGATTTTGATTTGACGAATTTCATTGGTGCGCAAGTCTTTGTGCGCTTCTCCACCACCGATGTACATCTTGATATCTCCTGGCCGTCCCTCCTGCGCCAGGCACACATGTTCGCCCATCATGATCGGTACGCCCTTGGCGAAAAGCTCCGCTGTGCTGGGAACGTCGCCTGAAGAACTGCTCCCCGACAGGATCGCCAGGTCGATGGAATGTTCTTCTCCGGTTGAATTGTCGAGCCAGAAATCCCCAAGCAGATCGTAAAAAAATTTGTCGGGTACGACGCGGGCGCTGACGCCGTTGTCCTGCAAAAGGATCTGCATGGCGATGTCGCCGGGGGCGGGACCTTGAGTATTCGCTTCTTCTGAATACTCACCCACCCACCGAGTGGATATGGTGGCATGTTTTCCTGTGGTCCCCTGCGGCCATGCCATTCCCGCACTGCAGAGGAGCAAACCGAGAACTACTAAGACTGAGAGATGTCTTTTCATTACGTTCATCCCCTCCCTGATTGTGGGTTCGGGGACTTCTCATTACGAACAAGAAATTCCCGCACCTTTGATTGGAGGAAATTGTTCCATGAATATGTTCATAAAGTCAAATACAAAATTAATAAATGCGTTGATCGAATGATTTCGTGTTTGTGAGGGGGTGGTTTTGGCTGACCTTTAAGAAGGAAATCAATCAGATTCATCACATGTTATTCATGATGATCTGCCGCGGTTTACTGCCGCGTGGGGGGCCGACGATGCCGCGCTGTTCCATGATGTCGAGCAGACGGGCGGCGCGGCCATAACCAATCTTCAGGCGGCGCTGCAACAGCGAGGTCGACGCCGCGTCGTTTTCCAATACCACCGACACCGCGTCGTCATATAATTCGTCTTCGTCGCTTCCGCCGCCATCGAATCCGCCGCTTCCTTCATCCGCCGCGATGAATTCCTCCTGCACGTACTGCACTTCCTGCTGGTCGCGGACGAAATCGCACACGTCTTCGACCTCCTCGGTGGAGACGTAGCAGCATTGCAGGCGGCTGGGACGTCCCGCGCCGCCGGGGGTGAACAGCATGTCGCCGCGTCCCATCAGCGACTCGGCGCCCTTCATGTCGAGAATGGTGCGCGAATCGGTGGTAGACGAGACCTGAAACGCCATGCGCGAGGGGAAATTATTTTTGATGACGCCGGTCAGCACGTCGACCGAGGGCCGCTGGGTGGCGAGCACGAGGTGGATTCCAACCGCGCGCGCCATGGCGGCGAGCCGGGCGATGGCGCCTTCGACGTCCTGACGCACCACCATCATCAGGTCGGCGAGTTCGTCGATGATAATGACGATGTAGGGCAAAAAGCCGGGCAGTAGTTGCGACGCTTCAGTTTCGGCGACGTCGCCCCGCTGCTGGGCCATGCGCTTTTTGTTAAATTCCTTGATATTGCGCACGCCGCCTTTTTTCAGGTACCGGTAGCGCGTTTCCATTTCCTCCACCGCCCAGCGCAACGCGGCTCCCGCCTTGTGGGGGTCGGTGACCACCGGCGAAAGCAGATGGGGAATATCTTTGTAGAGCGCCAGTTCAACCTGCTTGGGGTCGATCAGCAGCAGCTTGACCTCATGCGGCGCGGCGTTATAGAGAAACGAGGTGATGATGGTGTTGATGCAGACGGACTTACCCGATCCGGTCGCGCCCGCCACCAGCAGGTGAGGCGCCCGCATCAGGTCGAAGATGAACGGCTCGCCGCTGATCGACTTGCCCAGCGCCACACGCAATTTCGAGTCGTTACGCTGGTAGGGTTCGCAGGCGATCACATCGCGCAGGAACACATCGGAGCGGTTTTTGTTGGGCACTTCGACCCCCACTGTCCCCTTGCCGGGGATGGGAGCGACGATGCGCACGTTTTCCGCTTTCAGCGCGCGAGTAATGTCGTTAGCCAGGTTCTCGATGCGGCTGATCTTGATGCCGGGCGCGGGTTCGAGTTCGTAACAGGTGATGGTTGGGCCGTAGTTCACCTCAACCACGCTGGCGGCGATGTTGAAATCGTTCAGAGTCTGTTCAAGCATGCGGGAGTGATGAATGATCTCCTCGCGGGCGACATCGGGCCGGGTCTGTTCCGATTTCTGCAGCAGACTGATGGGGGGTAACTGATACTCATCATCGTCGGGCGTCGAGACCAGATTGACGCCGAGATCGGCTTCGCGCAACGGTTCTTCGTCACGGGTGATGATGCGCGGACCGTTGGACGCGACCGCTTCGGCGGCGTCTTCTTTCGAGTCGATCGCCGAAACCGCGGCGGCGTTCAGCGGTGGAAGGCCTCCGTCGTCTTCGTCAAAATCGTCTCCGGGGTCGCCGTAATAACTCACGGAAGGATACGTGGCCGGGTATACATCGGGCAGCGTCCCTTCACGGAAGGGTTTCAACGTCAGGCGGCCGCCGGTTTCTGTGACTTCTTCATCGAACTCGCCGTCTTCGTAATCGATCTCTTCCGTCTCGGTTTTTTCTGGAAAGAGAAATTCGGCGAACCATTGGAAGAAGTCGCCGAACAGAAACGGCGTACAGACGATCAGCGAAATCAACAGAATCGACGCGTTCACGATGTAGGCGCCGGCGTGCCCCAGTTCGGCCAGGCGGCGATTGAGGGTGTAGCCGATCGCGCCGCAGATTCGCCACAGTTCGGTCTGCGAGACGCCAGGCCTCATGGCCTCGGTCAGCGTGCCGAACATGCTGGAAAGCGCGATCAGTAAAACGATGAAACCGGCGATGCGCAGTTTACGGATCGACGATTGCGAACCGTTGCGCAGGCGGTCGATTCCCCAAAAGAGCAACAGAGCGGGTAATGAATACCCCGAAGCGCCAAACAGAAACAGGATCAGCCATGCGAGCCAGGCGCCGGGTTTGCCCACCCAGTTGTGGATGGTATGACCGCTTTGGACTGCAAGCGATCCCGCCGACAGATCGTTCGGATTATACGAAAACAACGCCAGCAGCGACGTCAGTGACAGGGCGAACAGCAAAACCGCGAGAATCTCGCGGCGGCGTTCGCCATCCAGTTCATTCCAGGCCTCGAACACGGCCTCTTGAGCCTGAGTACGCATCGCATTCACCGTATCATTGAATTGCGCCATCCAGCGTTTTTCGGATTGGTTTTGTTTTTTCTTTCTGGCGGCGGACACAATAATCCCTACCCGTTCAATGATCGGCCGGTAAAAATGAAGATTAAGCGGATTCTCAGGTGAGGCGGCCTAACTTGTTATACACGGCTATCATACGCTTCTTTTTGCGGCCGGAAAAGATAAAAGGCGGGGGAGTGATGGCGTGGATTTTGCCTGATGCGCTGGTGAAATATTAGGGATAATGTAATTTCAAGTGTAATCTTTCCAGATATATAGATGAATGAACCGGTTGTGGATAAATTGGGGAGAAGAACTGAGCGATTTGTGAAAGCGCCCTGAAAAAAGTGGGGAGAAAGCCGTCCGAGCAAATGAAATCAATCGTTCAGGTTGTGGAAAAGAGCGCGTTTGGCCTGTGAATGGCCGCCGACAAATCGGGCGAGCATGGTGAGTTTTTGTTCAATAACCACTCGTTCATCTTATTTTCTTGCGAAACTTTATCAATTGATGATAAAATCGATCATCATCCTGGCTCACCCAACCCGCGTTTATGCTTTGATCTATTTGGAGGAATCTCAATGATTCTCAACCGGGATGAGCGGGGCTTTACGCTGATCGAATTATTGATTGTGGTTGCGATTATCGGTATTCTGGCGGCGATCGCCGTTCCGAATTTTCTGAACGCGCAGATTCGCGCCAAGGTGTCGAAAACCGAAGCGGAAATGCGCAATTTCGTCACCGCGCAGGAGATGTACCGCCTCGATAACAACGCCTACCCACCTCATTTTCACACCCCGTGGCAGAACAAGTTTCTCACCACCCCGATCTCTTACGTCGGCTCCATGCCTAAAGACATTTTTATGAACCCGAAGAATCCCGATCCCGTAGCGTGGCCGCTGACTTATGGCGAATATCACCGCGAACAGATCTATAACAGCGACGGCGGCGTGATTCTGCCGCCTCAACAGCGAGTACCCAACAATCCCGACGATGTGCGGCGGGGACTGGCGGGAAAGCCATTTGCTTATGAACTCTGGAGCGTCGGTCCGAACGGCGCGCTGGATTTCAACGTGAACGGCATCACCGGTTTCACCTATTATCAGGCATCGAACGGAACGCTCAGCATCGGCGATATTGTCTGGGTCAGGCCGTAAAACTTTTATCCATTTTCATTCGGTGGAAACAAAAAAGGAGCGGGCCGAGGCCCGCTCCTTCGTTGAATCGGAAACGATTGAGAGCGATTAGAAAACGCTCCAGTCATGCACGTCATTGGTAACCGGTACGACCACGCGGAAGTTATCAAAGAACACTTTTTTGCCCGCGTCGGCCGCGCCGTTGTTGGTGGAGAGCCAGATATTCATCCATGGCGCGTCGGAATTCAGCGACTCGGCGTGGCCAGACATGTCTACCGCCCAGACCAGCGTCTTCCAGTTATCAACGGCGTCAGCGTAGCCCAACTCGGCGTATTGATTCCATCCGCCGCTTTCGGTCTGGATGATCAGCGCCGATTGAACCCATCCGCCTGAGACCGCTTCGCCAAGACGAACGTCCATCCATACTTCGCGCACTTCAGTCCAACGGTCGAACCGGCTCAGGCCTTCCGTGGTGCGAATGGTATTCTGCCAGCCGCCCGCCAGTTCAAATTCCATGTAGTTCGAGCCTTCGGAGGGTTCCACTTCGCCTTCGCCGATAAAGGGCAGGGCGCCGGTGGTGTCGGAGGTTTCCCAACCGTCGACGAACAGGGTGTCGGGGTTTTCTTCGTTAAAGCCATAGACCAGCTTGGATTCGACGTCGGGAATGCCGGCGGGACGGTAAAAGTAGATATCGTCGATGTACAAACCGCCAACGTTTGTGGCGTCGCCCGGAGAGATGAAACCGCCGAAGTAAGTGACGTTGTCCATGCTCTGAGTCGCCAGCGAACTGATCGGCCAGACCAGCTCGACCCACTGGTTGGTTACAGTCGTGCTCTTGAAACCAAGGCTGGTGTCGTTGAAGTCAAGGCGAATTTCCTTGTTGCCGACCGTATGCACATCGCCCTTATCAATAAAGTAAACCCACATGTGCAACTCGGTCATACCCGCCGCCATGACCGCTTCCTTACCGCCGGGCCAGTTGAGCTGGGCCCACTGCCAGGTCCCGCCCGTGTTGTCGTATTCGACATACAGCGAGGCTTCGCCGCTGTGAGGCTGGATGGTCTGATCGACGAATGGAGCATACTCAACCAGCGACCCGAGAATCGAGCCGCCGCTGTAGGTCCATTCAAGACCATCTTCAAAATCGGTGACGTCGATGCGTTTTGCTTCCTGCGCGTAAACGCCTGAAGCGACGAGAAGTGATGCCATAACCCAAATCCAGTGTTTCATAAAACCGATCCTCCCAAGTGATGTAGATGAGCATTGGATTGAAAAATACATATTTTCAACCCATGTTTTGGCAATAACAATATCTTAGAGCCCGTTTGCATGAATATTCATCTTGAGCTATGCTGACTCATCTGTTTTGATTTTTTCGGTTGAGGCAAACGGAATGCGGTACGAAAGCGATCTGACGGATCGGGAATGGGAAACGATTCGCCGCCATTTCGAA
>WGLV01000072.1 GCA_016125385.1 bacterium
GGAATGAACAATAAGGCCAAAGTCATCAGTCATCGTTGCTATGGATTCAGGACGGCGAAAACTTACATCCTGGCTCTATACCATGGACTCGGAAACCTTCCCGAACCAAAACTCGTGCACAAATTCTTGTGAGGAGCCATTTTTATTTCTCGCGATATTCGCTTTAGGTATTTCAGAAAGATACATTTTAGTTTTTTCATCGCCAAACCGCTGAGAAGTGCCAGCAACATAATCAATTACGATGTCATTTGCCTTCATCTCCGCAAAAGGATTTACATCAAATTCCTCCTCTCCTATCTTTTTGTATTCCAAAATTGTAGTTTCAAATACAGACGTTGCTTGTTCAAACAAAAAATCATCATCATTAATCTTATTCTCTTCAACTCCATTACCGAAAAAACTGTATTCCATAATTTTTGTGGGTTTTCCCTCTGAATACGAAACTTTCTTGCATTTTTTCATTTTACCGGATTCATCATACATCACTGACGAGATTAATTTCTCTGGCTCAGAGCCCATATAGATTTTACTGAACAACATGGTTCCTCGATAGAATCCGATCACTTTGATATCACTTCCGGCCAATTCTGATACAACTCCATTACCCTGTGCGGCAAAAACAGGATCGACAAAAAGTTGAGCAGTATGAGGTCTCATAAAATCTTGGTACAATTGAATGCAACAAGTTTGGAGAGTAGAAAAACTAGACAGTAAACTTCCATCCTTGTTTGTATTTATCTCCCAATACTTTGTATCCTCCCCTTGCCTAAAGACTGATTTAAGCACAGTCATTTCGGGAGTGATATATTTCGACGCCTGAATGTTGTTCACAACTTTTTCACCATAATCATCCAAGTTGAGATTTGCAGCCGACTCCGCATACACCCTGGTTTCATCCCATGAAACTAAATAGACGTTTTTTTCAAAAGAAATTTTTTCCACGATGTTTGTTTCAATTCTTAATATTGGGGCGCCGCCAGTATCTTCAAATGCGCTTTTCCATGTCGGGTTATCAAAATTTTTATTAAGCCTAACTTGATGTGATCGAATAAGCACATTGCCGGAATTTTTGAGGTCGCCGAGGCCCAACTGTTTGATATCGACTAATTCACTTTGACTTTGAGCGTATGCAATAAAACACCCCAAAAAGCTCAATGCAATGAACATCGAATTTCTGTTAAAATTAAACATTTCTTGTCTCCAATTCGATGAATGATTTACTGTCTCAAAAAAACAGATTTTGAGTTGTAATAATTGAATTACATACAAACACTGCCAGTACACCGAAGCGCAACACAATCTGACACAGTTGATTCCGTGCAGTAGCATGGAATTGTTGGAAAGCAATTATCAACATCAGGACTATAATGACAAGAAGCAGTTCCTTTTTTATTTTCAGTATAATAAACCAAAATACCATTAGTCAAACATGAGACCGAGCCGGTTTGAGAGTAATCGCAAATAAAATCATATGATGGCATCCCATCAATCCAATCTCTCTGAATACACTTTCTTCCGCCCAAGCATTCGTTTCCAGTTCCGCCATTGGGATTAATTTGACATGAAACCTCATAATCAATGCATGTATTTTCACATGCTCCTCTAATATCCAGATATGAACAATTCACATTAGGAATACAAATCGCGATCCCAAACAGATTAAATAAAAGCACCGCGAATAATCCACCCAAAACGCATACAACTACTTTCCCTTTCATCTCTTGATCTTTTTTTTCCGCCTCATTTAATTGGCTCTTTTTTACTCGGAACATCCCCCCCAAAAAAAGAGCAATGCGCCGAGCCTGTATCTGTGCGTGAGACCAGTTACAACAGGGTCATTCAAAAACGACATTAGTATAACCCGTGTCATCTCCTCACGTCAACACAAAAAAAGATTATTTCAAAAAAAAAAATGCGACATATGCACAATATGCGCCACATTTCATTTCATCCTATAACGGAGATGCCGCAGAGAAGTTACGCAAAAAGTTTACAATTGACGCAACTCATTGATTTCAAGAATCTTAGATTTTCGATTTACCGGGCGGGGGCGAAGGCCATCGAGGCCTGGATGGCGTAGTTGCAGGTGCAGCCCGAGCTGGCCTCGGGCACAAGCAGGACGCCGCCTGCGGCGATCATGTTGATCCAGCAGCCGGTGCGGTTGACCGAGCTGACGCGGGTCTCGCCCGCGCCGCCAAACAGCGGGTTCATCATCGGGTTGCTGTCGCGGTAAAACACGTTCAGCGCGGATGAAGAGATGGTTCCACAACCGGCTCGGCCCTTCGACATCAGCCAGGGCTCGCCGTTTTCGATCAGCGGCTCGCCGGTATGGATCTCATACGCGCGCGGCTCGGCGACGATGTAGTCTCCCACGATGGTGGGGTGATGGACCTGCTCGCCGTGGTCGCCGCCGACGCCCTTCACCGTATTGGCGTGATCGCGGCGCCAGAGCGCGGCGCCGCCGCGCGCGTCGAAGGCGTTGAGGCTGTACCAGACGGCGTTATCGTCTTCGCGGTTGTACGATCCGGTCGCGATCAGCACGCCGTCTTTATATTGCAGATACAGAACGTGATGACAATCGGGCAGTTCGACGGGGACTTCCCAGCGCGTTTCGCCGCTCGACGCGTCGAGGCAGACCAGAAACGCGCCGGAGGCGAGCAATTCGCGCAGCGGCGCACGGCCGGATGAATCTCTTTTCATCTCCGGGGCGCGGCTCTCAACGAAAAAGACGCAGCCATCGCCCGCCGCGATGGCGATGTTGGGGACGGAGCCGGCGGGGTGCGTCCAGAGGAGCGCGCCATCATCCGCGCGGTACGCAAACAGCATTCGGCTGAGCGGTATCGGGCGAAACTGGTTATACATTTCGACGACGTCATCGCGGCTGAGGGCGGTGCGCGAGGCGGCGGCTGGTTCGGCGGAGCCGTAAACGACGCCGTCCATGTACGCCATCCATCCCCACGCCATACCGCGCGCCGTTTCGGGCAGCGGCAAGGGGTCGAGCGACTCGCCATCGGCGGCGCGCAGACGCAGGCACTCGCCGCCCGCGAGAACGTAAACGGTTTCGCCATCGGTCATCAGGTTGCCCGCGTCGAAGGGAACGCCCACCCGGCGCGAACCGGGGAGGTCACGATCCCACAGCGGGGTCCCGTTGTAGGCGTCGAAGGCGAACAGATGCTCGTCGCCAAGCAGAAAACCTCTCCCGCGCGCGACCACGGGAGGCGTGGCGCGGTGGTGGCGGTCGACCAACAGGCGCGGACCGGGGCGCCCGAACCACTGCGGACGCAGGGGCGCGCGGACGAGGCGGTCGCCGCTGCTGGCGGTGTTGCCCGCATCGGCGAAGGGATGGCTCCACTCGCCGCCGCCAGGCTCGGAGCCGCGGCGGATCCACGCCCAGGCGGGATCGGCGTCAAGCACGCCCATTTCAAACGAATCGAATTCGCGCTCGGCCAGATCACGCCAATACGCGGGGGCATCCTCGACGCCAAGGTGGATAAAGATCACGCCTCCGAAGGGACGCACAGAGCGCAATAACTCGCGCTCGCGGCCTTTGGCGAGTGCGTCATCCACCGCGATCGCGTTGAATACGTAATCGGCGAACTCGGGCCGCGGGCGTTGAAACACGCTGAGCCGGCGTCCGTATAGCCCCGCCGATACGAACGGTTCGCGCAACGCGGCGGACGTCTTCTCAGACGCGGGCGAGCAGACGAGGCTGAACCCGGAGCGTTCGATCATCGCGGCGGCGAGGGGCAAGGCGTCATCGATCATCAACAGGGCGTATCCCTGTCGCGTTTCCGTTACCGACAGCATCGCGTCCGTCAGTCGGAGGGCGGTTTCATCGGGCGAGGGAGGCGCCGATACGGCGGGTGAGCGATCGGCGGCGGCGGCGTCATCGCCGGACGCAAAACAATAGATCAGCCCGCGATCGGTGCTGACGTAGAGCCGCCCTTCGGCGATGGCCAGACCGCAGGCGTTGCCCTCGACGGCGGCGCTCCACGCGGGCGAGCCGGAAGCCATGTCATAGGCGGCGACGCGGTTTTGACCGCCGGCGACCACCGCGTTTTGAGCGAGAATCATTTCACTCGACAGCTCGCATGGCGATTTCCAGGCGAAGCAATCGTTCAGGTCTTTTTCAATTTGAGCGAGCGCGAGCGCGGTTTTCCGCAGGCCGCTTTCCACGCTCTCATCCGTTTCGTTCCGATTTCGCAGTTTTCCGGCGAGTTCGCGGCGTTGGCGCTGTAATTCGGCGCGTTGGGCGATGAGCCGGTTATAACGGACGCGGTCAAGCGCGGCGAGTTCGTTGTTGGCGAGCAGGTACGAACGCTCGCCGGTCACGAGAATCTGGTCGCCCGCGAAAGAAGAGAGCCGGTCTCCATTTTCTGGATTAACCTCGTCGAACGAACCGCTGGCGCCGGGGCCATGTACCAGTTCGCCTCCCGCGATCAGAGCGAAGGCTCCGCCTCCGCCGCCCAGCGTGAAGAGGTAGTCACCCGTGCGTCGGTCGAAGACCGCGGGCGTGGAACGCCCCTGCGGCAGATAAAGACGGGATTCGGTGGCGAGGATGAATCCCTGCGGCGAGACGTCGATGGGGCGTTTCCAGCGCTCGGTGCCGCTGGCCGCGTCAAGGCAATACAGAAAGACGCCCTCTTCGGGAAAGAGACCGGCGGCGAAGTACGCCTCTCCCTCGATCACGGCGACGCCGGTACGCACCGCCCACGGAGAGATCATGCGCTGGTTGCCGGGGATGATGCGCGGTTCGGGCGCGGCGTTATAACGCCAGAGCAATAGGCCGGTATGGAGATCGAGGCAATAGACGGCGCCGTCGTCGGCGCCGAAGTAAACGCGGCCGCCCTCGATGGACGGCGAAAGCCGCACTGGGCCATCGGCTTGAAACGTCCAGCGCGGTTCGCCGGTGAGGGCGTCGATGCAGCGCACCACGTCATCGGATGAATTTCCATACAACAACAGACCATCGGCGATGGAGACATGAAACGCGCGGTCAAACACGGCGCGGGGCTTCAGGTCTTCAGCGTAGTGCCAGTAGTCGCGCGGCGCGGGGTCGGGCCAGGCGTGGGCGGGCGGTTGCAGTTCACGGCGGCGCCAGGCTTCATGCAGGGAGAAGCCGAGCGCGTCATCGCTGATACCCGAGCGGGTAAAACCGCCTCGATACGAGGGCCAGTCCGCCGTAAAGGCGGAAACCGCGCCGAGGGAGAGCGCGAGAATTGTATAAAGAAAATGCCGCGTTTTTCGCATATTGCTTATGGAATGGCAGTCAGCATATCATCCGGTTTTGAATAGCCCCATTTCAGCAATCCATGATATTCATCGCGACCTTGGGCGTACGTCCCAAGTTAATCGCTTGTTCAAGCATCCTCTTCGACAAAAGATTCCTTTGTAACGAAAACGGGCCCTGAAGGCCCGTCTATTCGCAATCAATCATTCACCCAGTCCACCCATGAATTTATTTGAAATCCGCCGGGGGATTATAGGTATTGCCGGGGCCGTACATATAGAGATCGCCCTGAGATACGGCGCCGTTGGAGGCGTCGTAGTATAACACGTCGCCCGCGTAGGAGACGATTTGTTCCGAGACGGCGGGGCGATCCCACTCCCACATGCGATCCGGCCCGGTGGAGATAAACGCAAACTTGTAATTCTGGCGGGGCGGATCGTAGAGGCGGACATTCACGCGGCCTTTAACGCTGGCGGATCGGCCATTCGCGCGCGCGCCGCCGTAGCCTTCGCGGGTGGTGTACCAGTAATGGCCCGAAGCGGTCATTTCAGCATAAGGGTCTTTCGGGATGCTCGACATGTAGGCGACAGGCGTAGTGAGGCGGAAGTTCTGCCAGTTCCAATCCCACAGACAGCCGGGTTCCTGACCATCACATGGATAGGCGCCATTATCGAGGGCGTACATCTCGACCGCCGTTCCGAGAGAGCGCATATCGGCGGTGGCTTTGGCCATTTTGGCCCTCACCTGCGCGTTGATGAAGTTGGGCACGGCGATGGCGGCGAGAATGCCGATGATCGCCACCACGATCAGCAGTTCGATCAACGTGAAGGCGCGCGGGCCGGAGCCGGTGACTCGCCGCGCATGGAGTAATCGATTCATAGCGAACCTCTTGAAACCGTTGCCCGCCGGGTGACGATCATCCACCCGGCGGGCGCGCATTCTGTTTGTATTGTACCGCGAATCAGACGCGGGATCGTCGCCAACTTAATACAATGACCAATCCGTTACGGGCGTACCCGTGTTGGCGTAGAGCCGGACGTCGTCAATACCCCAATACCAGCTCCAGGTCCCCATGTACTGGAAACGGAAGCGGACTTTCGACTTGCCCGCCGCGTCGGAAAGATGGAACTTTTCAAAGCGCTTGCCGTCTTTGTAGCCATCATCGTCGCGCGCGAAGAAAAACGGCGCGAGTTCCTGCTCGTCCGAGACGAAGTCGCGCGCAAGAATGAAGTCGGTGTAGTAATAGGCCGAGCCGCCGGTATCCTACTCCAGCGTGTCGAGCACGTTCACGGCGCCATCCTCATTGCGGATGATATCGGCGGGTTCGAGGTAGTACGCCAGAGGCTTCCAGGTTCCGGAAACGCTGAGATCTTCGCTGAAGTCGCCGCCATCGAGCGAGTATTCCAGCGAAGCGATATTGTTCTGATTCTGAACGTAGTTACTGCTGAAAGAGAGGATCACGTCCGACGCATTGGAGAAATCATAAACGGGCGTCAGGACATAAGCCTCGTACAGCAAAGAATAAGCGGCGTAATTGCCGGAGTCGGCGATGAGGAATTTTCCATCATTGATGGGCGTTCCGATCTGGTTAACGGATGGCGTGTCCCCCGCGTAGCTGGGATAGTAAACCAGCTGACGCATGGTTTCTTCGGTCTGCACCGACCATCCGGCTAGCTGAGGATTGTAGTAATCCATATCGGCGGCGAGATCATCCCCGTTCTGAGTCAGAGTGACCGTTTTCCAACCCTGAGGCGCCGCGTTGAGTTCGGTCGATTCAAAGTCTTCTTCATACTTGACGATCATGCCGGCGGGTTCGGCCAGCGTGAACGAAACCGGATCGGAATATTCGGAAACCGCTCCGTTGGAGTCAACGTAACGTACGCGGGCGTAGACTGGCGTATAGAACGGAATGCGGTTGTTTTCAACAATGTATTGGGTCAGCGCCGAATCGCTGGTCACACTCAGCATGACGCTCTGGTCTCCGCTGTTGACGAACGAGGGATCGAATGAGAGCTGCCAGGTGCTGGTGGAATGAGTCTGTCCCGTCGGGCTGAAGAACGGCGAAGCGGTCAGGGTAATATCTTCGACGCCGCTGGGGTTTTCAGGGCTGATCGAGATGATGGATGGCTTGCTTGATGGTTGGGCTTCATGCGGTTTTACGACGATCGGGGCGCCCGCCTTGCCGAGGTCGGCCACTTCAGCGGGAGTCAACCCGACGGCGAAGAGCGCCATCGCCGAGACTTCGATTTCAGCGTCGTCGCCGTTGTCGTCGCCAAGCAGGACGACCCAGGGATTGTCAGGCTGAGCGGTGGAATAGAGTGAAAAGCGGTCGTCAACCGAGCGGCCGGTGGTGGCGAGAAGCAGAGAGCCATCGACGTAATAATTCATGTAACCGGCGGCGAGATCGACTGAGATCACAAAGCGGGTCCAGACGCCTTCGGGCACGGCGGTTGTTGAATACCCGGTGGCGCCGACCCCCATCAGACCTTCGGGGCTGATAAAAACTTCGCCGTCGTTCGTATTCGACCAGTTGGTGTTATAAAACGAATACCACGCGCCAAAAGCGGGTATCCGCGCATCGAAGACCAGCGTGTACTGGTTGACGTATCCGCCGCCGCCGTTGGGATCGGTGGTTTCGGCCAGGTAATAGACGCCGGTTGGCACCGAGACGGCGCCGTCCTGAGCGTTGATTCCCGTCACGACCCTCGCATCACCGCCCATGATCTGAAGATCGGCGCCTACGGTCGCCTTGAGACGATTATTCGCGTCGTTGAAATCCCACTGACCGACCGGCGCGGGTTGCGCCGCCACGAACATGGGCGCAACGACAAAAACGCTCAGCGCCATAATGATGAATATACGGAAAAATCGATGAGCCTTCATGATTTCGTCTCCCTGTCGAAGTTTTTACAGCCAGAGTATGCGATGGACTGCATGATAATATCTGTCTATACAGGCGTCAAATAAAAAATTCCCACCTATCGGCCTTCTAAATCAATTCAGAAGATGTAAAGACGCATATCTTACAATAAATAGGCTAATTATTCGATTATCCGTGAAATCGGGTTCAAATGTTAGTTTTTCATAAGGCGCGTGTAAGGATTTGGTTAAAGTTGTATAGATAGGTACCCGTCAATGGAAAAACTCGCTTATAATGCGGCACTGGTTGTTGGCGGTATGGCTGACATAACTCCACTCGACCCGGGAAGAAACATGACCGATTTTAAGACTAGACGCTCTTCAAAAACCGACCGCATTCCCCTGCACCGGCGCATACGGGATGAATTGCGCCGCGAGATCGTGCAGGGCCGGGCGCCCTATTCAGAACTGCCCGCCGAGCAGGAGATCGCCCGCCGATTCAATACCACGCGAATGACAGTGCGGCAGGCGATCGCCGCGCTGGAGCTGGAAGGACTGGTGGAGAAACAGCAGGGGCGCCGGACGCTGGTGTGTCCGCCCAAGGAGACGCAACCGATCTTTGTGTTGCCTCACGACAATCCACCCTACGATCAGAACGTACAATCGATCACGCATACGCTGCTTCACCAGAAGAGTATCACGCCGCCCGCCCCGGTACGGGAAAAACTGAAGTTGTCATGGCAGGCCAAATCGGTAATTTATATTTCCCGGCTGAGACTGTTGCATGGCGAACCGCTGAGCATGTATCAGACGTATTTTCCACTGGGGCGAGCGGATGGATTGTTAAAAGAAGACCTGACGGGGCGCTCGCTGGTCAGCGTGGCGCGAAATGGGTACGGCATCACGCCCGCCAAGATGTCACATACGTTCGAAGTGCTGCTGGCGGATGAAGAAGACAGCAAGCTGCTCAAAGTGCGTGAACGCAGCCCGATCCTGTTGATCGAGTCGGTTGAATTCGACGAGCGCGACGCCCCGATCTCCTATAACATCGAAAAATGCCGGGCGGATCGATACCGTTTTCAATTGACGATCTCCAGCCCTGACGTCAAACCCTTGAGGAAAAAGAAATGAAACTGTTCTGTCTGGGCGGCGCCGGGAAAATCTGCCGAGAGGCCGCGCTCGACGCGGTGGAGTTTTCGGATTTTGAAGAAATCCTCATCGGCGACGTGAACGAGGCGGCGGGATGCGAAGCGGTTGAGTGGCTGAACGATCCCCGCGTCCGCTATGAGCGGGCCGACATCCACGATCACGACGCGACGGTGAAACTTCTCAGCGGCTTTGACGTGGTGATGGACGGTTCGACGATCTCGCTGAATGGACGTTCGACCGCCTGTATCGCCGAAGCGGGCGCACACGGCGTCAACCTGAACGGCTTCGGTGAAGAATACGCTTATCACGAGCAGTTCAAACGAAACGGGCGCGTTTTCGTGCCGGGTTTCGGCATGACGCCGGGCACGACCAACATGATGGCGGTTCTCGCCGCAAACCAGATGGACTCGGTGGATACGGTTCGGGTAAGCCACGGCGCGTTCAGGCCGATCGCGTTTTCCGCCTCCATCGCTGAAACCACCACGTATGAATACGACCCCGCCCTGCCCGGCCGCGTGGTCTACGAAGACGGCGAATTCGTTCAGGTTCCTCCATTCGCCCGGCCGCTCGACATCGAACTGCCCGAGCCGTACGGTACGCACACGCAATACATCATTCCCCATTCGGAAACCAGAACGCTGGCGGAATATCTGAAACCCAAAGGCGTTCGCCTGATCGAAGTGCGCGGTACATGGCCGCCGCAAAACATGCGCATGGTGCGCGCGCTGTACGAATATGGCTTTATGCGCAACGACGCCATCGAGGTCAACGGCGCAACGATCGGAATTCTCGACGCGGTGGCGCGATACCTGATTCAGTCTGAGGAAGGGCGCACGACCGAGTTATACGGCTATGCGTTGCACGTGGACGTCACCGGCATGAAAGACGGGCGGCCCGTCCGGCGCGTGTTGACTCACACGCACCCTGCTTCGGACGGCAGCGAGCCCGGGTGGGAAAAACTGCGCGCGTATACGCGCTGCGTGGGGATTCCCATGTCGATCGGGGCGCAACTGATCGCTAAAGGAAAAGCGAAAGGCGCGGGAGCGCTGATTCCCGAGCGCGTATTCGATCCGCAAGACGTGTTCGACGAATTGAAAAAACGGCGGATTCTGATTCACGAAACACTGGAATCGCCGAAGTAAAAACGGTGGATGAGAAACGCCCATCCACCGTCGCCATGTTCGCCGATTTCTCCACAAGTTACTTCAACCATCGCCAATCGGCCGCGGAGGAGCCGCCGCGGCTCACCATGCGCGCCATGATATCGCGGTCCGCCGGATTGCGAGTCACGCCGCCTTCCTCCCACACCACGAAGAACGCGCCGGACGCATTGGCCGCGACCACCGGCAGTTTCGATTCATCGTAATATTGCTCGTTGTTTCCATCATTGGTTGAATCGTCGCCGCCGTCGAAAATCAGAAACGCATCGCCATCAAGGCTCCCATCCCGATTGATGAAGCGTCCCTGAATATCCGCGAACGCGAAATCGCCGCTCTCATCGCCCTTCCAAACCGCCAGATAGACGCCGTTGGCGTAATCGACGTCCTGACGAAGGGTGTAGGCGGTTCCCGCTTCGATGGGGATGGGGCCGCCCACCAGCGAACCATCCGCCGCGACGAGCTGGCCGATGGTATCGGTCAGAGTGTCATGCCCTTCGGCGAATCCGATACGCTCGTCCCAGATGACAAGAAACTGATCGTCATCGGGGTTATACGCGACGCGCGGCGATTCTTCGGCGAAATCCTGATCGCGCAGGCGGATGATATCGCCGATCAGTTCACCGGATGAATCGACCAGCTGGGCGCTGAGGTTTTCTCCGCCCGTGCTGCGCGCCGCGCGGTCTTCATACGCCAGAAGATACACGTTGCTTTTCGCGCTCCACGAGACGGCGGGATTGGTTCCATCGCCGAATGAAGGGGATGGAATATCAAGGTCGAGATTGGGGAAAAGAATCTGCATGGACGGCGGTCCGCTAAAACCGACCGCATAACGATTATCCTGTGCGTTATACGCCACCGAAACGACGCGGGCGCGAGAGGCGGGGTCGAAAAAAGTCGGTCCAAACGTCTTGCCCAGATCGACGCTGGCGTCGACAGGCTGTCCCTGCGCGCTGATACGCTGGGCGATCGCCAGCCCTTCCGGCTCATAGCGCGCGACCAGAATGAATTCGTTGTCCGCCGAGTTATACGCGACTTCCGGCGCCAGCAGATCGCCCAGGTCGCTCAACAACACGCGGGGCGAGCCGATCGAAGCGCCGGTCTCGCCGTCGTGTACAGAACCATGGATTTCGACGCGGCCGCCATCGTCATCAATCACCGATTCCCACACGACGAGAAAGGTATTGTCCACCGAGTTATACGCGACGTCGGGGAATTGCTGTGCGCCGGATTCTTGACTCACCGCGATAACCCCGCTCATCTGTTGCGCCATCGGCGCCGCCGTACACATCAACACCATCACGCCAGCTAACAACATCTTCTGTTTCATCAGCTCATTCCTCCCATGATCAAATCGATTTCAATCGGATATAGAAAAACAAATTCACCTCATGAGGCGCGAGTTACTTCACGCCGTCTTTCCACGACCAGAGCGGAAAGCGGGTGTTGGCGCTTTTCATGGTTTCCTCACCATTCACCACGGCGCTCAGCGCGAGAATCAAAGCGAAGATCACCAGGGCGGAGGCCGTCCACGCCACCCAGGGAAAACTCTCTTCGTCGTCGTCTTCGCTGGCGAATTCGGTTTTAGGCCCCAGCCAGATATAGAGCGCCATCAGGGCGAGAAGAACCCAGAAGACGTTGTGCATGTTGATCCCTTGATACACCGGGTAAAACAGATAGAGCGCGTTGAGGTTTTGAATCAGCACCATAATCAGCGACAAGGCCATCACCGGAAACCAGGGCTCGCGGCCGGGGCGTTTGAAGTGCATCCATGCCCACGCCGCCGCCGCCATGAGAGAGAGTACGCAAACGGCGTTGATCAGCCCCATGTTCAACTGAGCGAGAAACGCGGCGTTCTCATACCCCCATCCGGTTAACCGCTCCGTCCATTCGGGAATTTTCTCCGACGCGGGGATGCGGTTCAGTCGATGCATGATGGGGATCCACGACATGACGAAAAACGCGCCGGTGAGGTTGAGCCAGGCGTCGTTCTCTTCTTCGGGCAGGTCATCGAATCGCTTGCCCAGCATACCGGCGGTGAAGACGAAGCCGCCGATCACGCCGCACATGACTTCCATGATATTCCAGTGATTGACGGCGAGCGGTTGAAGGTAACTGGCGTTCGCGAGAAAGCGGCCAGCCGACATCCCCAGACCGAAGCCAAGAAAACCGAAAAAGGCGCCCCGCAAACCGTATTGAAAACGGCGAACGCGCAGCCAGATAAACATCGCGATCACACCGCCCAGGTAACCGACGCTTACGTCGGAGCGAGGCGGGTTGACGTGGAAGCCGCAGACGTCAACCACCAGATGCTGAAACGCCCAGCCGCCAACCAGCACCGCGACCAGTAGAGAAAAGAACTCGGCCGCCTTCATCCGGCGGTTTTCAAGCAACAGCCCCACCGCCGCGCCGCCAAAGCACCCCCATGAGCCGCCCTCGCAGAAGAGCGTAAAAAAGCCGTAGGTATAATTGATGAAGGTGTCGGATTTGGCGTAACCGTGGAGAATCCCGTAACTCATTTCACCGCCCGCCGAAATGCCCAACGCCGAAACCATGCCGACCACCGGCGCCCAGCGCCACAGCGAGGGTTGAGCGGCGACGTAGACGAACCCCAGGCCGAGGATGGCGCCGGGATACATGGCGCCCAGCACCGATCCGAAATCGCCCCGGATTCCCCAGGCGAGCCCGACTCCCAACGCGACAAAGAGCGCGCGCAGTACACGGTATTCTCCCATGACGGTTCTCCCTATGTTAAATAATCACTGAAGCCAGATCGGCGACGACCAGGCCATGACGGCGCGGCCACGCACCTGATTCACCTGCCTGAGACGAACGTAATACACCGCGCCCGGTGAAGCGGCGCAGGCGTCGGTCCATTCCAGCCGATAATCGAGCGCGGCGGGTTCGTCGCGATGGATGACGCTGAAGTCATCGTCACCCGCTCTGAGCCGAAGCACCTCAACCCACTCGATGAGATCGCTTCCATGCGCTTCGACGACGATGCGCGGATCGGGCGCGGCTATCACGGTTGAGCCCATCGCGGCGCCGTTCAGCAAGAAGCGCAGAATGATCCGTTCGCCACAGACCGCATAGGTGCGGCGATTATACAACGCGTTGAAGACGTCTTCACGCGAGTTGGCGGGCGCCATGACGGCGGCGAGGCCGTACTGAAGCTGTCCGGGATGGGCGCGATGGTCGTCCGATGATGCGATGGCTGAAAGTTGAAGCCCCATGCGCCACGCGTCCTGCACGTAGGAAGGATCTCTCAGGCTCTTCGCATCCGAAGTAAACAGACTGTTTTCGAATGAGAGCGGCCCTTGAGGATTGTATTCTTCACTGAGCCCGTGGCCGGAATAGATTTCGATATTGCGGCGCAACTCGGGATCGTGGATGGAGAAGTCGATCCCCGCCGGAAATTTGCCGGTGTGATGAGGGATGGTCAACGCCTGACCTTTTTGCAGCGCGCTCCAGAGTTTGACCAGCGTCGCGCCGGTGTTGGGCACAAGCGCGCCCGGCTCGTTTTTGAAATACACATTGTGGTGGCCATAAGGGCGGCCCAGCGAACACTCATAGGCGTGGATGGCGGTAAAGCGCGGCGGATCGTTATATCGATCGGTTTCGCGGTTGTATTCATCCCAGTTTTGCGGACCGAGACCGCGCGTCCATTCGCCGTCGGGGCTGATGGCGTGGTCGGTTTTGGCGTAAAAATCGAGGCCCGACACGTCTCGCGCGTATTCAAACGGGTTGTAACCGACGCCGTCCCAGCTGTAGTGAGTGTGAGAATGAAGGTCGCCCCACAAAATATTCTCGCCGGGCGGAGAGTCGAACGTTTCACAGGGATTCGAACGGGTTTCAAGTTCCTGCGCGACGGCGCGCGCCTTGATACGGATCACGCCGGTTCGGGAAGGCGTGAATGAAAACCGCACAAAACCCTGACGGGGCGGGATGCGTACTTCCTTGGGGATATCCGCCTCGCCGGTCAGGAGTGAAAGATCGGCGACGACCTCATGCGCGACGGCGTTCGCCTCTTTATCGATCACGGACAGGAGACCTTGCGAAGACTGCCCCGCCACCGCCTGCGAGGGCAGAACGAGCAGCATATCGACCGCCGCGCCGGGGCGGATTTCGATTTTCGGCGGATCGGGCAATCGCTGGAATGAGCCGTCGCCCGCGAGATCGGCGGCGATCTGAACCGGCAACGGTTCCGTGGAGACGACGCCCGCCCGGTAGCCCGCGCTTCCGTGGGAGCGGTCGCCCAGAACGACGCGGATTTCATCGCCCGCGGCGGCCTGGCCACGCGTCAGCGTCACGCGGATAACGAAAACGTATCGCTCGGACCGGCAATCGAGTGAATTCTTGCTGTGTTTAACCAGCCACTGATCCGTTTCGGACTCAATTTCGGCTTTGATCTCCACACCGGAATTCGAACAATCGGCGCTGACGTAAAAATCGCCTTTCGGGTCCGTGGATTGCAGCCGGTTGGCCGAGTTGCGCGGTCCAGAGAACCAGACGTCGGGGAACTCGGCTCGCAAGACGCCGCCGGTGTCAAGCGTCTCGTTGAGACGCAGGTGGAGGGTCCATGAACCATACTCGCCCGCGACGCCGTAATCGGGCGTGATGGATGCCTGAGCGAACGGTTTCGCGGCAACGGGAATTTCCGCATCGCCACGCGCGGGAGAATTTATTGTACAAATCAGAACAAGACAGACGGCGAGCAGGCGTACGCCATAAACTGAATGATAAGGGCTGACGGTCATCCCAACTCTCCCCAAAACGATGAGAGAGACGCTGGCGCAAGGTGCGGATTCATGATCCCATCGAGAATTGCCTTAATATCACCTTCTAAACTATCTCATAACCCGCGAGGGCTTGAAAGACGCAACCGAAATTTTGTTGAATATATCATTACCTCATAGACTGGCATTGAAATGAATTCGATTCACGGGAGATGACAGGATGAACGAAGAGCGCTCGTTACCCATCGCGAATTGTTGCGGAGATTCATCGGACTGCTGTTCAAGCGAGGTCAGCCGCCGAACGTTCATCAGGGCGGCCGGGTTGAGCGCGGGGCTGATCGCCATGATTCCCGGCCCGGCGAACGCGGCGCGGGCGCGCGCGGTGAAGACCGGTAAGGCCGACGCCATGACGGCGCTGGAGCGCGGAGCGTGGCCCATTCTGAAACGGTATCCTCAAAGGCACACCGCCCGCATCGCGATGCCGCTGGGCGGAATCGGAACCGGCACGGTTTCGCTGGGCGGGCGCGGCGACCTGCGCGACTGGGAGATCATGAACCGGCCCGCGAAAGGATTTACTCCGATTCGCGGCGACATCGCGCCTTTTTTCTGCGTCTGGGCTGAAGAACCCGACGGCACGCGGCACGCCCGTGCGCTGGAAGGCCCGGTGGACGTTTCAGACTATGAAGGCAGCCACGGCAGCGCCATCCCCAACGATCATTTGCCGCGTTTCGGGCAATGCGCCTTCGCGGCGGCGTATCCCTTCGGGCAGGTCAGCCTCGACGACGACGCCATGCCGGTCCGCGCGCGGATCGAGGCGTGGAACCCTCTGATTCCCGGAGACGCCGAATCGAGCGGGTTTCCCGTGGCGGTGTTGCGGTTTCAGATCGAAAACAAAACGAACGCGGCGCTGAAGGTTTCAACGTGCGGCGTACTGCCCAATTTCATCGGCATGGACGGATGGGAGACCGTGCGCGACTGGAAAGGCGACGTCTACCCCACCGGCGCGAAAGGCAACGTCAACACCTACCGCGAAAGCAACGGTCTGCACGGCGTTTTTATGGAGACGAAGGGCGTCGACGCGCAACACACGGCGTGGGGAACAATGGCGCTGTCGACTCCATCGGACGGCGAGGTCACTCATCGCATCGACTGGCCCAACTCAGGCTGGGGCTCGGCGATTCTCGACTTCTGGGACGACTTTATCGACGACGGGCGGCTTGAAGCGCGCGAAGCCAGCGGGAATGACATGCCGGTGGCGTCATTGGCTATCAAACGCGAGTTGAAGCCCGGCGAGACGGGCGAGTTCGAGTTTCTGCTGACGTGGCGGTTCCCCAATCGCGTGACATGGACGCCGGAAGGCGGCGAACACGCGGCGGAAGACATCATTGGCAACTACTACGCGGCGCGGTTCGACGACGCATGGAGCGCGGCGGCGTCTTTTACGACGAAACGGAGCGCCCTCGAAACCCGAACACTGGAATTCATCAACGCGTTTCTTGGCTCGGACCTGCCGGAGGTAGTAAAAGAAGCGGCGCTTTTCAACGTATGTACACTGCGCTCGCAGACGAGTTTCCGCACGCCGGACGGCAGGTTTTACGGCTTTGAGGGATGCTGCAATCACCAGGGATGCTGCTGGGGATCATGCACCCACGTATGGAACTACGAACAGGCGACGGCGTTTCTGTTCGGCGATCTGGCGATGACCATGCGCGAGGTGGAATTCGGACACGCGACGGATGAGCGCGGCGTGATGAGTTTTCGCGTGTCGCTGCCCCTGCCGCGAGCGCAACGCTTCGGTAAGGCGGCCGCCGACGGACAGATGGGCTGCATCATGAAAATGTACCGCGACTGGCGGCTGTCGGGCGACGACGAAACCCTCAAACGCCTGTGGCCCGGCGTGAAACGCGCGGTGGAATTCTGCTGGATCGAAGGCGGATGGGACGCGAACCGCGACGGCGTGATGGAAGGATGCCAGCACAACACGATGGACGTGGAATACTATGGCCCCAACCCGCAGATGGGGGTGTGGTATCTGGGCGCGTTACGAGCGGCGGAGGAGATGGCGAAGCGCGTAGGCGACGATGGCTTCGCGGACGAGTGCCGCAGCCTGTTTGAACGCGGGCGGGCGTGGCTCGACGCGAACCTGTTCAACGGCGAATACTACATCCATCTCATTCAACCGCCGAAAGACCGCTCGGCCATCGCCGACAGCCTGCTGGTGGGGATGGGAGCGCGCGACGTCAGCAAACCCGATTACCAACTGGGCGAGGGGTGTCTGGTCGATCAACTGGTGGGTCAGTTCATGGCGCACGTCTGCGAACTGGGTTATCTGACCGATCCGGCGCACGTCAAAACGACGCTGAAAAGCATTATGAAGTATAACTACCACGCCAGCCTGCGCGATCATTTCAACTGCATGCGCACTTTCGCGCTGGGCGACGAAGGCGCGCTGTTGATGGCGAGTTACCCTCACTCGCGGCCTGAAAACCCCTTTCCGTATTTCACCGAATCGATGACGGGATTCGAATACGCCGCCGCCATCGGCATGTTGTATGAAGGCATGAACGATGAAGGGATGACCTGCATTCAGTCGATCCGCGACCGCTACGACGGACTCAAGCGCAGCCCCTTCAACGAGGCGGAGTGCGGACATCACTACGCGCGCGCCATGGCGAGCTGGGCGGCGGTATTGGCGCTGACGGGATTCTCATACAGCGCGCCCGGGAAAACGCTGTGGTTCCACTCCAAACCAGGGACGCACTTCTGGTCGAACGGACGCGCCTGGGGCGTATGTGAAATCAAAGCCAGCGGCGGGAATCGAGAATTGACGCTGCACACGCTGCACGGCGAGATCGCCGTCAGACGAGTGATTCTGCGCGATTTCGGCGAAGCGGCGCTTGGCGAGACTCTAACCATCGCACAGGGAGGCCGCGCGACAGTAAAAGTGAAGCGGGGGTAAGATTACCTTCTACGTCCAATCAATCTTCAGATTGCGTTGCGATTCGGCGCAATCACGGAGATAGAGATTGATCAGGCTCTGGTACGGGATTCCCTTTTCTTCAGCAAGGGCTTTAAAATAGTCAATTGTGTCATCGTCGATGCGGATCGTAATCTGCTTCTTCAGTTTTTTTGTATATGGATTGCGCCGGGATTTTGAAAAGTCGTATTCAGATTTCATTTCGGAATTCCTCGTATTGATTTCTTTCATGCAGAGTCGCTTTTCGAGCAGCAACGATCCTGATCCATTCATCATTCTCCCGGTAACAATGCGACACAACCAGCAGTTTCAGCCGGACGCTATACCCAAGGAGAATAAAGCGCTCTTCATCTTCCGAGTGTTCCGGGTCTGGAATAATCCGAGCTTACTCATCATAGAAAGCGGTCCTGGCTTCCTCAAACGATACTCCATGTTTTTTAACATTCGCCGCCGCTTTTCTTGCGTCCCAAGTAAATTCCATTTCTCGCTTCACCTCTTATTATAACTACATTGTAGTTACAACAAAAAGGATTTTCATGGGATCAGAACTTTCCGATGATCTACCATACCCTCCTCTCACTCCGTGCGGAGGATGGAGTACGGCGGGAGAACGTAACGAGCGCCGTCAAGCTCGACGGGAGCGGGTCCGGCGCTGTAATTCAACATCAAAACGTGACCGTCCCGCTGGACGCTGAAAAAGACGTCGGCGGGGCGGCTGGCCCGCAGGACGGTTTGAGTGAGCGGATGAAGCCCTGGAGCGTCAAGCAAAACCGAGCGGACGAACTCTCCATACCGGCTGGGCGGCTCCATGTCGCCCGCGAAGCGATGGAAGGCCCCGTCGCCCACGTCGCCCGCCGACCAGCGGCGGAACACCGCGCGGTCGCCGTCGATGGTTTCCAGATCGCCTCTGGGAAACGACGGGTAAATGACGATCCCGCCCCGGCGCATCCAGTCATCGATGGCCGCTTCAACGCCGGCGTCGATGATGTTTCCCCAGCAGAAGACGAGAACCTTGTAACGATCCAGAAAGCCTTCACGGATAAGGCGTTCGTTGAGGTAATCGACCTCGACCTGGCGGCGGACTTCACGCGCCCGTGGATTGAATCCCCATGCGTACAGATGGCGAAAGGCGCCGTCGTCGAGCTGATTCATGGTTTCGGGATAATACACCGCGACGTCGACCACCGGATCGTTGCGGACGTCGAACAGAGGGTAATACTCAAGCCATTTATCGATCGCCATCTGACGGTTGAACAGGTTTGGATGATAGGTGAAAAAATGATCGCCGTTCGATGCGATCAGCTCGAACATGCGTCCCACCGTCCCACGCGCGGTATGTGAGCTGGCGGGCTCCGTGCCAACGTCGATCCCGTAAAGTCGCGCGGCGGTAAAGGCGAGACGCGTGGCGAAAAAGTTCTGGTCGAAACTGTCAGTCTCATTGGTGAGGCGGATTCCACCGTGGATCGAAACCATCGCCTGCGCCTGATCGACGTAATCGGTTCCCGCTTCGAGAAATCCCCAGCCGCCGGCTGACTGGTAAATAGGCGTATGGGGCATGGCCTTGCGCGCCTCGTGAGCCCACCACTCACACCAGTCAGACATGGAGCGCGTGTACCAGCGGGCGATGTCGAGCCGTTTGCGTTTTGAATAACAGAGGGTGGGGACTTCCAGTTTGATCTCATCGAAGGATGAGAGCGATTCGTTCCACGCTTCATTGAGACGGGCCACGTCGCCGTATTGTTCAAGCATTCGCGCTCTGAAATCCTGTTCGGCGTAAGCGTCGCCCGCCCAGAAACCGATGTGGATGTGCATGGGCTGGCCCTTGTAGCCCCAGTTGCCGCCGGCGGGGTATTGCGATTCGCCGTAGTTTCCGCTGGGGCCGAGGCGAACGCCCAGCAGAACGCCCATCGGTTCATAATGTTCGCCGAAGGCGGTTAACACGCGGGTTACGTGACGCTGGTGAAACGGGCTCCAGATGCTTTGAATGAGGTTCGGCTGGCCGTGTTCGAGGCAGACGAAGCCGACGTTTTCATCACTTTTGACGAACCAGTCCGGCAGTGAATAGGCGGACCCCACGATCAGCAGAGGGAACCACTTGAGGCCGTACGCGCTGAGTTTTTCAACCACCGAGTCATAAAAATGGAAGTTGAATTCTCCCTCGCGGCGCGGTTCGATCAGGTTCCATTTGACGTACGATTCCACTCCGTTAAAACCGAGCACGCGGGCCAGCGGGGCGAGTTCATGCAGAGCGTCAAGTGATGATTGCAGATCGGATTCATCACCCAGCACGGATACGCCCGCCGAGCAGACGGCGTCGATGGGGCGTTGGAGCGAAGCCATCGGCTGAACGTCGACCGGAACGGATTCACGAACCCGGCTCCAGGCGCCGTCATCCAGCGGCGGACGGATACGGATCGCCTTGAGGTACTGCAATCCCGTGATGGTAAGATGAGGCAGGCGCGATTGTTCGAGCGCTTCGCGCGGAGGAGGCGAGAATTCAAACCAGGCGGAACGCAAGCGATCGGTATTGAGACGGGTATATGAAGCGGCGCGGCGGGGTGAAGACCATGCGCCGTTGAACTTCGCGTCGGCGATCAGGCCCGCTTCGATCACCCCGGCGCCCTTGTCATAAAACTCGATTTCTAGAGCGAAGGGTTCAGACCAGAGGCCCGGGTCCTCGATGGTAAAACGCCACGACTGTTCGTGGTATGGATCGTCGCCGGGCGCGATACGCAAAACGGAATGCGAATCGTGCGGTTCCAGACGGCATTCATCCGCGTTAGCCAGAATCAGCGGTTGCGTTTCATTTAACCGGGCCGCGTCGAACAACGTATCAGCCCAAGTCGATAAGCACAGCGGCAAGCACAACAGAAACGCCCCGATCGTCAACCGTTTCATCGCAATTCCCTCCCCGCGAGAGTGGATATCACGATACGGCATCATGTCACGAGCCGCTAGCCATCTTGCGGATTGCCTTAATCGCCTCAAAAAAAACTCCCCCCGCGCAAAGTGCGAGGGGGGAGGCTGCATTCAGTGAAACGTTCTTCAATCCGGAAGAGACAGCTTCGTGAAGGAATTACGATTCAATCGGCTGAAACTCATCGATCTCTTCTTGATTATACCTGTTTGTATGTCCATTTTTTCCGGTCGTTCGATACGCAGGATACTTTTCAATCCGCTCAAGCTGGTTGTATGGACGCCGGACGCTGTTTCCCCCTGAAAAGCCACTTTGATTCGAGCGGATTTTGAAGCGGGAGACGAGATCACGAAGGGTTTGAGCCTGGGCTGACAGTTCTTCGCTGGCGGACGCGCTTTCCTCGGAGACGGCGGAGTTCTGCTGAGTCACCTGATCGAGCGTGCCTAACGCGGAGCGGATCTCATTCGCGCCGACGGACTGTTCCTGGCAGGTGCTGGTGATATCCATGACGATCTGGGCCGTCTTCTGAATATCCGGCACAATGCGCTGGATCATCTGACCGGCCTTGTCGGCCCCTTGTACGCTGTTTTTGGCAAGTTCTGTTATCTCACGAGCGGCCTGTTGGGAACGCTCAGCCAGTTTGCGGACTTCAACCGCGACGACGGCGAATCCCTTGCCCATTTCGCCCGCGCGCGCGGCCTCGATGGCGGCGTTGAGCGCGAGCAGGTTGGTCTGGTCGGCGATGTCGTCAACAATTTGGATTTGATCGGTGATTTTTCGCATCGCATCGACCGTGCTCAAAACCGCTTCCCCACCTGCGGAGGCGTCTTGCGAGGCTTTCTGCGCGATCTGGTTCGCATCGCGGGAATTGGACGCGTTCTGATCGATCGCGGATGACAGTTGCTCGATCGAAGCGGAGGTTTCTTCAAGATGCGCCGCCTGTTCGGTGGTGGCGCTGGCCAGACTTTGAGCGGAGGTTGACAGTTCTTCGCTGCTGGCGGCGACCTGTTCCGCCGCTTGCGAGATCTCGGCGATAAGATCGTTCATCTTGCCGACGAAAACGTTAAACCAGCGCGCGACCTCGCCGACTTCATCCTTACCGGTCACTTCGAGCTCTTTGGTCAGATCGCCCTCGCCTTCGGCGATATCGCGAATCATCAGCGTCATGCGTTGCAGCGGTTTGGCGATGCCCAGCGCGATGGAGAGCGCGAGGAAAAAGACCACGACGCCCATGACAACCGCTACGATTGCGATCGTGCGGATCAGCGATACGATCGGCGCGTTCACTTCGGCGTGATCGATTTCGGCCAGCAACGCCCAGGTGGTTCCAAACACATTCACGGGAGTGTAGGCGCTGAGCACATCGCTGCCGGTGTAATCTTTGATTACCTTGCCTTCCGTTTTTCCCGCGAGCGCCCCCGTAACCGCTTCGGTTTCCACTTTTCCCCGTTCGGGATTCGCGAACGACGCTTTCACGCTATGGTTCGCGGGATCGAGAAATGAATCGGAGCGCATCAGCGTATCAGGCCCCACCAGGTAGGTCTCTCCCGTTTCACCCATCCCGACTCGTTGTTGCATGATGGAATTGATTCCATCAATTGATAGTTGAAGCGCGACAACGAGTTCCGGCTCACCCTGATGAATGACGGGCTGGGCGATGAACGCCGCGGGTTCGCCGTTGCTGGGTTCGTAGGGTTTAAAATCGGCGAAACCCAATTGCCGAGTCTGTAGCACGTTTTTGGTGACCAGGCCAAGACCAGAGTCACGATAGGCGCCCGTCAACATGTTGGTCTGGTAATCGGCTTCATGCGTGACGGTATAAAATACATACCCATCAGGGTTGATCAGAAACAGATCGTAATATCCATAAAAGTCGACGTATTTTTTAAAGAAATACTCACCCGACTCATCCTTGGGACATAAGGCTTCCGCAACGTCGATTTCAGCGACCAGCGCCCATTTCGTTGCCCCGATGTCCAACGGGACGTAGGCGGACAGAACGGAATTCCCGTTATAATCTTCGATTACGTCAGCGCCGGTCTTACCAGCGATCGCATCGTGAAACGCTTGCGTATCAACGCGGCCTTTTTCAGGGTTGTTGAAAGAAGCCATAACGGAATGATTTTCAGGATCGAGGAAAGAATCGGACCGCATCAAGCCATCTGACCCCACCAGATAGGTCTCACCCGTATCACCCATTCCGGTTCGTTGCTGCATGATCTGATTGATATGGGCCAGCGACACCTCGAAGACCGCCACACCCAGCATTGCGTCGTCCGCCCCCTTCAAAGGAACGGAGAAAAACGCGGCGGGGCCATTGGCTGGGGCGTAAAGAGAAAAGTCGGTGAATGAGATTTTCTCACGGCCGTTCTGAAAAGCGTTCGCTAAACCACTTCCATTCAGTTCACCCGACAACAGATTCTGGCCGAGATCCGACCTTTGAGCGACTGAGAAGACGACGTTTCCATCAGGATCGATGAGATACACATCAGCGAATCCGTTGATTTCACCGAATCCCTTGAGTCCTTCAAAGCGCTGATCCAATTCTTTTTTATACGCATCGCTATTCAACCCTTGAAAAAACGCTTTGGAAAACGCGGTCACTCCACCCGTGAAACGCAGATTGATCTTCACGTCGTTCATCAATTCCATACGATCGGCGAAATATCCCTCGATCTGCGTTTTTTGATATCACGAACGGCGATCAGCTTGTTGAAGGCCTCACGGCGTAGCGTCCCCACCGTTTCAACCAAAGCCGCCATATCATCCTGGCGTTCATTGAAAAACTTTTCGATCTGGAGTTTTTTGACGTCGCGCATTCCCTCTAACTGGTTATACGATTTTTCGGTGAGCGCCTGGCGTGAGAGGTGAGTGCTCCACCAGCCAATCAGAGTTAAAGGCAACAAGCCTACTATAAGAAACAGGGTGATCAGCTTCGGTTTCATCTTGAGGTCGTTCAGTTTCATTTACCCGCGCTCCTTTGAAATTTAGTTGTCAACCGAAAGAGCAACATGCGGGCCAACAATCGTTGCAAAACTATACCAAATCTATCGATTCAGTTGTCATAAAAACAATCAAAATTCACATCAATTCAACCGAAACGTAAGTTTTGAAAAATCAATGTATAATTTTGAGTAACGCGATGAGTTACTCTCATGTAGCTAATGAGGTTACAAAGAAGAAGGCTATGAGAACCGCTTGCGTCTCGGAAATCCATAGATAATTTTTCTTAGAGCCCGTTTGCATGAATATTCATCTTGAGCTATGCTGACTCATCTGTTTTGATTTTTTCGGTTGAGGCAAACGGAATGCGGTACGAAAGCGATCTGACGGATCGGGAATGGGAAACGATTCGCCGCCATTTCGAA
>WGLV01000044.1 GCA_016125385.1 bacterium
TATAAAGGCGTGCGCATTGGTTCCATTATCGAACATATCCACAGAGTAACCTCGGTGGCCCCCTTGAAGCAAGCCGTTGGGTAAAAGGCTCGGAAGGTTCCGACCTATTTCCACCGATTAACATCGGTGGCCCCATTGAAGCGCAACCAACGACGCAAGCACTATCACGAATGTCATTACATTTCCACCGATTAACATCGGTGGCCCCATTGAAGCGAAGAACGATTGAATTTCGGTTGTCGTTGCGTAATTCGAATTTCCACCGATTAACATCGGTGGCCCCATTGAAGCATGGCGGTACCGTCGAAATCGGCGGGTTTCTGCATATTTCCACCGATTAACATCGGTGGCCCCATTGAAGCGGGGTAAAACGGCTGCCGCTTGCTCGTGGCTGACGCCATTTCCACCGATTAACATCGGTGGCCCCATTGAAGCAATTGACTGATGTAGCAACCGCCTTGATGAGCAGTGATAGATTTCCACCGATTAACATCGGTGGCCCCATTGAAGCATGATCGATGTCCGGTCCACGATCCACGTAAACCAGAATTTCCACCGATTAACATCGGTGGCCCCATTGAAGCCTGTTGGTGGTGGCGTTCGTGTTTAGGGGAAGATTTATTTCCACCGATTAACATCGGTGGCCCCATTGAAGCAGGCCAATGATATGAGATAAGGGATAAGGGGTAAGGGATATTTCCACCGATTAACATCGGTGGCCCCATTGAAGCAGGCCTTGGTTGTGCTCATACGTCCAGCCGCGCATGACCATTTCCACCGATTAACATCGGTGGCCCCATTGAAGCTGATAGGCTGGAGAAGAGATTGGCGATGGCGTGATCTGGAGAGATGGTTACGTACTCATGCGCTTTGCATATCTCTGGGAATTTGATCCGCTACATCTTCCATACGCATAATTCATAAAAACCAGATTGGAAGAAACGCCTGATGCTCCTGGAAGAGAAAACTGACTCAGAAATTGATTTGCTTTACCTTTCGTATAAGCCTTGCGTGTTCCTCCAAGACCTCGGCGAATTTCATTTTGACGCGAACCGCACTTCCTTGCGTTAGTTCAGACGGAAGCAAATGCCCATAGCAAGCGAGATAGTCTTCCACCGCCATGATCCATTCATCCGCGCTGCATTCGTTCCGGAAACGATGGATCCTGGCTCTGATTTCGTTATGGGCGTACTCCTCGGACGCCTGGCGCGCAACGTCCCGCAATACTCGGTATAATCCGCCTTCATTACCGGTGCGCGCCATTTCGAATGCCGCTTTCTCCCCCGCCCCACCGTAGAGCGTCATCATCACGCGGCAGGCTTGGCTCCAGTCTCGCTCACCGCCGGCTGTCTGCGACTCAGGCAACCGCAGAACCATGGAATCCAGCTGGGCGATAAAGCGGCTCATCACGTCTTTGAAATCCGCCCATTCCAGAATGACGGCGCGTTCGATCCTGAACGCGTTGAGCGCGGCGTCCGCACGCGCCGCGGTTTCCTCATACACCACAGTGGGATTGATGCTATCCAACAATTGTTCCAGCGAACGCATCATGTCATCCCCTATAAGCGCCGGAAAACCGAGGAGGTTTCCTGGAGCGCCTTCACGTAGGAGCGGATCAATTCCTCGTAGTTTTGAGCATAGCGTTCCGGTTGATGTCTCTGGATGGAGGATGCAAGAAACGGCCCGCTCTGCTGGATGAATTGGCGGATGATTTCCACCTTCTGTTCCCAGGCGTTCGGCGTCACGTGCCGGTCGAACGCGTCGCGGATGTAGCGCTCGATGCATTCCGCCTTGATCCCCTCGGCCAGAACGTCCAGCACGCGACGCATCCCCCCGTTGGTTCCGTCATTAGCGTCGTTGAAGGCGGTAACGACGTCGCCGTTACGGCGGCGATATTCCCTTTCCAAGAGCTCCTTGGCCCGGCCTACCGCTTCGCCGGGGTTTAAACGTCCACCGTGCGACACCGCCATGGAGAAATGGTGGTTGTAATAGGCCCCGATGACGGCGCTGAATTCATCAAAACTACTCACGGTATTGGATTGCAGGGGAAAACACATGCGCGCTTCATCATGCATCAGGCCGACGGCGCCGGCGATGTTGCGTTCATCCAAGGCGGCAATCAAACTAGTGAAACTGGTCATGGTCACGTTCCTTTCACAGAGATTGGATCACGTTCGTGAATCGATCCTTGCATTGCACGTATAACCGGACCAACCGGGCGTAGTGATGGGCGTATTGCTTGGGAGAGGCGGTTTGGAGCTCTTCCGGGAGCAGGGAGCGAATTCGGTCGAGAAAAGCGGCGGTAAACGCCACCTTGCCATCCCAATCCAGTGGATCGAGGATTTCTCCCAACACGCGGTTCATGTATTTCTCTTTCTCTTCCCTTTTGAAACGATCGGTCATGACGTCCAGCACCAACCGCATTCCGCCGTGCGCTCCCTCCCGCCCTTCCAATAGCGCCGCCTTGGTTCCTCCGCGTTCGGCGTAGGCCCGCTCCAATAACGCATGCGCTTCGGACGCCGCATGGCCGGGATCCGCGCATTCAACCTGGCCGCAGGCATGGCGCATCAGGTGAAGATAAAAAGCCGTGAGCAATCGGTGAAATTCGTCGCTGGTTTCCACGAGGGGAGATTCCAATAGGAAAACGGCGCGGGCGTGATCGATGGCCGAACCGATCTCCCGCGCCAGGGACGCTTCCGAAAGCTGGTGCATTACGGATTCCACCCGTTCCACCATTTCGGATAGCGCATCGCCCGGTTCTACTTCCCCCCGCGGCGAGAGACTGTGTGCGGGGAGGATATCCAATGCGTTCGCCTTGAGTAAAACCGGGACGTCACCGGCTTGATCCGCGCCAGCGTATTGCGCCATGCGGATGCAGTCCGAAACGGCCGCCAGGGGCGGTTCGATCGATCGCGACAAGGAGGGCGGCAACGCGTGCAGGAGATGGTGAAGCCGATGGCCGAATCCGGATGGGTACGTTTCATGTTGCGCTTCAATTTCGATGCGGGCGGAGACCAGGCGTTTGGCGTCTCTGAATCGATTGGCGATAAATAGGGTTTCCAGCGCGTTCCAAAAGCGCCGTTCGTGGCCGGTGAGAAGAAATTGGAGGAGGCGAGTACACGATGAATCATCCGCTGGAGGCGTATACTCTTGTTTCCAAAAGCCACACCGCAGGCTGGAGAGAATGATCTCGTCTTCCGGGATCAGTTGTTCAACGACCTCGGCGAGATCCCGAACCGGATGGCATTGAATGAAGCGCCGCGCGTGAATTACGGCTTCCTCCATGCGCCGCTGCTCATTGGGAGTCAGCGCGGCGATGGAAGCGTCTTCTTCCGACGGCGGATACAAAAAGCGTTGCACTCCCTCATCATCGACCGCCGCTTGTATTTTCTCAGGGATGGATCGCACTGGCGCAAGACCGCCTTCCAGCGAGGCGACGTGGCCGGTTACGACCGCGTCGCGCGGGATCGTGATTCCCAACGCCGCGGACAACATCGCGAGGAATAACGGAACGTCGGCGGAGAATCCGGTGACGGTGAGCCCCCTATCCATCAGGGAGGCCGCGCCGAGGTTGGCGATGGAGAGAGAAAACGTCCTGGGGGAGATTCCCATGAGAAACAGGAGCCGATTCAAAATCGGCAGGATGGTTTCGAGGATGTGACTTCGACAACGCTCATCAAAGTTCGCGATCTCGCCAAGCCAAACCGGACGCTCGGGATCGTATTCCGACGTGGTCGCGATGACGCCGGTCAATACGGCACGCGTTTGCTCGCCCGAACCGAAGACCAACGCAGCCCTGGCGCGCCCGATGGACGGCGCGGAGGGATTCATGACGATCCCTGCTTTCCCGAGGTGAACTGGACGCGCAAGATTCCGGCTTCCAACCCGGGATGGACGGTAATCGTCAACGCACCATCGAGCGGATGGAATTCACGGCTGATTGGCGTTTGGCTTTCAACCGTCTCCGCCGCCATGAGCAGCGGCTGCCCGGGAAATGCTGATGTCCACAGCAAGTCTTTGTCATTCAGCCGTTCCTCCCATATCACCCATCCGGTCGATAAGCGCAATTGGCACAAACCCGGCAAGATGGGAGCGAACGAACTGGACGCGCCAGTGGGAGAAAGGTAAATCGTTCCAACGGTTCGTCCATTCATGTGAAGGATCAAATCAGGAAACGTTTCCATCGCGGGAAGCCGGAGCGGAGCTTCTTCCCAATCGGTGAGCAGCGTTTCAATGGCGGACTCCTCGGAACAACGCATGAACTCCTGGAATTGGACGTAACCGTCCTGGTATCCCGGCCGCCCTCCGAGCGTGCGGATTTCCTCGAACGCTTGTAACAACGCCTGCTTGCGATCCGGCTCGTCAAACGCCTTCATCAATAGTGGAAGGAAATACAGCTCGTGGCTCATGCCCCCCCCACCCCTTTTTCCGCGTGGGGGAGAAACCGGCGGATTTCATTCCACATCCCCGCCTCCTCGGCCGCTTCACGGAATACCGGGTGATGAGCAAAGACGCGCGCTGTGTTCAACCACAGATCGGGGATGCTGGTTTCTCCATCGCCGCGATCCCATTGAATCCCGGCGAACCGGCTCAACGTCGATGGGCTGAGTCCGTAACCACGCGCCAATCGGGAGGCGTCGAAATCCTCGGAACAGATTGATTCGAATATCTCATGAATGAGCCGCTGGAGATCACACGCCGCCAGCACCCGGATCGAAGGTCTTAACTGAGAAGGAGACTCGCATTTCTCCCGGGCGATTGTTTCCGCCACGCCGTCCACGTTCAGCCTTTGGGCCGTCGAGCGCATGAAGTCACGTTCATTTTTATAAAGGGAATTTCGCCCATCATCCTGGAAAGGGATCGATCGTTGCGGCTGCAATCGGTTATCGATTTCCCTTTGAATCCGTTCCCGTTCATCACGGCGGTTTGGATCGGGATCTTCGATGTTGACTTCCAACCATTTTCGCCGGTCGGCGCCGTTAATACTTTTGGGGAACCATAACCGGATCGCTTGTCCGTTCACGATCCAATCGTATCGCGACGTGAAGCGATTCAGTCTTCGCCGGCATTCCAATACGGACAAGTGAAAATGGCGTTTGACGAACCGTTGCAACAGGCTCGCCGCCACCGCCTCTTTCTCAAGCGCGTTTCTTTCCGGGGACATGAATTCGCGGATATGGCGTAAATACGCACTGAAGTACAATCGGCAGTCCGGACCGTTCGGCTTCAATCCAGACTCTTCCCGCGCTTCCGGGAGATGATGGAATTTATCCAGGGTCAGATCGTAGGCATGGTCCGCGAGCTCTCCATCATGAGAGGCGGCGGCGCGGAGTTCATCCAGATATTCAGCCAGCCGGATCCACCTGCCGTTCTCTCCGCAAAAAACGGGGCGAACCTCATGAAAATGATTCAGTGCGATCCGGTCGGACGACTGAACAACGCGCTCGATTAACTCCGGTAAATTGAAACGGCGATATTCCGTCAATTGTCGTGGCATGGCGTTTCATCCAAGGAGGTGATGGAACATGCTATCTAGCGCAGGATGTATTCCTTTTTTGCGGAAAACGAGTAAACAAACGCGGCCGCGAGGAAAACATCCCAAATCAGAAGCCCGAGCGTGATACATTCATCGATGGTGAAAGCGATATAAATCCTCGCGATCCATGACAATCCAGCCGCCATCCCGCCAAACAACACGCCGATCGCTCCGGCGACCATGATGGTTGCGGTATCAAAATCATTCGTGGTCCGGTTCGTCATACTGAAAAACATGACGAACAGATTCGTGAAACGGAGCCGATGAATCATTGCGCAGAGGAATAGGATCCCCGCGGCGACAAACAACAATAAAGCGTTGTGGCCCATCAAATACGGCCAGGCGGTAAGGCTTACCCAGCTTGTGATCAAATCGTATCCAGACAATTTCAGCAAAAACGGCCAGCCCGTCTGGAAAATCCATTCCTTCATCGCGCCGAAATTGAAGAAACTTTTTACGTAAGACCACGTGGAGTTGAAAGACCATTCTTTGAGGAATTCAACGCCCAGAACGCCGTTCCTGAACCCAAGGATGACTCCGATCACGGCGACCAACACCAATACAAAACCCAGAACGCCGTATTTCCACTCATTGGCGCACGACCAGAAAAATTCCCAACGTTGTCTTCGTCTTTCTTCATAGGCGGATTGCGTTGTGAGAATTTTTGACGACAACTCCATCGCGTCCTGGGCGCTGGGGCAAATTGATAATGCCGCCGCGCAGGCCTCCCTCGCCGAATCGAATTTCTTCTTTTTTAACAAGACGTTCGCACGGTTGATTTCCGCCGAATATTTCTCTTCAGCGGATGTGGTTTTTTCCTTTAAACTCTCAATGGCTTCACAATGCCGCCACGTGGATTCCGCTTCCCGCAACCATTCGTTGATCTCCGTGAATCTCGCCTGATCCAACGCCTGTTTCACGGCATCCAGCAAACGATTCACCAGTTCCCGCATACGCTGGTTTTTCTCTCTTCGTTCATTGGCCCACTCGGAGTCCGGACAGTTTTCGAGGGCTTGATCGAGAAAGCGCAATTCCCTAACCAAGTCCAATTCATCGAAAGCGGCGTCGGCTTCCTCCATATTCGCTAAATACGCCTGTCCGGTTTCCACTATTTCTTTTCTTAATTCATTCACCGCATTTTCATCAAGCTGCTTTTCTTCGATGGCTTTAATACAGTCGTCCGCCTCTTCAAAATCCGCGGCGGATCGATAATCTTCGGCGTCGTCGAGCAGGCTTGCCGTGGTCTCAATGATCTGGGTTATCAACTGCTGCATCGCCAAGGCCCTTCGGCTCTTGGGCGCGACAGCGAGAACTCGCTCCAAATCCGCTCGGGCGTCGTAAATCATCTTGCGCGCGATGGCGGATTCGGCGTTCATTATTCCCTCATCAAATGCCCGCCGGTTTTCGTCCAGTTGTTCCTTCACACGGTCAAGATTCTCATCGGCCTGCTGGTTTTCGATTTTTGCGAGGCAACGTTGAACCTCAACATACTCGGCGCATTGCAATTGCTCTTGCGCGCGTTTCAGCAGGTCGCTGGTCGAGGATATGGTGTTGAATATTTTCTTTTTCAATTCCAGCGTTTTTTGATGTTTGGGCGCCGCGGTGAGCGCCGTCTCGACTTGTTTTCGCGCAAGCCGCATCCTTTTTTCTTTTACGGATGCGTCCACCGCTTCAAACGCCGCCGAAAAATCTCTGGCGCGATCCAAAAATGAACAGAGGAGTTTCTTCGCCTTGGGGTGATCGGGATTCCGTTCCAGGCATTTCCTCAACAACGACTCGGCGTCCGGGAAGAATCCTTGATCCGCTAATTCACAAGCCCGTTTCAGTTGGCGCTGAATTTCAGTAATGGCACTTTGAATCTCAGTTTGTTTTTTCAGAGCAATCCGGTGCCGGGGGATGATCCGGAGAATGGTCTCCCAGTTTTCCAGCGCCTTGTTGAAATCGCCAGCGGATTGGTCTTGTTCCGCTTGGTGAATCAATCCACTGATCTGCGCCTGTTTCTCGCGAAGCTGCTTGACCAGAGCCACGGCCTGCTCCTGGTAATCCTCCGCTCCCTCCCGCAATACGGTTTCGAGCAATTCGATAGCTTCGACCGGGTCTTCATCCTTCAATCGATCGATTCGTTTTTTCCGTTCCAGCAGGAGGTAATACGCGGCGACTTGCTTCCCGCAACCGGGACACGCTTCAATATCCATCCGGACCTCGCGGGCGCACACCGGGCATAACCGGAACAACGATGACAGGTCCGTCCGGCATCGCTCGCATTCCTTCGCGCTCGCGTTGGCGTTGAGATGACCGCAGCCTGGACACCCGGCGTCAATCAGGAGCGAATCGCCAGTTTTCGCGCGCTGAAGATCGGCGGCCAGTTGATCGACGTCTTGGTACCGGTCTTCCGGTTTTTTCGCCAGGCACTTTCCAACGATCCGCCACCACCGTTCCCCGGATCCAGTCAAAGGCGATGGCGTGACGTTCAAATGCTTGTCACGCAATTCAATTGGGGTCCCATCAAACGGCGGGTTTCCGTCCAGCAGTTCGTACAACATGACGCCAAGGCTGTACACGTCGCTGGTCAGGCCAATGTCTTTCTGCCTGGCGGATTTAAACTGTTCCGGACTCATATATTGAGGTGTGCCGACGCCTTGGCGAAGCAACCGGCTGGGATTGTCTTCGAAATGAGAGGCGCAAAAGCGCCCAATGCCAAAATCGGTGATTTTGGCTTTCCCGTCGACGAGAAGAATATTTTCCGGCTTTAAATCGAGATGGATTAAACCCGCGTCATGGATCGCCTTGATTCCCTGGCAGGATTGGATAAAAAGATTCAAGCCTTCCGGCAGCCGTTTTCCTACGTTCGGATGGTTATCTAGCCAGGATCGCAGGCTTCCCGCGCCGGCGAATTCCATCGGCAACAAAACAACGGGGAGATTCTTATACTCAGCCCGGCGCGGATCGTACGCTTTGATGACATGGCTGGCGTCCTCGATCCGTTCCCGTAATTGAAACTCGTGGAGCAGCTGGTCCGCCGCGCTTCGCGCCGCGCCTTCCCCGGCCTTGACGATTTTGAGGGCGACTTCTTTTCCCAACACCGAATCATGGGCCAGGTAGACCGCTCCCACGCTTCCCGAACCCAGAAGTTTTTGAATGGTATACCTTTCAACCAGGACGTCTCCCAATTCCAAGGGGACGTCGAATCCCACTCCGGCGTCTCCGGCGAAATCCATTCCGAGGGTCAAGCCGATCCTGGCCTCATTCTCCACCTCGCCTCCCGTGACGGAATCAATCTCTCCGGTTGGAACCGCAAACCCGCCGAGCGCCGCCTTACAGTACGGGCATCGTTTCCATTTGGGCTTGATTTCCTTCCCGCATGAAGAACAGGTGAATTCTCCGGCCGCCGTTGGATTCAAACAGCTTGGACACCGATCCCATCCCGATTCCAACGGCTCTCCGCACGTCCGGCAACTGGCGATCGCGTCGCGTGTGCTCATCGATTGAATCTCCCTTCGTATGCGAAAATGAAATTCACGAACCAATCCGGGCGACCAGGACCAATACGAATGACTTATGAAGAAAACACACTCCATCGATCAACAAGAAACGCGGGTTTCGATCAGAATTCGCTTTCCGCGTGCGCCAACGTAATCCGCGCCTGCATACGGATCACGCCCGTCACGAAGGCGATGACCGAGTCGCACCACTTCGCGTTCGCTTCGGTGTGCAGACGAGACCAGGCGTCCTGAATCCGCCGGTTGTGATCTTTGATGGAGAGAGTTTCATCGAGCGGCGACAAACCGGGATCGAAGACCAGGTTCACGATCCACTCCGAACCGGTTGGATACGTCCGCCGTTCAATTCCGCAGCCAAGGGGAATGTCCTGTTGATCCAACGCCAGGTAGATCCAGTCGACGTCCTGGAATCGCCGGTTCCGGTAAAGGGAAAACCGTTTAAGACCGGAACGCTCTTCGTTGAGGGTGAAGCCGCTTTGCCGTATTTTCTCCCGCATCAACTTCCAGCACTCATCCAATCCGGGTTGAACCTTCAGTTCGAACGGCGGCGCGGTTTTGATCAACGCCTTCCAGTGGAATTTCTTCCCCAGGATGGCGTATTTTTCCATCTCTTCGGCGAAGCTGTCCTTCGATGCGAGGTCGCCATGAATGCTGGTTTGGTAATCCACGGAGAGAAGTGGATGGCAGGCGAGACGTTCCAGCACAACCTTGGCGTCCCGATACGATTCGGACGCGGCGGCGGCTTTTTCGAGATACCGCTTCGCTTCAAGAGGTTCGTCCAGTTCAATCAACAGGCAGCCCAGTGCATACCAGGAAGCGACGGCGTTCTCCATTTCTCCCATCACCTGAACCAGCTTGAGCCTGGTTTCCAATTCCCAAAGAGGATTCCGCTGCACCCGCGCGTACCTGGAAAACAGAATCGCGGATTCGACCGCGAACCCTCTGGATTCCAAATCCTCCAGGATCCGGAACAACGCGTCTTGAGAATCCGGGCTATTAGCCCGGATCAGTTCATCCGCCTCGTTCAGTTTCCGCTCCCGCCACTCCCGGTCGTGCGACCGCCGGTGCCGACGGATAAGCTCCAGAGGAAGCGTGGCGCAGCTTCGGATATCTCGATCCGAGAAGAGCGGGCCGGAGCGCAAAGCATTATTCAGCTTCCATATCCGGGCCTGGCCGTCCAGCGACGCGACGAACAACTCATCGTCCCCGCACCAACACAGGGACGCCACGCCGCTTTCGTTCAGCCCTTCATACACGCGAGCGTCCAAAGCGGATGACCAGATCCTGATCTTACGATCGTTGACCCCGCCGGTGGCGATCAACGGCCCGGACGCGGACCGCGCGCCTCCCACGGCGGCCGCGCAAAAATCGCCTTGATGCGCGGGAACGGTTTTCGGGTCGAGCGACTCCCGGCGAAGATCGTATACAAATAACTCGCCGTTCCTTGAAGGATGCAGGAGAATTCCAGCGTCTGGGTCCGCGGTCAGTGAAATCAGTCCGTGAATCGCTGGGATTGGAATCGGTCCTTTTCCCCGAATGACGGTCAGGGTATTCATATCCCACAGGCGGAGTTTCTCATCGGCCCCGAGGCTGGCCAGAACGAGCGATCCCAACGCGCATAACGCGAACACGCCGCCCGCGTGCGCATGGAAATCGCCGAGCAACTTGTTTCGCGAAATGGACCAGACCTTGATGCGTCCATCCATGCCTCCGGACGCCAGGTAGTCATCGGTCAGAAACGCCAGGGCCAGAACGGCCGCGTTGTGATACATTTCAAACACCGCGAGAGCGTTTGGTTGAGCGCGAAAACCGGTCAGTTCAAAAACTCGAATCAGCCCGGCCTTCGTGCCCGCCGCCGCGTATAACCCATTGGGGGACGCCGCGATGGCGTACACCGAATGCCCTCTTGGAAAGGAGGAAACCAACGTCATGGATTCGCCTGACAACGGATCCCCGCGGAACAAAAGAGAGGGGCTCCGATTACCCGTGCCCACAAAAATAGGTTGTTCGTTCATTCCCGTCATGCTTGAGACTCCATCCCGGAGGATCGTTCCATCGCTTAAAAAGGCTTTGCTTTTTTTACTGGTCATACCAGTAGGAATCGGCGTAGCCGGGCGTCCCGCGGCGGCGCAATTTCTTGTATGGAATCAAGGAATCCATAACGCCGGTCAGGCTTTGCTCTTCCCGCGTGAACCCGCCCGCCGCCAATCGACCAACCAGCGAATCGACCGTTCGCGGGCCGTTTTGCTGAAGGCGCGGAATCGGCCATCCACTTCTCTCGGGAGAGGATCGTCCATACTGCTCTTGCCCCCACAAATACAGTTCTTCTCGCTCCACATCGCCGGCATAACCGATTGGGTGACTCTGGGACGTTGACGCCTCGACGATGGCGGCGTTGATTTCCGCGCGGGGACTGGAGCTCGCGGCGGACGACAAATAGGAAGCGGTTTGGTTCGCTTCCGCCAACACGCCGCCAATTTCCCGTAGCAAACTCTGAATTTCCACTATTTCTTTCTGAAAAACCCTTCTCGAGGCTTGGTACTCGGCCTGGACGGCTTTAACTTCGTGGATTTTATTATGCTGGTCATCCGCGATACGAATATTGTCGTGACTTTGACGTTCGCGCTGCGTCAAGTCGGATTGAATCGCCCGCAAACGCCGGATAATGGAATTGACGGCGGATAGTTGAGCGCCGACGTTGAAGGATGGAGCGCTCGCGTCTTGATACGGCGCTTCCCGGGAAGAATCGTGATATCCACCCGCCGGACCGCCTCCATACAGACCGGGCCGCGATTTTCCCGGCGAAGATTGAGGCGATCGCGGCGCCCCCTGGCTGGCCTTGCGCAAGTTCTCTTGTAACTCCGTCACTTCTTTTTTGATGTCATGCAAATCCAACGCATTCATGAAAACGGTTCCTTCCACGAAAAAATGGGAGAATTCGCGCCTGGCCGCCCGTTAAAAAAATAGATTTCACCATTTCAGTTTCGCGCTTAGCAGTCTTTGGTTTTGTTCTTTGCGCCGGTTTTCGCTCTTCAACCTCTCTTGTTCCTGGCGCGCCAGTTCCTTACGGGTGAATTCAGCGTCGTTATTGGAAGCCGTTTCCACGGAGTTCAGCGACGCTTTAACCTCCTTGGTCTCCTTAACCTTGCCGCTCGCCGCGCGGGCGTCTCTTGCATCGGCTTTCGCTCGACTGGTGCGGTCACGCAGGTCCTGTTCCGCCTCCTGGCACTTGCTGACCTTGTTCTCCAAATCATTGTTTTGCCGCTTAAACTCACGATGCGTCGATTCCGCCGCCTGCTTCATCAGTCTCTTGATTTCCCGAGCGCCTTCCTTCGTCGTGGAAAGGTGAAATTTTTTCGCCGTTTCAACGACGTTCGATTTATCATCGACCACGTCTCCCATGTGCTTGGCGCGGTCATCCATTTCCTTTTTGCGCTTTTTGATCCCTTCCTTGATGCCGCTACGACTCTCCGCCTGTTCTTTCATCTTCTCCGCTCTCCTTTTCCGTGTTTCGTTATGACTCTACTGGGACTTGGCCGGACGCGACGTTTCGAATCCGCTCCTCCAACGCCACGGAGCATTGAACCAATTCCATCAGCCGGGGATGTTCCGCCTCATTCCAGCGATCCATCAGCGCGTTCGCGGCGGTCAGGAAAGATCCGCCGCCGTTCCCGCACGCCCGGACTCCCGTCAACATATCGCGCGCCGAAGCGGTAAAGGTCTCGCATCGCGTCACGATTCGGCCTTGAACACGCTCACATTCCTCCAGCAACCGGCCGCATCGGCTCCGGAACGAATCCGTTTCCAAACCGTCCTCGCCTAGACATACGGCGGCCCATTCCTCGTGCAAGGCCGCGATTTCGTCGAAGGCTTCGCGCCCGCACCACGCGGACAAGGCTTCGATTTCCTGAAGCGTAAGATCGAGTAACACGGCGGACTTTTCTTCATTGACTTGAGCCTGGCTGGTGGAGAACCAGTCGTCCGCCGCGAGATGCTCCAGAATGGCGGCTCCAGCCGGCGCTTCTTCCGTCAACCGCAGGTAGGCGTTGGCGTTCAGGCAACGAACCCGGCGCGGGCGGTATAACCCTTCCGTATAAAAATAGGCTTCACCGGGTGACAGACGCGCGATCTCTTCCATTTCCGTGGAGCCAAGCAGCATCGCTCCGCCCAGATCCTCCCGATCGTCCTTGCTCACCAGGCGATGGGCCAGCTTGGTTCCGGTATTCTTGACCACCTCCGGCGCCACCGTGGAAGGCAGCTGATCCGCGATCACGATCCCTTCCCCAAGCGCCCGCAATTCCGCCAACATGCGCGAGACGTACTGTGCGGCGAACGCCTTCGGGTCGGCGGCTTCTTCGGACGCCTTGGCCTTGCCGGCGCGTCCCACGATGTTGTGGGCTTCTTCAATTACGGTAACGTGATGCAGCCCCGATGCGCGCCGTTTGGGATCGACTCGGATTTCCTCGCGAATCGCCGCCAGTATGAACAGCGTCAACAGGCACGCGCCGTCTTGCGACAAATAATCCATTTCGATCAGCGTCGGATGGTCGAGCAAATCACGGGGAGAGGGGACGCCGCGTTGACATTGAAAGATCCTCCCCATGGCCCGTCGCGTCAGCATTCCCAAGCGGACCTCGATCGCCGCTTGCAGGTTGGATTGAACCTCCCCCGCGTACTGCTTGGTTTCCATGATCCGGCGGGAGGCATGGAGCAAATCCATCATCTGGGGGAAATGATTATCGGGCGGCTCGCGATAGACTTCTTCCACCGCTTCGGCGATCAACGCCTGCAACGGACCTCCCATGGGCATCGCCGCCTCGAAACAGGCGAGAATCTGGCTGACGTGCTCATCCAGCGTGATCGCCTCCGGAAAGGCGAAAGGGTTGAAGCGCAAGGGGGAGATCCGGTCGTTCCCCGGCGTATACACGCGCAGCCGCGCCGCCAGGTCCCGCACGTTCGCATCCGGATGCTCCCTCATGGTTTTCAGAACGCGGTACTCGGTCTTGGCGGGTTCGATCACGAGGAACGGAACGCCCGCTTGATGGAGTTGCGCCAAGAGGTTGAACACAGCCGTCGTCTTTCCGCTTCCGGGGACGCCGGATACAAAGAGATGCTTCGTCAACCCGCGCAAGGGAAGGCGATTTTCCAACCGGTCCGGATTCCCCGCGAAAAATAACTCACTTAAATCGTCCGGATACGAACGGCTTTGGGTATTTCCGGATTCCAGGTCGTCACCGATCAGCACGGAGTCCGCGATGCACGCGGGTTTGGGATCGGTCGCTTTACGCGTACACCGCGGAGAGCCGTATCCCCCCACCGGCAACCGGAAAACGCCCTTCAGCTCATCAACGGTCGCCAGGTGCGCGAGCCGGGCCAAGCCCAGCCATCCTTTCGGCAATTCCTCATCCCAAATCCCGGGATATTTCGCGTACAACGAAACGTTCAGCTCTCTGCTATCTTGAACGGAGGCGGTGAACCATTCCCGGCGTGAATCCGCGTCATGCGAGCCGTAGCCAAGCAATCGGTATTTCCCTCCATTGAACCCGGACTCCGCCACGGTCGACGCCAGCATCAAGGCGTTTTCCTTTCTTGCCGCGAACGCCTTGACGTGAAACAGGAGATGAGGCTGTCTCAAGGCGCGGTGATACTCCTGCTGTTCACCGAGAATTTCATCCGCGGCCGGGTCGCGCTTCTTTTTCAAATCAACCGCCGGACGAAGCGGATTGGAGTCCTCGGGAAAGCAGGAAGCGTCGACCGAATCCTGCTCGTTTCCAATGTACACGTCGTCGCCGTATTGATTGACCGCCATCAGCCGGCGAAGGTACTTGTCATGCGCCCGCACGTCCGGGGCGATGCACTCGGGAGCGATCGTGAGTTCAACCATGCAGGGCGCGTCCATTTTCGAAAACACGGCGTCCAGCATGAGATAATCGTTTTCATTACGGGCTTCGAACGGAACGGCGGAATAGTAAAACCCGGCGCTCGGAACGAATTGGTTGAGTTCTTTGGAAACCTCCGCCTCCACACGGTCCTCTAACCGAATCACCTCGTAAATCCACGGGAAGTTGGGGAACGGGAATGCACATGGCGAGGCGGGTTCACCGTGGTTTGAATCTGAATCGTTCGTCTCCACCGCCGGTTTGAATTCGTAGAATTCGCAAAGCGGCCCCGCGTCAATCAATTGCCGCACGACGTCCGCCGGGATTCCCTCTCCGGTCTTCACCAGGAGCAGCGTGTGCAGGCGGTTTTGCAGGCCGGATTCGGTATCCGGATCGAACAGAAACCGGATCGAGAGCGTCAGACGCCCCGGTTCAAAATTCGCCGCCATGCGCAGCAATTGTTCGTGCGCGCGAAAGATGGCTTGCCGCACATCCCCTCCGCAGAGAGTCACCAGGCGGTGATGGGTGCAATCCGGGATTGCATTCAACTTGTATACAAAACATGAATTCGTCATGGCTTTCCGTATTCCCGCCGCATGTGTTCCCGTTTGAGCGTGGAATGATCGCTTTCGAAACAAACTTCGCCCATTCAATTGACTCCTCGACAAAAGCCCCTAACATACGAATAGCGGCGGCAAAGCCTCTATGGACTTTGTTGATCGCCCTGAGGGTGGAGAGCTCTACCGCCAAGTATCCGCTCTCCACCTTCTCCTTTTTCCCTGAGAAGAAACCATCATTCTTATTTCATCGGTTATCCTTTAATCATCGACTTCTACGCGAATTTGATCGACTTGGTGATTCTCAAAACTCCCAGGTTTCAGCGCGGCAAGCGCCGCTTCCAAACAAATCGACTCCACCAAAGCGAAGCAAGACGCGGCGTGAATCATCGTACGCCATGCCGCAATACGCGAGAGAGTTTTTCTCCGTTTCCTCCAGCAATTTCGTCCAGCTTCTTCGCGAGCCATCCCAAATCCAGGTATCGTCAAAGGACCGCAATTCATCATGACCGCCGAACAAAACAATCCTTCTCAATCGTGGGTCGTAGGCCATCGCATGAGCCGTCCGGCTTTTCAGAGCTCCCGGCCCCTGGCTGGATAATCGGGTCCAGCTTCGTGAGACGCTGTTCCATTCCCAGGTGTCTCCCCATATTCGATCGCTTTCGCCGCCCATCAGCACGATCGTCCGGCTTTTCGGATCATAGGCCATCGCGTGATTGAAGCGCGGCGGCGGTCCGTCCGCGGCGACCTCGGTCCAGCATTCGCCGTCCCATTGCCAGGTGTCTTCATCCCACTCGAACGATCCTTGCTTACCGCCGTACAACACCACCGTTTCCGAAACAGGATCGAAGATCAGGGCATGTCCGCTCCGGGGGGCGGGTCCGTCTACGTTCAAGCGCGTCCAGGTTCGATCGGATTGATTCCATACCCAGGTGTCGTTGTAGTATTCCGTCCTATCCAGACTGCGGCCGCCGAACAGAATCGTCTGTTTGCGCCTGGGGTCGTACGCCATCCGCGCTCCGCTTCGAGGCGAAGGGCCATCCGTGGACGCCGTTTCCCAATCCCTCCCATTCCACATCCAGGTTTCCGGCGCGGGCGCGTAGCTCCCGCCGAACAACAAGATAGTATGTTGGTCCGTGTCGCTGGCGATCGCCTCGTCATAGCGCGGCGAGGGGCTCGCCAAGCCGGCTGGAACCCACTTTCTCTCGGTTTCCACCGCGTGGAAACCAAGGGAAACCGCGATTAACGCCGCCGCCAATAAACACAAGCGAGACGCCAGGGGCCAATCCACGTCCAATGGTCTGTCTTCATCACAAATACGGTGGAGCCTCCATTTCATCAGCGTGAGATTGCTCGCGACTCCCTGCGTGGCGGGATACGCACTTGGCCGGCTTCGCAACCGATCCACGAATCGCACGAAGCACTCCGCGCATCGCATTCGTTCGATTCCGGTTCTCTCCATGCCGAAATCGTCGCACATGCTTTCCTGACATTGGTTGGTCACCGTTTCCAACCAGCGCGTCACCGGGTGGAAAAAGAAGATGATTCGCACCGCCGCTTGCCAATACAAAACCAACTGGTCAAAGCGTTTGACATGGGAAAGCTCATGAAAGATCACCCATTGAATTTCAGCAGGAGAAAACTCCGCTAAAAAATGCGTGGGAAACACAATCGTGGGATGGAAAATTCCATAAGCCGCCGGTACGGAAAAACGAGGAGAAACCGCCCAGCGAATCCTGCGCGAAACGCCGGATTTCCGAATGATCCCGGGAAGATCAATGGGGATGATCAAGGGATCGAGGTCGCTCGCCGATCGGACGATCCGGTATACTTTGAATTCCTTCCATATCCTCTGAAGAAGAAGCAGGAAAACCACTATCGCCCAGAATACGAACAAATAAGAGCGAAACAGCCACGGTTGAGGAGAGCCGCGCATGACTTCCGCCACCTGTTCCCCTGAAAGTGGGAAGCCGTATAGCCGGATTTCGTTAATCAGGCCGTGATAGCGGCGCGTCCCTCCATAGGTCTCGCCCTCCTCGCCTATCCGAAAACTACTCGGCGCGGACAAATCCCAGCCCGGATCGGCGATCGTAGTTTCCAGCTCTCCGTCCAAGTACAACCGGAAACGCCGATTCTTCACGTCCCGGACCAGGGCGATATGACGCCATGCGCCATCATCAATACGAGATCGCGAAAACGCGTGAATCTCCTCGTTTTTGTTGGAAGAGACCACGAAATCAACCCGGCCGTCCGGGCGATACCCGATATACAAACCGACCTGATCCTTCGTGTTCTGAAACCGCCTCCGGGACAGAAACGCCCAGTGGTTCATCGGAGGATTCCGCGGAACGCCGTCGGGCTTCACCCACAACGCCCATGTAAAGCCGTCATCCGGACCGTATCGCAGCAATCCATCATTTTCCCGCTCTCCCAGCTGAACGAAGCCGCCGTCGAACGAGATTCCGCGCCCCCGCTTTCCCGCCCGCGCCCAGTAAACGTCTCCGATCAACGCGCCCTGGAAGGCATGTAATGACGGCGATTCATTTTGAGCCATCAACCAGCCGTCGCCGTCGCTGCATTGAACTCTGGCGCTGAACGCGGAGAATAGAGTGAACGACCCCATCGAGGACCAGGGAATGGAGACGGGCAAAAGCATCTTCACGAAGATCAGCAGGTACAGCCCGTAAACCAGGCGAATCGGCAACCGGTCGCCCAGCCAGGACCAAAGCGCCGTCACCAGCAAATACAATCCCGTCGATTCGGCGGCCCGGTACACCACAAAACCGGCCCAGTAATCCGAATACAGATTCACGTCGGGAGCCCAGACGGCCATTACGATTTATTCTCCGTTGGCTTTTTGTACCGCTTTAAAATCGAACGCAATTCTTCAATGTTGCGCTCGGATAGTTCCCCCGTTTCCAGCAAATGGCAGGCGAGGTCTCCCGCCACTTGCTCTCGTATCCCCTCCAATATCTCGCCCGTCTGACTGAACACTTCCTCTTTCATCTTCGCCTTAGGCGTGTAAATGTACTTATTTCCGGTCTGTCTGGTATGAAGATATCCTTTAGAGACCAGCCGGAAGATCAGCGACTTGGTGGTTCCCTGCGCCCATCCGTACCTCGCTTGGGCGGCGGTATAGATGTCCTTCGCCTGACAGGAACCCAGTTCCCACACGATCTTCATCACCTTCCATTCGGCTTCCGTAAACGGCATGGTTTTCCTTCCACGGCCTGTGATCGCGTCTGAATGGTTTATAAATATAAACGATTATAATCATAAACACACGCCATTCTTCTTGTCAATAGTATTTCTCGTTTTTCATCATTCACTTAAAGGAATCAACGGTAAATCGAAGTGAGGAGAGGTGAGAAGGCGCCGCAAAGTGCGGGAAGAATGATTGAAGGACCGTTACTGAATTTCCAGAGAATCGAGCAGCGCATTCACGTTGATAATAAAATCCAATGAATAAATCGTGCGCATTGCGCCGTTTGAGCCGAATCGTTCTACGTACGCTTTCCGGTACGCTGGCGGCATGGGAGCCGTCCAAAACCCATCCTGATTTAAACTTGCCAGAATAGTTGGGACGGATTTTTCCAGCAGGGGCCGCGTTGTGCCTCGTAAAAACTTCTTATATTCATCACGAATCAAGTCCGGACTCGCATCGTGCAACACCCAAAAAAAAGTTTTGACGTCTTCGTTAAAAAAAGGGCTTGGTTTGATCCAGTCCGTGAATGCCGTGTACCTGTTTTTCACCACGGTCCCGTCCTCATCCCATTCCACGCTTTGATTGCTCCCGAATGTGTAAAAGGCCGCCCAGGTTCCATCCTCCAGTCGCGAGCGGCTGAGCCAGGCGACGGTCGCCGGGAATGATCGCAGATAGGATTTATCGCCCGTCTCCAAGGTAAATTCCATGAATAACCGCATTACGTCAATTGATTCCACCGTGCTTAAAGCGGCCGGATGATTCGGGCCCGCGTCGATCGGTCGACCGTCATCCGTATAATGTTGCGCCCACCCTGCTTGCGGAGGCTCGCCCCGTAACGCCAACAAACAATCCAAACCTCGCACCGCCGCCTCAAAGTATTCCCGGTTCCCGAACGTTTTATGACAGAGCAACAGGAAACGTATCGCATCCGTTGTCGCGCCGCCTTGCAGTGAGATCCGCGCGGGATCGTCGTTCTGGAGGGGAAACCGCGATGGAAAACCGCCATGCTCTACTTGGGCGCGCAATATGAACCGAGCGCAACGCTTCGCCGCAGCCGCGTATTTTTCTTCCCCCGTGCGAATCCATAATTCAACAAGAAAACGTGCGGCTCCCGGCGTTGCGCCGTCTTCAAAAACGCAGGGTGCGGATTTGGATAGGCCCGGCGTAATCTCAAGGGGAAAACCGCCGTATTCCAACTGCCCTTGAATCAGGGCGTCCCCGGCTTGTCTGGCGACGTTCAGATCAAAGTCATCCCCCAGCAATCCATACGCTCTCAAAAACGCCATGCCGATCCATGGAGTCGCCGGATATCGCACGACGATGGTTTCAGGAGTTTGAATCCCAGTATGATCGAAGGTGGCTTCACCGCCTTCCGGCCACGCCGCCGCCCATCCCCCGTTATGCCGTAGCGAAGCCATTGCGTTCAGTGATGTCCGTAACGCCGCCTTGACCGGTCCGGATGAATCGTCCGCCGCTCCGCACAAAGCGAAGCCTGAAATAATCAGGCAACTCAGTACGAATGCGGTCGTGATTTTCATCGTTTGCATGAACCTGGCGCCAACCATACGGAACCAATGTCAGTTCCCTATTAGATTCTGGACAGACCAAAAGAAGATTCTGGTTTCAATCCCCTCATCACGGGGCAATGTTAGCTACAGTCGGCTGCAAGTTACACCCTAAGGAGGGAGTTGTGTTTCAATCCCCTCATCACGGGGCAATGTTAGCTACAGACCATAGAGAATCCCTAGACCGGGCTCGGCAAGTTTCAATCCCCTCATCACGGGGCAATGTTAGCTACCTTCAGTAGCTGTTGAATGTTTGACTCCCGGGAGAATAAGTTTCAATCCCCTCATCACGGGGCAATGTTAGCTACTCCAGCCTTTGTAACCATCGAAAATACAGTAGCATAAACCCGGCAAAAAGTAAATCCCCAATTTTTTATATTACAGGTAATATAAATCACACCCGATTTCGACATTTTAAAGAGTTTGAATCGACTGAGATTCAATAAGTTAAGAGAAAATGGATAATACTTCATGGGAAGATCATCTCTATAACCGGCGTAAATTGTAACTTCTACAACAAAAAATCTCGATTTTTCTTCGCAGCCCAAATCGATTTACGGATTTCCGAATTTTAAATCAAATCGATTCAGGCCGTTATGAGTTTCTAATTCGGCAATGTCCAGAAAAACGGGACTAGCGATCCATACTAGCGCGTCCTGAACCGATCCTATCCGCTCTCAGGGCTATGTTCATCGAAAAAATTTTCTCTGTACTAAAAAAATCTTGACACCAAATGATTCTCATGGGACACTTATGCTCAATCGGTCAATTACGCGACGTTTTCTGTAGCCAACCCTATTTATTATATAAAATGGTAGAGTAATAATGGAAATAATTCAGCAATGGTTTTATGAATGGCTTTTCAACTACATCCTCACCTTTGTTTCCACCGTAACACTATATTTAGCCTACAAGAAATTGCGTTGGGGAGGATGGAAAATCAAGTTATATGATTCGCAAAATAATTTATTGATCGAACGCAATATTTCAACGAAGAAGGCTGAAGATATTATTAGTGACGAATCGGATTTATCCGATTATTTGAAGGGAGTATGCAGCCCTTACCAGTATTTAAAAGTTGATATTGTGGTTAGGGGAAAAGAATTAGGTCTTTTGGACGTCAATAAAAAAGAGCGAATAATCACTATTAATCTTGCAAAATATAGAGAAAATTTTTCGAATGACGATAACGACGTGAGTTCGGCAACATAGGCTTCGGCCTCAAAGTAATGTCAATAATCGAGGAGAAGGGGGTTGCCTCTTTATGTATCTGGTTTTAATTGAGACTTCAGGGAATCAAAATTACATTTTCTCTACTAACAAACTTCGTGAAAACGTGGGCGCTTCAGAATTAACTTACCGCGTGGGGACAAAATTCGTTTTGGAAGCGGTCAAGGAAATGAGATATCTTTGGCATGAATCGCCGAAGGCAATGCGTAAGGCCATTATCGAGCAAGAGCAGAATTCTATCGAAGTTGTCTTCGCAGCGTCTGGCAAAGCGCTATTGCTGGTTCCAAATGAAGGGATTGGCAAAGAAATTATCTCAAAAGTGACAAACAAAACGATTCAAAAAGCTCCAGGCATCGATGCTTGCGGGGTAATTGTCGAAGTAAACAACAATCTCCACAACGCTATTCACTCGGCTCATTGCCGGTTGGAAAAAGTACGCGGGCGTATCCCCGGTCCCGCGCAACGCTTTACGAGTCTACCCATAATCGATGAATGCCCCACCAGCGGATTGCCGGCAATGCGAATGGCGAACCCCGAGGATAGATTACCTAAAATGGAAATCGGTCCGCGCTCATGCGTTTCACTTGCCAAATTGGCGATTAGCGAAAAATGGGGAGAACGTTTGGACCACATTACTGGTTCAGAATTCAAACTCCCGACGGCCACTACCGATTTGGAAAAGCAACTGAGCTGTGATTGGCTGGCCGTTATTCACGCTGACGGCAATGGATTGGGAAGCGTATTCCTTCATTTCGACGAGCCTCTAAAAAAGACGCTCCAAAAAGAGGATATTTCTAGAACCAAATATGTTGATTGCCTTCGCAAATTTTCTTCAGCGTTAGATGAATGTACTGAAACCGCCTTCCGCAAGGCGCTGAAAACACTCAAGCCACGCACAATTAAGAATGATGAGACAGGTGAATATAAAGACATTCTTCCAATTGTCCCCATCTTACTTGGCGGGGATGATTTTACCGCCGTCTGCGATGGACGGCAGGCTATGCGCTTTACCTGCGCTTTTCTAGAAGCTTTTGAGGAAGAGACCGGGAACAATAAAACCGTTGGGGAAATTATGAGTAGTGCCACAGGTCAAGAAAAGGTCACCAGTTGTGCAGGTGTGGCGATTATTAAACCGCACTTTCCTTTTTATTCGGCTTATTCGCTAGCAGAGGAGCTCATTCAATCCGCGAAGGAATTCGCAAAAAAAGAATCCCCATATATTTCCGCCGTCGATTTCCACGTTCTTCATGATGCCAGCGGCGCTGACTTGGAGCGAATTCGCCATGAATGGGCTGCTGATGCTGAAGCGACGCAACTTACCGCACGTCCTTATGCTCTGCGAGATGATAAAGAGCCGAAGAATCGTCGCATTCGTGATCTGAGCGAACGCATTAATACCATTAAAACAAAAAATGAAGATGGCCGGCGAAAACTTCCGCATAGCATATTACATGATCTGCGGGATGGCCTGTTTCAAGGACAACGCGAAGCAGATGCTCGGCTACAACTTCAATTAGGACGGCGAAGCTCCAATGATTTTGGCAAATTGATCTCAGAACAGAGCCTCTTTTGGGAGGATAACGGGAAAGCATACACCGGATTGCTCGATGCGATGGAATTGGCAGAATTTTGGGAAGGAAAAAAGAAATGAATACACCGGAGATAACCCCAACCGAAAAATCCTGTGTTCTCTCCGATTCCTTTACCCTCCAAGTGACAATGCTCTCCGATTGGCATGTGGGATCGGGCATGGGCCGTCCTGGCGATGTGAATCGTTTAGTTGTTCGCGACGCGGATGATCTTCCTTATATTCCCGCAAAAACGTTGCGTGGCGTTTGGCGCGACGCCTGTGAGCGTCTTGCGCGGGGGCTGGATAATGGATCTCTCGGCGGTTGGACGAAACTGGTCGATTACATCTTTGGCAGCCAACCTAATCTTGGCAGTGAAGATGTTCACGACCCGACGGGGTATCACAAAAACCCAGCGAACAAGCCTGTTTCTTCCAACATAAAGATATCTCCCGCGCGGATGTCGAAAATCTTGCGCCATGCTATGAAGCAGGATCGCCGCCTCCGTGACGCGTTAACTATTATCAAACCCGGTGTGTGTATTGATCCAGATACTGGATCGGCAAAAGAAGACCATCTACATTTTGATGAGGTCGCCCGAACCGGTTCGGTTTTAAAGGCGGAATGTACGTTGGACCTCCCTGAGGATGATTCTTCCGCCCAAGCCATTTCCGCGTTTCTGCTAACGTCAACGCTATTGGTTGAACGATTGGGAGGCAAACGCCGGCGCGGAATGGGTAGATGTAAACTGGAAATAAAAGACCAGGATGTTAATCAAGCTGCTGTTTGGTTAGAAAACCACCCTCAAGCACCAGATTTCAAAGGAATCAATCTTCACAATAACCATTCTTATGAAAACGATCCTGAATCAAATCCCAGCCCAACTACAGAGTTTGATCGCTGGATTCGCATACCCTTGACGCTCACACTTGAATCGCCTCTAGCCGCTTCATGGCGAACGGTTGGAAACGTAATTGAGTCGCTTGATTATTTGCCAGGGACCTACCTTCTGCCACACATCACGAAAGCGCTGCACAAACTTGGGGTTGACTGTCGCAATGCCGTTGCGCGCGGCGATATTTGTGTTCTCCCTTCCTATCTGGAAATTGAAAACGAACGTGGTCTACCTGTCCCCATGGCATTTTCGCAAAAGAAGGGTAAAAGCGGTTTTGATAAACCAACTGAAAGCCTGAAAAACCAACTATCGAATCAGGATGGCTCGGACGATCAATACAAACCAATCCGAACAGGATATGTTTCATCGAATAATCCTACATCTCTTTCTCCCCGGCGCTGCACGGTTCCTATGATAACTCAAACCCACAATGTCGTTCTTGACCAAAGCCAGCGCCCGGATTCCGCTGTGGGTGGAGTATACAGTTATGAAGCCATTTCGTTCATCGATAATGGTCAATCCGTCCGCCTGCGGAGCGAATTACGCATTCGCAAGTCGCTTGTTGCATCCACGACTGGTGAATGGTGGAAAAGTTTGAATGGCTCTATTCGCTTGGGACGCTCGACCAAAGATGACTACGGCGTAGTGATGCTCGACACAGGGAATCCAGATGATTCTTCATGCAATGTAACACCAGACGCGAACCAGCTTGTCGTCTGGTTGCTTTCCGATGCAATTCTTCGCGATGAGATGCTACGTCCAGCCACGACGGCGGAAGCGTTGGGAAAGGCTTTAGGAGAACAGTTGAGCATCGAATTAACTCCCCAAGACTCCTTCATCCGCGTGCGACGCGTCGATTCGTGGAATTCGAATTGGGGCTTGCCACGTCCGACTCTTGTCGCCATCAAAGCGGGGTCGTGCGTTAAATTTTTGGTGACGGGTGAACCTAATCTTAAAAAACTACAAGACATCGAAGTAACCGGAATTGGCGAACGCACCGCAGAAGGATACGGTCAAGTGCGCTTCAACGATCCGTTGCTGACAACTCCGCTCGCTGAATGGAAAAAAACAGAAGAGAATAATAGCGGTTTTCCCGCTTCAGAAATCGGCGAGATGCCGCCGACCGAAAATTACATCCCACAAGACGCACTAAATTATTTATTCGCCCAATTAATTGAAAGAGAAGCCTGGAAAGATCAGATACGCCGCGCGGTTTTAACATTTGCCAAGGAAAAGCCAAAGCGCGGAGAAACACTGGGTTGGGAAATCAGTTCAGATGCATCAGCGATAATGAAATCTAGCAACCCTCCGATGAGCCAACTGAGTGGGTTACGTACCGTCTTAACTTTCTTGAAAAGCGATGCGGATAAGCAAAATGTAATCACTTGGCTTGATCGCATAAGAGAGAATAAACAACGCGCAGACAAATGGCCGAATGGAGCATTGGAGAAAGTTAGGAGTTTCATTGAGGATGATACGAAAGTCTGGACAATCGATGATATTGTCAAACCCGGGCCTTCGCTCACTCAATCAGATATAAAGAAAGATCTCTGGCCTTTTGCCGTCCGCGCTTTTTTTGACGCCTGCATTCGCGCCCATAAGCGTGATTTGGACCAACCGGAGGGAAACCATGGCGCGTGATATCAGCAGCCGCTTAATTTTGTCGGGCGATATCATCGCTCAAACCCCTTTGCATGTGGGCGGATATGGTGAGGATGTGGATACCGACCTACCGCTGGCGCACAATGGCGCAGGGCATTGGTACATTCCTGGAACCAGTTTCGCGGGGGCCTTGCGGAGCTGGTGTGGAGAAGCATTTCCTGAAAGCATAGTTAAGTCTATATGGGGATTCCAAGATGAAGACCAAGGTCATGCAAGCCATGTTTTCATTGAAGACGCAGAGATCGATGATGGCGTAGTCATTGAAATTCGGGATGGCGTCGGCATTGACCGTCTATGGGGCACGGCCGCTGAGCACATCAAATTCGACCGCGCCATTCTTCCTCGCGGAACAAAAATCCTTTTCCAACTGATCGTGGAGATTCCGACTCCAACAACATCATTTACGCGTGATGACGCTCTCGCGATGCTGGCTGCGATAAGAGACGCGCTAAAGGCGGGTGAAATCCGCTTGGGCGCATCAAAAACGCGCGGTTTAGGTAAAGTCAAATTGGGGTTCGTTCTAAGAATCTGTGCGTTGGGTAGACATGGAAACACGCGCTAACTCGTGTAATCTCAGTTTGCTGAGAACATAAGAAGCACGAGGGGAAGCGCGTGTTATTAAAGAGTATCATCAAAAAGACCTTAGGGCTCA
>WGLV01000001.1 GCA_016125385.1 bacterium
CACGAGTCCCTTGGACAAGCCTCCGGTTTGTCCACAGCCGCTTGAGGAAACGAGCGCGCTCGTTTCCTCACAGGATTCACAAGCATAAGAACAACGCAAAAACTCTCACTTCAACTGGATCAAAAAAACGGGGCTAGACAGTGATTGATTCAACTCAAAAACGATTGTCTAACAATGGAAGGAGACATAATGATTGGGAAACTGGCGCGTGTTTGTTTATGCGTTGGGATGGCGGCGCTGTTCGCGGCCGCGTCTCATGGCGATGAATGGTGGAAAGGCAACACTCACACCCATTCGATGTGGAGCGACGGCGACGATTACCCCGAGATGATCGTGGACTGGTACAGGGAGCACGAATACAACTTTCTGATGCTCTCCGACCACAACGTGCTGTCGATCGGCCAGCGTTGGATCAATCCCGCGAAAAGCCGTGGCGGGGTCAATGCGCTGGAGAAATACATCGTGCGTTTCGGCGATGAATGGGTCGAGACTCGCGATCGCGACGGCGTGCTGGAAGCGCGGCTCAAACCGCTGAACGAGTTTCGCTCGCTGTTTGAGAAGCCGGATAAGTTTTTGCTGATTCAGGGCGAAGAGATCACCGATAACTTTCACGACGCGAAAACCAACCAGAATCTTCCCATCCATCTCAATGGCGTAAACCTGATCGAATACATCATGCCGCGCGGCGGCGATTCGGTTAAAGAAACGCTTCAGAACGACATCAACGCGGTAATGGAACAGCGCGAGCGCACCGGTCAGCCTATGTTTCCCCATATCAACCACCCCAACTTCGGCTGGGCGATCACGGCGGAAGACATCATGGCGCTGGACGGAGAAAAGTTTTTTGAAATTTATAACGGGCACCCATCTGTGCATAACGACGGCGACGCCTCGCACCTCGGAACCGAACGCATGTGGGACGTGATTCTCTCGAAACGGCTTGGCGAATTGAATAAACCCGTCATGTACGGCATCGCCACCGACGATTCGCATAACTATCACCAGTTCGGCGCCGGCGAGAGCAACTCCGGCCGAGGGTGGGTGATGGTGAAAGCGCCCCGGCTGACGCCGGAGGCGATCGTAACCGCGATGGAGCGGGGAGACTTTTACGCCAGCACGGGCGTGACGCTGAACGGCGTGGACGTGCGGGATGGCATGATTCGGATCATGATTAAACCGGAAAAAGGTGAAAATTACACAACCAAATTCATCGGGACTCGCAAGGGCGCGGAGCTGGACCGGGATTCAGCAGGACGCTACAGCGGTAAGATTGGCGAAGTGTTTTCGGAAGTGGAGGGGAACTTCGCGACATATCGCCTTTCGGGAGATGAACTTTATGTGCGCGCGGTGGTTTACTCCAACACCATGATGGATAACCCGGTGACGGATCGTGACGTGAAACGAGCGTGGACCCAGCCGGTGATACCCTGATAGCAGGTTAGATTCATCCGATCGAAAAGACGCGGCGCCTCGCCGGGATTTTTAATCCGGCGGGGCGTTTTGATGAACTATAATAGGCGTGAGGGGAGTGCGTTGCGTGTATGTGATTATTGATGTTCTCGTTTTCCATATTTTATCCCTGCTTAACAACCCTGAATAAACAGCGAGACGATTCAAATGAGTAAACAAGGGTTCACGCTGATCGAATTGATGATTACGGTGGCGATAGTGGGCATTCTGGCGGCCATCGCTCTGCCGAATTACACGAATTCACTCATCAAGGCGAAAGCGGCGAAGGCTGAAGCCGACATGAACGCACTGAGTACGGCGATTGAAAGTTACCGCATCGATCACAACCGATACCCCTCCTGGACCGATCCGGACGGGACGCATAAGAATCCCGTCGACCGGCGGCTGATTCCACTGACGACCCCCATGCCCTATATGTCGGTGATTCCCGTGGACCCATTTATCTCGGTTTGGGAATACGAGGCCTATACGACGTATGATTACGTCGACGCCTGGAGCTCGATCCATTACAAGAAAGATTCGATTCTGGACGTATCGTTTCGTTGTTCTGAATGGCGTCTAGCCAGCGCTGGGCCGGACGGCAGAGTTACCTTCGGCTCCGCGTATTCTTACAACTTGACGAATGGACTGCGCAGTATCGGCGATATCGTACGTACGGGACCAATAGTGAAATTTCCCTGTGTACCGTTTCTGCGCGATCGATAAGCAGTGAACTGAAGCGATCAACGAGAGAGGCCTCATTCCCTGGCGGGATTTGAGGCCTTTTTGTTTGATTGGGGGTCAGCGGCGTAATTGGACGCGTCGGGGCTGAATGGTTCCGCCGACGGTTAATTCAAACTCGCCGTACCAGGTTTGACCGGGCGATTTCTCATCCGGCCCCAAACGATAGGGGAAAGGAATCGCACGGTCTGGATCGAACAATCCAACGTCGAGATGGAGGCTTCGCGCCAGCCACACGCTGGCGGCGTCATGCTCGATGTCGGCTTCTCCGCCCGCTGCGCCACCGGCGTCGACCGCCGCGTAGTTATAGGCGTACCGCATGAATTTCCATTGCGCCACTTCGCGCCGTCCGAAATCGCCGCTCGCACAACTGGGCCAGGCGGGGATGGATTGGCGATAGGTTCTGCGCAACGCTGGATCGTAGAGATTTTCTTCGGCGCAGTAACCGCGCTCGGCGAGCTGGAGGGGGATTCCGCTCCAGAACCCATTGGCGGCGGGACCGCATCCATAGGTCGTCTGACCGGGGCTGGGCGTGGAACCGGCGGTTCCATCGGCGGGCGGAAATGCGCCGTAGTCGGTCCGGTAAGCCATCAGGGCCGTGTGGATGGCGCGCAGGTTGGCCTGCGAGGCGGCGGCGTCGGCGCGTTCGATCGCGCCGGTGACGTTGGCGATGCTGGCGGCGGCAAGCACGCCGATGATCGCCACGACGACAAGTAACTCGATCAGAGTAAACCCACGGTTTTGAGTATTGAAATAATGCAAGGTAAGCCTCGATCTTCCGGACGCGCCTCACGGCATGAAGCGCAGGAACGGCGATCGGAGAAAAGGCGACTTGGGTACGGCGAACGGTCCAGGTCGCGGAGCCTTCTCCTCGGTCGGTCTCCAGAACAGGAATGTGGAAAAGCAGGTCTTCTGGCTCCCGGGCGTCGTGGCCTACTCCCTCGCCTTCTCACCCTCGCGGGCAATGGCTGATGAGGTTTCGTTCCCGGTTACAGCGGCGGGACCGCGCCGGATTCTCACCGGCTTCCCTTCGCGCGGGGTATGGCCGCGCGATCGCCTTTCCTGTTTCATACTATGGCTGCTCGCGGGAGAATGTCAATCCGGAAAATCGGAGAGAGGCGGGTATGAATGATAGCCGCATCACTGAAAAACGTTTTCAGCCAGTGGTCGCTTATGGTAGAGTGGCTGAAAATACCAATTGGGGATGAATGACATGAAAGCGATGATGATGACGATTCTTCTTACGCAATTGACCGTGACGGCGTTCACGGCGCCGGCCGATCCATTTCAGTGGGACGCGCCTTCACAAACCGCGAAACCGTGGGCGCGCTGGTGGTGGCTGGGAAGCGCGGTGACCGAGGGCGAACTGGCGCGGCAACTGAACGAACTGCGGACGGCCGGGTTCGGCGGAGTGGAGATTCAACCCATTTACGCCGCCTCCGATTCACCCATTGAGCCTATTCCCTATCTTTCAGAAACCTGGGTACAGCGTCTGCGCTTTACCATTGAGGAAGCGAAGCGGCTGGGAATGGGCGTTGATCTGACATTGGGAAGCGGATGGCCGTTCGGAGGGCCGTGGATCGAACCCGAGCACGCCGCTCGTCGTTTGCTGGTGGAGGAATCAATCGTCAAGAGCGAGGTTAAAACTCGGCGCATCGAGAGCACGGTGGAGAAGCCGGTGGATCTGGTGGTGATTCAACCGCTCGCCGAAAAGGATTCAGCGGGGAGCGTTCTTGATGAAAAAAGCGGCGGCGTGTGGGAGGTTCCCGCTGGAGAATGGCGGGTTTTCGCCATCACCGATGGATATACCCGCCAGCAGGTAAAACGCGCGACGGTCGGCGCGGAAGGCCCGGTGCTCGATCATTTTTCACGCGAGGCCTTCGATGATTACATCAAGCCGTTCAATCGCGCGATAGACTGGCTGGGCGAGAGCCGCCCGCGCGCCACCTTCAATGATTCATTCGAGGTGTATGGCGCCAACTGGTCACCCGGTCTGCTGGAAACGTTCCGCGAGCGGATGGGGTATGACCTGACGCCTTATCTTCCGTTGCTGGCGTCGAAAGATGACAGCGAATTGATTCGGCGGGTCGTGCACGATTACCGCGTGGTTGTCGAAGCGATGTTTTATGAGAATTTCTGCAAGTCGTGGCGTGACTGGTCGCACAAAGAGGGGATGAAGATTCGCTTTCAGGCGCATGGATCGCCCGGCGACCTGATCGACCTCTACGCGCTGGCCGACGTCCCCGAGACGGAGGGATTCGGGCGTGGCGGTATTGACGTGTACGCGCCGAAGTTCGCCTCATCGGCGGCGCACCTGTACGGCAAGCCGCTGACTTCATCCGAGACCTTCACGTGGCTGGATGAACACTTTCAGGTATCGTTGGACCACATGCGAAAGACGGCCGATCGCTTTTTCATCGCAGGGGTGAATCACATATTCTATCACGGCGTTCCATTTACGCCGCAAAGCGTGGCGTTTCCAGGATGGATGTTCTACGCCTCAACCAACGTAAGCGACCAGATGCCGTGGTTTAAACACGTGAAATACCTGAACGGCTATCTCGCGCGGGTTCAGAGCGTATTACAGCGGGTTCCATGCGATCCCGACGTACTGCTGTTTTATCCAATTCACGATCTGTTCATGTTGAAGGACGGTGCGCGGAACGGATTGCAATACTGCACGATTCACAACTCAAATCACTGGATCGGTAGCGGGTTGCCCGGGACCAGCGAAGCGGCGAAGGAATTGCTGGAGGCGGGCGTGCAATACGATTTCGTTTCGGGACGAGCGGCGCGGGAGCAACTGAGGGTGGAAGACGGCGTGATTCGCGCTGGCGATAGCCGCTATCGCGCGTTAATCCTCGCGGGTTGCCACTGGCTTGAAGAGGATACGTTGAAACAAGTCACCAAACTGGCGCGGGAAGGCGCCAAGGTGATCGTAATCGGCGACGCGCCTGTCGTGGTTCCAACGGGCGATCCGAATCTACCGGTATCGAGAGAAAGCATGACGGAATCGATGCGGCTCAAAGGCATGATGACGTCGGGCCGTATTCAACAGGTTTCGACCATGAATGAGGCGCTGGCGGCTCTGAAAGACGCGGGCGTCAAACAGGAGAGGCTGGCCGAACAGGGATTCGAGTATGTAAGGCACGCGAAAGACGGCGTGACGTATTATATTTTACGCTACGCCGGTGAAGAACCGTTTGATGGATGGGTATCGTTCGCGTCGGAAGGCGCGCGCGCCGTGGAGGGAGATCCGCTGCGAGGAACGATGGAGACTCTTCCCGCTCGTGGGGATGGGAAGCGAGAGTTCAGGCTTCGCTTCGAACCGTTGCAGGCAAAGATGATCGCGTTGGGCGACGGGCTGGCGGTTTCCACGCCGGTTGAAGACGTCGCGAGCACGGAACCGGCTGTGGTGAAAGGGCCTTGGACTTTGTCATGGAAGAATGAGGCCGGAGAATCCCACACCACGGAGTTGAGCTCGTTACAGGATTGGACGTCAATCGATGCGTTGCGCTATTTTTCCGGAACGGCCTCATATGAAACAGACATTGAGGCGAGCGGACCGTTCAGGCTGCAACTTGACGGGCTGCATGAATCAGCCGACGTGTATCTCAATGATGAATACCGAGGGACGATCTGGACGGCGCCGTACCGGTTGGAAATCCGCGAGGGAATCAAATCCGGAACAAACACGTTGAGGATCGAGGTGACGAATCTCGCCGCGAACCGAATGATTCAACTGGACCTAAACGGAGTGGATTGGCAAAAGTTTTATTTCGTGAACATCGATTATAAAAAATTCAGCGCCGCCGGTTGGAAACCGCTGCCTTCCGGACTTCTCGGGCCCGTGACCATCATGCCAATGGAATAAAAATTCAGCCTTTACGAACAAATGAGTCGCCGGTCCAGCGGTAGCCGTCTTCATGGAAAGCGGAGAAGTCAGCAGGATCGGCGATTTTGTTTTCACACAGCCAGCGTATGAAGCGTCCTTTGATGAATTTGCCCTGATGTCCGGCGGGGGTGCGTTTCCCGTTGATGATCCGGATGAAATCAACGCGAATTCCGCCGTCATACGGCGCCGCCTTGAGATGGGTGAGGGGAAGCAGGTCGATGACGAAAACGCCGCGAAGTCGATCCGCGATGATCTCGCGCCAGTAGTGGGCCGCGTCGAGTTTGGCGATGGAGAGTTTGTAATCGGGAATGGGATCGGCTGGCTTCAACAGACCGAACACGGCGGAGACGATGCGGACCCGGGTATTGAACACACGCCGAGCTGCTGGGGCCATGCCTGGATAATCGATTCCATCGTATACCACGCCGCTATACCGTTCGATCGCCGGAAGAGAGGGGGAGTGGAGAATGGCGTGGTTCGCCTGAATCGCTTCATCAAGGGCTTTACCTTTAACGCCCAGCAACTTGCCCCAATCGCCTCCGAACTCGCTCAGGCGTTCGATCATGACGCGCGCTTCCGGCGTCGGATCGATGGGCTCGCCCGCGCCGCCAGGTCTTTTGCCTTCGGATGGTGGAATGAGGATGTATGTTTTTTTCGTCATTAGATGTCCGTCGTTAAAGGTCTATAGGAATTCCATTTTTCATTCATCCGCCAAATCGGTCAAACGCTCCAGCGGAGAGGAGAAACCGCCCTGCCGTAAAATCGTAGCGTGAACACAATATTCACGAACCCGTTCAATCAGGAGAACGGGTTTCTTGTTTTTTAAGGAATCCACTCAATATGACATCGCAAACAAACAAAGCGCGGGGGAGGTCGTACTGATGAATCTATTTATTCGAATTCTGACGATCGTGTGTTTCATAGCGCCGCTCACCACGCGGGCATCGGATGAAAACTGGCCGCACTGGCGCGGGCCGCACTATACCGGCGCCGCCGAGGCGACCGGTCTGCCCGTTGAGTGGGGGCCGGAGAAAAATCTGCGGTGGAAAACCGTTATGCCTGGAGAAAGCGCCGCCACGCCCGCGGTATGGGGCGATCGGGTTTTCGTCAGTTCGCGCGATGAACGCTCCGGCGATCTGCTGGCGATGTGTCTCGATTTGAAGAACGGCGAAGAAGTCTGGCGCAAGACGGTGGGAGTTGACGCGGGAGCCAATCGCCGCCAGAACATGGCGTCTCCTTCGCCGGTCACGGATGGGAAACGCGCGATTTTTCTTTATGGGTCCGGCGATCTGGCGGCGTATGACCTGGACGGCGTTGAATTGTGGAAGCGCAATCTGCAGCGCGAATATGGACGTTTTCAGATTCAGTTCGGATACGCCTCCAGCCCCACGCTTTATGAAGACAGGCTTTATCTGACCGTGTTGCAACGCTCGCCGGATTCATTTCTGATGGCGTTGAATCCAGATACGGGTGAGGAACTCTTCAAGCATATTCGCCCGACGGACGCCAAACAGGAGTCGATGGAGGCCTATACAACGCCGATTCCATTCGAGGGAGCGGAGCGCAAGGAGATTCTGGTGATGGGCGGAGACTGCATCACCGGGCACGATCCCGCCACGGGCGAAGAGCTCTGGCGCTGGGCGGGATACAATCCCCGCAAGATCGGCCATTGGCGAATCGTGCCATCCGCGGTGACGGGCGGCGGATTGGTTTTCGCCCCCGCGCCCAAACGAGAACCGTTGTATGCGCTCAAGGCGGGGCTGTCGAGCGAGACCGGCGATGACGCCGTATCATGGAAATTCGACGCGGCGCCGCCGGATGTCTGTACGCCCGCCTATCACGACGGGCGCTTGTATGTTTTCGATGGCGACCGGTATGTCATGACCTGTGTTGACGTATCGAGCGGAGAGACGATGTGGAGCGGTGAATTGGAGAGTTCCGTCGTGTTTCGCGCTTCACCCACTTTAGCCGATGGTAAGCTGTATTGTGTGAATGAGAACGGCCTGGTTTATGTACTGGAGGCGGGCGACGAATTCAAGATTCTCAATCGGATTGAGATGGGCGGCTCGCCGGTGCGGGCGTCGATCGCGGCGGTGGGGAGCAAATTGTTGATTCGAACCGCTGAAGCGCTGTACTGTGTGGAACAGGCTGGATGATCGCGTGTGAAAAAAATCAAAACCGAACAACGAGGATAAAATGTCATTAACCGAACAACCTTTGAAGGGAAGACAGTTTCTTATTTTTACCGGCGATTATTACGAAGACATGGAGTTGTGGTATCCAAAATACCGGCTTGAAGAAGCCGGTGCGAAGGTTACGGTGGCTGGTTTGGAAGCGGGCGTGACGTACAAAGGAAAAAATGGATACCCCTGCAAGGCAAGCGCGTCATACATCGGTCTTAAGGCTGACGATTTCGACGGGATTGTGTGTCCCGGCGGATTCATGCCCGACCGGCTGCGCCGTGATTCCCGCGTGCTGACGCTGGTGAGCGAGTTCCACAGCCAGAACAAGCTGGTCGCGGCTATCTGCCACGGTGGCTGGATTCCAATTTCGGCGAAAGTGTATCAGGGAGTCAGGGTGACGGGATCGCCGGGCATCAAGGACGATCTGGAAAACGCGGGCGCGATCTTTGAAGACGCGCCGGTGGTTATCGATCGGCATTTCGTCTCGAGCCGCAAGCCCGACGATCTGCCCGATTTTATGCGAGGGATTTTTCAAGTTCTGGGAGTTTAGTTCTTGCTCGAAGAAGTATTTTTCACCTGCCCGTATTGCTGGAGCTGCATCAGCGTGTTGATCGATGTATCCATCTACGATCAGCAATACGTGGAGGATTGTGAAATCTGTTGCCGTCCGATGCACATAGAGGCACGCTCGGATGGCGAAATGGTAATCGACTTTAACGCGGAATCCATTGAGCAGTAGTGAGTTATCTCATAAAGACTATTGGGTATAATTCCATCTGATTTCTATCTTTGCGTTTTTATTTTTCCCCACTACTTACAACTTTTTACAGAAACCCTATCGCTTTGTGTGACGATTGCGGCTTGTATTGATATTGTAATTTGTGGATGAGCATTTGTTTATTGGCGGGCTGGATTTTATTTCAAGTCAATCGTGTGTTTTTTTTCGTTGGGTATCTGCTTCAGTTTGGTGTGAAATGGGGATCAACCATGTCATCGAGATTCTGGCTTGGCGCCGGTATGCTCATTGCGCTATTCGTGAACGCGGAGGCCGCGCCCGTTCGGATGAACGGCGTTGAAATCGATGCACCCGCAGCGCGGTTATCCGTTGATGAGTCGCTCCCGCTTCAACACGTTCTGATTCAGTATCGCGGTCCGCGAACGACGGCGCAGCGAAGTCAGGATCGAGCGTTTGGCGTAAACTACCTCGATTTTATTCCACCTCATGCCTATATCGCGGAGGCTTCGCCTGACGCGTTGCGCCTGCTCGCGCTGGATGAAGAAGTCGAATGGATCCGACAGACGCCCGGTGAAGCGAAAATCGCTCAGGGGTTGCGCAAGGCGTTTCTGTCCGAGCCGGTGATTTCCACTCTGGGCGAGGCGAAAGTAAGCGTCAACGTTGTGTTTTATCCTGATATTTCATTTGAAGACGCGGCAGTATTGTTAGACTCGCTGGGCGCCGATCTGAACGGCAAGACAGGGTTCGACTTCAGAGCCTCGCTGTTCGAGATCGCTTTGCCCGTCGCGCGGCTTTCCGTGCTGGCCGCGGACGACCGGGTACGATCGATCGATGAGATCGAACCACCTCTCGCGCCGCTGAACGCAGACGCACAAGACACCTCCAACGTCGACGAGATTCATCCGGGCGGGATCGCCGGGTATAACCTGGACGGTTCCGGAGTCACGCTGGGGGAATGGGACGTGGGGCCCGCGCTGGATATTCACGAGCAACTGAAGGGGCGGGTGATCAATCAGGATTACGAAACCGCTTCGGAATTCCATTCAACTCACGTGGCGGGCACGATCATCGCCAGCGGCGATCCCGATCCGCGCGCTCAGGGCATGGCGCCGGGCGCGCGTCTGCTTTGCTGGAATTATTACAACGACCTGAGTGAAATCGCGCTGAATTATAAACGAATCACGGCGTCGAACCATTCGTATGGTTATTCCTATACAGAAGACGGCGTTACGCTCGCGCGGCCAAAGGGGTTGGCGGGGACGTTGTCGTATTCACTCACGCCTTCGTATGGGTTATATACGGAGCGAACACGTTCATGGGATTGGATCGCATCCGAATACAATCACATTATCGTTTCAGCGGCCGGCAACAATCAGCTGAAAGGCGCGGGGCCGTCACGCGCCGATTCGAATGACGCTTCCGGCGCCAGAACGATGAGCTTACCCAACGCCGCTTCGGGTTCCGGATACGACACGATCATGTCCACCGCGACGGGGAAGAATATCATCACGGTAGGCGCCGTGCAGGACCTCGATTCCGATCCACCCCAACCGGTGGAATCGAGCATGACCGATTTCTCCAGCTGGGGTCCGACCGACGATGGGCGGATCAAGCCCGACATCGTCGCCAATGGATATAAATTGTATTCCACTGGAAATATCAGCGATGACGCGTATGCGTATCAGTCGGGCACCTCAATGGCTGCGCCGGTGGTAACGGGGACGATCGGCTGTCTGACCCAGTTGTACCGTCAGGTTCTGGGAGGCGAGGACCCAAGCCTCGCTCTGATGAAAGGTCTGCTGATTCACACCGCCATTGAAGCGGGCGAAACCGTTGGACCTGATTACCGCTTTGGCTGGGGATTGTTAAACGCACGCGCCGCGGCTGATTTTCTTTCCAGCCTCAGGCTGGGCCTGCGGCGGCTCGCAATTGATTCAATTAAAGATGATCCTGTTGAATATTCGGCGCAATACGGAGGAGCCGGTCCAATTAAAGTGACGCTGATCTGGAACGATCCACCCGCATTGCCTTCGTATGGTTCGGAAATCCCCGCGCTGGTGAACGATCTCGACCTGAAAGTGATCGGTCCCGATGGCGAGCATTATCCCTGGACGCTGAACCCTCTGCGCCGCGCCGATGCGGCGAAACGGGTTGGGGCGAATCACGTGGATACGGTGGAACAGGTATGGATCGACACGCCGCAGGCCGGCGCGTATCGCATCGAAGTCGGCGGCGCCGTCAACCTCGGGGCGTCGCAGCAGTTCGTTCTGTTGATGGATGGTTTGGTGTTGACGAACGATGAACCAAACGTGGCGTTGTTGTCGCCATTCGGCGGCGGGCAGACGGATGGAGTCGCCGACGTCATGGCCTGGGTTCCCAACGCGGAATCAATGAGAAATATCTCGCTTATGGTGAACGGCGTTTCCCTGTCGCCGGTAACGGTCAAGAACGGCGTAATCAGCGCGAGTTGGGATACCACGCAATTTAACGACGGGCTGTATGAAGTGAGCGCGGCTGCGGTCGATGGAAATGGAATCCGTAAGGAGTCGAGGTGTCATGTAATCGTTCAACCCAGCGACGCCGTTGTGGAGTTATTCGCTGACGGGGTTAAACGCGCCGCTCAGGTATCGCCCATTCAGGTCGCGGCGGAATTCATCTTTCAACCCACCGAATCGGGCGTGTATACCATTGAGACCTTTCCCGCCGGGCAAGGCGCGGAGACGGACACCGTTCTTTTCCTGCAGGGCGAAAGAGCGGGGCGGCGATATGATATCGCCAAAGACGACGACGCAGGAGTTAACACTTATTCGTTAATTTCAACGCAATTGGAAGGCGGCGCGATCTATCACATCCGTTGTGATACGTTCGACCGGTCATACGGTGTTTTTCTGGTGGGCGTATCATCCGGCGAAAGCGGACGGATGAAAAACGTCAAACCAATCACGGTCAATCAACCACGCGTCACGTCGCAGCCAGCTTTAGACATCGGAGATCCGTATTGGTATTCGTTCACCAGCCGGGCGAGTGAGAGCCCTTACGTGACGCACAACATCTCTCTGATATCCGAAAGCGCCTATGCTCGGTCGGTGATCTGTTCGCTATATGATACAAGCGGCGGTCAAAGCCGGTTCGTTGAAAGCTGGACAGGACCCAGTCATGAAAGCGGACTGAAAAGCGGCAGTGAATATGAACTCAAGGTTCAGTATCCTAAAACCAGCGTTGGGCACAGCATCCGTTTGACGGCTCCTTTCGCGCATGCGGCGAAAACGTTGCTCACTGATGGAACGCCGACGGCGTTTTCGTTCGATCAGGAAGAAGAACCGCAGGAAACCTGGTTTGAATTTCATCCGGATAAGACCAGCATTGTATGGATTCAGGCGTCAAGCAAACAACAAAATCAGGCTGTTCCGCAAATCGATTATTTTTATTTGAACGATGGCGCCCTGCTGGCAAAAGGCAAAGTGAACCGTGACCGGTTTACCGGGGGAACGACGTATTATGTGCGGGCGTCAGCCGGCCCGGGGACCGGCGATTATGAGGTCGCGGTTGATCTGAATCCCTATCAGAATGCGGTGAGCAACCCCGGCGAACCCAACCCGCGCCAGCAATATTATGATTACCCTATCACGGTGACGCGTTCATTCAGCAGCGATCATTACATCAGCGGAGAATTGGTTGACGTGGTGTTGAAGGCGTTCGTCGACTCCCGATATGGAATCGAATCCTACACGATCTTCGGGTACGAGACATTTCCCCCCGACTGGTACGCAATCGACCGCCCGCGCGGTTTGCGATTCGGTTCCTACCTGATCAATCTGGTTCAGCCACGAAAAACTGCGGCGTATTCGCTGTTGCCCTCTGAGACGAGTAAAGGCCCGGTATTGCTGCAAACCACGATCATGGTTACTTTTCATATTCTGGGTTCACCTTACGAATATTATTACTATACCAATGTGCGTGGAGACGAGGCCTTATTACCGGGAAGCGTTGAACCGACGGCGGTATTTGATTGGCGCCTGCATGATTGAAGTTTGAATATGGAAGATTCAAACAAACGCCCCGCACGAGATTGCTCTCATGCGGGGCGTTCTTTACCGGGTGAGATCGGTTTACTTCAATGCGTTCTGGATGGTCTGAAGATCGGCGCCCAGTTTCGCCTTCGCGATGGCGTTCAGCGCTTCTTCGGGCCCGGTTAAATGGCAAGTCCGATGCACGTGGGTGAACGACTCGCCCGGCGCCAGCGCCGCCGCGGGCGAGGATGTTTCAAGTTCATAAAATGGGCCAAGCGGCTTTTTCCCCGGGCCGGGAGGGCCGTCGTTGTATGAATTGATCGCGTCGCCGGCGTATGGGTGTTCCTGAAGCTCCCACATCGAATTGACGTAATCGGTTACGCCTTCCGGCTTGGTGTAATTGACGATGGTCAGCGCTTTGTTGGCCGCGTCATAACTGCCGAAGAAGGGTTTGGCGCGGAGCGGATTGAGACCGATTTTGCTGCGGTATTTTCCATCGCCGGAAAAGAACATGACGCCGTCGCCAACTCTTAAACGGTCGGCTGGCACCTTGCCGAAGTAGGCGTCATTGACCACGGGGCCGAGCTGATCTTCAGAACCCGTCTGGAATGGAATCGCGACGGTGGTTTCAGGCGAGGGGTTGTACATGCCCAGAATCCAGATGGAGAGCAGGCCGGTGTCTTTCGTCCATGCCTTGTCGCCTTTATTGGTGATGGTGTTTTCAGATTCATAGCAGACCATGTTCACTGAATCGGGAATCTCGACGCCGAGCAACTGACTCGCGCGATCCCGGGAGATCAGGCGGACGGTGCGGTCGGTTTGCACGGTGAAGCGCGTCCCCGATTTGTTGATCAGTTTGCCGGTTTCCTGAAAATGAACTTCGGTATCGCTTTTGGATGTGACGGTAAACGGCTGTGAATCGATGTAAGGCGGCGTCTGCCATGATTGCAGGTTGAACTGGTCGCCCTGACGGAAAAAGATGGAGAACTGGCCGCCTTCCGGCCCCAGCCAGAAGCGGTCTTCGCCGCCGAAGGGGTTGATGTGGGCGATGAATTCACCGGATTTGATGAGATCGTGATTGATCCAGCCGAAACTGATCCCGTCGTTTCCCGAGGCGGAACTGGTCATAACCCGGCCCTGATAGGCGGGAGCGACCGCGACGCGCGCGGCTCCATCGTTCAACACGATGACGTCGATGTGTTTATTCAGAAAAGCAACGTCTTCACCAAAAGTCGCGGCGCCGGACAGAGCGGGCGTCAGTAACAGCAGGGCCGACGCCATCGACACAATCGCCAAACGCCGGATTGAAAGGAATGGTTTCATCATATTTTTCTCCTCCAGAAAAAATGGATAAATCGATGTTATCAAAATACGCCTGTATGCGTCAGGTCCGATTAAGAAACAGCGTGAGATTGTGCGTGCGTCCGCCAGTGACGAGGATATCGAGGCGTCCGTCGCCGTTCACGTCTCCGATTGAGAATCCCTGAGCGGCGATTCCTCCATCATCGAGAACCTGTTTCATCCAGCGGGCGCCGCTGTTCGCCGTGTAAAACAGAAACATGCCGCCGCCGTCTTCTCGATGCCCCGCGATGATTTCGTCCTGTCCGTCGCCGTTGAAATCGACGCAGGCGATCGCGTGCCCTCCCGGCGCGTTTTCTTCAAGAACGGATCGGTCTTCGTACATGCCGCCGCCATCCAAATCACGATAGACGCTGACTCGCGGTCCATGCCAGGGATCAACGGTGGCGATGAAACGTTCGCCCGATTTCATTCGCCCCATGCAGACTTCGCTGGAGCCGGTGCGTCCTTCTTCGCTGGGCGATCCAACGCAGAGCCGCGTCTTACGCCACGCGCCCCCGATCCATTGAAATGCGTTTACGCCCTCTTCGCTGGCGGTAAGCAGAGAGATTGGATTCGTGTCACGGTCGATGAAGATACCGTGCGTCAGGTGGAGGCTTTCATCAATGAGCTCTTCTTTCCATTCGCCGTTTGGCTCTGAAGGAGGACGAAAGAGCAATAATTTCGCGGGGGTCTGGTTGAATTCGGGACTGCGGCTGCCTACGCCCAGGATGGGAGCGACGATCAGTTCGCTCGCGCCGTCGCCATCGAGATCGGCCCAGCGCAGGCGGTGGGCGGTGGGAGAAACGGCGATGCGATGAAGGTCCCAGGGAGCATTGGGGCTATTTGCCGCACTGAGCCATGAAATCAGTCCGCCATGTTCAGAATCGCCCAGGTTGAATTCAGAAGCGAGGGCCATATCAAGGCGGCCGTCTCCGTTGATATCATGGAAAGCGAGATCGATATAGCCGCTGCTGGCGGTGGTACAGATCGGGCGCTTCGTCCAACCCGGATTCTCATACCAGAATACGCCCGAATCACGGCCCTCGCCCAACGCGGCGGCGTCGAGCGATCCATCGCCGTTCACATCGGCGAGCGCGCATTGATACGCGCCGGGCAGATCGGCGTCGATCGTCACCCGTTCGAATTGAAAAACAGGTTGACTCCATGTCGAGCATGGCGCGGCAATGAACGCGGCGATCAGAAAAAAAATTGTGGAGAATGGAAGATTTCGCATGATTTTTTTTGACTGCTTTATCGAGTTTGAATAGAGTAAACCTGATTTTCTCTCCATTCGGGGCGCGATGTCTAGCGATCTTATGAATTCGCGATTCGCTTTGTTCGTCCAATTATACTGAATTCAACGAGGAGAAGGTTGATGAAACAGATATTGAAACTTTGGGTGATTTTGCTCTTATTCATGGCGGCGCCGGCGGGGGCGGGCGTCGATGAGATCGCGCCGGGCGTCTGGTTCCGTTCAGGAGAGCCGGGATGCAATAACTTATGGGTTGAATTCGCCGATTACGTGTTCGTGATCGACGCCAATTATCCCGATCAGGCCGAGAAGATCGTGGAGGAAGTGCGAAAGACAACCAGCAAGCCGATTCAATTCGTCTTTAACACGCACAATCACGGCGATCACGCGTTGGGAAACACGGTGTGGGTGAAGGAGGGGGCGGCCATCGTTGCGCAGCGGGAATGCGCAAAGCCGCAGAGCACGCCCGACTGGCGCGCGATGTATGGCAAGTGGGCGGAAGGCAAGCCGCATTTTGAAGCGATGACGCCCAAAGCCCCCACAGTGGTGTTTGACGATCATCTTGTTTTCGATGATGGAACCCGGAGGCTGGAGCTGTTGTACTTCGGTCACGGGCATACCAAAGGCGACGCCGTCGCGTATCTGCCGAACGAGAAAATTCTGTTCACCGGTGATCTGTGCGTGAATGGCGCGTTTAATTATCTGGGCGACGCACGCACCAGCCACTGGATCGAAATCCTCTCCATCCTGCAGCAATACGATGTGGACACGGTCTGTCCCGGGCATGGTCCCAGGGGCGATAAGTCGCTGCTGGAGACGCAGAAGCAGTATTTCATTCAATTGCGAGAACAGGTCAGGCAGGGGATCGACGAGGGCAAGAGCGAAGATGAAATTCTTGCGGCGATCGACATCCCCGCGTACAAGGAATGGACCGGCGTGACGCCGCGTGAAGGCAATATTCAGCATGTGTACGATGAAATCGCGGGACTGGTTACGCCGTGGGAACTGCTCGATCTGAATTTGAGCGCCGGGCCCAATCCAACCCGAGATGACGCTGGTTGGACTCCACCCAAAAAGATGCTGGTGCGCGGGCTGAGCGACGCGGAAATCCGCGCGTTGGAACGCGTGGCGCCGGGGATGGAATTCGTCAATCCACGCAATTCGGAAGACTCGATGAAGGAGATTGTTGACGCTGACGCGGTGTTGGGTTGGGTGAACCCCGCCATGCTGGCCGCCGCGAATAATTTGCGCTGGGTGCATTCGATTACGGCGGGAGTGGAAGGCCTGTTATTTGACGAACTGGTGAACAGCAACGTGGTGGTGACCAACGGGCAGGGGATGTACGGCCCCGCTATCGCCGATCACGTCATGGGGATGCTGCTCATGTTCATGAAAAACCTGGCCCCGCAATACGAACTCCAACTGAAAGGCGAATGGCGTCATGACCGGCGCTTTGAACAAAGCGACCTGCGCGGCAAGACGATGCTGATTCTCGGCCTGGGCGGCATCGGATCGCAGATCGCCGAACGCGCGGCGGGCTTCGGGATGACCATTCTGGCGATCGACCCCCAATCGATGGAAAAGCCGCTGTACATCAAGCGCATCGCTCCGCCGGACGCGCTTCATGAATTGCTGCCCGAGGCGGATGTGGTCGCATCGACCGTGCCGCTGACAAAATACACCGACCGTTACTTTGGAAAATCGGAATTCGACCTGATGAAGCCTTCGGCTTACTTCATCAACGTGGGACGCGGTCAGACGGTGCGGCAGGAGGAACTTGTCGAGGCGCTTCAAAACAAGACCATCGCGGGCGCCGCGCTTGACGTGTTCGATCCCGAACCGCTGCCGTCCGATAATCCACTGTGGAAGATGGACAACGTCATTATCACGCCGCATATGTCGGGGCGGACCTCGGAGAGCTACGAGCGGCGCTGGCTGCTGTTGCGTGAAAACGTAAGGCGCTTCGCGGCGGGCGAGCCGATGTATAATGTGGTGGACAAAAAGGCGGGATACTAAAAACAACTTTTGAGATGCCGGGCCTGTCATGCATCACTAGCGCTAAAACCAGGCGGAGACGGAATCATGAGCCATTCGCTCAATTCTGATCGAGATGGATGAAGACGGCGTTTATATCGTAAGTTGTCCTTCGTTTAAAGGGTGCAGATCTTATGGGGAGACCGTGGATGAAGCAATGTTGAACATCAGGGAGGCGATCGAGCTATGCCTTGATGATCAACCTGCCGTTGAACAGAACGTTTTTATCGGTTTTCGAGAATTGGAAGTGAGTAATCGTGCCTAAACTTCCGACCCTCACCGGTAAAGAAATTATCCGGATACTGGAATTACGTGGATTTCGAGTTTTGCGCAACAAGGGTTCTCATGTGAGGATGAGTTTCGACGATGGGCCGTGCATGGATCAAAAATTTTACCTAAAGGGCTTTAAAGGAAAATCATCAGAGAAGACTTAGACATTTCAGTTGAAGAATTTTTGACGTGGACTTAATCATGAGTAATCTGAAGATGTTAATTCAAAAAGGGCGGCCAATCGGCCGCCCTTTACGTTGCATGGATATGGATTTTGTTATGGCTGGACTTTGGAGAGTTTGAAGGTGTAGGCGTAATCGCACGGCGCCTGGCCGGGGCCGAGGTCCGGCGTTTCGATTACCACGTTGGCGCCGTCCTGGCTCCATTTCAACTCGCCCTCGACGCCAAGCATGGATGCCTTTGCGTCGGGCGCGGCGGTTACGTTCTGAAAGACGTATTGCTTGCCCGGCCAGCGGGGGGTAATGGCGTAAAGCACGTCGTCTTTTTTGGTGAAAAAGCCGGTGATGACCGCCTTGCCGTCTTTTGAATCGCCGGTGACTTCATTGATGTCGTACTTCACCATGTATTCGCCGCCGTATTGCACTTTGGGGATTTCACCTTCGCTCCATTGACGTTGTTCCTTCCATGTGCGGGTTCCATAAATCGCTTCGCCATTCACCTTGAGCCATGAGCCGATTTCATGGAGACGCTGTTGCATGATGACCGGGATGCGGCCGTCGGAGGTTGGTCCGATGTTGAGCAGCAGGTTGCCGCCGCGGCTGACGAGGTCGATCAGCATCAGCACGAGTTCGCGGCCGGTGTTGTAATCGGCGAGGTCTTCATTGCGGTTGTAGCCATACGAGCGCCCCATGCCGCGATTCTCTTCCCACGGGTGAGAGGCGTCGGCCATGCCGGAGGCGTATTCGGTGGTGTAATAGTCGCCATGATGATGACGGGTTTCCTTACCCCAGCGGTCGTTGACGACGACTTCGTCTTTTACTTTGGTTTCGTTAAACAGCCATGCGAGCAGTTCGGGGCTTTTCCAGTCGGCGGAGGGGAGGTCCCACTCGCCGTCGGAAAAGATGATCGACGGGTTATAGCGAGTAACTACATCTTTGAACTGAGGAATCATGTGCTGTTCGATGTAAACCTGTTTGTCGGTTAGCCAGAGCGGGTTGTACCACTCATAGAGCGAATAATAAAAGCCCATGCGCAGGCCTTTGGCGCGCACGGCTTCGCCCAACTCGCCAAGGATGTCGCGATGCGGACCGGCGTCGACGCTGTTCCAGGGGCGGCCCCAGTCGCGGTTGGCGATATCGCTTTTGAACATGCAGAACCCGTCATGATGTTTGGAGGTGAGGGCGACGTATTTCGCTCCGGAATCCTTGAATACATCCGCCCAGTAATCGGGGTTGAACATCTCGGCCTTGAACATGGGGGCGAACTGAACGTAGGCGAAACCCGGGCCGAAGTTTTTGACGTGGAAATCCCAACTTTCGCCGCTGCCCTTGCTGATGTGGTTCCAGTACCACTCTGCGTACTGGCCCTTGGGTGCGAACGAGGGGACCGAATACACGCCCCAGTGGATGAAGATACCGAATTTGGCGTCCTGATACCATTCAGGGATGGGACGCTTATCGAGCGAATCCCAATTGGGTTCGTAGCGCGTTTCGGCCCGCGCGGTGGAAAGGCAGAGGGCGGAGAGCAGAATCAAAGCGGAATAGACGGCTCGTTTCACTGTGATGACTCCTTTGCATCGGATTGGATGATACGTACTTTTTCCATGCCCGATCGCCACCAGTCCACGAGTTTCGGGGCGCGCAGGCTTTTTAACGCGGTTTCGCGCGTGGCGCGAGCTGCGTCCAGTTCGGCGATGACCATTTCATCCTGAAAATAACCCGCCTCCGCCAGCACGATGCCCGAAGGATCGATGATGCGGCTCTGACCGTGCGACTCCATGGCGGGGCTGTTGGCCTGAACGATGAATATATCATTTTCATCGGCCCGGGCGCAAATCTGCGCACGATAGGGATCGAGTTTTTTTTCGGCGGTGATGCTCGATTCGCTGGATATGTAAAAAACGATCCGAGCGCCAGCCAATACGGGAAGACGAGTCAATTCAGGATAGCGTTCGTCGTGGCAGATAATGACGGAGCAGAGAATCTCATCGATGGGGAAGACGATCATCTCATCGCCGGGTTCAGCCCAATCGTCGCCCCCCACCAGTTGGATTTTCGCGTAACGGGCAAGCAGGTCTCCATCTGGAGTAAAAATCGCGGCGGTGTTGTACCGCTTGCCCCGGTCGTCATGCGGCGCGCCAACAATGGCGTACATGTTCAACTCCGCGCAGGCTTGAGCGATGAGCCGTTCCGCTTCCATCAGCGACCGGGACGCCGCCGAGGCGATCGCCTGCTTGTCGTACCCGGTCAGGGCGCATTCCTGAAACGCGGCGACACGTACGCCCTGGTCCGCGCATTGACGCAGCCGATCGATAATGATCGCCGCGTTTTCCTGAACGGAAGGCTTCGGCGAAAACTGAATCGCGGCGGCTTTAATCAACGGCCGCGGATGGATCACCGCGATGGGAATCAATAATAGGCACACCGTAACGATGGATCGGATTCGCATCCTCGAATTCTCCCCGCGATTCAAAGTTAAATTAAAGCAAGCAGGATGATTCCATCCTGTTGCGCGTTGATTTATGATATCCCAAACAGATGCCAGTTGATTTGAAAGGTATTCAACCAAATACCGTACATTTATCATTGGACGCCGAACAGGCCTGAACGCGAGGGGCGGATTGAACCAGGAAGCCAAACGCCATAACCAGGTGAAGCGGATCGACCGGATCGCGATCGCCGTCCTGCTTGTTTTTCTGGGCGTGACGGTGGTATTCAGTTTTTATCATTCGGTGTTGTGCCTGCTGATTGTATTCGGGCTGAGATTTTTGTATTCGCTGTTTTACGCCCGGATTCCTAAAACCTACTGGGCGCTGTCCGCTTTCGGAGCCGCGCTCGCGGCGTACAGCCTGTTTTACGAATCGGGCGTGGCGGTTACCGTATTCGCCGTCGCCGCGTTACTGGAATGCCTGCGCGTGTTTATGATCGCCCTGTTGAATTACCCTTCAACGGTGAGAAATCTGGAAACGCTGACGCAGGAACTGGAAAAAAGAGTTCAGGATCGCACCACTGAACTGAAAGCGGCCAACAGCGAACTGCAACGCGCCAATACAAAACTGCTTGAGCTCGATAAACTGAAATCGGCTTTCGTCTCGCAGGCGTCGCACGATCTGCGGACTCCATTGACCGCCATCAAGGGCAGCCTCGACAACTTGATGATCGGCGTTGCGGGGCCGCTCAATGAAAAACAGACACGGATACTCGAACGCGCCCAGCGGTCAGTCGACCGATTGACGTTTCTGATCAATGACATCCTCGATCTGAACCGCATCGAATCGGGCCGGGAAAAATTACAGAAGACGGACGTCTCGCTCACCACGATGGTGAAAGGCCTTATTCAGGAGCATAAGCCCGCCGCGGATCAGAAATCGATCGCGCTTGACGCGGAGTTGAACGGCGATGAAGTCCATGCCTGGGCCGATCCCCACAAAATGGAGCGGGTCATTGGCGAGTTGATCGGCAACGCCATTAAATACACGCCCGAACAGGGCCGAGTTACGGTTCGACTTTCGCTGCAGGACGGCGCCCCCTGCGTGATGGTCAGCGACACCGGAGTGGGGATGTCGGAAGAAGAATCAAAGAAAATATGGGAACGGTTTTATCGAACCGCCAATTCGCAACACATGGCCAAAGGCTCCGGCCTGGGGCTATCGATCGCGAAGGAACTGGTGGAAATGCACGGCGGGTCGATCCGTGCGACGAGCGAGGCGGGGCGGGGCAGTACGTTTAAAATCACGCTGCCTCCATCTCCCGTCAAAGAGACGGCGATATGAGCAAACCGGTGATCGCAATCGTGGAAGATGAAGAAGAACTCCGGGAGAATCTATGCGATTTTCTTGAGTTCAAAGGCTATGAGGTCCTCTGCTTTGATTCGGGCGACGCGGCGGTCGCGGGGTGCGGCGATTGGAAGGCCGATCTGGCCCTGCTCGATTACCTGATGCCTGGTTTAAACGGCATTGAGGTGATGAAGCGGCTTAAAGAGGTTCATCCCGATATGCCCATCGTATTTTTGACCGCGTCGTCGCAGGGTATGGTTAAGGAAAGCGCTCGATTAAAAGGCGCTGAAGCCGTTATTCTCAAACCGTATTCTCCAAATGAACTGATCGAAACAATCGAACGGATTCTTTCCCGCACGGCGTAACTTGTTTTCCCCTCCGGTTATTGATACTTCGTTTTCAGGCGTTCGATGACGGCATGTGGATCGGCGCCGCGATAGTAGACGGCCTCTCCCTGTACATAGACGCTGTCGCCGGCGGGGCAATTGGCGAATTGAGGGTCGGAGTGGAGGCAGGGCACATCGGCGTTGCCCCACGCTCGATCGCAGTGATTCCATGCGGTGATGATCCATTCGTCGCCAGCGCTGGAATGGACCGCCGCGACGGGTTTGTCGAAAATTTTGTTTTCATTGGTAAGCGCATTGAATTGAGGCGCTCCCTTCAGCATGATACAGACCTGAGTGACGAGATCGCTCATCTTTTCATCGGATAGATTGTGAAAAGCCAGTCTCATCCCCACGCTCCATGATTCGCCGTCTTCCTCCATCTGGTGGCTGGGGGGGAACAAACCCGCCATAAGCATGACTCCGTTGGGCAAGGTCCAAACGTTTTCCAGCTGGTCTTCCGATTTCCTGATCCAATCGTGATTGATGATCTTTTCACCGCGCTGATCCCAGATGGTGGGGATGTGAGTATGAGCGAGAAAGAGCAGGCCGTTCTGATGCCACACCGCTTCAGGCAGGTCGATGACGAAATAGGCGGTTGAGCCAGGGATAAAGACGCCCGCCTTCGTGCCGCGCATGGGGTCGACCGCGCCTTCAAGGAAGCCGATGCGCGGATGGCGTCCACCGGGGTAAGGCAAGACGCGCATGGCGTCGAGCGCCGCCGGGGCGGTTTGATCGAGCTGGCCGCGTTTGATTTCGACTTCTTCCGTGCTCCAGCCCAACACACCGGCCGCTTCGTCCAGTGTGTACTGATAATCGTTCAGCATGATAGGCAGCCAGGTCCGCCAACTCTCCCGGGTGGCTTTCGTCTCGGTCGTGACGTCTTGAGCCGCCGTCACCAGAGTGAACGTCAACATGATGAAAATCGATGCCAATCGCATTGTGATCTCCATGTGTCAGGGACGCCTTAATGCGTTTTGAAGATAGTTTTTTCTGTCTTGAACGAAGACCCAGAGTTTTTGATTGAGCGAACTGAGAACGCCCAGTTCACCCCGCGAGTATACCCGATTGGCGCAGGCGGTGAATAAATCACTCAGCGGCGCCGCGTCGATGGCGTTGAGAGCTTCCTGTATTTTTGACTCGCGCTCATCCGGCGCGAGCGCGCCTTTGACGTCGAGATTCTTGATGCGATCGGCGATTTCGAGTTGCTGACCGGTTTCATCCAGTAGAAGGATGAAAGAGACTGTGTTGCTTAACCAGACGATGTGGTTGAGTTGATCCTGAGTGGCGTTGAGGGGGGAGAATGAGGCGAGATCGTTTTGAAAACGCTCGATCCGCTGGCGGACATCCGCCGTCAGGCGGCCGAAATGCGTCATATACGGGAAATACTCTTCTGAACCGGCGCCGTGACCTAACGTCTGATCGACGTCAATCCGGGTGAGCCAGGGCGCAATGATCTTCGCTGCTTCTTCTCCATAGTACTCACGGCAGGATTCTTCATACCATTGCCGCGTGACACGCTCTTTCTCTTTGTCGCTGAATCCATCGGGTTCATCGAGAGTGACGGGGTTTTTCATGAATCGGGCCATCGCGGCGAAATTGTCGCGGATATCCTGAGTGCGCCAGTGGATGCCGATGACGCCGTCGATTCCCTGTGAAGCGGCCAGCGAGACCTGTTCGGCGAGGAGAGACACGCGCGGCTGAGGATGCCAGAGCAGACGATCGCCCTCCAGCCAGGGAATGACCCAGGCTTCGCGGCCCTCAAGGTTCGCCATCGCGGGATCATGAGGCTTCCAGCCCTGATCGGGATTGAGGCAGGAGAAAATAATGTCTTTCGGGAGAACTTTGTGAAGCCCGGGGAGCAGCGGTGGCAGCTGAGAGCCGCCGCCCCAGCCGCTGATCACCATTTTGACGTTGGGAGCGATCCGCTGGAGAATGGCTCGCGCCTTTTCGATATACAACACGGACCATACGCCGTTGAATTTCGCCATCGGGCTCTGGGTGTAATCGAATTGAGGCGAGAGGCGATCGTATTCTTTCTGAAAATCGCCGCTGAATTGGAAATGGGCGCCGGGCTGGTACATTTCCTGAAGCCAGAACCAGATATAATCGATTCCGGGATAGGCGGAGACGATATCCTGAATGTAGCGTTCCAGAATTTCGATATTGGCCGGGTGCAACGGATCGGGCAGATAGGGGCTGCTCATCATTGCGCCGGGGGGCAACACGGAAAAGAACTCGGGCGGATAGATGCCGAATTCAAAGCCGAGGCAGAACTTCATGTTTTTGTCATGCGCATAGTCCATGACCTGGCGCATCAACTGCTGGGCGCGGCGGTAGCGATCTTCCTGGCTGGTCGCCCGTAACGCGCACTCGGCGCCGAATACCGATGAAGGAAACAGTTTCCCTGTGTTGAAGGCGAATTGCGTGGTGTACAAGGGGCTGTATCCCCAGCGGCTGGTCATTGACGTGTCGAACTCGGCGCAGGGAAGAACGTTCATGTACTGAACGCGGATGGTGGGCTCAACGTAGCTCACGTATCTTTCCGCGCCGCCGGTGTAGCAGTGAAAGCCGATGAAATTCATGCCCAGCCCGGCCATGGCGTCGATGTAATCCTGATAGTCCTCCAGATTCCACGCTGATGGTCCGGAGAGGAAATTATGCCAAGGCAGGGTTCCCCGGATGGAGAAGACGTCTTCGGAAGCACGGCAAACCGGGGTGGATACGGCCAGGAAACATGACAAGGCGAAAAAAACGATCCGGTTGCGGTTGTTCATGATGATCTCCCATACAGCGCGAGTCGTATACTTCAAAGGCGTGCTCATCGTCGAAGATTTTGGGCTGAACCGCAAGTTCTCTCCATCGCCGTAATAAGAAATACGCTTTCCCTGGTGAAGGGGAGATATATAAAGGCGCGGAGAAGCGTCTGATGCGTTCGTATTAAACAGGGGTTGTTAAAACGCGCTTTTGATCACGCCTCCATCCACGCGGAGCGCGGCGCCGGTGGTGGCCGAAGAGAGTGGGCTCGCGATATACGCGACAAGGGCCGCGACTTCATCCGTCGACGCAAAGCGCTTGATGAGCGACGTCGGGCGTACGCTCTTGAAAAAGTCCGTCTCGAATTCATCCAGCGTTTTGCTCTGTTTTTTTGCCATATCATTTACGAAGTCGCTGACTCCACGCGATTCAGTTGGGCCTGGCAGGACGCTGTTCACCGTCACGCCGGTTCCCGCCACGTGTTCGGCGAGGCCCCGGGCGATGGCGATCTGCGCTGACTTCGTCATTCCGTAATGGATCATTTCTTCAGGGATCTGAACCCCGCTTTCGCTGGAGATGAATACAATGCGTCCCCAGTTCCGTTTTATCATGGCGGGAAGATACGTTCGAGACAGGCGGACTCCACTCAGCACGTTCGTTTCGAAAAAACGCATCCATGATTCGTCGGATATCTCTTCAAACGGAACCGGCTCAAAGATTCCAAGATTATTAATCAGGATGTCCACAGCAGGATGCAGCTCACTCAGTTCAACCGCCGCTTCCCGTGTGGAAAGGTCGCCCGCGAACCCAATCACTTCAGCGGACGCCGTCGCGGATAATTTAGAAACCGCCCGATCCACGGATTGTTGTGTACGCCCGTTAATGATCGTCCGGGCTCCTTCCGTTGACAGTGCTTTGGCGATGGCGAAGCCGATGCCGGCGGTGCTGCCCGAAATCAGCGCGGTTTTATCGTTCAGGCGTAAGTCCATTGTTAATTTCCTTTCCGGGTGGAATCATGAATTCACATCCCTATTGTAAGGTAACCGCGTATGAACAATGGGCAATGATGATTTATGATGAATCGACGATCGACAGGGGGATTCGTCTCGAATTTGCGGTAATCATTAAGAATAATCTTCGTTGACGGGGTTGGGGGTGAGAAACACGCAACCAGGAATCCAGGAAAGGGAGCGATTATGAATTACGATTTGAAAGGGAAAATCGCGGTGGTGACCGGCGCCAGCCGAGGCATCGGTCTGCACATCGCGCGGGCATTGCATCGAACCGGCGCGAGCGTCGCCATCACCGGGCGAAACGGAGAGACACTGCGCGAAGCCGCGCAATCAATCGGCGAACGATGCAGCACGTTCGTGTGCGATCAGCGGGACCCCGCCGCCGTTCAACGCATGGCGGAGCGTGTACAACAGGAACTTGGCGCGCCCGATCTGCTGGTCAATAACGCGGCGCTCATCAAATTCGGCTATATCAACGATCTGACGCTGGAAAACTGGAACGAGGTGATCGAAACCAATCTGACCGGCGTGTTCACCACCACACGGGCGTTTTTGCCCGGCATGATGGAAAAAGATCGCGCCGACATCATCATGATCAGTTCCATGAGCGGAAAATCGGGCGATCCCGGAGGTTCGGCGTACGCCGCCAGCAAGTTTGGATTGCAGGGATTTTCACAATCGCTGGCTCGAGAAGTGCGCAAGCATAACATCCGCGTGATGGTGTTGAATCCGAGCAGCGTCAATACAGGCGATGACGATGGTCCATCCTTCGGGCCCGGGCTCTACCTTCACGCCGCCGATCTGGCCGACACGGTGGTGCATCTGGCCTGCCTGCCGGGTAGAACGCTGATTCGCGATATGGACATCTGGGGAACGAATCCATAAATTTGATTCGCTGGATCGCTGTTGTTGACGATTGCTTTCCGCTCAATTTACTCTATGATTTTAAAGTTTATTGTGATGGTTAAGAATAAACGCCCGGAAGCTCAAACCGAGGAGGAAAGTTGGATGATGAAAACGACCGCTGTTTCCACTTTTTCGCGTATTCTGTTTACGATGATATGCGGGGCCGTCATGATCGGTTCGATGAGCGCGGCAAGCACCAGCCCCGCTTTGAAGAATTATGTCTATAAAGATGACGGAGCGTTTACCTGGTCGGAGCGCGGCAAGGCGGAAACGGATGACGTGACGGTATACGATCTCGCGCTGACCTCACAGAAATGGCGCGACATGATCTGGAAACACCAGCTGACGCTGGTGGTGCCGAAGAAAATGAAATCGCCCAGTACGGTTCTCCTGTTTGTGACCGGCGGTTCAAACAACAAAGAAACCGGCGAGCCGAACTGGAATAAACTGGACAGCGGCGACTTCAAGCGGTTCGCTCAAGTCGCAACGGCGTGCCAGGCGCCGGCCGCGGTATTGCGCCAGACGCCCAATCAGCCATTGTTCGGCGACCTGCATGAAGATGAAATCATCTCGTTGACGTTTGATAAATATCTCGATTCTGGCGATGAAACCTGGCCGCTGTTGTTGCCGATGGTGAAATCGGCGGTGCGCGCCATGGACGCTCTGCAGGCGTTTGGCAAGAAAGACCTGGATTTGAATTTCGAAAAATTCGTCGTTTCTGGCGCGTCAAAACGCGGCTGGACGACCTGGCTGACCGGAGCCGCCGAGCCTCGAGTCGCCGCCATCGCACCGATGGTGATCGACGTCTTGAATATGAAGCCGCAGATGGATTATCAGCTGGACGCCTGGGGCGAGTACAGCGTTCAGATTCAGGATTACACCGAAAAAGGCATCCAGGAAAAAATGAATACCGACAAAGGCGCCGGCCTGCGCGCCATCGTCGATCCGTATTCATATCTCGATTCGCTGACCATGCCGAAACTGATCTTCATCGGCACGAACGATCCGTACTGGCCGGTGGACGCGATCAAGTTTTATTTCAACGATCTGCCTGAGCCGAAATTCATCCATTACGTGCCCAACGTGGGACACGATCTGGGTGATGGAGAACAGGCGATTCGCGCGCTGGCGGCGTTTTTCGCCGAACAGGCCCAGGGAGTCAAACATCCGGCGATCAGCTGGGAAATGAAGCCTACCGATGAGGGGTTGATGCTGAGCGTGTCCGCCGATTCAACCGCGACAGGTGTACGGCTCTGGGAAACGACGTCAACCGACCGCGATTTCCGCAACAACCTGTGGCTCGAACACAAGATCAAGGCGAAGTCGAGTCCGATCGAAATCCCCGTGCCCAGCCCGAAGAAGGGGTTCCGCGCGTTGTACGCCGAAGTGGAGTTTCCCAGTCTGGCGGGCGGCTCCTATACGAAATGTACGCGTGTCTACGTAATGGATCAGAACGGTCCGATCGATCGTTGATCGGTCTTCCTGGCTTGAATGCAAAAGGGCGGCTCATTCAGCCGCCCTTTTTTTGTGAATCAATGAAAATATTGATGTAAGTCAGTTGATTTTCGTCATCACATTGGCTTGAACCACTTGCAGGTTATCCAGCGTAATTTCCTGCTTCAGGTTTTTCTTATCAGTTTCCTGCCCCCAAATCCGGTTGAACAGGGCGGTTCGGCCTTTGCTGGTCGTGATCAGGCCCGACTGGTAATTTCCATCTTTCGTCATGAAGACCAGGCTGGGGCCGGTCTGGCTGACGCCGAAGGCGGCCTGACGCATTCCACGTTCGTCGTAGAGATGAATTCCCGTATCGCCACTCACGTCGGCGAGGGAGAGTTTGGGAGTTCCGCTGGCATCGTAAAAAGCCAGTATGGTGTTGTCATTCTGAGACGATAATTCGGCGCGTATCACGCCGGCTGAATCGGTCAGCAGAAATTTTTCCGCAGTGATTACCCGGCCCGGAGCCAGATTAACGCCCATGTATCCGATAGCCGCCGCGCCGGCGAGAAACACGCTGAGGATGAATGAAAACGCGGCGATCGCGCGATTGCGTCGATTTTGTCTTTCGAGTGTTTCTACCCGTTCCAATAACATGGCTTCAAACATAGTGGTGGTCATGGCGTCCTGTCCTTTCGTGTTTACTTCCCCATAGAAAAGGATGGCTGGATGCCATAGAAAAGCATTCCCGTCGCCGCCGGCGGCCGTATGGCTTGTCTCTGGGCCGAATGAACGGCGGCTAACGGGGTACAGTAGTGAATACGTGATAAAACGTCCAAAGTTTCAGTTATTTTTTTTGTCCTACGCGGCGTCTTGAGCGCGCAATTCGGTTTCAACCAGATCGGCGACGCTGTTGACGATCATATCGGGCCGATAGGCGTATTTGAGAAGATCTTCGCGCCGGGTTCCGCCGGAAAGCACGAGTATCGTCCGATAGCCCATCAGGGTTCCACCGAGAATGTCGGTTTCCATCGTGTCGCCGATCATGGTGGTCTGGCCGGCGGTGAGGTCCATCTCTTTTCGCGCGGCGCGCATCATGATCGGGCTGGGTTTTCCGACGCTGAAGGCGTCGAAGCCGGTCGCTTTTTCAAGCATGGCCACGATGGCGCCGCAACCCGGCCGCAGACCGTGCGGCGTGGGGCAGTTGGGATCGATGTTTGTGGCGATCAGCTTGGCGCCGTTCATGATCATGCGGACGGCGTTTTCGATGATCTCCATGTTGAAGGTTCGTCCCTCGCCCACTACGACGTAGTCCGGGTCGTGATCGACGATGGAGTAGCCCACGCTGTGCAGAGCCTGGGTCAGACCTCCCTCGCCAATGACGTACGCGGTTCCGTTCGGTTTTTGTTTGGCGAGGAACTGCGCGGTTGCGTCGGCGCAGGTGAATATGTTTTTATCCGTGACGGGGATGCCCATGCGTTGCAGTTTAGTGGCGACGTCACGGCGGGTGCGCTGGCTGTTGTTCGTCAAAAAGAGAAAAGGCACGCGCTGGCGGATGAGTTCGTTAATAAAGCGGTCGGCGCCTTCGATCAGTTCGCTTCCGCGATAGATCACGCCGTCCATGTCAATCAGGTAACCTCGAGTCATGATTCGCTCCTCAACTCGTCATGCGATTGGGTTGTAATGCTTGCCTGGCATGAAACGCAAAAGGTGTGCGAGATTACCAGATCAAGAGGAATAATCAGACGCCTGTTTGCGGTAAAAGCGCCGCGAGATGATCGATCGGCTGCATGGCGGCGGAATGGGCGAAAAATGGAAATCGCCAATGAATACAGGTCGATTTGAATGTTTTTGTCAATGAAATATCGATCGATATCAGGGAAAAAAAATCATGAATTTCCCTCTGAATTATTTTTCAATTACGGGCTTCCAGAATGTTAGAATTCTGCAAATGTATATAAAACTCTTACGTTTGTGTGGCTGTGTTCAAAAAGCAATTCATTGCGATTTGGATTGTGTTCAAAACCAGCGCACTCATTTTTTTACAAAAGAAAGGGGCGTTTCAAAAAGAAACGCTCGAGTCTCAGGAGTGAGAAATCACGACGAGTCCAGACCGTGTGAGTACTACACAAACGTTTGAAATCATGAATGGAATTCGAATCCTGCTTGCCACATGCAAATGATTGAAAGTAGAAACGGATGCCCAGTCGTATTTCAGCCGATGAAACGCATTGAAATAATCGAATGACGTTTCAACCATGCTGGATGTTCGATTCCGCATGGGATAGGATGACCGTACACTATGCAAATACGGGATGAGAGGAGATGTGTAATGACTGGATCAATCAGGAAGTTTGCTTTGTTACTCATGACGATGACGATAGCGCTGCAAGCGGGATTCGCGCAGGAGCAGCATCAATACAACCCAGAACAATTCGAGCGGGCGGAACGGGACGAGTGGCAAAAGCCGGATGAGGTCATCAAAGCGATGGGATTGAAAGAAGGGCAGAGCATCGCCGACATCGGCGGAGGTTCGGGGTATTTTTCACGGCGGTTCGCAAAAACGGTCGGCGAAAAAGGGGTGGTATACACCTGCGACATCGCGACCAACCTGCTGGAATACCTGCAGGCGAAGGCGAAAGAGGAAGAGCTGAATAACATCGTGACGGTATACGCCGCGCTCGACCGCCCCATGCTGCCGCCCGCCAGCCTGGATTTCATCTTCTTTTGCGATACCAACCATCATCTCGAAAATCGGGTCGAGTATTACAAGGGTCTTATTCCGCTATTGCGTCAGGGCGGCCGCCTGGTTGTGGTTGACTGGCAAAAACGCGAACAGAAGGTTGGGCCGCCTCCAAGCCATAACGTCGCGCGAGAGACCGTGCTTGACGAGATGAAGCAGGCCGGCTGGAAGCTGGAACGCGAAGAAACTTTTCTGGACTATCAGTACTTTATGATTTTCGAACCCGCCCGCTGAATCATCAGGCGGATTCGGGTCAAGCGGGAATCATGCTAGCCTGATTCGTTCCGCGATCACGCGGCGTTCGATTCTGAAAAACGAAAGAGAAGTCATCATGGTGAAACTGGCGCAACGCACCAAGCGCATCGATTCATCCGGCATTCGGAAAGTCTTCGCTCTGGCGGCGAACATGACCGACCCGGTGAACCTCTCCATCGGTCAACCGCACTTTGACGTCGCCGACGAAGTGAAAGAAGCGGCGATTGAGGCGATTCAGCAGGGCCGTAACAGTTATACCCTGACCGCCGGCTTGCCCGAATTAAGGGAAAAGGTCAAACAACAGTATCTCACGAAAGGGATTCCCGATCTGGGCGACGTATTGATTACGTCGGGCGTGTCGGGCGGGATTCTGCTGTCTTTGATGGCGCTGCTCGACGAAGGCGATGAGATCATTGCTCCCGATCCGTATTTCGTGATGTACAAACATCTGACCAATTTCATCGGCGCCCGGCCGGTGTACGTCGATACCTACCCCGATTTTCAGATGGACGCGGACCGGATCGAAAAACTGATTACGCCGCGCACGAGGGCGATTCTGCTCAACAGCCCGGGCAACCCGACGGGCGTAATCTATAACGAGGAGACGGTGCGCGGCATCGTTGAACTGGCCGCCCGGCATGACGTCGTGCTGATTTCGGACGAGATTTACGATTCGTTCGTCTATGAGGGAGAGTTGATTTCACCGGCGAAGTATTACCCCAATACGCTGGTGCTGGGAGGATGGTCGAAATCGTCGGCGATGACGGGCTGGCGGATGGGATACGCCTACGGTCCAGCCGACCTGATCGCCGCCATGATCAATATACAGATGTATTCGTTCGTCTGCGCGCCCAGCCTGGCTCAACACGCCTGCCTGACCGCGATGGACATGGACCTGACCCCGCGCCGGGATGAATACCGCGCCAAGCGCGACCGGATCTACAACGGGCTGAAGGATCGTTTCAACGTGGTGAAACCAGGCGGAGCGTTTTATATCTTTCCGGAAGCGCCGGGCGGAGACGGCGACGCCTTCGTGAAGAAGGCGATCGAGAATAATCTACTGATCGTGCCGGGCAGCGTGTTCTCCGAGCGCAAGACGCATTTTCGAATCTCTTATGCGGCGGAGGATCGGACGATCGATCGGGGGATTGAAATCCTGCAACGGCTGAGTAAGGAGTTTGGGTGAATCGAACCAATTAGAACAGAATGAATTGAATTTCGCAAAGCCGTTCCGTTTTCGGAGCGGCTTTGTTTATATCGAGACAAAATTGTTGATTAAGGGCAGGCGGAAGCAACCCGCCGCTTGAATTCAAACAAAAAAAGAACGCGCTGGCCTGGTGATCTTTCAAATTCTCAAAATGAATAGTTTATACAGTTAAAATTTCTGAATCGATTTTCATCTTCTAATAAATCCGCTTCCTGCTGCTGCTCCGTAATCAAGTGTATGAATTTTTCATTCATGTCTTCTGAAACGAAAAAACATTAAGGAATTTGTTCATTTTGGCGGGAAAATGGAATTTATCATTCCTGTAATCAGAAATTGGCCCTTCAATTGCTCTTCGGTTAAACCAGCAAATGATCGTATCGCGTTTTCTCTACCAGCCCCGGAAATAGCAACAGGTTTTAAAGAGAAGATTTGATGAGGTCTCGCCAAAAGAAATCTCATTTTCACTGTTACCATTGAAGGAGCCCAAAATGTTTAAGAATCTGAGCATGTCCGCCAAGATCAGTTGCAGTTTCGCTATCGTAATTCTGATTATGCTGGCGACTCTGTTTGTATCGTACAACGCATTGACGAATTCAACAGATGGATTCACGGAATATCGTTCTCTGGCCCGAACCAGCAACCTCGCGGCTGATCTCGAACAGAACCTGATACTGGCCCGGCTTGAAGCCAAAGATTTTATCCTCAGTGGAAAGCAGGAAGCCGTCAGTCAATTTGAAGATTATATGAAGCAAATGCTGGCTGACGTGAAAACGGCTCAGGAGAAACTGGCTGATTCACCATTGAGAGCCAATGTCGATTTGATTGCGGCGAAAATCGAAGAATATCAGACCGAATTTCATAGCGTGGTCGAATTTCAGACGCAGCGGAATCATTTTGTTAACGACGTCATGAACGTGAACGGCCCCAAGATGGAAAAAGCGCTGAGCGGGATTCTATCTGTGGCATCGGAAAAAAAGGACTACGCCACCTCGAATCTTATCGCGCTTTCATTGCGGAATTTGTTAATGGGGCGCCTCTCAATGATGAAATATCTTGATGACAACCGCATTGAAAACGTGAACACCGCGAAGGCTGAAATGTCGCAATTGGATGAGCGCCTGAACCAACTGGAAAGCAGCGCGAAAACCGATGACGTCAAAACCTTGATCTCTGAAATCAAGAGTCAGAAATCGGAATATATGGACGCCATCGATCAGGTTGTCACGGCGATTGAGTCCAGAAACAAGACTGTAACGGATGGAATGAACAAAATCGGACCCGAGATCACTACGGCGGCGGGCGACATTCATGATTCCTCCTTAAAATCGCAAGACGAACTCGGCCCGAAATTGGCCGCGGCCAACGAGCGCGCGGTAACGATTCTGCTCGCCAGCGGCCTGGCGGCCGTGGTGCTGGGCGCTTTGATTTCCTTCTTGATCAGCCGGGCGATTACGCTTCCGATTCGCAAGGCGCTGACGTTCGTCGAGGCGGTCGCGGACGGCGACCTGACCAAAAGCATTGAGCTGAATCAGAACGATGAGATCGGCGTCATGGTGAAAAAACTGAACGCCATGTCGATGAACCTTCGCGAGATTATTCTGGGCGTTCAGCAGTCGGTCGACCAGGTTGCGTCAAGCGCCGAGGAACTGTCGGCTACATCCCAGACGCTGGCCAATGCCGCGACCGAACAGGCGGCGAATCTGGAAGAAACCTCCGCCTCCATTGAGCAACTGACTTCTTCGATCGAAGAGAATTCGGCTCACTCCGAACGGACCCGCAAGGTCGCGACCGAAGCCGCGAGCAAATCAGAGACCGGAGGCGCGGCGGTTAAGGAGACGGTGAAATCGATGAAACAGATCGCTGAAAAAATCTCGATTATCGATGATATCGCCGATCAGACAAACCTGCTGGCGCTCAATGCGGCCATCGAGGCGGCGCGAGCCGGTGAAATGGGTAAGGGATTCGCGGTGGTGGCGGTCGAGGTAAGAAAACTAGCGGAGCGCAGCCAGGAAGCGGCGCGCGACATCATCGCTCTTTCGAAGAATAGCGTAAAACAGGCCGAAGAAGCGGGGCGTATGATCGAAGAAACTTCACCCGCCATTCTTGAAGCGGCGAATCTGGTGGAAGAAATCGCGAATAACTGCGCCGAGCAGGCGAACGCTTCATCGCAGATTCGCACCGCCGTTGAACAACTCGACATGGCTACTCAGCAGAATTCGGCTTCGAGTGAAGAAAGTGCTTCGGCCAGCGAAGAACTGGCGGCGCAATCGCAGATCGTTCAAGAACTGTTGAGCCGGTTCAAAGTCCAGGAAGCTCTTGTTTCAATGATGGAAGCCGCCGAACCGTATCGTCCGAGCCATTCGTCTGCAAATGGGAAGCATGAAGCCAAGGGACGTTACGTACCAGTGGATGATGAGTTTTCAGTTTTCACAAACAACTGAAAGATAAGATGATGCAGTAAAAAAGGCGGTTCATTTCGAACCGCCTTTTTTTATTGTCATCCGGTTGCCTTTTAATTCATCGTTCGGATCGTTCGGACAAAGAAAAGGGGCCGCATCCCGCGGCCCCTTTGAATGTCTATCATCAATGCGATGCGCTAGCCGGCGAGACCGTCAAGAAAGCCCTTCAGGCGCTGAGCGCGAAGCGGGTGACGCAGTTTGCGGATCGCTTTGGTTTCGATCTGGCGGACGCGTTCACGGGTGATGCCAAAACGGTTTCCCACTTCTTCCAGTTTGCGGGGCTGGCCGTCGTCGAGCCCGTAACGCAGACGAAGAACCGCCTCCTCGCGCTCGGTGAGAGTTTCCAGCGCGGAGACGATCTCGCCTTCCAGCGAGGTCAGGCTGGCTTCATCAACCGGCGAACTGACGGAGGCGTCTTCAATGAAATCGCCAAGGAAACTGTCTTCGCTTTCGTTAATGGGCGTTTCGAGCGATACCGCGCGCTGAACAACGCGGGCGAGCTTCATATACTTCTTGACCGGGATGTCGACGCGGCTGGAGATTTCTTCCGGCGTTGCCTCACGTCCGAGTTCCTGCTGAAGTTCCTCGGACGCCTTGATGATACGGTGCCACGTGCCCTGAAGTCCGACGGGAATGCGGATGTCATGGGCCTGGCTGGCGCAGGCGCGCGAGATGGCCTGACGAATCCACCAAGTGGCGTAGGTGGAAAACTTGAAGCCAAGCAGGTGGTCAAACTTTTCGGCGGCGCGCATCAGACCGATGTTGCCTTCCTGAATCAGATCGAGCAGGTGAACGCCGCGATGACGAAAGCCCTTGGCGACGGAAACCACCAGACGAAGGTTGGCGCGGACGAGATCCATCTTGGCGCGCTGTGCTTCTTTTTCGCCTTTGCGGATGATTTTCACCGCGCGGAAGAGCCGGTAGGGATCGTCTTCAAGATCGAAGATGGTCTGCAACACTTTTTTGGCTTCGGTGAGTTTGCCGATTTCTTTGAAGACGTCGTCTTTCTTCAAATGCGACACCATGCAGATCTGACGGATGCTGGCGTCGGTGTGTTTCTGCCGAGAGGCCAGTTTGTCGGACTGCTTGGGGGTCAGTTTGAACAGGTGTTCGATGCGCTCGCATTCCTTGATGGCGCGGTCGGCGCGGAAGGCGCAGCGTTTCAAGTCATCGGCCGCTTCCTGAACGGTTTCCGGCGCGAAACCGATCTTATAGAGGTCTTCACCGGCGCGGCGGAACAGGTCTTTCGATTGATCGGCGTCTTCGACCATCAGTTCAAGGCCCTGACGCGATTTTTCGAGAACGCGGTCTAGCTTTCGTTTGAGGCCGCCGAGAAAACGGTTTACTTCGCGCTCGGTTTTGGCGTTTTCAGGGACGGTGTTCATCACCACATCAAGGCGGCGGCGGCCTTTTTTAATGCCTTCCACCACGCCAATGAGGTATTGAATCGCCTGAAAACTGCGGACGACGCCCACGCAGATCTTTTTGCGTCCGTCCTGCATGCGTTGCGAGATTTCCTGTTCGTCTTCTTTGGTAAGAAGGGGGATGCTGCCGATTTCTCGTAAATAGAGGCGCAGGCTGTTGTGGGCGGCGCGGCGGGAGCTGCGCGAGGCTTTGCCATCGGCGTCGAGCTCCATGGGCCGGCTCAGGGAAGGCAGATAGGCCGCCTCGTCGTCGTCTTCTTCCAGATCAAGCGTAAAATTAATGGACTCATCATCGAGAAGATCGTCATCTTTGTAGAGGCTGGTCGAAGCCAGGGTAAAGGTCATCTGTGGCCGCTCCTTATATCAGGAAAGTGAACGATACGGTTTATAACGGTTACGACACGATCAAAGTCTCGCGGGTTGACCGGCGAGAGTTGGACCGTGCTTTATTTATCCGTCTACGCGATGCAGGATTTTGGGGCGGATGGGCACGCCGATGGCAATACCTTGAGTCCCTGATCTTCGGGCGCCAGCCATTTCGACCGTTGTTGCGCTCCGCTTTCAAGGGCGGCGATATCGGCGATCGTCATCTGCTCCAGAACTTCCAGCATGCGCTTTTGCGCTTCATGAAATAAATTCACTAACGAACATCCGGCATGCAGCTCGCAACCCCGTTCTTCCCACGAACAGTCGAATTGCGCGGCGTCAGAATCGATCGCGATGACGACATCGGCGATGGTGATCTGTGCGGGCGGCCTTTTAAAGGTGAAGCCGCCATTCTTTCCGCGAATCGACTTGAGGAGACCGGCCTTGGCGAGCCAGTGCATCACGCGGGCCAGATAACTTTCGGACACGCGAACGCATCTTGCCAGATCTTTAATCTGAACGGGCTCTTCCGGCGAATGTTTCGCCATGTACCAGAGCGCGTGCAAGGCCATATCTACGCTTTGTGAAAACCGCATCGTCGATTCCCGATAAGATGACACATGTTATCAAGTTAGTTCGGAATCCTAGATGAAAACGCCCGTGATGACAACTTGATTGCGTGCGCCAAGAAGGGAATAATGCGAATACGGTTTCGGCAGCGGGGTCGTTTCGCTGCTCTATTGATAAAAATATATCAGAAATTTCAGAAGACGTAAGCCCCATTTTTTCGAATCGGTGTAAAATATCTGAGTAGGGCTTTGAATGGTAATTTGCTTGTTTTTCTCGATTTATGTATTTTAATTCATTCGATAGTGAAAAAAAGTCTTTCAATTCTATATGGAATGCGCCCAATCATGCTCTTAATCGAAATTGGACGGACAATCATACAAAAAAACATGCGGTGTATCGTATTGAGCCTCGCGTTGATTTTCGCCGGGTATGGTCCGATGACTTGCGCATGGGGGCAAAGCATCCCTGACGAGGATGAAGCGTTCACTCTGATTCGCTGGCCCCTGGAGGTCTGGCTAGACACGGGAGCCGCGCCTGAAACGGATCAGCTGGAAAACGCATGGCGCGACGGACGGTTGGCCTCGTTCCTCGGGCGGGGAGTACACGTCGTTGAAACGAAACCGGGCGCGCTGGACGAATATTATGAGATGATTCGGGTTCAGCGGCCGGAATGCATCGAATGCGAGTTGAGCCGCGACGCGCTTGACGGGCATGACGTGCTGGATGAATACATCGCTGTTGTTGAGTATCAACCAGGCGGCATACTGGACGGTGAACTAATCGTTCGTGACGGCGCGAGCGAACCACCCTCTCCGATCGCGGCGGCGTCAATGAAACTGGAGTCATGCGGCGCTTCGCAAGAGCGTTGGGTGAATGAGAAATACAGCCGTGACGCGGATTGGGCGATGTTCGACACGCCGCTGGAAGCCATGCGCCACCTGATCGTGGGAGACGCGTCCGCCGCCGCGGCGCCCGCCGGTTCGTTCGCGTGGTTTCTCGATGGGATGGGGCGATCCGATTTGTTGAGCCGTTTTCAGGTTATACGGACGCCTTCGACAGGACGGGGCGTCGGGATTCTGTTGCGCGGAGACCTGTACAAGGACCCGTTTATCCGGACGCTGATCACGGAAACCTGGTTGCGAGACGGATTCTCGGAAAAGTTGAACTGGGCTTCTCCCATCGAGCCGGTGTCCGGACCCTGATCATCGACGCCAATTAATCATTTGCCCCAAGCCACCAAGGTATGGTCGAGTGAATTTTCCTTTCAAACGTTTATCTAATAGAGGCCCCTATGAACACTCCATACCGCCGCGCCGCGAACGCCGCCATTGTTGTTTCACCCCGTGGAGAGTTTTTGCGGGGCAACGGCGCGGCTGGTGAACTATCCCAGCCGGGAGAGTCGATCGCTACGCTTTTTGTTTCCGGCGAAACGGTGATCGCCGCGTTGAATGAAGCCGTGCAAAGCGGTGATGTGGTGGTGATCGATGAAATCGAATTCGCATCGGGCGGGTCAATCTCATTACGAGTGATCCCGTTGCCAGATGGCGACGGGCGTTGCCTGATCGATTTCGACGCGGAATCGACTCAATTGGAACCGCTGGAGGAGGCCGCACGTCAGAACGATCTGCGCGTTCAGCGGCTCAGCGAACAACTCGTAACCGTCACAAGAGAACTGTTAAACCGCACCGCGCAACTGGCTGAACAAAAACAGAAGATCGACGCCATCATCAACGGCATGGAAGAAGGGCTGCTGGGCTGCGATGAACAGGGCCGGATCATTCAGATCAATGAAACCGCCGCACGGCTTCTCCAGCTCGAACCCTCCCGAGTGATGCAACACCCCCTGCACGAAGCGCATCCGTTTACCGCGAACGCCATCGGATTCGATCCCGACCAGCCCGGCGCCCTGTCGCGGCGTAACGTGAATTTCACCGTAGCCGGACGCGATATCCGGGTGTTCTCATCGCCCATCGTGGATGAAACCACCGGTTTCAAGGGATTCGTGCTGATTCTGCTCGATCGCACCAAGCAAGCCGAACTGGATCAGATGAAAGCGGATATCATCTCGATCGTCTCGCACGAAATGCGTTCGCCGCTGACTTCGATTAAGGGCTATATCGACCTGCTGATCGGCGGCGACGTGGGCGAGGTTCCTGAATCGATGATGAGTTATCTGGGTATCGTTTCTCAGAACGCCAATCGCCTGAGCTCGTTGATTGATGACATGCTGGATCTGTCGAGGCTGGAAGCGGGCAAGCTGGATATGTCGTTCGGCCGGGTGGACGTGAATTATCTGTGCGACTCGGTTTATCTCAGCATGAAGCCCCAGGCCGAGGCGAAACGCCTTGAGTTCAGGCGGGATGTTGAAACCGGCCTGATGGTCTCCGGCGACGTGGACCGGCTTCAGCAGGCGCTGGGCAACCTGACGTCGAATGCGATCAAGTACACGCCGGAAGGCGGCATGGTCGCTATTGAGGCGATGCGAGAAAACGAAGGCGTGATCTTACGAGTCATCGACAGCGGGATCGGAATCAGCGCGAACGATCAGCAGCGGTTGTTTCAGAAATTTTTCCGGGTGAAGAATGCGAAAACCCGCAATATCGGTGGTACGGGGCTGGGACTCTGTATTGCGAGAACCATCGTCGAAGCACATGAGGGAAGGATCGTGATCGAGTCAAGCGAGGGCGCCGGGTCGAAATTTACTATCCTGTTGCCAGAATATCAGAGTTGACCCGCGTTTCGTGAAAGATTTTCATACCAATGGTTATTAGATTGCGGGAATACAAACAATAAAGCGGGACGGAATGGTCCCGCTTTGTTGCGTGAGGCCTTTCGGCATCATCAGGCAGTCAGGTCGATTTTGGCCGCCCCGTTGGAGGGCGTCGCGGGAGGATTGGCGTCCTGCTGACGAGTGGAATCAGATTCCACTTTCACCGGAGGTTGAACCGCGCTTTCCGTAACACTGGAAGATTCGCGGCGCGGCCCCACGGAGAAGACCAATCCGGAGACGCCCTGGAGTGCGTTAACCCCATCTTGCGTCATGATACGCTCCTTTCCCCGCTCGAGACGCCGGTGGACGAAGCGATCGCCCCGCCCACCGGCCTGATCTCACCTCTCTAGCCGAGAAGCTGCAGGAATCCCTGACTTTGGAAATTCGCTTGCGCCAGGACTGAAACGCCGGCCTGGAGCAGAACCTGATTCAATGTGAAATTCGTTGTTTCCGAAGCGATGTCCGCGTCGCGGATACGCGATTCGGAAGCGGTCAGATTTTCAGACGCCACGCTCAAGTTTGAGACGGTGGCTTCAAGACGGTTGGTTGCCGCGCCGAGAATGGATCGAGTGCGGTTCACCTGGCTGAGCGCTTCATCGACGATGTTCAGCGCATTGTTAGCGCCGGTTAGCGTCGTAATGTTGATATCAGCCACCGAACGGCCCGAGCCGCGGCCGAAGCCGAGGTTATCGGAACGCAGATCGCCGATGGAGAAGGCGATGGACTGACCCGATTCGGAACCGATCTGGAAGTTAAGGCCGCGGTTAACCGTCGAAAGCAGGACGGTGAAACCGGTGTCGGAGCCGGAAAAGTTGCTGGTGACGTCGATGGTTGAATCGAAGTCCACCGTGACGAACTTAGCCGGTTCGGCGTTTGCGCTCTTGCTGAAGAAGACCACGTCCTGATCGCCGGCCTGGAAGGTAACGGCGGAACCACCGTTCAACTGACCGGTATACAAGTCGCGCTGATTCACGAAGGTATCGGTTCCGGCGGTGAGTCCGCTTCCGACGCGGAAGGTAACCTGCGGCGTCGGGATTCCCTGAACCGTGGAGGTTGGGCCTGTGAGCGTGACCACGTCGCCCGATTCAGCGCGAACCGCCTGTCCGCCTTCAATACGGAAAGTCGCCGCTTCGGCGAACCCTTCCTGCTTGAGTAGAGCCTTGTCCTGAAGCGTGGAGTTCGAAGTGCGCGCGCCACCCGCCGCATTATTGAAGGTCAGGGTGAATTTGGTCCCCGAATCAGTGTGGCCGTAGTCGTCGATCAACTGCAGTGAACCCGACGTGGTGAATGTGAAGACGGCGTCTTCAAAGCGCGTCTGCGTACCGTCCGAAGTAGAACCGGCGGTGTAATCACGCGTACGGAAATTCAACTCGGCGACCAGACCGGAGATCGAGTTGAAGGAGAAGTCCGCCAGGCTGGCGTCATACAGATTGGCGGCGGAGTCGGTTGACTGGAACGTGAACGTTCCCTGGAATGTTGTGCCGTCGGTGTTGGTTCCCGTCAGCGTAATGGTGTCGCCTCCACGCAGGGTGGTGCCGCCGGTATAGATGCCGCTGACGAAAGAACCGTTCAACACGACGGTGTTATTATTCGCGCCGGTTGAAAGAGACGTTGTCCGGCTGATGATGGTGCCGTTTCCGTCACGGAAAGCGATCGTGCTTTCCAGTTTACGCTGTTGAGCCTTTTGAACGTCTTCAACCGAGATGCTGAATTCGCCGTCGGTAAAGGTCGAACCGGTGATAGAAGTGACTGAGTTGCCGATGCGGCCCTTTCCCGTGAATACCGAGTCAGCGCCGATCTCACCGGAGCGCGTCACGCCGTTTGAACTGGTAACGATTTGGCCGTTACGAATCAAGGTGACGTTAATGCTCGCCTGGTTGAAAGTATTTGAACCATTGGCGAAAAGGATTCTGCCCACGTTGGCGCCTGATGTGCCCGCGGAGGCGGTGGTCGCGAATTTAGATGGAACGCTGGAGGCGTTACCGAACAGCGCCGCTTCCGAGTTATCGATCGAGAGGTTGATGGTGGAGACCAGCCCGCTGAAGGTCAGTTCAGTACCCGTGCTGAGCACGGTGGAAACCGAACCGTTAAACTGAGTCACGCCATCGGCGAGAACACCACTAAAAACGAAAATATCGCCGCGCTGCAGCGAAACGCCATTGAAATACGCTTGGCTGCCGCCGGCGGAAGGAACGAGATCATTGGTCGCGGTACTGACGCCGGAGCCTTTGACGCCGGCTCGGCTGACCGAGAAGAAAGCCAGGCTGACTGCTTGATCCTGCTGGTCAACAATGCCCGAGCTGAGAATCTGGCGGTCGCCGGCGGGGTCTCCAGCGACGATTTCCTTGAACCCGTCCTTAATCTGACGAATGTTCAGGAAGGATGTGCCATTGCCCAAGTTGCTGGCGACTTGCGAGGAGTCGATGTTGACGCCGACTTTCTGGATGCCGTTTTTCAAATCGGATTTGATCGAGAAGTCGCCGTTGAGCAGGAAGTTGCTTCCAAAGAGCGTGGTATTGGCGATTCGAGTGATTTCGTCAATGTTCTGGAAAACTTCGTCCTGCAGGGCCTGGCGAGCGCCAAAGTCGTTCACGCCGGTGTTCGCCGCCTGAATCGACAATTCGCGGATGCGGCTCAGACGATTGGTGGTTTCGTCGAGCGCGCCTTCCGCGACGCTGATAACGTTGATGCCGTCCTGGGCGTTCGCGGCGGCTGCGGTAAGGCCCTGGCTCTGGGTGCGGAGCCGGTTGGCCACCGTCAAACCGGCGGCGTCGTCACCCGCCCGGTTAATGCGAAGACCGGAAGAAAGCCGTTCAATGGAGCGTTGAAGGTTCAGGCCGGTTTTATTTACGTTGCGCTGAGCGGTCAGCGCGGATATGTTCGTCGCAATACGATTGATACTCATCTGGTTTCCTCCTTGAGGCTTGAGTGTCCAGCATCCCGTGCTGGACAGTGCTCGCACGGGTCCTGTAACGCCCGAATCCGGAGGTATCAATCGGTTTAATCTCTCTACGACCGCATGCAGGGAGACTCCACCGAGGTTCCGGAGTGGACGCTTGCCTGATCTGTATTGGAGGAAGGGAAGTGAATGGAAAGGTAAGGCCGACGCCAGATGGCGCCGTGGTTAAGTCGTCCTGTGCAGGTAAGGTTTCCGAGGCCTAGATCGAGCAAACGGACGAAGTCATTCAACCCTTCTCCTGACTACCTGATTTTTTTCAACACCTCCTTATCGAAAATTTACAAAATCTCGTGTTTTTTTCATTAAACCTTCTAAATTGTCTGGCCGATACTTAATAGCGTCTTACGATTGAACCAAACTGTAACGCAATGTAGAATTTATTTGGGTTAAGTTACATTCGTCTTTGCGCTTAGGTTTCCGAGGCCTAGATCGAGCAGACGGACGAAGTGATTTAACCCTTTTTTTTGCCTGTTTCCGGTCAAATCCTTCGGTAAATCCGCTCTTTCATCCTCTCTGGTTCAATTGTTTTTCTTCGACCCGGGCGAGGTGGTCATTGCGTATTTTTCGCCCTTGTCGTCTTAGTTGTCGGCTCTTTGACTAAAAACTTGAGAAAAAAATTTTGTCAATTTGAATTTTTTTTGAGGAGATGCTTAGGGGAGTAACAGGATTGGCGATCACGCCGATTGTTTATCGCTGCGATTGCGAATCTTATCTGGAATGGGGTATGATCGGCGGGCGTAATGAACACCATCACAGGAGACATCAAAATGAACGCCTTTCGTTTGATCCAGCGAATTACGCTTTTATTGACTTTCATCGCTCCCGCCGTTTATTCAGGTGAACCTATCCGGCTGCATCCGGATAATCCTCATTATTTTCTATATCAGAACCAACCCACTGTGTTAGTGACTTCGGGTGAGCACTATGGCGCCGTGTTGAACCTCGATTTCGATTACGAGCGCTATCTCGACGCGATGCAAGCGGATGGAATGAATCTCACCCGCGTGTTCTCTGGTGTTTATTGTGAGAAGCCGGGCGAGTTCAAGATCGAGAAAAACACGTTGGCGCCCTATCCCCTGCGCTTTTTATCGCCGTGGGCGCGCTCCAGTGAACCGGGATACGCGGTCGGAGGGAATAAGTTCGATCTGACTCAATGGGATGCAAAATATTTTGAGCGGTTACACCAATTTATGAAATACGCTGATCGCCGGGGCGTGGTGGTGGAGTACGTCCTGTTCTGTCCCATGTATAACGACGGATTGTGGGAAATATGTCCGATGAATCAGAAGAACAACGTCAACAGCATTGGCGCCGTGAATAAAAATGAAGTCTACGCGCTGAAAGAAGCCAAACTTACCGAAGCGCAGGTGAATTTCGTTAAAAAAGCGGTCAATGAACTGAATCCATACGGCAATTTGTACTTCGAAATCTGCAATGAACCCTATTTCGGCGGAGTGACGCTCGATTTTCAACGCGACATCGCGAAAACGATCACAGACGAAGAAGCCAATTTACCCAACAAACACCTCATCGCACAGAACATCGCTAACGGAAGCCAGACAGTGACCGATCCAGACCCGAACGTTTCGATTCTGAATTATCACTACGCGTATCCGCCGGACGCAGTCTCGCAGAATTACAGACTGGATCGAGCCATTGGATACGATGAAAGCGGTTTCGCTGGCGACAGCGACGTGCGATACCGTACACATGCGTGGGCGTTTCTGCTGGCGGGTGGTGCGGAATTTAATAACCTCGATTATTCGTTCACTATCGATTGTGAAGATGGAACCGCCAGTCAGGAAGCGCCCGGCGGCGGCAGCCCCGCGCTACGAAAACAGTTGAAGGTTTTACATGATTTCGTGAATGGATTTGATTTTATCCGGATGAACCCCGAGCCGGAGCTCGTTTCCAACCGAAAGCCTGGAGGTTTGCGTACCTGGGTATTGGCTCAGGAAGGCAAGACGTACGCCGTCTATCTATATATGCCCAATGGGGAGCGAATCGAAGCCACGCTGACTCTGAAAGCGCCCGCTGGCCGCTACGCGGTGGAATGGGTAAGTACTATCGACGGGAAAGTGGTGAGATCGGAAAAGACCGAATCGAACGGCGAGATTACGTTGAAGTCGCCCGCGTTCGTCGATGACGCCGCGCTGAAACTGACGCGCGAGGATTGAACCGCTCTGTAGAATTCATATTCCTCGGGTATCGCAAAACAGGCGGCTCCCAATGGAGCCGCCTGTGGTTTGTGGCGAGAATGATGCGTCCGCTTATTTGAGAGCGGAAACGATTTCGGCGGGATGATCGGTGAGGGTTTCAACCGGCGCCAAGCTGGAGGTCTGATCCGCATTAACGAGCAATTCAACCGGTTGTGAAGCCGTCCGTCCTGCGGACTGGGCGCCGGTTTTCTGAAGGTAAGGGCACTGACCCGCCGCGGCATGAGGTGAATCGCATGAGCCCGCGAACGGGCATTGGCCGCCTTCGACGGCGAATTCAGCGACGGAACCCTCGCGGTAGATCGCGGTCTGGATCCCACTCGATTCACAGCAGCCGTCATCCATCGAGGCTCCGGAATTCATGGGACACTGAGCTTGTGAGACATTCGCTGCGTTGATCTGTTGAGTGGCGCACCAACTGTTAGAGGCGGAAGAAAACATACACTTTGAGCCATTGACCTGATAGGCGTAGACGCCGATTCCGGCGGCCATGACGAGCGGGATGATAAAAAGAGGAAATCGCTTCATCTCGTGACTCCTGTTCTTAAGCAAGGTCATCGGTAAACAATTATGGTTCGAAGATGAGGATTCTGATCAATGAGGTGAAGTCATTATAACAGAAAAACACGAAGTGTATATAAGGCGAATGCTCTAATCTTTCAGCAGATCGAATTGAGGATCGTGGTTGTTTTCCCAGTCCTCTTTCAGGATGGAATACATAATATGATCGACGAATCGATCGTAAAGCCATTCTGCTTGACGTAATCGGCCCTCCTGCCGAAAGTCAAGTCGTTCTGGAATCCCCCGGCTGCGATGGTTGTCGGGCGCACAACGAATCTCAATCCGATTCAAGCCCAGTTCGACGAAAGCAAACTCAATGAGGAATCGGACGCTGAGTGTTACCAGACCTTTGCCCTGATAGATTTCTCCGATCCAGTAACCGATTTCAGCGGTCTTGTTGGGCCAGTCGATCCGATCCATTCCCACGACGCCCGCCAATTCGCTCTGGTACCAGATGCCACAGTGCAAAGCCTTGTTGTTCTTAAAATGCGTATTAAGTAACTTGAGATAAGATTTGCATTCATTGATTGTTTTGTGCTTGTCGACCCAAGGGAGCCACTCACGCAGATACAGGCGGTTGGCCTCTAGCAATTCAAAGAGACGATCCGCGTCGTCCATGGTGAGGATGCGTAATTCGGTGTCTTCATTGAGCAGATAAAAAAACATCGGTTATCCTGATTTGGCTGTATAGGAAGTGGATTGGTTCAAGCAACAGGGGCAATATGAGTTCGCCTGTTGAAAGGTTCGCCCCTCATACAGTCGTCCCCGCGCGCCATAGAATTTACCGTTCAGAACGGCTTCATTTTGGGCGGAGTTTAAAGCGTTTTCGACTAATCCAGCGTCGTCCAGTAATTGTGCTTGACGATGCAGGGGAGTCAGGTGATGAATCAACGTAGCGCTGACCCAGTCGCCTGAACCCGCCGCGTCGATGAATTGATCGGCGTGAAGTGCGGGAATACGCTTCCATTCGCCGCGCCGAACGCGGTATCGCACACCATCCGAGCCTAGCGTTTCGATTTCAAGCGGAACGGATGGGCGGCGCGAATCATCTGGCAGGAGTCCGCATCGGTCACGGGCGTACTTGAATATGTCAGCCAATTCGAGAAGATGAAGGCAGTCGTCTTCGCATGTCATCCGGTTCAGCTCGACGTAAATTAACGCGCCGCGATCCTTGCAGGCTCGCGCCAGTTGAAAGCAGGAGGTGAAATCGCGTTCGAAGCAGGCGGCGTCGATGGTTTCAGGCAGGCTGCCGATCAGGTTATGGGTGAATTCATCGCTGTTGGGAACGCATGACGGGAAATCGGCGCCGCAATCGGGGCATTGCCTGTGAAATCGGTGACCTTTGGATTCGATGGTTTCAACATAGACAGGGGTTTGGGTATCGGCATCCCGCTCAATCATACGGGTCTGGACGTTCATCGAATCCAGATCATGCAAGATGCGTCTTGAAGCATAGTCATCGCCAATGCGTCCAACGACGTGAGAATACCATCCCTTTTGTGCGAGAATGGCGGCGATGTTAAGTGAGGTTCCACCCGCAAACAGGCGGGGCGGTCCGCCATCAGGAACCAGGACGGCGTCGAGGCAGATCAAGCCGCATCCTATGTAGATCGGCGTTCGGGTGTTCATTCACTCAATTTCAGCATGCGCGCGATGACCCAATCCTGAATCCGTGTGGGGAACAGATTTAATACCAACCGCATACGGGCATCTGTTCCCACGACATAGCGCTCACGAGGGGGATCGGAGGTGAGAGCGTGCCAGACGGCGTCAACCACGCGTTCAACCGGCGCGGCGCGATGGGCCGCGTTTTCTATCACTTCGTAAAACTTGCGCAGATAAGAGCCGTAGAGTTCCATAACTTCCCGGTTTGACTCTCCGTCCATTTGTTTACGCATTCCCGCTGCTTTTTCCCAGATCGGAGTGTCGATGGCTCCCGGTTCGATGAGAATGGTTTTGATTCCCCATGGGCGCAGCTCAAGGCGAAGCGAATCGGAAAGCGCTTCGACGGCATGTTTTGACGCGCAATAGGGAGCGGTAAACGGCATGGAACTGCGTCCCGCGATGGAACTGATGTTGACAATTCTGCCGCGCGCCGGACGTAACAGCGGAATCATGGTTCGGGTCATGGCGATCAATCCAAAAACGTTGACTTCAAACTGGCGCCGCCAGATATCGAGCGAGATACATTCCTGAGGGCCGCCCAAGGCGATCCCCGCGTTATTAATCAAGGCTGAAAGCCCTCCTTCGCCCAACGATTCCTCAAGCAGCCGGCGAACTTCATCAATATCGGCGTTATTGGTGACATCCAGATGAATCGGGACCAGACGGCCGGAACTTTCTTTCCGGAGGGATTCGGCGTCTTCTTCTTTGCGGCACCCCGCGAAGACGCGATACCCCTGTTTATCAAGGTAGAGTGCGCAAGCCTTCCCGATGCCCGTGGAGGCTCCGGTGATGATGACGCTGGGAGGCGGGGTAAGTTTCATGGGAGCAGCCCTCATTTAACAGGGAATGGACCATAGTAGCATGAATGCGTCATGAGATGAGAGCCAGGAATAGGGGAGAGAGGATTTTATAAATTGCGAGAATAAATTACATTCCTGTAACCCATTGCGCTACTGGATATTCGTTTTGTTGATTACAAAACAGAATCGATTCACAAAGGATATATAATTCATATATTTATGTAAATCAGTGACTTGAGATGTTTGAGGGTTGAATGGAGATTTCTGGCACGTATTTAGCGTGATGGGGTGTGCAAAGTTTAGAACCTGTTTTCATGAATTGAGTGCCCGGAGGACCTGCCGGATTGCGTGAACGCGAATATAGTTTTCTGAATGTCCCGGCAGGATTTCATAATCTTTGGATAGCCGGCGGCCATGATTCATCCAGGCGAAGGTGCGC
>WGLV01000053.1 GCA_016125385.1 bacterium
CAATAAGGCCAAAGTCATCAGTCATCGTTGCTATGGATTCAGGACGGCGAAAACTTACATCCTGGCTCTATACCATGGACTCGGAAACCTTCCCGAACCAAAACTCGTGCACAAATTCTTGTGAGGAGCCAGAAAAGAAGAAGTCAACATCACCCGAGGCGAGTTTCTGCCTCGGATATCTGGACAAGCGGCATGGGGTTTCAACGATCAGGGTGATCCATCGTTTGATAAAGAAGAATGGTCTCTTCGCGCCACCGTTACTATACCTCTATTCGAAGGCGGTCGCCGTATTGTCAAGATGCGCCGTACTAAAGAACAGGTTTCCGCTGAAGAAGAGCGCTATGAAGACACGATTCGATCGGTGCAAAATTCCGTTGAACAGATTGCGCTATCCCTGCAGGAAGAAAAACGTAACCTTGATATCGCCATAAAAGCTGTCGAAGTAGCCATAGAAAACCATGAACGATTTAAAAATCTATCCCGTGAAGGTCTGGCTGACAGCCTCGACGTCACTCAATCGCTGACAGAACTGGTGGAGGCTCGAACCAGTCTGGTAACAACTCGGTATGGTTATATGTCACTCTACGCTCAAATTCGACATGTCTTGGGAACAATTCCTCTCGACGAATCCGTTTACTCCAGCATGAACTGGTTGAGTGCGATTGATCTTTCCTCAAATCAAGAGGTCAAGAATCAATGACGCCGTAACCCAAATTGCCGTGCTGATCCAAGCCGGATACTGACCTGCCCGCGTGTACCCTGCGTGATATTCTCCCTAAAAATGGGTTAAGAGGGGACACGCGGCTTATTCGAACTGTTCCGGGCTTCTGTATAGCTCTGCATTGAATGCAGCCGCTTTCGATTGTAAACGCTTTGATGGCACTTGCCAGCGTTGAGTCATGTTAATTGACGATTTTTAAATTCACTAGAGTATATGAATTGTCTCTCTGCTTTGAACAAGTCTTCGGCTTGTCCGCGGCCAATTGATGAAACGAGTGCGATCGTTTCATCAATGGATTCTCAATCATAAGACCACCCCAAAGCTCACACTTCAACTGGATTTAGCACACTGGGTTAGACAGTCCCGTGGCTTTCGGATTTTGGCTCCTGCATAAGAGGCGTGGGACGCGAAATGATCACGATCATTTTCCCTCCGTTCTGAAAAGCAATCTTCCACCCGTCCGCTTTCAGTTATAGAAACCAAATTGTTTGGCGGAAATAACCGATGTCAGCCGAAGAGATTCTTGTGGCGCGGGCGAGGTCGCACGTGTTCATCAGCCGGATGAACGCGTGGCTCGCCGATGAAATTATCAAGGGATGCGACTCAACCCTCCACCCTCAGCCGGTGGCGCTGGAACCGCGCTTCGAGCCGATCGGCTCTCTCTCCGGCGAGCTTCGGCCGGATCACGTGGTTGAATCACCGCCCGCTGAGGCGGAAGTTCGACGTTTCCAAGTCTGGATGTCTCCCCAACAGCCATTCGATTGGAACAACAGCGAACTCTTTCTGAAACAACTATCCGCAACGAATCGGCGCGTTGGGTTTGAGATCATCGGGAACGCCTCTCAAATCCTCATCCTGCTGCTGTGCTACCCGGAAGACCGGGAGATGCTGCGAACCGTGTTCCATGCGAGGTTCGAGCATTGCGAATTGACCGAGTTCGATCCCGGTTCGATTCAGCATAGGGCTGACGCCGACTGGGCAAGAGTTCGGTTGCTCGACTTTTACCCGCCGCCGCCTTATTCCCGCTTGCTCACCCGGCCCGCCGAGTTTCAACGTTCCCCCTTTGAGACGCTCATCCAATCCATGTTCGAGTTATCGCCGAAAGAGCTCGTTTGGCTCCAGGTCTTGTTTCAGCCCGCGCTGCGCCTTCATGAATGGCATCGCAACATCGAAATCCTGCTCGACCTGGAATATCACGCCCGCCTGCTGAACGATTCGTATTTCCCCCATCGGTTGGCGCAACAACTGCCCTCCGGCGACCTGCGGCGCATGTCGAACGACGCGGACGGCAAGGCGCATAATGACAAGCCCATCTTCGCGGTTTCGGTTCGTATGGCGTATCTCGGGAGTGAAACCGAGGCGAATTGTTTGGAGGCGTTGTCCACCTTCATACGGTTTTTTCAACATGGAGGGCGCCCCCTGCACCATCTCAATGAGACCGATTATCGGCTCGTGCTGACTCCCGCACAAATCCGAGAGATGTTCTGGACCGGAATCGCCTATCGTCCCGGCTTTCTCGTCAATTCCCTGGAACTAACCGGTTTGGCGCATCTCCCCGCCTCCGAAGCATGGAGCCGGCGAAACGCCCCCATCGACGTGTTGGAGACGTTGCCGCCGCGCTCGAACAATCTCTCCAACGGAACGCATATCGGAACCTGCCATTACGCTGATCAAGCCATTCCGATCCGCATCCCGCTTCCCATTCGGCTGCGTCATACCCAGCTGATCGGGCGATCCGGAATGGGGAAATCCAGCACGCTGGAACAAATGATCCTCAACGACGCCGAGCAGGGATACGGCGTCGCCGTGCTGGATCCTCATGGCGACTTGATCGATCGTCTCCTGCGCTTGATTCCCGCCGAGGAGGTCGACCGCACAATCTTTTTCAATCCGGGCGACGCGGACTACGCGCCGCTGTGGAATCCGCTCACGCCCATCGCGGGGCAGGACGTCGGACGGATGGCGGACGACCTGGTCAACGCCTTCAAGAACGTGGTCACCGGTTGGGGCGACCGGCTTGAGCACCTGCTTCGTCACGCTCTCTACGCCTTGATCCAACTGCCGGAGACCTCGCTGTTGGACGTCTCGCGTCTGATGAGCTTCAATTCACCCGAAAGCAAGACGCTGCGCCGGTTGATCAAGAGCGTGGTCCGAAATGAAAGCGCACGGCAGTTCTGGAGCAATGATTTTGAAAAGTACGGCAAGGAGGATTTCGGTCCTCCCAAGCATAAACTAAGCAAGCTGCTGCTATCCGATACGGTCTCGCTGATGCTCTCGCAGCCGGAGAATCGGTTTGACTTTCGCCGTTTCATGGATGAGGGAGCAATCGTATTGATCGACCTCTCATCCATCGGTTCCGAGGCGCGGGACGTGCTGGGCGGCTTTCTGCTGGCGATCTTCCGGTTGACCGCGTTGAGCCGGGCCAATTCGCCCGCCGAAAAAAGGAGAACGTTCCAGCTTTACTGTGACGAAGCGCATCGCTTCATCTCCGGCGCGATAGAGGACCTCATCGCTGAAACCCGCAAGTTCGGGGTTGGCTTAACCCTGGCGCACCAATATCTCAACCAGTTCAACCATCAACAGGCGGATGCTCTCTCCAGCGTTGGCTCGTGCATCATCTTCAACGTCGACGCTCGGGACGCGCGCCTTCTCAGCAAGGATTTGCGGGAAACCCTCGCCGTGGAGGATTTGATCACTCTCGGCGTGGGGGAAGCGGTCGTCCGCATCGGTACTGAAATCGTCCGTATCCAAACTCCTCCTCCGCGAGCGATTCCAGCCAGCCACTTCAAGCAACAAATCATCGAACGGTCGCACCGCCTTTATTACAAACCCAAACGCGATGTCCTGGCTCGCATCCATAAAGGATTCGCTTACGCGGGTACGCCGCAAGAAGAACCGCATCCCTCCTCAGATGAAGAGTTTCAATACGATGAATTCGACTGAATCGGGCGATCCCAACGGAATTCTCTCTCGCTTGCTTCATATTCTGAGTGAGGAAGAGTTAGGTAAGCGGATCGACGCTCCCATCGACCGGGCGGTGGAGTGCTTTTCTTTCCCAGAGGAACCCGTTATGGCGTATTCAGAATTTCTGGGAACCGCCGCCCGATTTATTCATCATATTCACCAGTTCGGCCTGCCCGTGAGGCGGAAACTCTCCATCGTGCGGGCCAAAGGCGAAGCCTTCGCAATGCTGAGCGAATATCGGGGGCTGCATGGCAATGGAGTTGAGGCCGCCTGGATCGACGCAAGCCTTTCATACAGTGGGGATGTTGAGCCAGTTCTCTTACAACTGAGAGAGATCGTCAAGATGAACCAGCGGCGGCGGCACGCGCAATGGATATTTACGCAAGAACTGTCCCGGCTGGATTGGCGAGGCCAATGCCGGATGGTGAAAGCGCTTATTCAACCCTTGAAAGAGCATCTCCCTCCCGCGCTCTTCCATTGTGAGCCGGAACAACTCGTGGAACAAATTCCTTCGTTAGTCCAAATGCGAATCAACTCCGCTTCCCAAATCCGGACAATCCTCGCGAATAATTTTCGTTCTTGAAATCATTTCCGCCTCTCTCCCGCTATCCCAGTCAAACAGCGTTGAAAGAACCGTATTCCCATGAAAAGAACAAGCCGCTCCCTGCAACGGAAAATCCGATTGTTCCGCAGTTTATTCTCCGGTCTGGACCGGGCTTATGGAACGTATGATCCATCCTCCGGCGCGGTCCGGATCGTCAAACGAAGAGTGACGGATAACGTGATCTACAATCATTTGAGAGGTATCCAACCCTATGGCGTATTCCTCTTGCGAGGTAATCGAATCAGAGCGGCCGTTGTCGATTTCGACGTATTCGATGTGACATGGCCGTTGTCGTTCATCCATCGAGCCGCGCATTACCGCCTGCCATGCTATGCCGAGCGTAGCAAATCCAAGGGGTATCACGTTTGGATGTTTTTCGAAGGAGACGGAGTCCTTGCGTCCACGGTCCGCGTTGTGGTCCGCCATGTCCTCAATGAAATCGAGGCCCCTCCCACTGAAATCTTTCCCAAGCAGGACCGGCTTGTTCCCCAAAAACCGTATGGCAATTTCATCAACGCGCCTCTGTTCGGGGCGCTGGTTCCAAAAGGGAAGACGGTCTTCGTGGATCCGGAGAACGCGTTTCAGCCGTATCCGGATCAATGGGACGTGTTGGAAAACGTTCAGCGGATTGCGGAGCGCCAACTCGATGACATCATCGAGATCAACCAAATCCCGCGTGGTGAATCATCGATACACTACCGTGGCGAAGAAGAGAAAGGCACGACGGGAAACCGCTTCGCTTTGCCGCCTTGCGCCCGCGCCATGTTGGAGCAAGGCGTCACGGAATACCAGCGCGTCGCCTGTTTTCGTTTGGCCGTGCAGCTGAAGCGCATTGGCTTGCCCCAGGACGCCGCCATCGCCGTAATGCGGGAATGGACGAAGAAGAACCGGCCACATCCCGGCAAGGGGATCATCACCAGCGAAGAAATCCTTGGACAAGTGAAATCCGCTTATGACCGCCCGTATCAGAGTTGCGGCTGCGAGGATCCCGCCATCCGGCCGTTTTGTGATGCGAGCTGCCCGATTTTCTCCAAAGTCCAAATAGAAAGGAGGTGATGGAATTATGAAAGCCGGAATCGAAATCGTCGGCGTCTTCGAACGGCGAAAGGATGAACACGGCAATGAACACTTCGCCGGTTCCCTGGACCCCGCCGCGTTCAAAAAAGCGAAGCGCGAGATCAAGCTGATCCTGATGAAAGGCGATCTGCTGCCAGCATCGTTGGTGGGGAAGTGTCCAGCGTCGTTGGATAGTCTCTATATGTTTTCACGCGACGATTCGGAGGTCGCGTGACCAATCGTATCGAGGAGCTTGAAGGGTTCGCGTTCAAGCTCCTCCATTTTTTTAGGATTCCATCTCATGAAACCAATCGATCCCCACGCGATCTACGATCAGAGCGAACTGCGCGAGCTGCTGCGCGGCGTCGTGAAAATCGAGCGCCTGCGCCGCTATGGGCTGGTCGGGTCGCCCGGTTGCGGGTACTGGGGACGGAACATTATTGACTCGTTGAACGAATACTGGGATCATTTAGCTCGTCAACGTGGAACGGGCAAGGTGAAAAAGGAGAGTCACCTTGAAGAAAAACCCGAGGTCTTTGAAAACCAGGACGAACAAATTCAAAACCAATCGATTCACCCTGCTTCAGGAACGGATCGGCCGTTGGAAAGTCAGCGGCAGAGATTCCGAAGGAAACTATCGTCGAATCCGCTTTGATGCGCCGGATTTGAGTGAGGCGATCAAGCAAGCGGAGTTTTTACTTAGCGCATCCGCGATCCCCACCCCGGTTGAGCCAGTTCCAGCACCCACTGAACCGGAAGCGGCGGAAGACCCTATCAAACTTCAAATCAGCGACGCCTTGTTCCGATCCTGCGCGGATCGGATATGGACGGAGTATAACCGGCGGATGGAATTGTCGTACTGCGATTACTTCCTGCGTTGGATCGATGAACTGGGATTAACCCATTGGAACGAACTACGCTACGAGCATGTTCTGAAATACCAGAAAAGCCTCGTCGATCGCGGTCTCGCGTATGACACCATTCGGTTGTACCTGTTGCCGGTTCGCCGGGCGGCGAAGTGGGTTGCTTCCAACTGGCCGCGCCAGTATGTCAATATCTGTCAAAACCTTCGTCTCTCACGGCGTTCTAATCAGCCAATGGAGTATGACGAAGAAGCGGGCAATCCATATTTGTCGATTCCTCAGGTTCTTGATTTTTTGCATTGGCTTTCGATGAATCCGCGAAATCATCCCTTAATTGTGGGAGTCGCAATGCAAGGACTTGCGGGGCTTCAAATGAAGGAGGCCTTGCGATTGACCTGGGAAAAAGTCAACTGGTGTGATGAGACCATCACGATCGATGGCGAGGTGAAAAATCGGTATCGCATCAGACGAATCCCTGTTTCTGGGATCGTCATGTGGATCTTGAAGAAATACTCGGAGCCTAGAGGACGTTTTGGTTTTGTTATCAAAGAATACGTTGATCACAAAAACTATTCCCACGCTGTGGCCAAAAATTTGAAACGCTGGGACGCCTCCTCTCAAATTTCTCCTAAAGATCTTCGCAACACGCTACAGACTGCGGCGATTGATGGCGGTTGGTACAGTTATTACGTGCAAAGATACGTAGGGCATGCCCCCCAGACGATCGGTGAACGACATTACCACGGAGACAAGGGGAAACGATTAATCCCACTCTTCAGGCAGCAAGTCGTGGATCACATTGAGGAGGAGGTAAGAAGGTGGAAAGCGCCGATGAATACCCCTATCAGACCGATGACTGATCAGGAGATTTCGGATAAGATTGCACGAAGATTGCACGATCCGTGCAATGCGTGCAATTTTGAAGAAGGCAGTCAATCACCTAACTCCAGTAAAATCAATTCGCGCCGGGAGGGACTCGAACCCCCAACCGCCTGATCCGAAGTCAGGTGCTCTATCCATTGAGCCACCGGCGCTTTCAGAAGTTTCTGGCTCATTGCGATGGCGGAGTCTATTGTCGGTGATTCACCCTCGCCATCAAGCCCTCTCGGGTTGATTTTTTTGAAAGATTCACCCATGAGCGTCGTATACTGTAATAGAAAAAGATATTCATTGCATGAAAAGAGAGGTAGAACATGGCTCACGTACTGTTTGAATTGCTCACCCTGCCGATCAAATTCGCACTGGCTTTAATCGAAATGCTGGGCCGCACTCTCGCCCTGATCATCGGGCTGGGGTTGTTCGGTTTGGGCGCCCTGATGTGCATCATTCCGCCTTTTATCCTGATCGGCGCGCCGTTGTGCCTGCTTTCCGCCATTATCGTGATCAAGGCGCTGTAGGCCACATCGCGAACCCTGCCCAGTTGAACGTGCGGTTAAAATAATTCGTCAGCCGGGCGACGATCTCGTTCTCGCCCGGCTTTAGCGTGACCTGAACTTTACGCGTCTCAAACCCGTTTAATTGAAGACCTTCGTGATACACCCGCTCGCCGTTCACCCATAACTCCATCGGGTCATCGTGCGTCAGTGCGTATTCCACCTCGCGTTGTGCGCGTGAATGAATCGTCCTGCGCGCCAGAAAGGCGTGTCCCATTCCGCCCAGTTCGTTTTCAGGGTTGATCTCGATTTCCGGCCGCCCGATGTAGGTCAGGTTAAGCGAGGGGCCTGTCGTCCACTGTGTTTTCCAGCCCACTGTGGCATGTTGCTCGACCTCGCGGGTGTCAAACTTCCCGCCTGCGTCCAGCGCTTTTACTGTGGGCAGTCCCGCGTAGAGATCGCCCATTGATGTTCCATCCTCATGCTGTGCTATCGGAACCGGCCCGAATACGTCCCACGCGACGGATTCATCTCGTGCGCCGTCAGCCAGCGTCCCATCGCAGGGTTCAGCCTGATACCACCAGCATACGCTTTCCGGTGAAAGCCCTGGAAACGCTCCCCATTCCATGCTGAATGAATGCTGAAACGGGTACGGATTCTCGAAATGGTGTCGGTATCGCCCCTCTTCATTGCTGTGGGCGACCGCGTAGGGGTGATGCGCTCCTTTGCCGAACCAGGCGAAGGTAAAATAATCCTCGCCGTTGACTCCATGAAGAAATGCGGGACGGGCGCTTTCGCCATCTACCACGGCGAAATCGCCGCCGCCATGATCGTGCCCGGTGTTATACAGCGTCATCCCCAGAAATTGCCCGCGACCCCGGATATACGCTACCTGGTGCAATCGATGGCCGTCCGTTTGCTCCGTTCTGGCGTATCGCGCGTGGAGATACCCCCATGAAGGTGAAAATCCGTGAACTCGCTCCACGACCGCCTCGCCATGGATCTCCGCTTCTTCGTTCCCCTCATTGCGAATCCACAATTCACACGACTCGCGTATCGGCATCGGCAGATAGCAGCTCGCGTCGCCCGGACCGTGCCGGTACAGCGAAGCGCTTTGAAACGGGCCGAAAAATCGCTCGATGGGCGCGTCAATGGCGAAACTCTCCTCGCTGTCATAGCACGCCATCAGCCGAAGGTTCGCTCCCGCGCTCCATTGCAGCCGCAGTTCGCGCGCGATGGCCGGCCCCTCGATTCGCCCCAGCCGTTCCTCCTGCATCGGCGCCAGCCGCAGGGCGGAGAACCGCACCGTTTCCATTTCACCTTCGTGAAGTTCGGCCTTTTGCTCGCCCAGCCCGGCATAGGCCACGCGCAATCCGTCGCCATCATGATAACCGTACAACCGAGCGCCTTGCATCGAATCGTCTTCCAGCCGGTAATCGATCTGACAGAACCACAACCAGAACGAATCCACACGCTGCACAACATCAATGCGTATGCTCTGATCGAAAGGAATTGGCAGGAAAAAGTTGAAATCCCGGTTACCGTATGGAACTGAATTGGCGGGCGCGATGGAAATCGGGTAACGTTCCATCGCCTTCCGCAATTCCTCGTCGGTGGCGGAGAGGCTGGGCGTTTTTTCGCCGTCGATATAAAACTCCCACGTCAAGTTAGGCTCGCCCTCGCCCCGCGTGGTCCAGATATGCCGGATCGATCCCGGCCCCGTGGCGTCGAGCAGCGTATAGCGAAATCCCTTGCCGGTCCAAGCACCGGGATGCCGTTCCGCGTTTTCAACGAAACTGTTTTTACCGGGGCGATAGTCTTTCAAAACGAACACGTCGGCCATCGCCCGCGCCCTGATCGCTTCCAGTGATTTTTCTTCATCACGATGTCGCGTCGGGGATGCGATGACAGCCGATGCGGAATGCGTCTCCACGCTTTGGTTTTCAATCACGGTTGCGGGCTCGCTGATCGTATCTTCTAGCCTTTCCCGATGAGCACATCCAAAACTGTATGTGGCCAAAAATAATGCGACCAAAATCCTCGAAAATTTCATTCTTCCATCTCCCCAATCGCTTTCGCGATGACAATTGCCTGATTGTGCTCGGCGTCGCGCGCCGAATAGAGCAGCACAAGCGTCTTTTTCGACGCCAGTGCGGCCAGACGCGCCAGCTCATCCCCCTGTGCTTCCAGTTCGCGCCGGTATCGCTCCTGAAACTCCTCCCACCGCGTGGGATCATGCCCAAACCATTTGCGCAGATCGCTGCTCGGGGCGATCTGTTTCAACCATTCATCTAGATTGAGCGATTCTTTCTTCACTCCGCGAGGCCAGACGCGATCCACCAGAACGCGATACTCGCCGCGCCGCTTGGGATTCAGGTCGTATACTCGTTGGATTTGGATAGCCACCTTTTTCCCCCGAACTCCGCTCTGCTGAATTCTAGCAAATCATTTGTCAGCCTTCAAACAAGGTGGAATGTATTGATATTGAAAAACGCGATCACATGAGTTTGTTTGGCCGGTGAAATTTCCAATGTGATGGAATCACAAACCTATGCAATAAGTCTCATTGGAGTGGTCTTGGTTTCACTTCAATGATTAAATAAGGACACAATTCCCGTTGGTTTGAACTTGATATGAACAACATGGCTGATTTCCCCGGTGAGCTGAGCGCTGACTGGTGCAACCGGTTTTTTAACCATTCCGACTATCTCGATATCTATCGCGATATGACCGGACCGGATCGTACGGAATCCGAGTTAGGTTTTTGCCATCGCGTGTTTGGATGGAAGCCCGGCGATCTGATCCTCGACGCGCCATGCGGGGCGGGGCGCCACACCCTGCCTCTTTCCAGAGAAGGCCATCAAGTTATTGGGCTTGATATTTCATCGTACCTGCTTGCCAGCGCAAGCGCGGATAGAGATTTTGATGAGTCCAGCCGACAAAACCCTCGATTTGTGCAGGGAGTCATTCAGCGGATCCCGTTTCTCGGCGGCACGTTTCAGTACATCATCAACCTGTTCAGCAGTTTCGGATACCTCGATACGGAAGAAGACAATCTGGAGGTGATGAAAGAGTATTACCGAGTCTTGAAGCCCGGCGGTATGATTCTGATCGACATCATGAATCGTCATTTTATTGTTCCGCGTCTCAATCGGGTGTATGAATCCGTCCAGAATGGCCTGGCGGTCCGTGAAGAACGGGTGATTGTCGATAACGGACGCCGCATGCATAACAGGATCACCGTGACCGATTCGAAAGGAAGCATCCGTAAGTACTTATATCGTCCTTGGTTGTATAATGGATGGGAACTTTCATATCTCGCCGCCAATGCGGGATTCTCCATCAATCAGGTGTATGGAGACTTTAAAGGAAATCCATATCACCTGAAGAGCGAACGTGCCATGCTTGTCGCTACAAAAACATCTTAATTCGAGTTTATTAAATATAGAAATATAAATGATTAAAGAAAAATTTCCCGTCGCATGCTTACAGGGCGATGGCTGGGGAAGCGACGCTGAAATTCTGATCGATTCCTGGCTGCGCATCATTCGTGCCGATTCGATTGAACAGGTCCTTCCAGCGCTGGAAGAACTTTCCATCCTGCCTGAAAACCACATCGCGGTTGGATACATCGCCTACGAAGCCGCAGCGGCGTTTCATCTGCCCGTCAAACCACTTGAAGGTAAAGATTTACCTCTCCTGTGTTTCGGTGTTATCCAATCTGATTCTATAAGAAGATGCCATTTGGCATCCATCGAATCATCTGAGAATGAATTCATTGAATTTCAGATAAATTCAGATCAGAATGATTATGAAAAAAGTCTGGATAAAATCAGTAAATACATAGAGTTTGGTTATACATACCAAGTTAATTACACGGTCCGTGAACACCTGAAAAGCAATCATCATCCCTATCGCTTCTTTCAGCGTTTATATCACAATCAACCAGCTCCATATTCCATATACTTGTCATTTGATGACCTGCAAATTCTTTCAATGTCGCCGGAACTGTTTCTTTATCGTCAAGGCAACCTGCTTACCACACGGCCGATGAAAGGAACTCGGCCGCGTGGCCGCTTCACAACGGAAGACCAGGAAATAGAGAACGAGTTGATCTCCAGCGAAAAAGACTGCGCCGAGAACATCATGATTGTCGACATGGCGCGAAACGACCTGGGTCGAATATGCCACTATGGAAGCGTAAAGGCAATCGACTTGTTTTCCGTCGAACGATACCACACGGTACATCAAATGACGGGGACAGTACGGGGCGAGCTGCGCGACGAGGTCCGGTTGCCCGAAATTTTCCGCGCGTGTTTCCCTGCCGCCTCAATCACCGGAGCCCCCAAACATCAGACCATGCGGATCATACGAGACCTTGAAAAGACCCCGCGCGGCCCGTATTGCGGCGCGATTGGGATCATCCAATCGAACGGGGACTTCACTTTCAACGTTCCTATTCGGACGCTATGGGGTAGGCATAGAGTTTTTCAGGTTGGATTGGGTGGAGGAATCGTGTGGGATTCGAAGCCGGATCGGGAGTGGGCCGAACTGCATACGAAATCTCGCTTCATTACCGATACCCAGCCCACATTTTCGCTGATCGAAACCCTGCTTCTGGACCGCGAACAGCACTATGTGTACGAAACGGAACATTTGGACCGCATGGCGGACTCCTCCGCTTACTGGGGGCGTCTTTTCAATCCAGACTCGGCGCGCCGAATGTTGCATGAGTATGCGGAATCTGTTCCTTCGCCTCCGGTGGCGGTCCGGCTTGAGTTGAAGCCGGATGGCGAAATCTCCATCACCCATCGCGCCCTGACACAGGCGCCATCTGAACCTGTTGTGGGAATATCGCCGGTTCCGGTTGATTCACAAAACCGATTTTTATTTCATAAAACAACGGTTCGCGATTTGTATAATCAGCAGCGGGATAAAGGGATTCAGCTAGGCTGGTTCGATACGCTGTTCGTTAATGAAAATGGATTTCTTACGGAAGGCGCAATCACAAATATTGTATATCAAATTGATAATCAATGGTTTACGCCGTGCCTGAATGACGGTTTGTTGCCGGGCGTCTGGCGAGCGGAGATGATAAAAAATCTCGGCGTGAAAGAGCGTTCTCTTCGACTCAATGAGTTAAACCGGCTTGATGAGTTCCTGCTAGGAAATTCCGTCATCGGATCGATAAAAATACAAAAAATCGATCACGGTTTTATATCAATCTCGATATAATATGGGTATGAATTAAGCATGATTCAGTTCGAGATGAAGAAATGAGTGAAAAAGCCTATAATCCCCACAAAAAAATCCGCTACACGTGGGACCGTGATCCTGAAGAACACGCCCACTCCACCAAAAAGGGCGCCAAGGGTTACGACCGTAATCGTTGGAAAGACGATGTTCGCCGAAAGCTGAATGGCGACCTTGAGGAGGATGAAGACGATTCCGATTAAATCTACGCGTTCGACTCGTATAGAAGATTGCAAACTATTCTAAAAATTGCTTGCCTTCTTGCAGGTTTTTGTGTACTATTCCTGTAAAGTGTTTGACCCATTCATATTTAGCAAACAGCATCCGTGTGAGGTTTGACGCAATGAACGAGGAAGCGCTGGACAGAGCCATTGAAATTCTTGATGAAGTCACTGAGGACTTCTTCGCCGCCGAAACGGATTTCAATGCGGAGTTGCGCTGTCAGATAAATAAAAGCAAACTCTGCCCTTGTGAAAATCCCATCTGTGGAAACGATTCCTGATTGCCGTCATCCCGTTAAACCGATTTTATTCACGCAACATTCAAGACGCCGGCTTACTCAAGTCGGCGTTTTTTTTGTTTACGACATCATGCGGCTGATCAGAGTAGGGAATTGGCCTGTTCGCTTGTACACTGAATGAAAAAGACAGTACGGACCAAAAGAAAAAGTTGGGGTAATAATCAGACGTGTCAATAATAAATCCTTCATTTGATGTCGCAATCGTTGGGGCGGGGCCGATTGGCCTTGCCTGCGCCCTTGAAGCGCAAAAACGGGGGATGTCTCATATCGTGTTCGACAAGGGATGTCTCTGTCAATCAATTTATAACTACCCGACCTCAATGAAATTCTTTTCAACTCCCGATTTGATTGAAATCGGGGGTATCCCGTTTCCGTGCCGGGATGAAAAACCAGTTCGCTGGGAGGCGCTTGAATACTTCCGCCGCGTTGCTGAAAGCCAGCGCCTTAATGTTCGCCTTTATGAAGAGGTGCGGGCGATTGATGGCGAGGAAGGCGGCTTCACCGTTCAAACCGCCAAAGGACCATATAAGGCGTCGAGAGTCATCGTTGCAACGGGCTTTTTTGAAAAACCGCGTTCTCTCAATGTCCCCGGTGAAGAGTTGCCCAAGGTGACCCATTATTACAAAGAACCACATCCATACGTTTTTCAGAAAATTCTGGTGGTCGGCAGTGGAAATTCAGCCGCTCAGGTTGCGTTGGAATGCTGGCGTCACAGCGCGGAGGTGACGGTGGCGATTCGCGGCGATGGATATAAACCCGGCGTGAAATACTGGATCAAGCCCGATATTGAAAATCGCGTCAAATCGGGCGAGATCGCGGGCTATTTCAACACCACCGTAGTGGAGATAAAACCAGAATCCGTTGTTCTGCGCCGAGCCGGCGATGAAACAATCGAGATTGATAATGATTTCGTCCTGGCCATGACTGGGTACGAGCCTGATTTCCGCTTTCTACATGAAATCGGTGTGGAAATCGGCGACGACCCCATGCAGGTCCCGGCGCACGACCCGGTAACCTATGAGACCAATCGCAAGGGAATCTTCATCGCGGGCGTCGTCTGCGGTGGAATGGAAACAAACCGCTGGTTTATTGAAAATTCACGCTGCCACGCCGATGTGATTTTTGACGCATTCACTCTCCTCTGAGCGTACCAACCGCCGGAATGTCTGATTTACCAACAGGGATCATCCATCCCTTGTGAAAATACACGCCTGAAGGTTTAATATTGGTTTGCTTCACAAACCCGTGTTATACGCGGGGTTCCTGCTCCCGTCCATCGTGGCGGCAGCCAACAGTCCACAGGAGGAAAGTATGACGAGTCCTGCCAGCAGGCTCTACGAAATGCTTTACATCATCGACGCCGGAATCGGCGAAACCGATGTAAAGTCCGTAGAGAACGACGTAAAGAAAATCATTTCCGAAACCGGCGGAGAACTGACCAAAGAAAACATTTGGGGCCGCCGCCAGCTCGCCTTCCCGATCAAGAAGAAAACGGAAGGTTTCTACATCGACCTGGAATTCAAGGCGACGCCCGCAACGCCCAAAGAGTTGCGCGAGCTTTTCCATACCCGCACCTCGGTCTTGCGTTATATGATCATGCAGGTTCCTAAAGCCAAGCTGATCCAGGAAAAACGCGACGCCGAGCGCTTGAAGAAGCGCATGGAAGAAGCCGAACGTGAGAAAGCCGCCGCTGCGGCCGCGGCCGCTAAAGCGGCTCAGGAACAGGCGGAGAAAGAAGCCGCTGAAGCCAAAGCGGCTCAGGAAGCGGAAGCCAGCGCGGAAGAAAGTCAGGCATCAGCCGATACCGCCGCTGTTGAAACCCCCGCTCCGGCTGAAACCACTGAAAACGCTGAGTAAACCGAAAGCGGTTGATCCATGCTGAATCGAATCATACTCATAGGCCGGTTGGTCGCCGATCCTGAAATCCGTTACACCCAGACGGGCGTGGCGGTGGTGAATTTCCGTATCGCGGTCGATCGCCCCTATAAAAACGCCAGCGGCGAAAAAGAAACCGATTTCATTAATATCGTCGCCTGGCGAAAGTTGGCCGAACTCGTAAATCAGTACCTCAACAAGGGGCGGCTGGTCGCGATTGAAGGTTCGTTACAGATGCGCCGTTATCAGACTAAAGAAGGCGATAACCGAACCGCGTACGAAGTACAGGCCGACAACATCCAGTTCCTCGACCGCGGCGACCGCTCCGGCGGCGGCGGAGGACGGGGAGACGATGCGCCTCCACCCAATGACATGGACGCGCCCCCCGCCGAATACGGCGGACCGAGCGGCGATGACGATCTGCCGTTCTGAAACAAACTGAAAATAGAAACCAGGAGAGATTCTCATGAGTGAAGTTGAAAAATCTGCATCATCAGCGCCTTCACGGCCTTCCGGTCCAAGACCATCCGGTCCTTCATCCAGTGGACCGAGATCTTCCGGTCCATCCTCGGGAGGCTCCCGTGAGGGAGGCCCCCGTCATCCTCGCGGTGATCGTCCCGATCATCGTGGACCTCGCGGCGCCGACCGTGGTTCGCGTGATGATGATCGCGGCGGCCGTGGCGGCCGTGGCGGTGGACGCCGCCGTTTCCCCCGGCGCAAAATCAGCCGGTTCACCATTGAAAACACGGCGTACATCGATTACCGCAACTATCGCGTCTTGAAGGAATTCCTCACCGAGCGCGGCAAGATCATTCCGCGCCGCATTACGGGTAACAGCGCCAAACATCAGCGCATGTTGACCCGCGCCATTAAACGCGCCCGCTACATGGCGCTGATTCCGTTTACGTCGAAAGACGGAAAACAGTCCTGAAAAGACCGATAGGGAGAACTCAAAATGCCAAATCATAGATCGACTGAAAAAAGCCTTCGCAAAAACCAGAAGCGCCGCGATCACAACATCGACGCCATGTCAAAACTGCGGACGCTCGTTAAAAAAGTGCGCGTGGCAATCAGTAACAACAATCAGGAAGAAGCCGAAGCCAGTCTGCGCGCCGCTGTTTCCGCGCTCGACACCGCCGCCAAGCGCAACATCATTCATCCCAGAAACGCGTCGCGGCGCAAATCGCGTCTGATGCACCAGGTCGCCCAGATGGGCCAGCAGCAGTAACCGCTTGAATACGCTTTCATACAAAAGGCCCCTGTTACGGGGCCTTTTTTGTTGAATCCGGTATGGAGATTCTCTGAACGACTTCATCTGAATGAAAGAATCAACCATGAACGAACTGAATTTGCCTTCTCCTGCCGCCACCGTCATCGTCGCGGCGGGCCGAAGCCGCCGCATGGGAGGCGGACGCAACAAGGTGTTGAACCCGATGGCTGGGCGTCCTGTTCTGTCTTATGCGCTGCAAACATTTCAAAATCACGCCGCCGTATCCCATGTCATGATCGTTGGACGCGAAGACGACCGTGAAGAGATCTTGCGGATCGCGGATCGGTATTGCCCCAAGGCGCATGGACTCTTTACGCCGGGCGGCGCCGAACGATTCGATTCTGTGCGCAACGGACTGCGCGCGCTACGCGAGATCGCTCCCGCCGCCGTCCTGATTCACGATGGCGCGCGCCCCTTCATCCAGCCCGATCACATTACCCGGTCGCTCGCCGCCTTGTCGCACGCCGAGGGGTGTGTGATCGGAGTGCCGTTAAAGGATACTCTTAAAGAAACCGGAGAAGGATCGAGCGTGATTCAGACCCACGACCGCACCCGGTACTGGCTGGCTCAGACGCCGCAGACTTTTCGCTATGAAACCATCCTCAATGCGTATGAAGCCATTCAGCCGCCGCCCTATCCCACGGATGACGGCCAGGTGCTTGAACTCGCCGGAAAACCGGTCGTGATGGCCGAAGGATCATACCTCAACATGAAGATCACAACGCCGGAAGACGTCGCTCTCGCGGAAGCGATCCTGTCGATCCAAACCCGCATTGGCGAGTCGTTCAGAGCGTAACGATAGATCGTGACAGTTAAATGGATACTGGAATGAAAATCATCTCTCCTGCGAAAATCAACCTGTTCCTCAGCATCCGTGGTGTGCGTGACGATGGCTATCATCTGCTGGACATGATCAACGCCAAGGTTTCGCTTCATGATGAAATTCTGATCGATCGGACGGATTCGCCCGGCGTCGTTCTTTCTTGTTCGGATCCAACGGTTCCTGTGGATGAACGAAACACCGTTCATAAAGCTGCCAGCCGTTTTCTGACGAAAACCAATGCGGACTACGGCGTCTCCATCCATATTGAAAAGCGCATTCCACATGGGGCCGGGCTGGGAGGCGGCAGCGGAAACGCGGGATCGGTTTTAGCCGCGCTGAATAATTCGGCGCCTGCGCCGCTTGCTCGTGCGGATCTCATGCATATTGCTGAGTCCATTGGAGCCGATGTACCGTTTTTTCTCGAGCCGGGTTGTTGCTTTGTCGGTGGAGTGGGGGAAGACGTTCAACCGCTACGTGTTCCTTCGGAAACCGCCCCGTTGAGCGTGGTGATCGTCAGCCCGGATGAGGCGGTTTCGACCCGTGACGCCTATTCGTTATGGGATCAGTATTCCGATCGCGAGACCCGCGATCCGGATCCGTTGCTGAACGTATTGCGGGAAGGCCGCCTGGGCGCCGTTGCGCCGTTGCTGTTCAATTCTTTTGAAGCCGTGATATTCCCGCGCTACGCCATTGTTCAAAAGACGTATCGCGTTTTTTGCGAGCTCTCGCCCACGCCGCCGCGCATGACGGGTTCGGGTTCCAATCTGTTCAGTCTGCATGAAAGCGATGATGAAGCTCTTCGCGTGGCTGAGTCTCTCACTGCGCGATCCATCCGCGCACAAGCGCATCGTTTGATCTTATAATCGCTCGTTGATGAAAGTAATTGTCTTTCGGTTTGATTCAGAGTACATTGGCTGTCTTATCGACGATGCGGGGAGCAAGCGTCTTTGAACAAACAGTCTCGAATCTTTGTGTATGGCGCGGGTGGTCACGGCAAGGTGGTGCTTGACATCCTTCTCGCCGGTGGAGCGAATGTCGCTGCTGTATTGGATGACAATGCCGCGAGGGAGGGAGAATCGATATGGGGCGTTCCCGTCTTGCACGCGCACGCCGCCGCGGAGAGTCTTCCCGCGCAGGGTGTAACCAGCGGTGTGATCGCCATTGGTGACAACCACGCTCGCGTCCGTGTCGCGGCTCAGTTACGTTTGCAGGGTTTCAACCTGATCGCGGCGATTCATCCACGCGCCAACGTTGCGCCTAGCGCAGTGGTTGGCGAGGGAACCGTTGTGATGGCGGGCGCGGTAATCAACCCTGACGCCGTGATTGGACCCAACTGCATCATTAATTCCAACGCGACCGTCGAGCATGACAACCGCCTTGGCGAAGGCGTTCATCTCTCGCCCGGCGTCCAGCTGGGAGGCTGCGTTACGATTGATGCGATGACGCACATCGGTCTGGGCGCGTCGGTCCTTCCCGGTCTTCATATTGGCGCGAACGTCGTCATCGGCGCGGGCGCTGTCGTTTTGACGGATATTCCCGATAACGTTACGGCGGTTGGCGTCCCCGCGAAATTCATCAAGTAAAAAAATAGCAGCGAGAATTCACCTGGAGCGTTTTCCAAAAGGGTGTTCGGATTCAGACCCCCTTGTGAATTCATTTTCTTTTTTATGCAGCGGCTGGCAGTTCGCCCTGTCAGGGGCGGGTGTTGGCAAGCCCAGCCTTTCAAGGCTGGCTCCGTCACCAAGCCATTTGATTCACCCAACCCAAAGTTGTGGCCCCGGCGCCTCGCCGGGGAATTCAGACAAAAAGAGTTCAACTTCCCTCAATCCGCGCCACATCCGGCCCAACGAGGCCGGTCAAAGTCCTGTGGAGAAAACTCATTCCAAACAGAGACTGACACTCTAAATGTAGAGACATTCCCGTTTGCGTTTCTGGGCCACATCCGGCCCAACGAGGCCGGTCAAAGTACTGTGAAGAAATCTCATTTCAAACAGGAACTGACGCTGTCAGTGTTCGGGGGCCTCATCGATGTCCACCGCCGGGCCGAATCCTTCCGGTTCGCGAATTGAGTCGATCATGTCCTGGACGGGTTGAGATGGCGGCGCGAATAACGGCGTCAGCGACAGCGTTACCGCGAAGTTGATCGCCATTCCCAGAACGCCGACTCCTTGCGGATTCAAGCCATTCGTCAACACGCCAAACGTCCACGCGGGCATTTTAAAGAAAACGCAGGCGATGATGTAAAACGCGGTAAAGCTGATTCCACATAACATCCCCGCGATAGCGGGAACCGTTCCGACTCGCCGGCTGAAAATACCCAGAACGATGACCGGAAAGAAACTGGCCGCCGCCAGCCCAAAAGCGAATGCGACGACCTGACTGACGAAGCCCGGTGGATAGATGCCGAAGATGCCGGCGATGATCACCGCGACGCCGATTACTCCGCGTCCAACCAGCAGGCGCTGGCGTTCCGTGGCTCGTGGATTGATGATCCGGTAATAAAGATCGTGTGCGACGCTTGATGAGATAACCAGTAACAGGCCGCTCGCCGTCGAAAGCGCCGCCGCAAGCCCGCCGGCGGCCACAAATGCGATGATCCAGTTGGCGAGTTCAGCCATCTCCGGCGCGGCGAGTACGATGATATCGCGGTCGGGGCCCGACAACCCGCGCTCGCGTAAGTCCAGTCTTCCGTCGGCGCCGGCGCCGCCCGATGAGTCGAGCCATTGCTGATGGGCTCGCAGGACTTCGCCGAGTTCCACGGACGACAGGTTCCCGCTTCGATAGATTTCGTTATCGTCGCCCGATGAGTATCGAAGAAGTCCATCGCCGTTATCCAGCCATAAAATCAGGCCTGTTTTTCGCCAGTTGACGAACCAGCCGGGCAGCTCCGCCTCGCTTTTCCCGTTCAGGCTTTCGATCATGTAATACCGCGCGAAAACCGCTGTGGCGGGTGCGGTGAGGTAGAGGCAGGCGATAAAAAAGAGCGCCCAGAAAGCGCTCCAGCGAGCCGATCGTACGGTACGTACCGTGTAAAACCGCACGATGACGTGAGGGAGCCCGGCGGTTCCTACCATCATCGCCAGCGTTACGCAGAAAATATTGATCATGTCCCACGATCCGGTGAACGCCTGCGTATACGATTGAAAGCCGAGATCGTGTTGAACCTGGTTCAGTTTGTCGAGCAGAAATACGTTCTCACCGCCCGCAAGTTCCGGTCTCAGTTCAGCGCCTAATCCCGCCTGCGGAAGCCAGTGTCCGGTGAGTTTAAAACTGATGGCGATGGCGGGAACCAGGTATGCGGTGATCAGCACCCAGTATTGCGCGACTTGCGTCCAGGTAATGCCCTTCATGCCGCCCAGCGTGGCGTAGATGAACACGATTGCCATACCGATGACGACGCCCACGGTGATATCGACTTCAAGAAACCGGCTGAAGACAACGCCGACTCCACGCATCTGTCCCGCTACGTAGGTGAAACTGACGAAGATCGCGCATACCACCGCCGCACAACGCGCCAGATTCGACTCGTAGCGGTCGCCGACGAAGTCAGGGACGGTGAAATGACCGAATTTACGCAGATACGGCGCCAGCAGCAGCGCCAGCAACACGTAACCGCCGGTCCAGCCGATCAGATAACATCCCCCCGCGAAGCCCATGGTTGAGATCAACCCCGCCATGGAGATGAATGAAGCAGCGCTCATCCAGTCCGCCGCTGTCGCCATCCCGTTGGCGATGGCGGGCACGCCTCGGCCCGCTACGTAAAATCCTTTCGTGTCACGAACGCGGCTGATCCAGGCGATAAACAGATACAGGGCGAAAGTCAGCCCCACGAAGATATACGTCCATCCCATCACGCTCATGGTTTACCGGTCCCCTTTCCGCTTGATCGCTTCCAGTTCGGCGTGATGGCGGGCGTCAAGAATATTCATCCAGACGCAATACACCAGAATCAGCGCCACGAATACCAGAATCGCGCCCTGATGAGCGAACCAGAATCCGAGTGGGTACCCGGTGTGCAGAAAGTGAAAGCGATTCAAAACGCCGGCCAGAAGGACGCCGCAGCCCAGACCCGCGAGGGCCCATACGGAAAGAAGAATCGCCATGACCTTCAGGTTGGCTTTCCAATAGCGGTCAAGAACTTCATGAATTTCGTTCCGCGTGTTCGCTTCCGCTGTTGTTGCAGTTGTTTCTGCATGATTGGAGAATTCGTCGTTCATGATCTCGCTCCCCGATAGATGATAAAAAAACAGAGAATCAAATCCCGCCTCAAAGGCGGATTCATCTTGCCTTGCGATGGACGGATGAGGCAACACTATAGGCGGGTAATTCGCGTATGTCGATAGATTTTATTAATTTTATCGTAATATTAAAGTGAAATTTATTGGATATATGCTTGTTATGAATAGTGATAATCCTTGCGAGGAACAGGAAGGGGTTCCGCTCGGACGGCTCAAATTGAGTGCATGACAGGCTCGATAGCAGGAATGTGAGGGTGAAAATAGACTATCAGGGATAAATAACCGGGATTTGAAGACCCAATGAAACATATGAACAGGTCGTATTTCTCTAAATCCTTTTAAGATTTATATTTAAACAATCATGACGATTTGATCAGGAAATGTTCATAAATTTAACCGTATGCAGGGTGTGTTTTAGCATGATTCGCTTATAATATAGTATGAATGTATGTTTTACTGGATGGAGATTTTTTATAGAGTAATCTTTTGTGCTATCTATCTATATTGTATCGATTCTATGTGATCGCGTGAAATATGGGGCCAGGATCGATCCATATTTATGAATGAAAACCATGAACACCCTTCGTTGATTGACTCATTGCGCTTCCGGGCGCTGGCGGAAACCTGTGCGATTGGCATTTGGCAGCTGAACCCTCAAGGGTACACCGATTTCATCAACGAATACCTGTGTCAACTGCTGGGATACGAAGGCCCTTCTGATTTTAAAGAACGCCATGTATCGCAGTTTTACCCGCCGGATGTCTATCGAACCGTTCTTGAGCCGGAATTGGCGAAGCGTCAAAAAGGGCTCTCGTCACAGTATTCAACCGATCTGCTCCGCAAAGACGGAACCTTATGCCATGTTCTGATTACCGGCGCCCCGTTGAAAAACGACGCGGGCGAGATAATCGGCTTTCTCGGCCTTTTTACGGATCTGACCGAACGCCGCCACGCTGAAAAGGCGCTCGCTAAAAGTGAAAAGCGCTATCGCATGCTTCTGGATGCCATGCATGAGGGCGTCTGGACGCTGGACGCGGATGACCGCTTGACCTACGGCAATCGCAGCCTGGCCAGAATGCTGGGCTTTGAACCGGAAGAATTAATCGGAAAGTCTGTTTTCGAATTTCTTCCCCAACACCAGATCGATGAAACCCGAGAGCGTCTTGAGCGCCGCCATAAGGGAATTCCCGAACAGTATGTTTTTACCTTTCATAGCGCGGATGGCAGAGATGTAACCGCTTTGGTCAACTCGGTTCCATACCTGGATGACGCGGGAAACTATACGGGGCTGCTGGCGGTCGCGGTGGATATCACTGACCGAAAACGGCTTGAACAGGAAAAAGAAAAACTGCAACTGCAGTTCATGCAGAGCCAGAAACTGGAGGCTTTAGGATCGTTAGCCGCCGGTATCGCGCATGATTTTAATAATCTGATTATGGCCATCAATGGTTATGCGGAACTGTTGAAACTGCGTCTGGGTGAGAGCGACGCGAACTACGCGGATGTGAATGAAATCCATAAAGCGGGAGAGCGAGCCGCCGGATTAACGCGCCAGTTGCTGGTGTTCAGCCGGCAGCAACAACTCGAAGCGTCGCTGATTAAGATAAACGATGTAATCGGCGAAATGAGCAACCTGTTGAAAAGGCTGATCGGCGAGCACATCAAATTTACCGTTTCGCTTGATCCGGGCGCGGGGTGTATTCATGCCGACCAGACGCAACTGGAGCAAATGATCGTCAATCTGGCCGTAAACGCCCGCGACGCCATGCCTGGTGGAGGCGCGCTGCACATCGAAACCGCTCGAATCGAATTGGATCAACTGTTTCTCGACCGCTATCCCAATCTCAAACCGGGTGAATACGTTCGCCTCACCGTTCACGATACGGGGATGGGGATGGATGAATCGGTGATCGAACATATTTTCGAGCCGTTTTTCACGACCAAATCGACCGGTATGGGAACCGGGCTTGGTCTATCTATGGTGTATGGATTCGTCAAGCAGTGCGAAGGCGAAATCGATGTGATCAGCGTGAAAGGCGAAGGGACGAAGTTTTTGGTCTATCTTCCCGCTGAGATCGAAACGATCGGCTCTGATCAAACCGATCAACCAATCTCATCGATTCGCGGCCATGAAACCATCCTGCTGGTCGAAGATGAAATCCTGGTACGCAACCTGATCGCCCGCCTGCTTCAGAAATGGGGATTTACCGTTCTGACGGCTTCTGATGGAATGGAAGGCGCCAGGTTTTGCAAAGAATATCAAAGCGGTATCGATCTGATGATAACGGATATGGTGATGCCCCGCATGAGCGGCGTGGAACTGGCTCAACGAGCATTGGCTTTACGTCCTGACATGCGGCTGATTTTTATGACTGGCTATACGGACAGCGACGTTCTTGAAGATGATCGCAGGCGTTATGCGAATTTGTGGCTGCAAAAACCGTTTTCCACTGAAGCGCTCGCTCAAAAAATCAAATGGGCCTTAAGCAATGATGATGCGAAAATCGCCAATATCTTGTAGTATTCGAATGCCGAAATGATGAATTGCTTGAAGTCCTGAATTACAACGGAAAGGTATTCAGAAATTTAATGAAAGGTATGATTGTTTATTGAAGTGCGAGAATTTTTAGAAATGAGAAAAATAGCAAGGAATATTGGAATTGTGTTCGTCAGAACTTGAATGATGGTCGTTCCTAATTCTCTCTCCATGAGCATATACGACACCGGGAAAAGAATATGAATATAAATCAGCAGAATATTTTTATTGTTTTTTAAATGGGGCTTGAAGCTGATATAAAAGCAACGTAACGCCTTCCCCAGAAAAAACATTCCCGTCAGAACTCCCGCTATACCGAAATTCCAGTAGAGTTCCGCGAAAAAACCGGGCGGAACCCCGCTGGGTATGTCTTCCGAGATTCCATATACCTTTTGCGAAACCAGAATGCCGATCGTCAGAATGGGCTTGCCAGGCCAAACCGTTCGTGGAATCGGCGCCACCAGCCATAAAAAAAAGGTTTTTCCGTATTCGTAAGGCAACAGGTCCGGAACGGCGTCGATGATCAGCGATGTTTTGATAATACCGAAAAAGTTTCGATTCCCCACGACGGTGTCGATAAACTTTCCGCGTATCGCGGAGGCGTCAAACGTCCCGTCGCTCGATATCCCGCTTGAAAGAGCGCTTTGCGGTGATTGGGATTGTCCTTTGCGTAACTGAGCCATGCCAAAAAACAAGACTAAAAATACGGCTCCTACGGTTAAAAATATTCTGGGCGGGATGGGCTTCCATGCGTAATGAACGACCATGCACAAATACATCATGAACATGGCGATTTCAAATCGGCTGCTGTTTAAATAGGGTGGGAATAAAGCGAGAAGCCCCGAGGCGATCGTTAAGCCTCCAAAAGCTGAAAACCATGATTTTCGCGTATGAATCATGTACGTTAATAAAATCAGAAATGAGGGCCTCGACAACGACATTCCCCAGCGATAATACGCCAGTGGAGTGAATTTTCCATCTTCTACTTTCAGAAACCGCTTGCGTGATAAGTCCCAGAAATCGTTGATTTGAATGTTCATCGCACGCATGTACAGAGCAATGAATACGAGAGTGATTCCCATAAAAATCACACTCGTGGCGAAAAGGCGTTTTTCACTCCAGCGGTCAGAAAAGATGCGCCGTAATGGTTTGAGCGATACGCGCGGAGTTCGCGTTGAATATCCGGCCACGAATGCCAATAAACCCATGAGGATGATCGTCCCGCCTGTGACGACCACGCTCAACGGGCGGCCGATCAAAATGAACATATTTAAAATCATGTCATCCAGAAGAATCACATAGAACGAGCGGAACGTAACGCCAAATAAAGTCGTCAGTATCAAAAATGTCAGTGGTTCAAATAAATCGTATTGTTTTCGAATCAGAATCGGAATAAATAAAATAGCGGACGCCGACACGCCAATCAGGCAAATCGTTGCCTTCTCGGTTTTTAAAAATAATGTCAATAAAGGGAGCAGGGTGAAAAGCAGAAACACGCCCAATAGAACGGACAGTTGGAGCATTTTTAACTTATTGAAAGCAGGCAACGTCATCTCGGATCGGCATCCCTGTTTTGTATCGTCGATAGACCCCTGTATACTATAGACGCTTTTGTATGAAACGAACCGGTCTGATCCTGCGTCATGGTACCGCACCTTGATCGTTCATTCTGAAACTTTCTCATATAAAAACGGGAGAAACTACGATGAAATCAGATTCAACGACAAGACGAAGTTTTCTCAAACATACCGCTGCGGCGGCGGCTTTATCAAGATTCCATGTCCCTGCCTGGGCGGCTGACGGAACGATGCCCACCCGCCGATTTGGACGAACCGATGAAAAGGTCTCTCTCCTCGGCTTGGGAGGCTATCACATCGCCGTCATCAAAGACGATGAAGAGTCGATTTCGATGATTCGCGAAGCCATCGATCTGGGGGTGACCTTTCTCGATAACGCATGGGAATATCACAGCGGCCGGTCTGAAGAACTGATGGGGCGCGCCTTGCAGGATGGATACCGTGAAAAAGTTTTTCTCATGACCAAACATCATGGCCGTGATAAAAAGACGGCGATGCAACATCTTGAAGACAGTCTACGCCGTTTGAAAACCGACGTCATCGACCTGTGGCAATTTCATGAGATCGTATATGACGACGATCCCGAGATGATATTCTCGGAAGGGGGTGGCATTGAAGCCGCCATACGGGCGAAAGAGCAGGGCAAGGTCCGTTACATTGGCTTCACGGGCCATAAAGACCCGAGGCATCATCTCGAGATGCTCTCGCATGATTACGAGTGGGACGCCGTCCAGATGCCGCTGAATGTGCTTGACGCCCAGTTTCGGAGTTTCGCACACGAGGTGCTGCCCATCCTGCAATTTCGCGGGATCGCGCCGCTCGCCATGAAAACGATGGGGGGCGGAAACGTGCTCCGATCGAAAACCGCTTCGCCGGAAGAATGCCTTCGATACGCGATGAGCCTGCCGGTTGCGACCGTGATCTCCGGTATGCAGAATCGGGAACTTCTCCATCAGAACGTCGCGATCGCCAAACAGTTTCAGCCGCTGGGCGAGAATGATAAAGAAATTCTGTTAGCGAAAACCCGTGAAGCGGCTCTGACGGGCGAATTCGAGCCTTTCAAAACAACGACGGGCTACGATGGGCCTATTGGACGAAAACTGCATGGTATCGGCTGATTCAGCCGCCATGACGAGTATTGAAACTACGAAACGCTCCTCAACTCGTGGAGCGTTTTTGTTTACTGAATTCATCCCGGCGAGCCCTGGCGGGTTTGAACTACCGCCAGGTTGAATAAAATACCATTGTTTTCATCATCAGAAATCCAAAATCGAATGATGAGTTTAATCCATGCTCTGTTTAACTGGCGCTCAGCTTCGACTGGGCGGTTCCATCATATTCAGTGAACTTAACTGGCGTATCGATTCCAGCAGCCGCGTCGGGTTGGTTGGCCCCAACGGCTCTGGCAAGTCATCGCTGCTCCGGGTTCTCGTGGGTGAATATTCGCTCGAACAGGGTTCGCTCGATCGCGCGAAAAATTTCCGTGTTGGATATCTCCCTCAAGACAGCGCCGAACTCCCGCAAAAGAAGGTCGGCGAAGCGCTCTGGGAGGCCTTTGAGCCGCTCAATGACATGGAGCGCGAAATGAAATCCCTGCTGCATGTCATCGAAGATAGCGCGGCGGCTCAAGCGGAACGCGACCGCGCGGTGCGCCGCTATGGCGAATTGCAGGACGCGTTCGTTCACAGGGGCGGCTACCAGCGCGAGACCGAAGCTCGAAAGATTCTGCTGGGCCTTGGTTTTCAACATGAAGACTGGGACCGGCCCGTTGCTGAATTCAGCGGCGGCTGGCGAATGCGCGTCCTTTTGGGGAGACTGTTATTAGAGAAACCCGATATGTTTCTGCTTGACGAACCCACCAACCATCTCGATCCCGATACCCTCGAATGGCTTGAACAATACCTGAAAGGGCTCGACTCGGGCCTGGTAATCGTAAGTCACGACCGCTTCTTTCTCGATCGTCTGGCGAATGGAATCGCTGAAATCGATCGCGGCAGGTTCAGAACCTATTCGGGAAATTATTCAAAATACCGCCAGCAGAAGGAACTGATGCGCGAACAGCTCATCGCGCAGAAAAAACAGCAGGACAAACAAATCGCCCATCTGGAATCCTTCGTGGAACGCTTTCGAGCCAAGGCGTCAAAAGCCACCCAGGCTCAATCGCGGATCAAACAACTGGAAAAGATCGAGCGCATCGAACTTGAGGATGACGCGCCCATTGTTTCAATCCCCATGCCTCCCACGCCGCGTGGAGGAAAAGAAGCGATTGTGCTGGATGGCGTGGAACATCGTTACGGTGAATTGCAGGCTCTTCATCCAGTCTCAGCGACCGTGTATCGAGGCGACCGTATCTGTGTCTGGGGGGCGAATGGAGCAGGGAAGAGTACGCTGCTCTCCATTCTGTCGAAGTCGCTCGAACCGTCTGGTGGATCCGTGTCGTGGGGACACAACGCGCATGTCGCGTATTTTTCACAACAACACGCCGAACTGCAATCTTCCAGCCGCACCATCATTGACGAACTCGCCGCCGTTGCGCCCCCCGAAATGCAGATGCGTCTGCGTGACGTACTCGCCCCGTTTCTGTTTCGTGGCGACGACGTTTTCAAACCGGTGTCCGTGTTGTCGGGAGGTGAAAAAAGCCGTGTGGCGTTGGCCAAATTGTTGGTGAAACCGTGCAATATCCTGATTCTCGACGAACCGCTCAATCACCTCGATATGAACACCGTCGAGACGCTTGAACGCACGCTTCAGGAATTCAGCGGCGCCATCGTCTTCGTCTCGCACGACCGCTTTTTCGCCGATCGTCTCGCACAACAGATTTGGGAAATGAAAGCGGGACGCCTTACCGTCTATAAAGGGAACTTTAATGACTATCAGTACGCCAAAAGCCTGATCGCGGAGAAAGACGAGGCGGTTACATCTCCTGTCAAGCCGGTTGTGGATGACTCCAGCGCCGCGCTCAGCCGAGAGGCGCGCAAAGAACAGAAACGCCGGGAAGCGGAAGAACGCAACAAGCGATCCGCCGCGCTCAAAGGCAAGCGTGAACGTCAGCAGGCGATTGAAGTGGAGATGGAGGAAATCGACGACGAGGTTGCCGGTCTCGAACAACGCATGGCTTCGGGAGAGCTGGTCCGCAAACCCGATGAAATGCGCGACGCCAGGCGGCGTTATGATGAATTGCTTGAGAAAAAAGACGTACTCTTCGAAGAATGGTCGGAACTGGTCGAAGCGATCGATAGCGTGTGAAATAGATGATCAAGCCGTTTTTTGAATAATGGATTACAGATTATCAGGAGTAAGTCCGGTTTTCTTCGCGATGCGTGCCAGCATTCGAGGACCGATTTCTTCTTGATCATGAAATGAGAAAACATAATCAGGGTATCCGGATCGTTCTAAAATCTTATGAGACCCGGTTGTTCGTTTGATTGTCCAACCAACGCTCATAAGCGCCTTGAGTAAGCGTGATGCCTTGATACTCGGCCATTCAGTCATGCCGCTGCAAACGTAATCTGTATCGGCGTTACTGGGTGTTCCCCATGCTCGATGCGATCAGCGACGACTCGAAGCGCAAGAACCTCGGCTTGAGCGATCACATCTTCGCGAGTTGCGCCATATGTAAGCACGCCGGGGAGCTCGATGACTTCCGCGATCCAACGCCCATCGGTTTCTTGTTCTGTTTCAATCGTGAAGTGCATCTATTTCTCCATCGTTTTGAGCGGCGTGTGGTTTTGAGTCCGTCGATTTTTTTACCGATTTCGGCTGGTAAACGCCATTCGCTTGCTGTCATCCCTGGCGCTTTTTTTCGCCTTGTCCGGTTTGAAATTCTCGTAGCCTGTCTCCTCCGGTGGGCGCGTCAGTTCCGGATGCTGCTGATCGACGGCCTCCAGTTTCTTTTGCATCTTCTCGACGCAACGGTCGAAGTCGCGCGCCGAGGCGTCATGACCCTCTACGCGAAACGCGACGCCCATTGAATGAAACGTGTCCTGTAGTTCTCCGCGCTGCGTCATTTTATTTATTTTCATTAAAATTTCGCGTTGTTCGGCCGGGTCGATGGGAGTCAGGTTGGCGTCGTGTTTCAACAGAGTGGGAATCGCGCTGGGCAACAGATCGTCGTTGATGGCGTCTTTCCAGTATTGCATATAATGCTGCTGCGCTTCATACATGGCGATTTCCCACGGCATCAGTTCATAACTCTCCCAATACTCGATCACTTCATCAGGTCGCGATGAAAACGTTTCCGAGACGTTCAGTGCGACGGCGATCAACTGAGATGATGGGTTGTTTCTCCAGTAATCGATCGCCAGGCGGGGCGACCGGTTGTGAATGATGCCGAGATTCGCGGTCGTCAGGATTTTCCGTTCCCGAAGCGAGGGAGTGACGCCAACAAACCCAACGAATCCGCGATAGTGAGATATCTTGTCGGATGCGCCAGAGAGTGTTTCATTGGCTTTTTTGATTGCGGCGTGCAGCCGGGCGTTATCAGCCATGGCGGTTAACACGTCGTTGACGCCTTTGAGGTTCGCCAGATGCTTCAGTTGTTCGGCGGAAGGATTTTCAACGATGGGGATCAAAACCGTTCGTTGTTTGATTCGTGAAATCAGGCCATGAATGCGGTCAAACGTCGCGTCGTCGCTTGAATGGCGAACAAACAGCAGGTTCGGGTGTTGAGATTGAATCACGCGCGCCGCCACGTGAAATTCATTCACGACGTACACATTGGCGTAGGCGTCCGCCGAAAGAATCTGAATGATCCGTTCGCGCACTGAATCGCTCGGCTCGAAAATCATACAGCGTATCCGCATCCCGCTCCTGCTTTCATATCAGTGATATTCATCGTGCTTCAAGACAAGCGCCCACCAGATTGGCGAAAGTGGAAAGGCCGGTGGCGATCGTCAACAGAACCAGGGGGCCGTTGGGTTTGCCAAGAATCAGCAAGACGCAACACCCGCCGAAACAGATGGCGTTAAGGGTCATCAACGTGATTCTGAAAGGATATTTTTGCTGGTGATCGTATGATTTGTCTGATGGTTCACTCATGAGCTGCTTCTCCCGTGCTGGCAATGATCCTGATCCGCAACGCATAATCATCTGATTCAAATAAAATATGACTGTGGTATTCCAGTTTTATAGGTATTGTCGTCTTTTACCGGAAAAACTCAATCGGTAATCTTACGGTGAAAATAATAGATAAAAAAAGCCCCCGCCGAATGGCGAGGGCTCTTCATCAATCGTTCTCATTTAACTGGAACCGGTTCATTTTAAACCGTGCCATAGATCGTCGCTGACGTGAGATGCGCTTGCTTCGCTGAGATCTTTCACGTCGAGGAAAAATTTCTGCTCAAGAATATGCTCGCCATCAACGATCGCGGCGATGGCGACTTCGGCGCCTTCACTGTTTTCAGGAACCAGCCAGGTGACAAGACCGTTCTCATCGACGCTCATCCCGTTGGGACCGTTAGTTATCAGGTATTGCACAGACGCATCAATGGGAACAAACAATTGAACCTGATATTGGTACAGATTGGTCCGGTAGGCCGTATAAAGTGGAAGCGTCAAAAAGTCGTATGAATGCGTTTCAATTCCTGACAGATTGTCGGATGGTAGCACCAGAATGTCGAAATCCTGTCGATCCGTCATCGGCTCGGCGGGAAAAACGTCCCCGTTTTCATCCGTTCCGGGGAATACGTTTTCCGTTAATTGAATTGAAACATGCTGCAGGCCGACCTGATCTTCTGTGGGAGTCCATGCAATAAAACCCGTGTCCGGATCAATGGTTAAGCCGTCGGGGCCATCCAGAATCGACCACTCATAGAGCGCGCGATCCGGCTCTCTGGCGAACTCCAGCGGGATCAGTTCCGGCGCCGAGATCGCGTCGCCGTCAAAAAACTTGGGCAGATATACGTATGTATATCCAGCCGTGGCGTCGGGATCAGGCGTGCTTTGAATGCGGGGCGGCGTGTAACCGCGAGACGGGCGGGGAACGACCCGCACCACGTGCAACGGCGCCGAAGTCTGATTTTCGTGATCGACCGCGACGACGGAGACCAGATAAGGCACGCCGTTTTCAAGACCGTCGATTACGGCGCTATGCTGATTCTTATCGACGGAATAATTGAACTCAAACAATCCTGTATCGTCGTTATCCGTCCAGATTACGCTATAGGCGTCTACGTCATCCGAGGGGCTTGCTTCCCATTCAATTTCAAACCCGTGGTTGCGCGCGGTCGCATGAATCGTGGTGACGGGATCGGGATGGTCGCCATTCGAAATATAGATCGGCTGGTCGTAATAGACGAAATCGGGAGCATTCCGCCCATCGTTGATGCTGGCCAGAATGTAATACCAGCCGGGTGCGACGTTTAATCCCGTAGTGTCCAGAAGGATGGAATCGTTCGCGTCGTCTTCCGTGGTGGTCGCCAGCAACTGGCCGTCGAAATGATCGTCATCGGTATCGATGAAGAACGAAACTGTTGCGTTATCGTCCAGATCTTCATCATTCCATTTCACTTCAAACTGACCGGGCGTTTGCGTCTCGATCACCGACAGGATCGTCAACGTGGGTTCGTTATTCTGCGCCAGTAATTCAGCTGAATATTCGCCCAGATCGCCGGGATTGTTGATCGTGAGGGTATATCCGCCAGCGGATGGACCGATCAGCATGAAGAACGCTTCCTTCGCTTCGGGGTGAAACCGTCCGTATCCCAACTTTTCCGCGAATCCGCTGGGCAGCGGACCCGAATTCAGGTTGAGTACGGTTCCGTCTGGCGTCGTCAGGGTTGCATCTACGCCGCTCACGTTCGGATTCTCATACGTGATGCGGAAGATCGCCGCCGGGACGTTATCCCCGACCGTGAATTGCGTTACGGGCTCGCCCTGAGGCGTCACTCGGAACGCGCTGTTCTGACCCCATGTATTTGCTTTGGCGATTCGCTCCCAGTTACCCATGAACTGGTATGCGATCGCATCGCCGTCCGCGGAATACACCTCGTTATAGGCGAGCTCCCACGGGTTATCTTGACCGGCGCGTTTGGTTGTAAAACTGAATTTTCCATTTGAAAACCTGAAACTCGCCGAGGCTTTCACAGCGGGTACGGCGGGCGTACAGACTTCCGGCGTACAGACCTGCTTCGAACCGCTGCACCACTTAAACGGCTTCGACCACGTGGGGCACGGGTAGCCATAAGGGACATTGGTGCATTCCTCAGGAACGCATTTTTTCGGAATTTCAGGCGTGATGGTGATGGAAACGCTTCCACCGAAATCCGTGCCCGAGAGCCAGGCCTGAGCGTTCGCGACCGAATAGCCGCCCACGACCGGAACATCATTCGGAATCTGCAAATTCCCCGTAGCGCTTCCCGAGACCTGGTTGTTGATAAACGAAGCATTACATTGGGCGGTGAAGACGTCGATAAAATTAACGCCCGCGCCCACGGTGATGTTGGCTGGCGGCCGGTAGGCGAAATTCGCTGTTCCGGTTGTTACGCCATATAACTTGGCGGTTCCATTAATATCGATCCACGCCTTGGTCGGCCAGACGGTTCCGGTGGTGTCGACGGCGAACGTATTCGTCCCCGCGACCTCCGGTCCCGCGACGATATCGATCTCGCCGCCGAAAGACAGATTGTTCGAATCGCTCAGGTTTGTTCCGGAAACACCGATGCCGTCCAGAAACGCTCCCGTATCGCCTAAAGGAATACGCAAACCGGTCGCTGAAATCTGGAACATATTGAATTCGCCGTCACGGAATTCAATCGAGGCCGAAATGGCGACCGGCGTTTCGGGATCGCCGCCGATGCCGGGAATGCTGGCTGTCGCCCCGCCTCCCAGCGTATCATTCGTTGAACTGTATTCGATGTACGCGTCACTGACGCCCACTTTCCCAACCTGAAATGGAGGCAGATCGACCCGGCCTCCCAGCAAATTGACGCCGGAAGAGTCGATGGAAAATTGCGCCGCGACGGTCAGGTCGATCGGGAAAGCGATCGTCGCCGTGGCGGTGAATTGCTTTGCGTTTACGTCGTAGGAGGCGTCGTTGATACTGACCTGCAGGCCCGCCATAGTGAACGTACCGCTGTCGAGCGTGATCGATTGAACTCCGCTGGTATCGGCGGTGATGGTGACGTTGTCGAATTCCAGTGACGCCGCGTTTTTCACCCCGGTAATGCTGATTTTCTGATACGTCCCCACGAGTTGCCCGTTCAGCAGGCTGTCCAGATCGATTGAAACCTGCGCCTGGGCTTTCGGTGATCCCAGCATCCCCAGAACTGCGATCGCAGCGATCGTAAACAGACAAAATCCATATCTGAATCCTTTACGATTCATGATATACCCTCCAGAGATTTAATGGCTGTGAAAAGGCTGGGCGGTTCCCAACAGGCGGATTATTTGGACAACACCGGATAACAAAAGATGATTGAAAACCTGATTCGATGCTGAATTATGCCTTTTTAGTGAATAAAGTCAATAAAAACAATAAAAAAATATGTAAATTGTGGTATTTGTGATAAATATTTGTGGCAAAATAGAGGGGGTAATATCGCTGGTCATCGGCGTTCATCCTGAGAAAATATTGAATCACAAGTCTGAAAAGGTTGCGCCAACATACCTGGATAAGGCATCATTTTGATGTACGGCGATGAGTCTGTAGATACGATTTCACTTGGGAGATTACATCATGATGAGTCATAAAAGGGATGGATTGCGATGGATTGGCTTCAGCGTTCTGTTGTCTATTGTGATTGGCCTCAACGCTTTTGCTTCCGGCCTGAACAGCGAAGGGAATATCGTTGGCGAATTACGTAAATGGCATCGGGTCACTTTGACCTTTGACGGCCCATCGGCGAGCGAAGATTCCGAGGTGAATCCTTTTCTGGATTACCGGTTAATCGTCACCTTCATCAAGGGCCCTCGCGAGTTTCAGGTCCCCGGTTTTTTTGCGGCTGACGGCGACGCCGCCAACTCGGGCGCCAAATCTGGCAACAAATGGCGCGTCCGGTTTACGCCCGATGAAGAAGGCTTCTGGCGGTATGAAGTCTCTTTCCGCAAAGGCGAACGCATCGCGATCAGCGATGATCCCGACGCGGGCGAACCCGTCGATTTCGATGGCGCTCGCGGCGTGATCCGCATTGGCGCCTCAGACAAGGGAGGGCGCGATTTCCGGGGCAAGGGATTTCTTCAATACGATGGATCGCGATATCTGCGATTCGCCGAGCATAACGAATATTTTATTAAGGGGGGCGCCGACAGCCCTGAAAATTTTCTCGCCTATGCTGATTTCGATGACACATTTCGCTTCGCCCGCCAGTCGCGCGACAGTGAAGCCAAACCCAATCTGAAAGTCCATGCCTATGAACCTCATCTTGCTGATTGGCGTGAAGGCGATCCCGTATGGAAAGGCGGCAAGGGAAAATCAATCATCGGTGCGTTGAACTACCTCTCCGATCAGGGGATGAACAGCGTTTATTTCCTCACCATGAACGTACAGGGCGACGGCAACGACGTCTGGCCCTGGACCGCGCACGATGAACGCTTCCGCTTTGATTGCAGCAAACTCGATCAATGGGAGATCGTCTTTTCGCACATGGACGCACTCGGACTGATGATGCACGTCATCACTCAGGAAACCGAGAACGATCAGTTGCTCGATGGCGGAGACCTCGGAGCCGAACGCAAACTGTACTACCGGGAGTTGATCGCCCGCTTCGCTCATCACCCGGCGCTGGTCTGGAACTTTGGTGAGGAAAACACGAATACCACCGCTCAGCTCAAAGCGTTTGGTGAATATTTCGACTCTCACGATCCATATAAACATCCCCGCGTGGTTCATACATTCCCTGGCAAATACGATGAAGTCTATTCACCGTTGTTAGGCTCGGGGGCGGTTCAGGGGTTGTCGCTTCAGATGGGCGACCAGACCAAAACTCATTCTGAAACGCTGAAGTGGGTTCTTCGCTCCCGTGAAATCGACTCACCCTGGTTCGTTTGCCTTGATGAGATCGGTCCCGCCGATACCGGCGTAAAACCTGATGCGGATGATCCCGCTCATGATGGCGTTCGGCGCTATTCCCTCTGGGGAAACCTGATGGCGGGCGGCGACGGTTGCGAATGGTATTTTGGTTATAAATTCGCCCATAACGATCTCAATTGCGAAGACTGGCGATCACGTCAGGCGATGTGGGATCAGACCCGCATTGCGTTGTGGTTCTTTAATGAATACATCCCGTTCGCGGAAATGTTACCGGCGGACGATTTATCATCCGATCCCGATGATTACGTCTTCGCCAAAGCTGGGGAAGTGTACGCCCTCTATTCTCCGGCGGCGGGCAAGCCCTCGCTAAGTCTGGAAGAAGGCGACTATTCCGTGAGCTGGTACAACCCACGCACGGAGGGCGGTCTCCTGCAAGGCGGCGTAAAAACCGTGAGCGGACCCGGTGAGCAATCTCTCGGCGAACCTCCCTCCGATCCCGGCAGGGACTGGGTGATTCTCGTCAAAAAACAATGATGAATAGCTCACTGATTTCAAAACGATCTCGTTTGTGAATGGGAGATTTGCGATGTATGCGAAACGTTTCGGTTTGGTTTTGGCTTTATTGACTATGGCCGTGGCGCCCGTTTTCGCGGGCAAGGTCATGATTGTAGCGGATGAATGGCCGCAGATGGATGTATTCGAAAAATTTCTGAACCAGAACGGCTTCACCGCCGAAAAATACGAGCAGAAAGATATGCCGAAACAGCTCGGCGCTTATGACGCCTGCATCGAGTTCATTCACGGCGCGATGGCGGATGAAACCGCCGCCGCGCTGATCGATTACGCCAACGGTGGCGGGCGTCTCGTTGTATTGCATCACGGCGTCTCATCCAAAAAGAAAGCGACGAAGGGCTGGTATCAGTTCCTCGGCATGGATCTCGATCAAAGCAAAGACGCCGAAAACCCGTATAGCTGGATTCACGGCGTCGATCTGACCTTCGTCAACCTTCAGCCTCATCACTACGTCACGTCGCATAACGTGAAATACGCCGAAACGGTTGAATACAAATCCTCCGATCAACCCAGTCCCGTTCAAAAACTCCCCGCGATTACGTTTCACGATACCGAGGTGTTTATTAATCACCAATTCACCGATGGCCGCGAAAAGAACGTTCTTTTCGGCTACATCTTTCACAACAGGGAAACCGGCGAAACCATCATGCAGGACCGCTCCGGCTGGTATAAACCGGCGGGGAAGGGGTGGCTTTTCTATTTTCAACCGGGGCATTCCGTCACCGATCTGGAGAACCCGAATTATAGCCAGATCGTCCTGAACGCGATCACCTGGAATCCGGGAGATTGAGTGTGAACAAATTCAAAGCGGTTTCCATCCTGCTGCTCGCCGCGCTCGCTTCGCTTGGCGTCTCTCAGGCTGAGATCATACGAAAAATCCCTCTGGCGATGGGCCTTGCGTCTCATCCCGTGAACGGTGGGCATTGCCTCGTGTCGGACGGCGAGTTTCAATTCGCCGCCTTTTACGATGCGGATCATCAAATGACCATCGCGAAACGAAAACTGGGCGATACCGAGTGGGACTTCGTTAAACTCCCCCAGCGCGTCGGGTGGGATACGCACAACAAGATTCTGATTTTTCTAGACCGCGAAGGGTATTTGCACGTAACCGGCAACATGCACAATGACCCGTTGGTCTATTTCCGGACCGAAAAACCGGGTGACATCCACACCCTCAAAGACATTGGCCGCTGGACTGGCGTACACGAAGACCGCGTGACTTACCCCACCTTGCTCAAATTGCGCGATGGCTCGATCCACATGACCCATCGCTACGGCGGCAGCGGAAATGGCATGCGCCTGCTCAAGCATTACGATGAAAAAACACAAACGTGGAGTGGCCCCGGCGGCCCCTTCATCAATGGCATGGATAACGTCCCCGACGTCAACGCCTATCCGTTCGGACCTATCCGTGAAGGACCGGATGGCGTTCTGCATATCGCCTGGTGCTGGCGTGAAACGCCCGACGTCCTTACGAATTTTCATATCTGCTACGCCAAAAGCGAAGACGGCGGTTTTACCTGGCTTAAATCGACCGGAGTTCCCTATGACTTGCCGATTACGCCCAAAACCGCGGAAATCGTCGACCCGGTTACCCAGCAGAGCGGGCTGATTAACATCGGCTCTCTCTCCATCGGCCGTGACGGCGTTCCCTACATCGGCTATACCCGATTTGACGGCGATGGCCACAACCAGATTTTCGTCGCCGCTCATCGTCCCGATTCCGGCTGGACCATCCGGCAGATAACGCACTGGCCGTATCGCTTTGAGTTCAGTGGAGGAGGTACGATTCCTGAATACCCGCCGTCCCCTGGCGTCTCGTGTGGAAAAGATGAGCTGATCGTTCATTATTCTTATGGCAAGGCGCAGCCGTCTCGCGGTGTGATCCGGATCCCGTATGACCTGTTCTTTTCCGATGCGGTGATTGACGTCACACCCGAGCCATCTCGCGTTGAACAGCTCGGCGTTCCAGACGTCATCGCAACCAATATCGGTCCATTACCTGATGGCCAGATTCATTACATGCAACAGGAACAGGCGCCGCCTAACCGCGATCGTAAGCCGGATAACCCCAAACAGCCCACGATGATTTACATCGTCGAAACCGATGGGAAATAGCTGTCATCGGAATGATTTTTTTTATGTTTTTTATCGTCTTAAATGACAAAAATCGTCTTTTTTTTAAGTTGGGAGGTTTATAATAAATTAAGCTGAAATAATTGATAAAACTGTTGCGTTATGAAAAATATCAAGCGGTATACCGACCAGATCGGCCAGAAATGGCTATTAGCGCTTGACGGCGAAGACTTCGTGACCTCCGCCCGGTTAAGAAACCAATCCGGCGGAGCATTAATATTTGAAACCAAAGATTACCTCTCAATGGGCAAACGCGTCGTCGCTTGTCCGGTATCGAGCAAATACGCCGAAGATGGTTCGGATATCGCGCTTGACCGTGAAGACGTTCTCAATCACGCCGATCGCATCACCGGTTTTATCGTTCGTGAAGAAGGCGAACTGATCTATGCCGTTCGTCTCTCGGATGATTCCCTTGACGCCTCTGATCATGCGCCAAGCGTATCGATTTCTGAAAAAGCGTTCCAATTGACGGTTGAAGTGAGTGGGGCGTTGAACATGGATCGCATGATCCGTGTCTTGAGCCAGATTCGTCAACGATCCCAATCCTGCCTGCGCCTTCTGATCGACTTTTCAATGGTTCGTGATATCCCGCCAACCGCGATTCCTCTCGTTAAGGATTTCGTGAAACGGATGATTCATCTCCGCCGATTCGTCGCGTTGATCGGTTGTCAGGAACATTGCGAAAAAATGGCTTCATCCGTTCCTGAAAACAAATACTTCAAGATGTTCGCATCCCGTGAACGCGCCGATTCGTTCTTCGCTAAAAATCCGATCGACGTGCTTGTAACGGAAGATGAACCGGCCACGTTGGCCTACATCACCGCGTTTCTGGATAAACTGGGGCTTGTTGTCAATAGCGCGAATACAGCGGAAGAGTGCATCGATCGCGCCCGCGCTAATCCACCCGAACTCATATTGATGGACATTCACCTCCCCGGCATGGATGGAATCGAGGCGACGCGCATAATTCGCCAGGATTTAACGCTTCATCATCTGCCCATCATCATCCTTACCGGCGACGCCACCACCGAATCGGTACGGGCTGGAAAAGACGCCGGCATCACCGGATATTTTCTCAAACCCTTCAACCACGAACGCTTTACCCAATCCATCCTTAAAGCCCTCTCCGACGCCGCGATTCTTGATTGATGTTCTGTAAATATTATCCTTTACAAGCCTCCTGAATTTTGGTATAAGAGCCCATCTTCAAATTACGAAACAGGAGCATTCAATGGGTATTGGCGCGTCATGGATCATGCTGTTGGGCGTCATGGTTGGGCTGGTTTTCACCGGCGGGGCTCGTCTGCTTGATCTCCCCAGCCTGATATCCGTATTTTTCACCTTTCTCGGACTGCTGCTGCTCTCTTTTTCATTTCGCGATCTGGCGTCCGCCGTCAGTGCGATTTTTCAGAGCCGCGCATCCAGCGCGCTTGAATTGCGCCGCGCCGCTCATTTCTGGAAGACGGCCCTCCGTGCGATGCTCCACGCGGGCGTATTGATGATGCTGGTCGGAACCTGCTCAATGGCGCAGAATATCAGCGATCCCAGCGCTATTGCGCCATCTTTGGGAATAAGTTTACTCACCGTGTTATACGCGTTGATTTTCGCGCTGTTCGGCCCAATCCCGGCGTATTTTCTTATGTACGCCAAACTTCAAACCCTCCCGCTTTCTCCGGCTCCACTCACGGAGAAGTACGCTCGCCCAAACGGGATATCCACCGTGGTTGGCGCGCTTTTTATTCTGATGTGCGTGAGTTTTGGCGTTCAGCAATTCCTGCGAAACCGTGACGCCGTGTTGAATGTCGGAAGCCTGATTTTGTACGACAGCGTATTAGTGGGCGCCTTCCTCTGGATGCTGACATTCTCTTCCGCCTCCAGAGTCACTAAAGCCCGATGGATGAACGCGGCCATGTTTTGTGCGATGCTGATCTCCGCGGTGGCGAGTGGCATCACATTGATATTGGGAATGAGTACAATGCTTGCATCCAGCGACGGCCGCCTTCAGTCGATTCTGAATTTCAAGACGGCGATTTCCTCCATCAGCCAGAGCATGCTATTCGGAATGCTCTTTACTGCTATTTTGACGCTCCCCTGGCAGGATCGCGCTATGCGCGATGACGATTCTCCATCGATATCATCAGACCTCATCGGTCTGGCGATTCCCGTATTGGCTTTTGTTGTAATGATTACTTGCTTACTGGCGGAGTTCGCAAAAATTTCTGTTATGTGAACCCTTTATCGCCACGTCCATGACTCGTCGTACTGTCTCCAGTCTTCGACTGAAACGGGAATCGGCGTCGGTGTGGGAGTCGGCATGCCCAGCGCTCCATAAACATGCTGCCTGACGTATTTTGACCGGTTATCGATAAACTGCCCGCCATGATCCGCGGCGGCCTCCCAGGTTGAAATGGACTGGTTCTGGTTCCAGCGTTCCGCTTCGCGCGGAATGAAAGGTCTGACTTCAGCCAGTATTTCCTGAAAGCGTTCGTGAATATGCTTTTCACTCAAGGTGCTTGAAAGCAATTCTTCCAGCCGCGTTGTAAAATAGCGTTTGTAATCGTCATTGGTCAGCAGTTTGCTGAAAAGCTGAGATAAAACGCCGCTTGATGATCGTGCGTGATTGAACGTGTTGTTCGAAATCGCCCCGCGAGGTCCGCCAGCGCCGAACGAATATTCAATATCCCATATCACGCACATCCACTTGGCGTTAGGCGTCCGTTCGCGTACGGCGTAATAATTCTTCATGGGCCAGTCATCGTTTTGAACCCAGATGTTAAGAATAAAATAATCGGTGAATTCAGGGACGTCGACCATGGCTTGAATGGCCTGATAATCTTCTTCATTACGCAGGTTGCTGCGTGATACGAACGATTGCAGCCGATTCCATTCGGTGGAATCGCCTTCCTTGATCTCATCGTCCTTCACGACGTCCCAGGCGTCGCCGCCGTAAAACGTCTTCAACAGATCGCTCTCAATCCGTTCACAGAGGTTGTAAACGCCCCAGTATTGCCCATCCAGATACAGGTCGGTGTAGGTCCCGCGTGAGTAGGCCATCCCCATGTCGCCTGACAGGTTGCGTGACAGTTGATCGTATACATAAGTCGCCAGGTCGCGTTCCTGCTGATCCCAATGCACCCAACTGTCGTTATAATTCGCGCGTAAAACCAGCTTGTCGAATGGAAGCATCTTCGCCGCCGCATCGGGAATCACCGGCGCGTCCAACTTGCCGGGGCCATACTCGGAGCGGAAATACAGCCGGAACGACTTTTTGTCGGCGCGTTGCCGTGAGGCGCCGCCGTGTATACGGATTCCACAGTTCGCCTCCGCGAAGACATCGCCCGCCGGGTTGAAAAACTGAACGAAGGCGGGGCGCTCCCAGGCGCGTCCCGTCGAAGTGGCGTGAGTATAGATGCCTGTTCGCGAATCCCATAAATTGTCCGGATCGGTCGTGATTGTGATAATGGGGCGGTCGATGGATTCACGAATCACGTAGGAGGCGTCCGCCTCATCGCCGGGCAGGTATCCAGTGCGATACGTCCGGGCGCGCAGGCTGGCGCTTTCCGCGATTCGAAGAGGCGCGCTGTATCGTGTGCTGCTTTGAGAGGGCTCTGAACCATCCAGCGTGTAATATACGCTTTCCTCTGGCATGGCGGTGATTGTGACTCGGACCGCCTCATCATACAAACCCGCGTTTACAGAAAGAACCGGCTTGCTCGTGAATCCGGCAACGCCTTGCGTCCCGTTCGCCGCTCCCGGCGTGGGATTTTCATAAAAGAGCCATTGCTCCGGGTCCGCAGGATCGCGTCCGTATGAGACGTCTTTGCGTTGCGGTGGATAGAGCAACTCATCGACGATCGCGACCGATACGTCATATAACGCGAGACGCTCGCCCTCCCGCTTCAAGCGGAAATTGGTGTGATAATCGCCGGGCGTATAGCGGTTATATCCAGTGGCCCAGATCAATAGATAATTGTTGGCGGGCAGGGTAATGGAAGGCAGAAGCCACTTGCGCGGTCTGAGTGAGTCGTCGCTGAGGCTGTACCCCATCAGATTTATTGGCGAACCGGTCGCGTTATACAACTCAATCCATTCCTGCGGCGTCTCCATCGAGTCTTCCTGATCGGTGGAGGTCAGTATCTCGTTGATCCTCAACTGGGCGTGTGAAGATGTTGAAAAAACAAGAAAAAAAACAAAAAGCCCGGCGAGCCGGTTTAAAGCCGGATTGGTCTTATTCATCGCAAACATGAAATCATTCATCTCCCTGCAAAATAGTTGAATCGAAAAACGCAGTTTGTCCTCATGAAATTCTAACAAAACAATATCACAAAGTGATCCTCTTGACGCCGGTTACAGAGGATAAGCGTATAAAAATTAGAAAAAAAAGGCCCTCGCGATCGCGAGGGCCTTTTGTGCGCTTATGATTGGTTTGTTCAGAATTGTGTTAGAAGATTGACCAGTTCGATACGTCGGATACCACCGGCACCGCGACGCGGAAATTATCGACGAATACGAATTTCCCGCCGTCGTTCGCTCCATTGTTGGTGGAAATATGCACCGCGATCCAGCCCGCCGGATCCATCAGATTCGCTTGATGCGGGGTGATATCGAACGAGAACAGCAGTTCTCGCCAATCGCTGGTCGCGCCTGAATAGCCCAGTTCCTTCGTCTCCGTCCAGACTTCCGAGTCGGTATTGTCGGTAATGCCCGATTGCACGGCGATACGCGATTGAATCCAGCCATCCGACATGGCTTCTGGAATGAAGACATCGAACAGAATTTCCTGAACTTCCGCCCAGCGATCGAAAGCGTTGATCGCGTCGCTGGTTTGTACGTTCCAGGCGTAACTGCTGTTCGCGGCGAATACCATGTAATTGCTGCCTTCTTTCGGCGTGGTTTCGCCAAGGCCGAGTTCTGCTATCTGGCCTTCATTGGTTTGCCAGCCCACCGGGAAACCGGTATCCGGATCGGCTTCGTTAAAGCCGTAGACCAGCTTTTCTTCGACTTCAACCGTATCGGCGGGGCGCACCGCGTAAATATTATCGACATACACTTCGCCGTGGTTGGTTCCGGTTTCAGGGCAGATAAAACCGCCTACCCAGCCGACCGTCTTGATAAATTCGCTGTTAGCCAGCTTCCGGTCGATAGGAAAAACCAGTTCCTGCCATTCCCCTTTAGCGGAGGCGTAAGCCATGCCGAGTATGTTGCCGTCAGCCAGGTCGAGGCGCATGCTCAGGTCGCCTTCGCATTCTTCTGAAAAGTAAACCCAGACGTGAATTTCACGCATCCCTGTCAGATCGACGCTCCCTGTGGGGAACGTCATGCTTGAGTATTTCCATGTTCCACCCAGGTTGTCGTAATTTACCGTCATCGCCCAATCGCCGTCGATCGGTTGAATGCCGGCGGGCATTTCTTCCACCAGCGTGAACTGGACGTTTCCGCCGGTCCACTGCCAGTCTTCGCCGTTTTCAAAACTGGTGATCGGAACGATTTGATCCTGGGCGGCCGCCATCATCAGCGGCAGAGTCATGAGGCAGAGCAGTATAAAACGTTTTTTCATGTTTCTTCCCCTTTTTGATTGGAATGGCAACACAATCACAAGCGCAATTCTTACAAAAAAATCATAGAATAGATCGAACGAAAAGTCATCGGGAATGTTGTAACTTTTTTATTTTCAATCTATTCATAAACCAAAGCGTTAACGAAATAAAGATGACTGACTGGTGAGACATCCGGGATGGTGCTACGCTTTTGGTCGGTCATGGTGCATCAAAACTTGCGGCTGACCGATACCTTCGGTGTGTGTAAACAGGCTGATTCTCAAAAGAAACGGTTCTTTGTGCTTTTGTTGAAACTGCGGAAGGAGATTTTCCTATGAAAGCCATTCGCGTTCATGAATTCGGCGATCCTCAGGTAATGAAATTTGAAGAAGTGGACGATTTGCATCCGGCTGCTGGGCAGTTGACGGTTCAGGTGAAAGCGGCGGGTATCAATCCGGTCGACACCTACATTCGATCAGGCGCCTACGTTCTCAAACCGCCATTGCCATACACGCCCGGTATGGACGCGGCGGGCGAGATTCTTGAAATCGGCGATGGCGTGACTCGATTTAAACCCGGTGACCGGGTGTATGTCGCGGGCAATCTGACCGGAGCGTATGCCGAGCAGTTGATATGCGGGGAGAATCAGGCTCAACCGCTCCCTGAAAACGTTACATTCGAACAAGGCGCCTGCGTTTACATTCCTTACGCGACCGCGTTTCGAGCGCTGTTTCACAAGGCGAAAGCACGGCCGGGAGAAACTCTGTTGATCCACGGCGCCAGTGGCGGCGTGGGCGTAGCCGCCACCCAGATCGCCCGTGCGGCGGGCATGCGCGTCATAGGAACCGCCAGCACGGATAAAGGGAAACAACTGGTTCTTGACCAGGGCGCCCATCTTGTCGTCGATCACTCTCAGGATGGATATGAAAACGAAATTCTCGAATGGACCGGCGGACGCGGCGTCCATGTCGTGCTGGAAATGCTCGCCAATGTCAATCTCAAGCGTGACCTCCAACTCATTGCTTTGCGTGGCCGCATTGTGGTGATCGGAAGCCGCGGCGCCATCGAATTTGAACCCCGTGCGATTATGGGCAAGGAAGCGAACATAGTGGGAATGGTGATCATGACCACGCCTGAAAACGAGATGGCTGAAATTCATGCTGGTCTGGTGGCGGGGCTGGCGAATGGAACCCTGCGCCCCATCGTGGGGAAAACTTTCCCGCTTGCGGAAGCCTTCAAAGGCCATTCCGCTGTCATGGAACGCGGCGCCTATGGCAACATCGTCCTCACCGCGTGATCGAATCCGAGTTTATAAAAACAAGAAAAACTCCCTGTATATTCAAGGAGTTTTTTTTTGTTCTTCATACTGAGGCATTCTTGTATAGTAAGTCATTCACTACGCTGGAGGTGATGAGTGGCGAATCGCAAGGGTTTCACATTAATCGAACTCCTGATCGTGGTTGCGATCATAGGAATTCTGGCTGCGATCGCGGTCCCCAACTTCCTCAATGCTCAGGTTCGAGCCAAGGTATCGCGGGCGCTCGCTGATTTACGCTCCATCCGAACAGCGCTGGGAATGTACCAGATCGATAACAACCGCTATATCAATGATCCCTCCGAATGGGCCGCCGCGGGGATCTACCAACGCGGTTTTCAGGTCTGGTCTCCGTTGACGACGCCAACGGCGTATCTGAATGGCGGCGCCTTTTTCGATCCTTTCGTCCCGCAGGATAACGAAATCTCTGGCGCCGCGTGGGAAGCGGTGATGGATGGCGTCTATCACTGGCGCAACATCGACGTCATGAGGCGCGATAACTTGCAGGGCGGCGCGCAGAATTCTCATCCCACCGCCGCGTACGTCGCGCGCAGCCCCGGCCCCGACCGCTGGTACATCCAGTCGCCTCAACGCCTGATGAACTGGATGGCGTATGACTCAACCAACGGCCTTATCAGTATCGGAGACATCATGACGACCGATGGCGGAATATTGGGACAAGGCTTTCAGGGACAGGATGGAACGCCGGGTAATTTCTGAGAAAACTCAAACCATTAATACTGATTCGCATACTCGACCACTCATGCCTCAGCGACCAACGGGAACGCTTGGTGCTCGGAATCCCAAATACCAGAAGGTCGGCACTGCCAGAAAGGATTTCAAGATTCGCAAAGTTGATTTCGCCCCGCGAGCATCCGGCCCAACGAGGCCGCTGGATGCTGTAGTGGAGCCTCATTTCAAACAGGGGACTGGCACTGCCGGAAGTCTTTCAAGATTCATGAAATTGAATTTCTTCTGAGAACATCCGGCCCAACGAGGCCGCTGGATTCTGTAGTGGATTCTCATTTCAAACAGGCGGATGGCACTGCCGGAAGTCTTTCAAGATTCGTAAAATTGATTTCGCCCCGCGATCATCCGGCCTAACGAGGCCGCTGGATTCTGTAGTGGATTCTCATTTCAAACAGGGGACTGGCACTGCCAGGAAGTATTTCAAGATTCGTAAAATTGATTTCGCCCCGCGATCATCCGGCCCAACGAGGCCGCTGGATACTGTAGTGGATCCTTATTTCAAACAGGGGACTGGCACTGCCAGCTAGAAGCCGACGCCGACCGTGCTGGCGGGTGGAACGACGTTCACCATCGCGTCCGCGCTGGAAGTGTTCCCTTTTGAGTCCGTAGCGGTGAGATGGTAGGTGTGCAGACCATATTCCGTAACGCCGTCGTATTCCTTTTCGAATGTTTTACTGTCGCCCTCGAACGGCGTCTTCACTTCTTTGCCGTCAACAATGAATTTTACGCTTTTCAATCCGTCGGGATCGTCGGCAAATAGATACAGCTTGTATGGATCGTTCCCGGTGAGTTGTTTTCGTTGTGCGAAGATTTTCGAGGCGGCGTAGATGATGGGATTTTGACGGCCTTTTTGCGTGGTGGAGCCCAGGTATTGTACGCTGGTATAGGGTTTGTTCGTCCAGAACGCGAGCCCACCGATGATGGCGCCGATGATCACAACCCAAACTATCACTTTTTTCATCTTCATTGGATTGTCTCCCGTTCGGTCGCTATCGAAGTTGTCAGTGTTTCTTGTTGTATTGGCCTCTGATGAAATCGCCGATTTTCAATAGGAAATGAAAATTTCGGCGCGATTGGTCAAAATGTCGATTTGGCGACTCGTCTAGCTTGTCATAACTGAACGACTCCCGCAATCGCAAATTGTAAAAAGTTGTATTTTGAGTGGAAGTAAGATGAAATAAGCGGAATAGCCGCCTGACTTATCCTTTTACGACCGCAATCGGTTCCAGCCGATACAAAGGCTCAACCAGATGTTGTTGTTTTTGCATTACGTCTTCTATGTCTTTGTATGCGGCGGGGGCTTCATCAATGATGTTGTTCATCTTGGGGGTTGCGACGATCACGTTGCCGATCTGCCGATGAAAGTCATCTCTGGAGATTTCCCGTTTCGCCTGCAATCGTCCCATACATCGTCCCGCTCCGTGTGAGCAGGAGGTGAATGAATCCGCGAATCCTTTGCCGCGGCCGATGTAACTGCACGTTCCCATGGAACCGGGAATCGTGACCGTTTCGCCATCCAGCGCTCTCACCGCGCCTTTGCGATGGACCAGAACGCGCTCGCCGAAGTGCGTTTCCCACGCGGCGTAATTGTGATGAGTGCGCACTTCCATCGTTTTCCGCACGGGACGCGAAAACACCGCCTCCATGATCTCAAACACGCGCTCCAGCATGTGCAACCGGTTCTGCATGGCGAAATCCATCGCCCACTGCATCTCATCCAGATACCGTTGCGCCTCCGGCAGGTCCAGCGGGAGATAGGCGTAATCGCCAGGAAACGATGAGCCGTGAGATTGACAGTATTCCTTCGCGAGTTTGTGATAATGATTGGCGATGGTGTAGCCGATGTTGCGCGATCCGGAGTGCAGCATCACCCACAGCCGCCCGTCCTGATCGCTTTGAAACTCGATGAAGTGATTCCCCCCGCCCAAGGTTCCCAGCTGGTAAGGAACCTCGTCCGCGTGTTCGGCGGCGATCGGCATGCGCTGTTTCAGCGCCGCCTTGCGCTTTCCTTTCGCCTGAACGCGTTCGACCACTTCGTCTTCTTGTGGCTCTTTGTGCCATTCAAACCCGACCGGAATCGAGTGCAGAATCGTCTCCGCCAGCAATTCAAATTCGCTCCGTACATCGTGACGCGTAATGTCGGTTTGCGCGGCCACCATCCCGCAGCCGATATCGACGCCGACCGCGTTGGGCATCACGGCGCCTTTCAGCGCCATGACGCCGCCCACCGGCATCGCATAGCCCTGGTGGGCGTCCGGCATCAGGGCGATGTGATGAAAGGCGTGCGGCAGCTTCGCGCACCATTCCGCCTGCTCGCGTGCGCCGCTCTCCACCTCATCCAGATAGAACTGAATGGGGATGCCTTCGGTAGGATGGAACTCGCGTTCTCTCGTCGTCATTCAATCCGCCCAGAAAAATCAAACGTCTCATTCCTTGGTGAAATGAGACGTTGGTGTGAGTGAATTCAGTGTACCGCAAATCAAATATCGTGAAATGGAGTTCAACTTTCGTCATGGTGGGGCTTGATCCAGCGGATCGCCACGAAACCTAGAATACCCAGAATCAGCATGACGCCAAGAAAAATATCCATGCGTCCCAGCAGCGGTTTCGCCGATTCGCCGAAGAAATACAAAACCGTTCCTACCAGAAAAAAACGTCCGCCACGGCCTAAAACCGAAACCATCATGAATCGGGCGAAGTGGATCTTGCAGACCCCTCCGGTGATGGTGAATACTTTATAGGGCAGGGGAGTGAACGCCGCCGCCAGCACGATCCAGTAGTCGTACTTGTTGTACAGCGCTTCCACTTTCTCAAACTTCTCCTCGGTGAACAGCCAGCTCGTCCATCCTGAATTCGCCAGCCACTTCACCAATGGACGCCCGCCCAGCAGGCCGATCCAGTAGCCAGCCGCCGCGCCCAGAACCGACGCAACCGTCATGATCGCCGCCAGCGTGTACGCCGTCTTGGGAAAGGTAACCCCCATCACGATAAAAGGGATATCGGGTGGAATCGGAAAAAACGAAGACTCCGCGAATGAGATAGCCGCCAGCGACCACAGCGCGTGGTCGGTGAACTGGCCGTTTTGAATGACGAGCGAGATCGTCCAGTCTTTCAGTTCCGTGAACAAGGATTTGGCTCCTGATGAAAAATGCGGCCTCGCGAGAGGCGGGAAGGGGTATGTAACCCCAAATTCACGGTAAATTCAAATCCCAGCGGTCCAGTTCGGGGATGGCGTGATGCTGGGTGAAATCCTGTCCCAGCGGCGTGATCGAAATCTTGTTCTGTTCCAGCGCGTGAAAATCGTCGCCTTCCGCCTTGACCCAGGTAGGCGCCTCGCCGCCGATCCAGAAATATTCCTTCCCTTGGGGATCGACCCGCCGGATGATGGTGTCGCGATAGATGCGTTGCCCCAGCCGCGTCGCTACGGCGCCCCGCATTTCCTCGTAGGGGACGTTTGGAATGTTCACGTTCAGAAACGTTCCGGCGGGCGTCGTTTTCTCCATCATCATCTTCACCACCGCCTTCGCCGCGCGCGCCGCGTCAGCGAAGTGCATGACTTCGCCTGGCTTGGTCAGGTTGAGCGAAAACGCCGCCGAGGGCAGTCCGCACAGATGCCCTTCATGCGCCGCCGCCACCGTGCCCGAGTACACCGTGTCGATGCCCAGATTGGGGCCGCGGTTGATGCCCGAGACGACGAAGTCCGGCTTATGTTCGAGATAGCCCCGCGCGCCGAACATCACGCAATCCGCCGGAGTCCCGTCGATCATGTACACCCGTTCGCGCAGGTGATGCGCGCGAATCGGATGGTTCATGGTGAATGAGTGCGACACCGCGCTGCGCTCGCGGTCGGGCGCGATGATCCACACTTCGCCGAGTTCCTCCAGCGCGTCCGCCAGCGCCTGAATCCCCGGCGAATGAATGCCGTCGTCGTTGGTGACCAGTATTCGTTTCCGTTCGCTCATGTCTTTTCTCATAGATTGGACGTGTCTGTGTCTAGCCCCGTTTTTTTGATCCAGTTGAAGTGAGAGTTTTTGCGTTGTTCTTATGCTTGTGAATCCTGTGAGGAAACGAGCGCGCTCGTTTCCTCAAGCGGCTGTGGACAAACCGGAGGCTTGTCCAAGGGACTCGTG
>WGLV01000009.1 GCA_016125385.1 bacterium
CACCTTTGGGGACTCGCGATTCAACCCAAGAATTTCTCCCGCTTCGTGCACCTCGCGTCCCAAAAGCAAACCATGCAAAAAATCAAAAACTCATTGCATCACGCTGTTTTCTATGCCCACGGATAGCCAAACTAAAGAAAAGAGCGGACGAGAAACCGTCCGCTCTTTTACGTTTTGAGGAAATAATGAGCCGTCGTCAGGCGCGGGGCTTGGACATCTCTTTCAACTGGTCGGCGATGGCGGAGCGCAGCTGATCGACGCTGACGCGAATCTGGCTCATGTCGTCGCGATTGCGGATGGTGACCGAGTTGTCCTGCAACGAGTCGTGATCGACGGTGATGCACAGCGGCGTGCCGATTTCATCCTGGCGGCGATAGCGCTTGCCGATGTTGCCCGCGTCGTCGTAGTTGGTTTTATAATCGAGGCGCAGATCGTCTTCGATCTTGTGGGCCAGCTCGACCATCTCGGGCGGCTTTTTGAACAATGGAAACACCGCCAGCGTCACCGGCGCGACCTTGGGCGAAAAGCGCAACACGTTGCGTTCTTCCATCTCGCCCTTGTCGTTCGGCGCCTGGTCGATGTCGTAGGCGTCGGAGAGCAACGTCAACACGGTGCGGTCAACGCCCGCCGATGACTCGACGACGTAAGGAACATACTTCTCGCCGGTCAGGTCGTCGCGGTACGACAAGTCTTTTTTCGAATACTCCATGTGACGCTTGAGGTCGAAATCGGTGCGGTTGGCGATGCCCTCCAGCTCCTGCCACCCCATCGGGAACTGATATTCGACGTCGTAGCAGTCGTCGGCGTAATGCGCGAGTTCGTCTGCGTCGTGCTGGCGCAGACGCAGGCGGCTGGCGCGCACGCCCAGCGAAATGTACCACTCCTTGCGTGCGTTCACCCAATGCTCGAACCACTGTTTGGCTTCGTTGGGATGGGTAAAGAATTCGAGTTCCATCTGTTCGAACTCACGCTGGCGGAAGATAAACGACTTGGTGGTGATCTCGTTGCGGAACGACTTGCCGATCTGGGCGATGCCGAAAGGCACGCGCTGGCGGGTGGTGGTCAGTACGTTCTTGAAATTGGGGAAAATGGTCTGGCACGTCTCGGGGCGCAGGTAGGTGAACTGTCCCGCGTCTTCGACCGGCCCCCAATGGACTTTGAACATGAGGTTGAAGTTTTTGGGTTCGGTCAGCTCACCGCCGCATTCGTGCGGCTTTTTGCTGGGCTTCTGCGGGCATTGTTCTTCGTTGATCTTGTCGGCGCGGAAGCGGTGGCCGCAGGTCTTGCAGATAATGAGCGGATCGTGAAAACCCTCGACGTGGCCGGAGGCCTCCCACACACGCGGGTGGGTGGTGACGGCGCCGTCCATGCCCACCACGTTCGGGCGGCTGGTGACGGTGTCTTTCCACCACGACTGTTTCACGCTGTTCTTCAGTTCGACGCCCAGCGGGCCGTAATCCCACGAGGCGGCGAAACCGCCGTAGATCTCGCTGGATGGAAAGATGAAGCCGCGCCGTTTGCACAGCGAGACGATTTCGTTCAACGAGGGTTGTACGGAGGGGGCGTCACTCATGACCGTTCGTCCTTCGGGGCCGCCGCGCGGCCCGCATGGTTAAGTTTTTTCTTCATTTTGCTTGAGATGCGGCGATAATGATGGATAACGTCCATATTACGTTCGCTGAAAATGGAATGGTATCTCCACGGCGGACGCTCGCAAAGAGGGAGAGGGTATCGTGAGTTTAAAGCAGGAACTCGAAGCGCTGTTCGGCGAAGAAACCGTGCGGATGGCGATGATCCAGGAGATTCTGGCGCAGCGCTACATTCAGCAGAACCCGGCGAAGGTGCGGGAGAATCTGCAACGCTTCGAAAAACTGAAGACGTTCGACAAGCAGAAGGCGTTCGTCGCCTCGTTCACCCCCGAGATGAGCCGCGCGATCATCTGCGCCCTGCTGTGCAACTCCGCCTCGAAGGTGGTGGCCGATCTGGGCGCGCACGCCGTGCTCGACAAGCGCATGGGCCGCGCCGTTCTGGGCGGCAAGATCATATCGCGCTGACCGCGCGGAAACCGAGACGCATGTTCTGGAAAAAGAAAACCACCCGCGCCAAACCGAAACCAGCCGCCGCGCAATCGCCCGTCAAACCCAACAAACCGCGCGAAACGCGCGATGATGGCAAGCGCATCGAGCTGGTGATGAACTGCTACGTGTACGTCGTCGACACCGAAGAGCTGGTTCAGTGCAAGACGGTGAACGTCGCCAAAAGCGCCATGCTGCTCAAGTCGATCCATCCGCTGGCGGCGGGGCAGGACGTGGTGTGCCTGTTGTCGGAAAAGAAACGTCTATCCAAAATCGCCGTACAGGCCGACAAAAACGCGCTCAAGGGCCGCATCGCCCGCGTGGAAAAAGAACCCTACCTCTTTCTGATCGACGTCGAGATCACCTTCGGCCGCATCGACCCCACCTCGATCTTTGACATCAATACTGAATTCACTAAATTCTGGTGGTCCCGCCACTGGTCGTGATGGATTGATTTTTCCCCTGTCAGTTCTGTTCCGCCTCGTTCACGCGGTGAGGACGACCGTCACCGATTCGCCGCGCGGGATCAACAGCGGCGTTTCCAGTTCCACCACGCCGCGTTCGCCCTCCAGCGCGGCGGCGCGCACGGGCAGTTCGTTCTCTCCGGCGAAGACCTTCGCCTCGATTCGCTGGCGGCGGATGGCGTCGCCCGGCGCGGGCAGGGTGAAGCGCACCAGCTCGGCCTGCCCGTAATGCACCTTGATCTCGCCCTGCAGGCGGCGTCCATTCAGCGCCTGTTCATAGACGCCCCAGCCCGGCCCCGCCGACCAGAAGCAGGTGAAGTTGGGCTTTTTGACGCGCGGCTGAAAGCCGATGGCGCGCGCGGGCGCGTCGAACTCAAAGCCCGACAGCGCCAGTAACACCGACCAGCTCGCCATGGCGCGGGCGTAGTGGTGTCCGCATTCGACCTCGTTCCACGGGTTTCGGCGCTCGCCGTCGTAACGGTTGCGCACCGCTTTGACGACGTTCATGCCCTCTTCGACGAAGCCCTCGTAGATCAGGTGAGCGGCGACCTGGTACTCGATGCCCGTCCATACTTCATCCGAGTAGACGAAGGGCAGCGCGGGGCGGTTGCCGCGCGGCCACGAACAGAGCAGCAGCCCGCCCTCGTCGCCCAGCGCGTAAATGCGCTGGGGGTTGTAGTGATGAGAGAGCGTCTCTTTAAAGTTGTATTGATAGACCGCATGGATGGCGCTTTTGACGCGGTCTTCGGGCAGGTGATAGCCCAGCCCGGCGACGTGCGACATCCATTGCCCCAGCAGCTGGTCGCTCAGACAGCCGTCGCCCAGCTGATACTTGGTGTGCTGATCGGGGTCGTAAACCTGAATGTAATACTCGCCGTTCCATGTTTTTTCGTCGAGCGTCTTCGAGCCCTTGTCATACACCGCGCGGTATTCATCGGCGGAGGCGTCGTCGCCCAGCGCGCGCGCCATCTCTTCGCCCGCGCGCAACGCGCACAGATAGATCGCGCCCATCATCGGGTTGGGCCCGTAAAACTCGATGTCATAGGTATTGTGCTGGCGTTCTGTCATCACGCCCGATTTTTCCGGGTCCCATTCGGTCCAGGCGAATTCGAGCGCTTTTTTGGCGTTGGGCCAGACCTTTTTGAGAAAGTCCATATCGCCCGAGAGTTTCCACTCGCGGTAGAGTTTGACGACCGTGCCCATCTGGCCGTCGGCGGCGGGGCCGAACCACCAGAACGCCTTGCCCAGAGGCAGCAGGGTGCGGAACGCCATGCGCCCCACGCCGGAGGTGTTTACGTTGAAATCGACGACGCGCATGGTGCGTTCGAGGCTGGGGAATAGATGAGCCAGCGCCTGTTCATAGTTCCAGACGTGGGTGCAGTTAAGCGGACAGCAACCCCCGGTGTCGTGCGTGCCCTCGAAGGCGAAGAAGTTTCCGTTATGGTCGCGGAAACAGGTCTGCGTGCGGATGATCGACATCTGGCTCGAAATCGCGTCGAGCGCTTCGGGCGGCAGGCTGCTTGAAAACAGCGCTTCATGAAAAAGACGGGTTTCGTCTTCAAGCCGTTCGAGGTTTTTGACGGTATACTCCGCCGCGTTCCACGCGCTGGTGAATCGCGTCGCGTAATGGTTGCCGACGAACGGATCCGAACCGTCCTTCTCTTTGAGTTCTTTCTCCGAGTTCCAGTAATTGACGCGATTGGGGAACCGCCACGTAATGAAAAACGGAACCGAGGCGCGTTCGCCCGGCGCCAGCCGAAGACGCGCGCCCAGCGAGGCGGTGTCGTGCTGACCGTCGGGGCTGGGGTCCGATTTCGGCAGCGGCTCCAGCAGGCCGTCTTCAGAAAAGTCGTTCCAGAACAGGCTCTGTGCGTCGAACCATCCGCCCCGGTCCCAGCGCGCGGCGTAGGTGACCGATTCGGCGGTGGTGACCAGCGCCATGCTTCCCCAGTTTTCGTCTCGATGATCGAGTTTGACGTTGGTCATGCGGATGCCGCGAAACGCGCCTTCATCCACGTATTCGTTCACGCCGCCGCCGCGCTTGTCTTTGCCGATGACGTTCTGCAGCGACCCCATGACCGTCAACGTGACCGGTTTTTTCGCTTTGTTTTCGATCTGCCAGTAGAAAATCGCGGCGGGGATGCCGCTGTCTTCGGGGTTGCCGGGAATCATCGGGTTGAAGCATTCCAGCGAGACGTCGAGCGGGACCTCGTCATCGACGAATTCGACGCGCGCGAAGGGGTATGAGCCCAGAAACTGCGCCGAGGCAAAGCGTGGCATGCCCGGCATCGAATCGCGGCTCAGGCCGAAGCCGCCGCGAAACGGCGGGCTCAGGCGCGATTCAAGAATCATCGCGCGCGATTCTTCGCCGTCTTGCTGAAACCACAACGAAAAGCAGGTGTTTTCTAGCGTGGAGCGCTTGTTGGGCCGGTTGAAGATTTCCCAGTCGCGCAACTCGCCGCGCCCGCCGACCGAGACGCAGCCCGTGCCGATTCCACCCAGTGGAAACGCGATCTCCGAGAGATGGGGCTCTTCAAAAACGCGCCACACCGATTCGGTGCGGACGCGGGGCCGCCGCCGTCCGGGCTGAGCCGAAGCCTCGCCGCCGTAGAGACCCGCGAATGAAGCCGCCGTCATGATCTTTAACACGTCGCGCCGCTGCATCGTCATTCCATTCTCCCTGTTTCACGTGATCGAACCCAGAGTGGCATCGCGACGCCGTTTTACCATATTTCATGGTGAAAAACAATTTCAGTGCGATTCGCGGCGGAGATTTATCGCTTTACCGCCCTGTCGCGGAAAAACGACTTCCCCCGGCTTTGACATCGGCAAAACCTTGAAGCGGCGTGAAATTCACGGTAGGTTGGTGTACTTGTCAATTTGATGGGTCGGCGAGCGTCTCCGGCGTTTCGCGGGGAACGGTATCGCCTGAATCCACTGGTTGCGAATTATCGATTCACCATTTCCTTGGAGGAAGAAGGAGTTACGAATCATGGCACAAGCCTGTTTTCATCCAAGTATTGAAGGCGCTCAGCATGGCCCGAAAGGGCTGGAAGGCTTGCTCGACTTCGCCAAACAATCCGGCGCGGGCGGCGCGCAGCCCTCGAACTTCATGCTTGAAGACGGTAAGGGCGGCTTCAAGAGCGCGGCTGAGATTAAGGGCGCGTTTGAAAAGCGCGGTCTTCACCTCGACGGCATCTCGATGCACTGCCCCTTCTGGGTACACACCTCGGCCTGGACGGGCACCAAAAGCATGATTCCGTTCATCCCGGGCGACGTGGCCAAAAAGTCGACGGCCGAGATCGAAGCCTGGGCCGAAAGTTACATTCTCAAAGCGCTCGACCTGGCCGCCGAACTGGGCGTCAAGATCGTGCCCATGTTCTGGGGCGTCGCCTTCGGCTGGGAACTCGCCACCGGTTATCCCTGGGGCTTCTGGGCGGGACCGGGCTTCGACCTGTTGAAAGAAGGTCAGGAGCGCTTCGTTTCCAAAACCGCCAAAATCCGCCAGCACGCCAACTCGCAGGGTCAGTATCTCTGCCATGAGATTCACCCCGGCACCGGCGCGATGTGCGCGGACGACTTCAACATGCTGGTCGACATCTGCGACGGCGACAAATGCCTCGGCGTCAACGTCGACCCCTCCCACTGCTGGGAAGGCGAGAGCTGGGAAACCCGCTTTCTGAAAGTCGCCGATCGCTGCTACGGCTGCCATATCAAGAATCACGTGATTCGCCCCGGCTTCCCGCTTCGCGCCATGCAGCCCGGCTGGCAGCAGCGCGGCATGCAGTTCTGCGACTTGCCCACCGGCGACATCAACATGACGCGCTTCGTCGAGTTGATGATCACCATCGGCTATCCGCAGAAGTATTGCAGCGTGATGGGCACGGCGACCGCTCCGATGGTGGTTGAGGCCGAAAGCGCCCATCGCGACGTCGACGCCACCAGCGCCAACGGCATCGCGTACGTTCGCGACAACTGCTGCTTCCCCGTCGCCACCGGTTCGTTTGAAGACGGCATGGGTTCTGAAAAGTAAGCGGCGTCAACATTCAGCCACACACGACCGGGGCGTCATCGTGGCGCCCCGGTTTTTTTGTATGCGCCGCTTTCGTTACGTTCAATCAGAGCGCCTGACAAAAACAGGGCCTCGCAATCGAGGCCCTGTTCCGTAGGGTTGAACGAGTGATTACTGAACGATCGGGCTTAGAACAACTCCCACGCCCCGATGCTGGATGACGCATTCGCGTTGACTACGCGCAGCCCGGCGTAGGCGGTGCGGTCGTCGGCGTTGGGGCCGTCCTGTTCGACGTCGTCGATTTGAACCGCGATGGTTTCGCCGGCCGTTACGGTGACCGTCCCGATCTTCTTTTCCCACAACTCCCGTGAGCGCGTCGCGCCGTAGAAATGTTGAAGAATCGAGCCGTCGGCCGATTTGGTCGCGCCTTCTTCGGCCACCAGCCTCAACACGACCGGGTCGCCGTCGTTCAGCGAATACTGAATATCGTAGCGGTTATCGGCCGCCAGCCCATTGGCGTAACGCAGCCATACGTCATAGGTTCCCGCTTCGGCGAGGGTGATTTCAGAGCGGATGGGGTAGGCGTCTTCATCGGGCGGCCCGCCGCTCTCGATCAAGCCGATGCTCGAAAAGCGGGTTTTGATGCCGAGCGGGCCCGCTTCAATGGTGTCGCGCCGTCCCCACCAGAATGAATCGAAGCGATCGTCCGTGCCGATGGGTTCTTCGAATTCGTCGATAGGCGAAAAGGTGCGCCAGGTGGTTCCCTTGCCGTCGCCGCCGTCACGCAGAAAAGCGGAAGAGCCGTTGAGCGGATCGACCTCATAGCCAATGGCGTCGACCACCTGCCCGCCGCCCAGACCGCCGCCGGTGACGCGCAGACCCGCGTAGACGGAACGGTCGTTGGTGTTGGGGCCGTCCTGGATTACGTCGTCGACGTAGACGTCGATGGTTCCGCCCGCCGCCACGTCAAACGTGCCGATGTTGCGTTCCCAGATTTCAAACCCCGCCAGCGAGATATACTCCGCGCCGTCCCAGGCGTCGCCCTCGAGGGCTTCGTCGTAATTGAGGCGGGTGATGTACCAGGTTGAGCCATCGAACGAATATTGAATGTCATAGCGTTCATTCGCGCTGCCCCGGCCGGTTCCGTAACGCAGGTACAGCGTATAGGTTCCCGCCTTGGCGAAGGTCAGGGCGGTGTGTACGGGAGGCGCGTCTTCGGTTCCATCGCCGATCTTGCTCTCCAGCACGCCGAAATCGGTCCGATTGGTGAGTAGAAGACCGTGCAACGCGGTCGGGCCCGCGCCGAAGCGCCGGGGCCGCCACTTGTTATCCGTGCCGCTGTCAACGGTTGTGAGTCCATCGGCGTCGCTGACGCCCACGGTTTCGCTGGTCCACGTGTTGCCCGCGCCGTCCGCGCCGGCTTTTTCGAGTCCGGTGGTGTCGGCGTTGACGATGTCGACTTCCAACCCCATTGAGGGCGGGTCGAGGTCGAGATTGGCGCCAGTCACGCGCAACCCGGCGTAAACGCTGCGGTCTCCGCTGCCGGGGCCGTCCTGAATGATGTCGTCGGCGATGATGGTGATCGAATCGCCCGCGTTGACCTCGAACGAGCCGATGAACTTCTCCCAGATTTCAAATCCAGCGACGAAGATATACACGCTGCCGTCGACCGAATCGCCTTCGGTGGCTTCATCGTAATCGAGATGGATTTCCTGAAAGTCGCCGTCGTTCACCGCGTATTGAATGTCATAGCGTTCAGTACTGCTTCGCCCGTCGCCATAGCGGAAAAACAGCGTATATACGCCAGCCTGTGAAAAAGTGACGGTGGTTTTCACCGCGGGCGCGTCTTCGGTTCCGCCGGTTCCGGTCTTGCTTTCAAGAACGCCGATGTTATCGAGGTTGGTGACTTTTTTCGAACTGGTGACTGTTTTTTCCGCGCCGAAGCGGCGGGCGCGCCACAGGTTATCGGAATTGCTGTCGACGGTGGTGACGGTTTCGGCGTCGGTTCCCGAGACCGGCTCGGTGATCCAGGTTAATCCACCGCCCGAACCGTTTTTCTCAAAGCCGTTCGTCTCGGTGTTCACCGGTTGGATCTCGACGCCGCGCGTCTCGGCCCAGGCGGCGGCTGAAATCGCGAGACAGGCGAAAAGCATAAATCCCATTCGTATTTTTCCAGACATATCTACCTCCCGAAATAGAAACAGTTCAAATACAAGGGTGCGGAGACATGGAGAACTTCATTCGCGCGGGGTTGTAAATAGCAGCGGGCGAATCATCATTCGGGTATATCCTGTCCATAGTCACGCTCGGGCGGGATATATTCCGCGACATATTAACAGGCCATTACTTTAAAACAGTTTTCAGAAAAAGTAAACAATCCGTCTATCGAATAACATATCTTTCAACCGAAACAGGCATCCGAGAACTGAACTATGCACAATCCTTTACCGCCTCGAAAAGACACTCCCTCGTTCTGGCGTGAGGGCCATGAGGGCAAGGCCTTTCTTCATCTGGGCGAGAATCCCTTCCCGCCCAGCACCCACGTGCAGAACGCCATTGCCCGCGCGGCCGCTCACGTCAATCGCTACCCCGACACCAACTGCCTCGCCCTGCGCGAGAAGCTGGCGGAGTATATCGGCCACGGCGCCACGGCGCAAAACGTCATCTGCGGAAACGGCTCCGACGATCTGATCGATCTCTCCGTCGTTGCGCTGACTCGGCCTGGCGAGACGGTGGGATTTTTTCCGCCCAGCTTCTTTTATTACCACTTCGTGCCCGAACGGCAGGGCCGCGCCGTCAGGCGATTCGCCCGCGTTGATGGATTCGCCCTGCCCTCGCGCGGTGATATTGAACGCGAACCCGGCGCGCAGGACGTGGCGCTCTGGTTTATCGCCAACCCCAACAACCCCACCGGTTCGTTAACGCCGCGCGCGGAGCTGCTCGAGCTGACCGCCAGCCTGCCTGGCGTCGTCGTTGTCGATGAGTGTTATTTTGAATTCGGGGGCGAAACGGTGGCCGACTGGGCGATGGAACGCGAGGGCCGCGTGGTGTTACGCAGTCTGTCGAAGTGTTTTGGTCTGGCGGGGGTTCGGCTGGGGTACGCCGTGGCGCATCCCGCCACAATCGACGTGTTGGAACGATTCGCGCTGACTTTTCCCGTCAACGCGCTCGCCCAGGCGGCGGGGCTGGCCGCGCTGGATGAAATCGACGCCAACCGGCTGCGCATCGAAGCGCTGATCGCGCGGCGCGGCCGCTTCGCTGAAAAGTTAGCGGCACTGGGCGCGGAGGTGATTCCATCGCGCACCAACTTCATCCTGAGCCTGTGGCCGGAGGGGTGCGACGCCATGCAGCGCCTCGCCTCGGCGGGAATACTGGTTTCCGATCAGACCGCCGCCGTGGGGGCGGGCCGCCTGGCGCTGCGCATCGCGATCGGAACCGAGGAAGAGATGGACCGCGCCGCCGCCGCGCTGGGATACGCGGGTTGAACGAGACCGGCGGCTGAATCCGCGCCTAGGCGCTGGCGTAAAGCGCCTTGTGTTTGTTCCACGCTTCCATTACCTGCTCGGGCGAGGCCTGGCCGGTAGTGCCCAATTGACGAATCGTAACCGACGCCACCAGGTTGCCGATCACGGCGGCCTGGTTGGGCGTCGCGCCCGCGCACAGGGCCGAGACGATGCCGGCCGACACGCTGTCGCCCGCTCCGACGATGTCGATGGGGCCGTCGACCGGCGGGCAGGGCAATACGTCCTGAGTTTCCGGCGTGGTGGGGCAGATGCCCTCTTTGTCGAGCGTGAGAAAGACCGTGCGCCCGGTGCGCTCCATCAACTCGCGGGCGCATTGCCGGGCGAGATCAGACGGCGGCTCGGCGGGCGGATCTTCCCGCATCGCTTTGACGCATTCGAAGCGGTTGGGTTTGACGATCACGTTGCTGAACTCGCCGATGCGCACCCGGCTGTCGGCGTAAAACAGGGTGTTGGGGCAGCGCTCGGGCAGTTCGGCCAGCACCTCGCGCACCCGGCTGGTGATTACGCCGCAGTCGCGCTCTTCCACCTGATCGGCGACGATGATCGCGTCGAAATCGGGCGCGAGTTCCTTCAGTTTGGCGATGATTTCGCCTTCCAGCGTTTTCAGCAGCAGGCGGCGGTTTTTGGTATCCTGCCGTTCGAGCTCGACCTCGCCGCCGGGCTGGCGCGACATGGGCTTGGTATACGTGGGGGTGAATCGTTCCGCCGATTCAATCAGCAACGGTTCGATGCGGCGGGCGCGCAAGGCTTTTTTTAACTCATAGCCTTCGCCGTCGTCGCCGATGATCGAGATCACGCCCACCCGGCCGACGCCCAGCGCGGCCAGGTTGTTGCAGACCGTGCCCGCCGCGCCGGGCTGGGTGCGCTTGCCCACGATCTGGTGAGCGGGTTTTCCGGTTTCGATCGAGATTTCTTCGAGCGCGGGGTCGATTTCGAGATACTTGTCGAGAAACAGGTCGCCGAACACGGCGATGCGCAACGTCCCGAACTTCTCCAGCAACGCCTTCACTCTTGCGTCATCCATGTCAGATCGTCTCTCCCCGTTCATGATTCGAAACGCGCTGGTTTCAACGCGTTCGGCGAATAAGTTAAATCCACTTTTTTGAGCGGCGCAGGCGGATGAGAGGAAAGGCGAAAAACATCAGCGCCGCGCGCAGGTAATAGATATCGATGTACCGCCACAGCGGCAGATAGGGAAAACGGGGGCGGTAGCGCAACGTATCGGCGATCTTGAGCCGCCACGAGGCGAGAAACATCGCCAGCCCCCAGTTTTTGAGCAGGTAATACATCCGGATGCGCTCGTGATAGTAATGATAATCGACCTGCCCCCGCGCGGTGCGGCCCGGTGTGGCGTAATGATGGACGATTTTCACCTCGGGATCGATGACGAAGCGATAGCCGCGCTTGCGCATCCGCTGGCAGAGGTCGCCGTCTTCAAACAGATAGAAATAAAATTCGTCGAAGCCGCCCGTCTCGCGCACGGCGGCGGTTTTGAACAGGCAGAAACAGGTGGAGAGAATGTGCGGATCGTCCGTCATCGCCACCGACGCGGCGGGGTCGTAGTTGCCTTCCCAGTCGGTGGTGGGCGAGACGCACCACACCTGGGTGAGTGCGTCGTCGCCATAGATCACGCCGCCCGCTCCAGCGAGAGCGTCATCGCCGCGCAGGGTTTCGATCAACCGCGCCGGGCCGCCGGGCGTGACCAGTTCGGCGTCTGAATCCATGTAGAGCACAAACTCGCCGCGCGCGGCGCGCGTGCCCTGGTTGCGGGCGCGGCAGGCTCCGGCGTTGCGCTTGTTTTCGATCAACGCGACGTCCGGCTGTTTGCGCAGCCACTCCAGCGAGCCGTCGCTGGAACCGTTGTCGGCGACAATGATCTCCAGACGAACGCCCTCCGCGCGGCGCAACGAATCGATGGCCTTTTTGAGATAGTCGAGCCGGTTCCAACTGACCAGCACGGCGGAAACGAGCGGTGCGTCGTTCATGAGCGTTTCATCGAATCGCAACGAATTCACAAACCGGTCCGCGCGCGTCGGGCGCGTTCATCCAAAATAAACTCTGACGAAAAATAGGAAAGGCTTGCGGAAAGTGAGCCGTCAGACGGCGGCCGCGGCGGCTTTGCGCTCCTGCATCTCCTGCAGGCTGGTAAGAACAAAGCAGGTGTGGGTGCAGACGCACCCGGTGATGCGGGCGCGGCGCGCCTCGGCCTCGGGCGAGGCCCACAAGCGGCCCAGATCGTAATCGTAATCGCGCAGGTGGGCGAACGGCGTGGTGAACTCGCAGGCGGCGACGGAGCCGTCGCTGTAGATCACGCCGATGGTGCGGCCCGCCGAGAGGCATTTGAAGGGCGTGGGCTTGCCGAGGTAGAGATCGGTCTGAATCTGCAGCTGCTCGACGAACTGATCGAAATGACCGCCCTCGCGCCGGTTGATCGAGCGGATAGTTTCAACAATCCCGTCGAGTTCTTCACGCGGCGGCAGCCCGCAGTCGCGCGGGTCGTCGGGCTGATATACGTCTTCGGGGATGCCCCACGCCGAAAAACTGGCTCCGCGCACGAGGTCGTAGGCGTGCTGTACGCCGACTTCATCCCACAGAATGCGAGCCAGCGGATCGATTTCGTGGTAGTTGCCCTTGTTGACGTTGGTGAGCACAACCACGCGGAAATACGGATGCTGTTCGGCGAGTTTGACCAGCTCTTTCAGGTTCCGGGTGATTTTCGTAAAACTGCCCGGCAGGCGGCGTACACGGTCATGCGTCTCGGCCAGCCCGTCGATGCTGACCTGAAACGATAGAAACTTCTGATACTTCGCGGCCAGGTCGCTCTCGACCAGCGCGCGCATGCGTTCCATCAACAGGCCGTTGGTATTGACCTGAACGTTGTGGGTCTGGTTATCGCGGAAGAAGTTCTCGACGATATCGGCCACGTCGTTGCGCAGAAAAGGCTCGCCGCCGGTCATGGCGACGGTGCGCAAGGAAGGCGTGGTGGAGGCGAGGCGGCCCAGCTGTTCGCGCGTCATCTCGTCGCCGGGATCGTCGATGCGCTCCCAGAACATGCAGTGATCGCAACGCATGTTGCAGCGATCGGTCAGAAAGAGAATGACGTCCTTGAGGCGCGATTCGGGGTAGCCCTCCCAGTAATTGGGCTCGGCGCCGGAAAAAGGACGCAACCAGTTCGACAGAAACCGCATGTTCTTTCCTTTACCAAAATTACAGGCCTGAACTCAATCAACCATGATAGCAAGCCCGCCGTTCCGTGCAACGGAGCGCATCCCGAAGCCGGATGGCCTCAACCGGTTAATTCGCCACGAAACAGAAATAATGGTATACTGACAACAAGCAGAACCATGTCTTATTCGTTTGAGAATACCGATGACTCATACCTTTAAAGAGACGGTTACGATCAAATCAGGCGGTCTTATCGAAATTCGGCGGCCCGATCTTCCTGAAGGCGCGATCGCCGATGTTGAGTTAACCGTTCATCTCTCCGATTCGTCTGAAAAATTCCCCCGTTTTTCTGATTTTTTCGGCCAGATCAAAAACTGTTTCGTCAGTGGAGATGAAATGGAATTGTTTTTTCGCGCGGAGCGGGATTCATGGGAGAGACGATTCTAATCTTAATCCTATTGATGGCGTCAAGATTGTGTCATTTCATGATCTAAGTCTGATTTGATCCCACCCTTCTTTCTCCTCGAAACGGATCGTTCCCCTGAATCAGTTTATTCCCCTTGCGCCAGATCAATTTTTTTGATGTCTTTTTCTATCGAATTAGTCATAATTGAATAGTTCGCTTTCATGCTCTCCCGGGGAGAACGACCATGAAAAAAGGTTTCACGCTGATTGAATTGTTGATCGTGGTGGCGATCATCGGCATTCTGGCCGCGATCGCCGTGCCCAACTTTCTGAACGCGCAGTCGCGCGCCAAAATCGCGCGGTCGTACGCCGATATCCGCACTATCATGACCGCCATCGAGTCGATGCGCGTCGAACGGAACCTGTTGCCGGTCGATTTCTGGGACGACGACACCGACTGGGGCCAGAAACGGTTGCGGGAGGATTTTAACGGCGTCGGCGGCGATCATAACGATCGCGGCGGCACGACGGGCATTCTTGCGCCGCTCACCACGCCTATCGCGTACATGAGTTCCGTACCGCTCGATCCCTTCGCCGCGTTTAACGGGCAGGCGATCAACGGCATGAACGACACCACCACCACGCTGATCTCCGCCGACCAGTTGCCTCCGGTCACCTACCTCTACATGGACGAAGAAGCGCCCGCCAGCCAGAGCGATCATAGCGGCGCGCTGGTGTTCGGCGCGGCTCAGTTTCCGTATATCCGCCCCTTGCAGGCGGGCGAATACGTGCTGATCGCCTACGGGCCCGACTCGCGGCGCAATAATCCGCCCGGGTACGGGTATCCGTATTCATCCAGCAATGGACTGATCAGCCTGGGCGATATCTGGATGCGGTCGGGCGGGCAACAGAACGACAACTAGCCGCCGGTTCGCGGTGGTCAGGGGTTTGAGTGAAGCGAGGCGTATTCCTGTACGGCTTCTTCCTGCCAGAAGGTTTCGACGGCGCTGGGGCGGTAGGTTCTGACGGTCTGGATGGCTTGTTCGGCGTTCATGCCTTTGCTGACGAGGTAACAGGAGATCATGGTCCCCGTTCGGCCCGAGCCGCCCAGGCAATGCGTGGCGACGGGGCGGCCTTCTTCCACGCACTGGCGCGCGAAGGCGACGAAGTTTTCGATCTGCGAGGGGGTGGGGGCGGTCATATCGGGCACGGGGATGTGAAGATAACGGAAGCCCGCTTCTTCAAACACGGCGCGGGGCAGCGGCGCTTCGGTGAGCGAGACGATGGCGCCGACGCCGAGTTCTTTCAGCTGGTTGATCTCATGGTTCATTTCTTCGCGGGCCGCCTGATCGGCGTCTTCGAGGTAGAGCCAGGCGCGCAGGGCGGTGGGCATACCCATGCCGCCGACTTCGTTCTCGATCACCCAGTAAAAATTACTCAGCATAACGCCATCCCTTCCAACGTGTTCCCGAAATACGAATCAATAAAACAAATCAGAACCGCCGGGCGTCACACGAAACCCGGCGGCGATATCGTTCTTGCTGAAGACCCACTCGGATTCACCGCGTTCAACCCGAAATGGATTAACCAATCGATCTTATTGTAACCGGCTCGCGTCAGCGCAGAATGGCTTCGCTCTCGTCCGAGATCACCAGCTTGTACGAACGCGGGCGGCGCTCGCTGCAACTGATGGTGACGTTGCGGCCCAGAATGCTGTGGTCGATGCGCTCGCCTACGTCGCGGATGACGCAGTTCTGCATGATGACGCTGTACTCCACCTCGCAGTTGGTCAGGCGCGAGTCGTCGCCGATCGAGGTGAAGCTGCCCACGAATGAATCCTGAATCGTACAGTTTTTGCCGATGACCACTGGCCCGCGAATGGTGCTGTTGACGATCCGCGCGCCCTTGCCGATGATCACGTCGCCGCGCACGTCCGACTCGGCGTCGACCTCGCCCTGAACGTCGCCCTCGATTCCACCCAGAACCAGGCGGTTGGCTTCGATCATGTCGTCGGGGTTTCCCGCGTCGATCCACCAGCCTTCGAGCACGTGATGGGCGACGTCGTAGCCTCCGTCGATCAGGCCCTGAATCGCGTCGGTGATTTCATATTCGCCCCGCGCGGAGGGCTTTAGCGATTCAGTGACCTTGTGAATGACCGGCGAAAAGACGTAGATGCCGATGGCGGCGAGGTTGGTGGGCGGGTCTTTGGGTTTTTCGATCAGTTTGACCACGCGGTCGTTTTCCATCAGCGCGATGCCGTACAACTCGGGTTTATCGACGCGGCGCAGGCAGATCAGTGCGCCGGGATCGGCGGATTTGAACTTCTCGACCGCGCCCTCCAGCCCTTCTTCGAGCAGGTTGTCGCCCAGGTACATTACAAAGGGCGAGTCGCCCAGAAATTCACGCGAGACCATGATGGTGTGGGCGATGCCCAGCGGCTGTTCCTGCTGAATATACGAGATGGAGACGCCGAATTCGCCGCCGTCGCCCAGCACGTCGGCCATGTCGCGCGTATTGTCGCTGACCACGATGCCGATCTCGCTAACCCCGACCCGTTTCAGTTTTTCGATGGCGTATACAACCAACGGCTTATTGGCGATGGGGATGAGCGGCTTGGAATTGGTGAACGTCAGCGGACGGAGGCGCTTGCCCCGGCCCGCGCAGGGAATAATCGCTTTCAGTCGGCTCATGCTCTCCTCGTCTTTTTTTACGAATAAGATGAACAGTGGTGATTCGCCGAAATCCGGTTTTGCATAGAGGGATCATTCAAAACGAAGTGAACCGGATCGCCCTTATGATAGCACGACGGGCGTCAAAACCAGCCTCTCGCCCGGGTCAGGCTGAAGGCTCAACCTCCGCCCCATCTTCTTTTCTTTCGATCCGCGCCGCCTGAATCGCGCCGGTTTCACGGTATTCGCGCACGTATTCGCCCGCCTTTTCCAGCAGCCAGCCGCGCCGGTTGAGCGCGGGATCGTCAAGCACGCTCTCCAGCAGCAGGTTGAGAATGACCGCGTATACCGGCCCGGGCCGAACGCCCATGTGCTTGAGGTCGTCGCCGCTGAAATGAAGGTCGGTCACCTTGAGGGCGTCGTCGTCGCGCTCGATGCGGCGCAGGGTCCGGACGAAATGAAAAAGGCCCTTTTCATACCCGTCGTCGTTGAGATGGTTTCCGCGCCGGTCGGCCATGCGCATGCGCAGAAAGTTGGGGACGTACTCACGCCCCAGTTTGCGCACGAAGCGCCTCACCGCGCCGTTCGACATGCCGGGCTGAAGGTTGTACATGTGGTTTTCGACAATGGAGAGCGTTTCTTCGATCTCTTTGTTTGAAAACCGCAGGCGCTTCATGATGCGAGCCGCCATGCGCTTGCTGGCGAACTGGTGGCCGTAAAACACGTAGTCGCCTTTCTCTTTGCGGTACATCTTGCAGGGCGTCTTGCCGAGGTCGTGCATCAGCGTGGTGAAGCGCACCTTGGGGAACTCCGGCGAAACCGCGTCGACCGAATGCAGGGTGTGCATGGCGACGTCGTCGGCGTGAAACCGGTTCTGCCCCACGCCGAAGCCGTGTTCCAGCTCAGGTAAGACGTACAGCAGCAGGCCGGTCAGGTGCATCAGCACAAAACCGTGCGACGGCCTGTCATACGCCAGCATCTTGACGATCTCGTCGCGAATTCGCTCGGCCGAGATCAGGCCGATGCGATGGGCCAGTTTACGGATGGCGGCGAAGGCCTCCGCGTCGATCCCGCCCTCCAGCTTGCAGGCGAAACGCGCCGCGCGAAGCATGCGCAGGTAGTCTTCGCCGAAACGCGATTCCGCCTCGCCCACCGTGCGAATCCGGCGCTCGCGCAGGTCGCCGAGGCCGCCGTACAGGTCGATGATCTCGCCGCCGTCGAGGTCCATGGCGAAGGCGTTGATGGTGAAGTCGCGGCGTTGAAGGTCTTCTTCGAGCGAATCGGCGAATCGCACCACCGGGTGGCGGCCGTCGGCGTATTCGACGTCGTAGCGAAAGGTGGTGATCTCATACTGAACGGCGTCGATCACCGCCGCCACGGTGCCGTGTTCGATCCCGACCGGTATGGCGGTGACGCCCGCCTTGCGCAGGCGCGACATCACCTCGCGGGGACGCAAGGCGGTCGCGAGGTCCCAGTCAGACCCGACCGCGCGGCGCAAAACGCCGCCGGCGGGGACCGGCCCTGACGCCAGCGAATCGCGCAACAGCCCGCCCACCACGTATACTTTTTCGGGACCGAGAATCTCGCGCAGCCGCGAGACCGGTTCTGGAATCAGAGTTGAATCGAGACGCATACCGTTTTCACACGCCGGCTCACGCGCGGCTGATGGAATCGAACTCATGTCATCTATAATAAAGATTGGCAAATAAATAATCGAATGAATAAATCGTGATCTTTATCCGTTGTTATGATAGTGTAGGCTTCCCCGGGGACAACCAGTGGAACCCGCTGAACGGCGGGAAAGGCGAATGGCGATGACTACGGCGAAGGCGAAATACATCAATGTATGGGCCGCGTGGGCGGCGGCGGCGATATTGGGCGCCGGTCTGTCGGGTTGCGCCTCTTCTCCGGGAGAGACGGGCGGTTTTTCTGAATCGTTTTCGCGCCCCGCCACGGGACGCCCGATGACGGCGGCTGAGATCACCCGCCACCCCGATCCGGTCAAAGGAACCCTGCCGCTGGGCATCGGCGCCAGCATCAACGTCTTTATGGCTGAAACCTATGACGACGCCGAGATGGTTTATACCGAAGTGGTCAAACCGATGAGCAAGGGGCGCATCTTCGCCAACAAACCTTATGCCCTCGATTACGCCGTGCGCGACCGGGGCGACGCGTTTTCAGAAGACGTCAAACTCTCACGGCTTGAGATACAGTCGAACTACGACATCCGAATCGGCATGAGCCGCCGATTTCATGATTTCAACGATTTTCTTAACCCTTCCTTCTGGCTGGCGGAAGGGCGTTTCGCGCCCGTCGGCCCCCGGCCTCACAAAAAAGCGCGATCACTGTGGAACCCACTGTTTGACAGCGAGGCGGATGGCGGCGAAATCGGCTTCGGCGACGCGTGGATCGATTACGACGCCGTGCTGGGCGCCGGAGACCTCACGACGGATTCCCGCTGAACCCGGTTACGCCTCCCGTTCTTCGTCGGTTAAGGGAAAGCGCATGGTAAAGGTCGTCCCATGCTTGGGGATGCTGTGCGCGTCGATGGCTCCACCCATGCTTTCGATCAGCGTGCGGGTGATGTAGAGGCCCAGGCCGGTCGATTCGTTCTCGCCGCGCGTGGAAAAAAACGGCTCGAAGATGCGCGAGAGCACTTCAAAGGGCATACCGGGGCCATCGTCGGAGAAAGCGATCTCCAGCCACGCGCCGTCATCGGTTTCGATGGTGGTCGAGCTGACGCGGATGCTCCCCTCGCCTTCCAGCGCCTGGTAGGCGTTGAGCAGAATGTTCGAAAAAATCTGGATTAACTGGTGGCGCTGGCCAAACAGAAACGGCAGATTATCCGGTAGTTCAAATTCGACCTTCACGTTTTTCTGCGCGTAGCGCACCAGCCTGAGCGAGCGCATCAGCGTTTCGCCCACGTCGAGAAACTCGGCGCGCTCTTCATCGCGGCGCAGAAAACTCTCCAGCCGCAGTTCCCGCAACAGGTTGAGAAACAGGTCGGTCTCTTCGACGATGGTCCGTTTCGCTTCACCCTTCAGGTTATCCGCCTCGGCGCGGATGTTCAGCACCGGTTTTTTGAGGTCGTGCAACAGGTTGGCGGTGATCTGGCCCACCAGCGCCAGCCGTTCAAGCCGGATGAGTTCGCGTTGTTTTTCTTCGAGCAGCGAGGTGGTTTTGCGGACCTGTTGTTCTTTACTGCGCAGGGTGTAAACCGAGAGCACGCTGATGACCAGCAGCGCGGCGATGCTGCCGTTGATCGCGCCTTGAAACCACTGGCTGCGGCGCGCGTCGATCTTGATAAGCATGGTTCCCAGCGTGCGGCCGTCATCCAGCGCCAGCCGAGTGACGAAGCCCGCGTCGCGCGGCGGCCCGTTGGGGTGGTCGAGGTCGTAGGTCAGGGGATAGAGGGTGCGCTCGACGCCGTTGGCGTCTTCCTTACGGATGATGATCTCTTCGATGTAGCGGTATTCTTTCTTCAGTTCTTCAGCGCGGGCCGCGAGCTGACCGAGGTTAATATCGAGTATCCGGCTCGTTTCAAGAAAAGGGCGAAACTCGCGCAACAGAATGTTGGGCAGACCGCGCACGGTTTCCTGATGCGTCTTGGCCGCCCACAACAGCGCGGCCAGGATGCAGGTCATCAATACGCCGGAAAAGAAGTAAAAAAAACGATTCATGCTTTCTTCACGGGCGAACCCACCCGATTTATTGATTTCATGGTAATTCGTATGTTCGTAATTCCAGACAAGGTAATAGTACCCTCACACGATCACGCTCACCGCAGGGGCGGGTTTCAAGCCCGCCCCTACATCCCGCTCGCTTCAGCGACAAGCGGATTGGCTTTTGATTCTCCCCCCGAAGACCGGGGGGAGTTAGAGGGGGGTTGAGACAATTGCGCAATCGTCGCGGTTTTTCCGCCAACCCCCTCCTGAGCCTCCCCCAAACTTTGGGGGAGGAATTCCGCTCGATCGAACCCACCACAGGGGCGGGTTTCAAGCCCGCCCCTACATCCCGCTCGCTTTAGCAACCAGCGGGCGCGCTTGGTACGCAAAATCCAAAGACCGGGCAGCCGGCACTGTCGGCTAGAGTTCGTCAACGGCTCGCGTCTCCCAGCGGCGGAGAAAAACATACCCCACCGCCAGCATGACGATTGAAGCGGCGGCGGCGTAAGGAATCGCGAAATAAAACGTCATGTGGTTGAACGCGGCCATTTCGCCGCCGGTTTGCAGCCGTGAAGCCAGCAAGCTGTAGCGGTACCACTCCAGAATCCCCGCCATCGGGTTGAGAAAATACAACCAGGCGCGTGCGCCGAAGCGGTCGTAGGCCTCGAATGAATCATACAGAACCGGCGATAGATAAAACCAGACGAACACCACGAATTCGGTGATCTGGGTCAGGTCGCGGTAAACCACGTTGAGCGCCGAAAGCATAAAACAGAGGCCGAGCAGAAACGCGGTGTGAAACGCGACCACCAGCGGCAACTGCAACAGCGCCCATCCAGGCCGCGCCTCAAAGGCGATATAGAGCAATGGAATCAATACCGCCATCGCCAGGGCGAAATTGATCAGGTTCGCCAGCACCACCGCGCCGGGAAAAACCGCGCGCGGGCAATAAACTTTTTTCACCAGGTGGGCGTTGGCCAGCAGCGACTGAACGCCCTCCAGCAACGCCGCCGAAAAATAAAACCACGGCATGTAACTCGCCAGCAACAACGCCGGAAAAGCGACCTCGTACCGTGTACTCTTCAATCCAAGCATGATGAATACGGCGGCCAGCACCGCGATGGTTAACAGCGGTCGTAACAGGCTCCAGAAAAAGCCGAGCACGGATACCTTGTAACGCACCTTGAGATCGCGCGCCGCCAGCTGGCGCACTACGCCCCGGTATCGCCAGAGCGGATGAGATGAAATCATGCGGGGTATCGGGCTCATGAATAATCCGTTTAAATCAGAACGGCGGTCCGCCGCGCTGTGGATACGCCAGTGTACATGGGAAACGGGTTCGGGTGGAGTAACGCGGGCGCAAGCGGGGGCTCATCGTGAATTGAGCGAAACAGCGCTAAAGATTCAGCCTAAAATGAACGAAAATAGGCATGTAGAACTCTGTGTCCAGCGAGGATGGTTTTGAACCGAGTCATCGCCCTGGCGGCGTTTTGTTCGTGGATGATGCTGGCGAGTCTGACGCCTTCGGCCCATGCGCTGGAGGCCGCCGCCGATCCGTGGCCGTTTTTCGACCCGGACGCCATCGTCATCGCGCCCGCCACACCCGCGCTGACCATCAAACCCGCCACCAGCGTCACCGTGTTTGAAAACGAACCGGTGATTCTTCAACTGACCGCGACGGGCGGCTCGTCGGCTCAGCCATACATCTATCTTGTTTCGCCCACGATCGCCAATGCGTCGCTCGACTCACAGAACGGCATTTACCGTTTTACGCCGAATTTCGTTCAGGCCGCGACCTACACGCTTGAGTTCACCGCCGACAACCTGGTCGACCGGGTCACGCAGGAAGCGCAAATCGTCGTTAAAGACAAAAACCGTCCGCCGTCGATGCAGATCAGTTTTAACGATACTCTGACCGTTCGCGAAGGCGAGTCGGCCTCGTTTTTCGCGGCGGCGGTCGACCCCGATCCCGACAACACGCTGATTTTCAGCGTCTCGCCCGCCATCGCCAACCTGCATCTCGCCACCGACACCGGCGAATTTCTCTTTCAGCCCGATTATTTTCAGGCGGGGGCGTATTCCATCGTCATCAGCGTCACCGATGGAACCGCCGAGGTATCCACTACCCGCCTGCTTCAGGTACAGAACGTCAACCGCTCGCCGGTGTTGCTGCTCAATCCATCCGAACCGCAGGTGGTGAAGGCCGGCAACGAGTTCGACATGCTCGCGTACGCGTCCGACGCCGACCTCGAATCGATCACCCTGACGGCGAAGGGGCTGCCCGCCAACAGCACGTTTGACCCGTCTACGGGGCGGATGTCGTTCACGCCCAAACTCGATCAGTTCCGCGAACAATACGTGGTGGAGTTTACCCTCAGCGACGCGGTTGACACGATCACGAGGTCGATTCAACTACAGGTCGACGCCGACGTCGACCCGCTGTTTGACTTTAACAATCCGGTTAATTTTGAAGGCTGGCGGGCCGTTCAGCAGGTCCAGAATCTTCAGATTAATAATGGCTATCTCGAAGGCGACGTCACGGGCGGCGATCCGATTCTGTTCCGATCCGGTCTTGGCATCGACAGTTTTTCACGCTTTCAGGTGGTGATGCGCATCCTGCTGGTTCCCGCTTCGCCGATCGACGTGTTCGCCCTGACCGAAGACGGCGAACATCTTGGTCCGGTCACGATCACCAACGTCGATTCATCGGGCTATCTCACCCTGTCGGCCGACCTCGGCGGATTGTTCAAGACTCCCAAAACCATCGACACGATCCGCATCGATCCCGGCTATATCCCCGGCTCGAAGTTTTCAATCGATTTCATCGGCGTGGCGCGCAGCGTGTTCCCCGAACGGACGCCAACGCCCCCGCCGACGCTGACGCCCACCGCGACGCCGACGCGAACGCCGTCTCCGACTCCGACGCGGGTTCCGCCGACGCTGACGCCGACGCCCGGTCCACCCACGCCGACCCCGACGGCGACGCCGATTCCCGAGCCCTATCTGGCGAATTATGAATTCGAGAACGACGCGTCATTAACGGACAATTTCACCTTGTCTCAACCGCAGGGCTACCGCCCCGCCACGGTGATCATCGCCGATGGCCCCGGCGGAGAAGGCTTCAGCGGAAAGGCATTGAAGATTCAGGCGAATCCGGGCGAGGCCGCGCTGATTTTCGCCCGGAAACCTTCGCGTACCAGCAGCGCGCCGATGCTGATTTCGGCGGCGGCGCAGGCCGATTCATCGTTGACCACCATCGCCCTGTTGGCGTTCAACTGGCCGATCGATAACCAGTTCGCTTACAACATGGCGATCGACGGCGCGTTGCCGGTGTTCACGCCGCGCGTGATGAAAACGATTTACAACCCGGACGGCGATTCGGTTCTGCTGGGGTTGCAGGTGGCTCAGCGCCACAACGCGCCCGGTCCGGCGGTGGTGTATTTCGATAACCTGCGGGTCGAGGAGCTCGGCTCCGTCACCCGATCCGCCTTGCCGATGGCGCCGGACGGTTCGCTCAATGGAAATTTGCAGGGATTAATCACCAACCTGAGCGGAAATACGGGAACGGTTCAATCGCGGGTGGCTGGCGGAGATACGTCGATGATTCTCTCGGCTCAGTCGCCTTCTCAATCGGCGAACATCGGCGTCTCGAGCGCGGCGAATCTTGACGCGCTGGCGGGGCTGCTGTCGGCGCAGGTCGATCTGCAGCGTATCGGCGGCGGCGATGGAACCCTCGACTTTATCTTTACCGATGGGCGCAGCGCGTTCGGCCTCGTCGCTAAAGGCGACACGATCAACGCGCAAACGCCCACCCGGCTGTCGGTTGGCGGAAACTTCATTGTCCGGGATCCGTTTATCTCGCCGATCCTGCTGATTCAGGCCGCCGCCGGACCTTACCTGCCAACGATCATCGAAGCCGACGACCTGGTTCTGCAGGGCCTGCAGCGGCGATAAGCGATCGCCTCCCCCTTCATCGCCCATTCTTTTGGATTCTACCCACTATATTTGTTGCCAAAGTTATTTTCAGATTAACCGAGCCGAAAATCACGTTTCCTTGTGATTTTCGGCGATTGTGCCAAGTTCCAATACGAACGTTATTCTGACAACCGCAATAACCACTCGCGTTGATCGCTGGCGGGCAGTGCCCGCGGCCCTATATTTGGACTGTGCGTTTCAAGCGCTCCCGTTGTCGCTGACGCGATCGGATGGAGAAACGGTTTCGGAAATTTGATATTTCAGTGACGCTTGGCACACTCGAACGATTCGTGAAAGAGAAATGGCGCATTGTAGGGGCAGGTTTCAAACCTGCCCCTGCGGTAAGATCGCTCAGCGTTTCCTCCCCCAAAGTTTGGGGGAGGCTCAGGAGGGGGTTGGCGGAAAAAATCACAATGGTCGCATGAGGCGCTCAACCCCCCTCGAACTCCCCCCGGTCTTCGGTGGGAGAACGGCCAGCAGCCGTGGCGAGTCTTTGGACTGTGCGTTTCAAGCGCTCCCGTTGTCGCTGACGCGATCGGATGGAGAAACGGTTTCGGAAATTTGATATTTCAGTGACGCTTGGCACACTCGAACGATTCGTGAAAGAGAAATGGCGCATGGTAGGGGCAGGTTTCAAACCTGCCCCTACGGTGGAATCAAGCGAGAATTCCTCCCCCAAAGTCTGGGGGCGAAAAAGTCTGTGGAAAAAAGAATCCAGCTCGCCCGCTTCAGTCTTTATCGATAAAAATCTTGCCAGGGTTGAGGATGCCGTCGGGGTCGAACGAGCGCTTGATGCGGCGCATGACCTGCATGCCGGTCTCGCCCACCATCATCGGCAGATACTTGCTCTTGATACAGCCCACGCCGTGCTCGCCGGTGACCGTCCCGCCCAGCTCGATCGCTTTTTTGAAGATCTCGTCGAAGCAATGTTCGACGCGCTCCATCTCTTCTTTATCTCGTTCGTCGGTGAGGCAGGTGGGGTGCAGGTTGCCGTCGCCAGCGTGGCCGAAGGTGCCGATGTCGAGTTTGTACTTGTCTCGCACCTGCTCGATAAAGGCGAGCATTTCGGGCACCTTGTTGCGCGGCACGGTCGCGTCTTCGAGAATGGTGGTGGGCTTGCGCCGGGCGAGCGACGAGAGCGCCATGCGCCGCGCCTGCGCCAGTTGTTCGGCTTCTTCGGCGGTCTGAGCGGTTTTAAAACCGGACGCGCCGCACTGGTTGCAGATGGTTTCGATGGCGGCCGATTCCTCCTCCACCTGGGCGGGGTGGCCGTCGGTCTGAATCATCAGCAGCGCGCCGATGTCGCGCGGCAGCCCGATATGAGCGTGGTCTTCGACGCAGTTGATCGTGACGTTGTCGAGAAACTCCAACGCGCATGGAATAATTTTGCCCGCGATGACGCCCTTTACGGCGTTGCCCGCTGAAACCATGTCGGGAAAATACGCCAGCATGGTTTTTGAGGCGGCGGGTGGCGGAATCAGGCGCAGCAGCACCTTGGTGATGACGCCCAGCGTGCCTTCTGAACTGACGAGTATCTTTTTGAGGTTATACCCCGCCACGTCTTTCTTCGACTTACTGCCCGTCCAGAAGATTTCGCCATTGGGCAACACGACTTCCAGCCCCATCACGTAATCTTCGGTCACGCCGTATTTCAGGCAGCGCAGGCCGCCTGAGTTTTCAACCACGTTGCCGCCGATGGTCGAGATTTTCATCGAGCCCGGGTCGGGCGGATAAAACAGGCCTTTCTTGCCAACTTCTTTCGCCAGATCGGCGGTGACGACGCCGGGCTGACAGAGCACGGTCAGGTTTTCTTCGTCGATTTCGAGAATTTTGTTCATGCGCACCGTGCAGAGCACAACGCCGCTCTGGATGGGCACGCATCCGCCGGAGAGGCCGGTTCCCGAGCCGCGCGGCACGACTTTGACCTTCTTCTCATAGGCCCATTTCATCAGGGCGGAGATTTCTTCGGTTGTTTCAGGGTACACAATGGCGGCGGGCGCGGCGTTCAGGTTGGGGGTGCCGTCAAACGAATAGGTGGCGATATCGACCGGGTCGGTGGCGACGCGGTCCGGGGGAAAAATCTTTTTCAAACTCTGAGCGACGTCGAGCGTGGATGTCATGGATGCGTTCCTCCCCTGGCGGCGGCTCATATCCACGGCGCTCGATCATTGCGCGCCCAGAACGACCGCCTGCCTGCTTTTCCGCCCATATCGTATCACGCTTTCGCCGCATTCAAAACCAACCAGCTCAGGCGCGTAAAAAACGCCGCCGGTTTTGGGGGGCCGGGTCACGTAGACCCGCCGGTCAGACCACGCCGCGGTGATCTTCTCGCCCTTGTTGTCGGCCAGCAGATAGGGCGTGATCTGGTTCGGAGAGAATTTGACCTTGAGGTATGAGCCGTTGACCATCAGATAAAAAACCCCCTTCATGGCGCTGTCGCGGGTGGCGACCACCAGGTCGGCGTCCGACTCGATGAAGGGGTTGTCGATCTTGTCCTCTTCCGCGACGGCGATCACTTCGACGCCGTCGCGCCACTCCAGCACGCGAAGACCGGGAAACGGCAACGAGGCGTATTTGGGCGCGATGGGCTCGCGGCCCTTCTGTTCGAGAAAAACGAGGTAGAAAAACGGGAGGACCGGTTCAGTCAACCTCATCTCCATCAGATCGCCCAGCACGCCGCTGGTTGCGCGGACGCCCGCCATCGATTCCGGTGAAAAAATAAAATGCAGCTTGCCCGACGGGTTGGGGGCGTACTTGCCCATGCGCTCCATGCGGCGCATGACCTGAAAGTCGCGCACGTTATAAATCTCGTCGCTGAGTTCATCGCCGGGTTTATCCATATAGACCCATTCCGGAAATTCACCGCGCTGGGTTTGCGCGCCGGAAGGAATGGAGGCGATGACGTAGGTCGCGCCCACCACCGGGCTGGCCTGAGCGGGGTAATGAGCAATCACGCTGAAGGGGCTGCCGATGGTGGCGCCATGCCGCCGCACGATGACGGTTTTGCCCTGCGGCGCGTAGTCTTCCCACACGGTGTAGATCGATGTCTGAAGCGACTTCGTGATGGCGGGCGCCCAGGGGGGGGCGATTACGGGCTGCGCGCCGCCCCCCGCTTCCGGCGAAACGTTTTCCACCGTCGCATTCGCGATCACGCCGGTGGCGGATTCGAGCAACCCGGCGGGCGCGGCTTCGCCGCTGACGGGTTCGATATCGCTGGCGGCGGCGATCGCCCCGGCCGAGACGGCGCCGCTGGATGACGCTACGCCGCTGGCGGCCTCCACCGTTTCCGTCGCCGGTTCAACCGTTTCGGTGGCGGCGTGCAGCGCGGAAGGCGCCACGCCCTCGCGCGCGATTTCGTGAAACCAGCGCCACTGCATGCCGCCCTCGACCATGAGAAAACTTTCATGCGTCAGCGTAATGGTGGAGGCCAGCACGGTATCGGTGGCGGATTGGGTGGCGAGGAAAAACTCCTCACGCGGTTCATGCACCGACAGCGCGGTGATGTTGGAATCGGGATAGCGAACCAGCGCCGCCTGATCGAGGGCGTTGGCGTAGCCGTTGGCGGCGGGCCGGTAATAGAGAAAGGCGTAGGGGTGGTTGTCAGACTCACCCGCGATCTGGTCCCAGAGTCCGGCGAAACCGAGCTGGGGGTTCTCAACATCGGCGAGGCGGTATACCACGCCCCACATCGGCGGCACGGGCGGATCGCTCCTGCGCGTCCAGCCCGCAGCACGCCGCTGTTCGACGGATGGTTGAGGCGTGGGTTCAGCGGCGGGGGGCCGAGGCAGGCCGAAGCGCTCCAGCTGCTCGCGCAGGGTCATGCGTTTGCCGGGGTGTTCGATGTCGACGCTGAGCGAGTTGGCGGGTTGCTGAATGATGGGCAACTCGCCGGGTTCGGTGTCGCCGGGCGAGAGCGGCAGGCTGGCGGCGGTTTGTCCGGTTTGAGCGTCGTACAAGTCTTCAGATACTGAAACAACCAGCGAATGAGTGGCGGGAACCCACGCGGTCGTCACTGGCTCGGAGGGATTGGGCGCGATGATATCGGTCTTACCGGGGATGCGATGCACCTCCAGCGCGGCGGCCAGCCGCGACCAGGCGTTGGGCGGCGCGGCCTGCGCGTAGCCGAGGCGGGAGAGCGTTTGAGTGAACGGCGCGGCCAGTAACAGGCGCGTTTCGAGATCGGTCAGGTTGAGAGCGAACTGCCGATCCGCTCCCTCCGCGCGGTCGAGGCCCGCGCTGGTGAGAGCGGCGGCGTTATACAGATCGGGCAGCAGCGACGACGCGCTCTGGTTTCGGTCTTTACCCCATTCGTTGTCGAAAATAGAGATACAGAACAATGACGACAGCCCCAGCCCGGCGCCGTACGCCAGGCAATCGCCGGGGGGCGTATCGGCGGGCGACAGGGTGCGCACGTGCGCGGCCAGCCTCTGGCGCGCGGCGTCGAAGCGGCGCGAGGGTTCGTGGCGGTCGATGGTGTCGATGCGGAAATACGCTTCATCGAACAGCATGGCGGCCAGCCCCAGCATCAACGCGCGGCGCGGGGTGAAATCGGTCTCGGGCAGACCGTTAACGCCGATGGAGGGCGCGCGGTCGATCTCGTCGAGCAGACGGTTAAATTCGACGCGCACGGCGCTCAACCCCCAGCGTTCGTGCTTGAGACAGACGTAAGAATACATCTCGATGACGATACGGCTGTAGAGCAGAAAATCCGCATCGCCCAGCATGCCGGGGTGAAACTCAACGTCTTTCTGAAAAGGGCCTTCACCGATATAAAACGGCGAGTCTTCATGCATGAAGCCTTCAACCCGCGTCAGAAATTCTTCACCGCGCGCTTTTACCGGGCCGTAGCGGGTGAGACGTTCCGATTCGCGGGCCTGATCGCGGCTGATGGCCAGCATTGGGCGGCCCGCTTTTTGCGCCTCGCCGATCACCCCGTTGGGGATCGGGGGCAGGACCTGCGCCGCCGCGCTCAAAGAGCAGGCGAGCACAAACAATAAACCGATCGATAAACCGCGTGGTTTCATCATTTTGAGCTGAATCGAAGAATCCCGCCGGGGGGAATGTAAAAAAGTCATGGTGAAAGTGTGCCCGATGCGCATTACAATGGAAGAGTAACACAACTCGGCTCCGGCCGCCCATCGGAACGGGGGGCGAACCGGAACGGCGCGAAGGGAGCCGATCATGACGCATGAGCGATATTGGCGTTCGTGGGGTTATTCGATCCTGAACGGCGCGGCCGTGTTCGCGGCGGCGGGGCTTCTCGCGCTGGCGGGGGGGTTGTTTGGCTTCGCGAGCGTGGACGAAAACGCGCTGGCGGTGAAACGCGCCGAAATGGTGCGCGATCAGATCGTCGCGCGGGGAATCCGTAACGAGCGCGTGCTGGAGGCGATGCGTTCGGTTCCGCGTCACCGTTTCGTACCGCGCGGCATGGAAGCCGCCGCCTACAGCGACGGCGCGCTGCCCATCGGCGAAGACCAGACCATCTCTCAACCGTATATCGTCGCGCTGATGACGGCGCTGATCGAACCGCGCGAAGATGACCGCGTACTCGAAATCGGTACGGGATCGGGCTACCAGGCGGCGGTGCTCGCTGAACTGGTCAGCGAGGTGTACTCCATCGAAATTCTTGAACCGCTGGCCCGGCGCGCGAAGCGTGTGCTGATTGATGACTTGAATTACTCCAACATTCATTTGCGCACCGGCGACGGCTATCGCGGCTGGCCCGAACACGCGCCCTATAACGGTATTCTCGTGACCGCCGCGCCCGATCACGTACCTCAGCCGCTCAAAGATCAGCTGGCGGTGGGCGGGCGGCTGGTGATTCCAGTCGGCGACAGCGATCAGAAACTGCTCGTTATCGAAAAACTGGAGAACGGATTCAAACAGCGCACCGTGATCCCCGTCCGCTTCGTGCCGATGACCGGCGAAGCGGAACGCCGTTAAGCGCGCTGGATGGATTTAATTCAGATCGGCTTCTCCACGCTCGTGACAAAACGCAAGATAATCGTCGACCGACTCCCGAAAGGCCCGTTGCGCCTCTTCGACGCTGACGCCTTCGAAGGTGATCACGTCGCGAACATTGATGACTTCGCCGTAAAAAACGCCCGCTTCGTCGTCGATCTCTATTTTTCCAATATACCCTTTGTATTCCATCATGGCCTGATACCCGCCGCTTCGAGAAATCTTCGAATGGATCGAACCGTGCTTCTTAAACCCAGGGAACGGCTGACTCAGCCCAAAACGGAACGGATGATTTTGCGCAGATTATCGCCGAGAAATTCGTCTTTGCTGAACACGAACGGGACCTTGAAATCGCTGAGCAGCAGTTCGGGCGGCGGGCAGGCCTCGTCGGTGAAGAGAATCACCGGCGGCCTGTGGGGCTGGGCCTTGGTGCGCACCGTCTCCCAGAACGCCTTGCGTTCGGGCACCTCGGCGGAGGCGTTCAGAAAGATCAGCTCCGGTTGAAACAACTCGTACATGCGCAGGGCGGTTTTTCCATCCAGCGCGAAGCGCAGATCGTAGCGCCCGTCGCTGAACGCCTCGCGCAGACGGCTCTGGCTGTCTTCGATCGGGTCGACCGCCAACACTTTATACTGATCGGGCCGCATGTTGCGCTGCGCCGCCAGCAGAATCTGTTCAGCGGTGAAGTCATACGGAACGCAGTCGACCACGCCGTAAAACGATCCCCGGTTTTCATTCGCGACCACGCTGACGATCACCACCGGAATGGAGCGCAAGGCGGGATCGGAGCGCAACTGGTTAAATACGTCCCACCCCGAAACGTCGGGCATGAGCAGATCGAGCGTGATCAGGTCGGGCTGACTCTGACGCGCGAGGCGCAGGCCTTCCGGACCCGACTCGGCGTCGATCACGCGGCAGCCCAGGTCTTCAAGCTGTTCTTTCATCAACAGGCGCGAGTCGGGTTCGTCGTCAATCACCAGAACCAGCGTACGGTCTTTATCGCGCGTCTCGCCGGATGAGGCTTCCAATAACGGCTCCACCGGCAGGGTGGTGAGAAACGCGGGCGTCTCGCGGGTCTCCGTCTGGGCCGGGTTGAGGTGAATGGTAAACACCGAGCCTTCGCCTAACTGGCTCTCGGCGGTGAGCCGATACCCCAGAAGCCCGCACATCGAGCGCGAGATCGCCAGCCCGAGCCCGGTTCCGCCGAAACGCCGCGTCATGCTGCTGTCCGCCTGCTGAAAGGCGTCGAAGATCGAGTCGAGCTTATCGACCGGGATGCCGATGCCGGTGTCGATCACCTGAATCGCGCTGGGTTCGCCGCCGTCGTGGCTGAGCAGAACGCGCACGGTAACGTATCCATGCTGGGTGAATTTGACGGCGTTGCCCAACAGGTTGATGAGGATCTGTTTGAGCTTGGCGGGGTCGGTCTGAATCTCAAGCGGATCGGGCGGCGCGTCGAGCCGCAGTTCGACCGGTTTATCGCGGCACTGGCTCTCCATCTGAGAGAGCGTTTCTTCAATCAGGCCGGTCAGCGAGACCGGAGACCAGTCGATGTCCATGCGGCCCGCCTCCACCTTGGAGAGGTCGAGCACATTGTTGATCAGGCCGAGCAGGTGGCGTCCGTTGTCGCCGATGCGGTCGAGATAGTTGATATCTTTTTCGCTCAGATTATTCGCCTTGTTTTTGAGCAGGATGTTGCTGAAACCGATGATCGAGTTGAGCGGGGTGCGCAGCTCGTGGCTCATCTTGGCGAGAAAATCGCTCTTGGCATGGTTGGCCCGTTCGGCCGCTTCTTTGGCGAGGCGCATCGCCTGTTCGGCCTGTTTGCGTTCGGTGATGTCGCGGAACGCGCCGGTCAGCAGAACGCGATCGCCGATTTCCATCTCGCTGACGCCCATTTCCATGGGGAAGGTCTCGCCGTTTTTGCGCAGGCCCACCACCTCGCGCTCGACCCCCGCGATGATCTGTGGATCGTCATCCGGCGCGGCGAATACTCGCAGCGGACCCGATTCATATTCAGGCGGCATCAGCATCTCGATGTTGCGGCCGATAACCTCGGCGGCTTCGTAACCGAAAATACGTTCGGCGGCGGGATTAAACGAAGTGATCGCGCCGGATTCATCGTAGGTGATGATTCCATCGACCACGTTATTGAGAACCGCCTGCAGGCGCGACTGGCTTTCATGCAGGCGTGAAAACATCCGCTTTTGTTCGGTGAGATCGGTCGCGATGCCGAGAAAGCCGATCAGCTCGCCGCGCTCGTTGCGCTTGGCGGTGACCGCCAGGTTGACGGCCAGCCGCCGCCCATCCTTGCGGATATACGTCCACTCGCGTTCGTCAAAACCGCCGCGCCGCGCGCGCTCGACGAAGGCGTCGAAGCCCGAGATCGTCCGGCCGAACTCGGAGGAGAGAAATTCGGCGTATTCAAAAACCTCGTCGGAATCGTGAAAGATTTCCGGCGTGCATTTTCCGATGACTTCATCGGCCCGATACCCCAGCATGCGCTCGGCACCGGTGTTGAATACGTTGATCACGCCGTTTTCGTCCGAGCCGATAATCGAGGTTTCGGTCGCGGCCTTCAAAACCGCTTCAAGCCGGGCGTTGACCAGCGAAAGTTCGGCGCTGGTATGCAACTGTTTGCGCACCGATTCGCGGATCTCTTCGGTGGCCGCCTCGATCTGCTGATTGCGTTCGGTCAATTCGCGCCGCGAGGTCTCCAGCTCGCCGACCACGTTGATAAAACGAGCGTACGAGCAGATGCGAACCCACTGCACCAGCACCGCCAGCATGATCGATTCGATCATCAGAAAGGCGAAATGAAGCCATTCGCCGGCGAAATGCGCATGAAACGCCACCCATAACCAGGAGAGCGAACAGGCGGCGATGACCAGCGCCATCCAGCCGTATGAAAGCAGAAAGCAGCTCGCCCCGACGATCAGAATCGCCAGGTTGGTGCTGTCGCGGGGTTGTTGCAACAGAACGAGATGAAGGGTCGAGTTCAGCCACGCCAGCCCGGCGTACCCCGCCGCGATGGGATGAACCCAGCGATCGGAAACGGACCAGCGCCACATGGCGGCTGACGCGGCGAATAAAACCAGCGCGGTGAGCGCCGCCGCCGTGACCATGATCGCCTGGACCGGCGGTTGAAGAAAACGCCAGTGCGCGAGAGCGAAAAGCAGGTACAACGCGCCCAGACCCGCCGCAAGCGGGCGCAGACTGGGGGCTACGATGGCGTCAAACGCATCGTGCGGCAGCGCCTTTGAAGAAGACCTGTTTTGCACCGGCTTCGTGAATGGATTCTGACGATCCATCATGGTTCCCAATTCAGATCAGAGTGGAGCGGCATTGCATTGGAAGGGCTATTTTAACACCGGACCGGCGCGAAAACATCAATCCAAACGGGAAAAGCCGCTTTCCACCGTAAAAAACGTCATTTGCATTCAAAGGTTTTTGGATATTCGCCGCCGCCCAGCGTCATGGTGAACGTGTTTCCATCCGGAGCGATCGACGCTTTCAGATAACGCCCGCCCGGTTCAGGCGATGGATTCGCGACGAACTCATCGGCGATCGGGTCGGGACCGCCAAGCTGGACGCTTTTATGAATCTGGTAAACCGCCTTCAAGTCCGGAACCTGATGGAGCTGCTCCATTACCGCTTGTGCGCGTCCTTTTTCAGGTCCGTTGCAGAACACCGCCACGGTTGGATTGAGCGTTTGCAACAGGACGGGGTTGTTGCTTGAATCGAAGCCGTGGTGATCGAGCGGCAACAGGTCGGCCTCGCCCAGAATATCGAATGGACAGACCAGTTTCGCTTCCACGTTCCAGGTCAGGTCGCCGCCCAGAAAACATTGAAAATTTCCGTAGCTGAGCCAGAGGGCGATGCTGTTGGCGTTGTCGGATGCGTCGTACCCGCGCATCTCACACGCCTGACAATGAGGGTTGAGGCTCTGCCCCGGCGAAGAAGCCAGCACCGTGCGGTTCACCGCCACGCAGACGATCGTCAGCTCGGGCGCGCCGGGCGCCTGTTCGAGCGGCAGGGCGTCTCCGGCGTGCAGTTCGGTGGCCTGGCCCCGCGAGGCGGTGACGTATTTTTCACGCAACGCGGGAAAGTGTTCAGGGTCGTCGGCGAAGGTCTCGGGCAGGCCCTTGTCGTAAAACGATTGAATGGGCGTCATGCGGTTCAGCGCGCCGATGGCGCCGAAGTGGTCGCGATGCCAGTGAGTAATGACGCAGTGATCGATCTGCTCGCGCCCCGCGTCCATCAACGCCTGAAAGATGCGGCGCGCGTCGCGGTTGTCGTCGGTGTCCCACCCGGCGTCGATCAGAATGCTCTCGCCCGCCGGGGTGACGATCAGGGTTGCTCCGCCGCCCATGACGTCGATGAAGTACAGATCGAGACGGCCCGGTTCGCTCCACGCCGCGCCGACCGCGAGTGCGGCGATCAACAACCATCCCCAATAAATGCGCATGATGCAAAACCTCCCTGACGCTGGATCATCCGCGTTTTTACCGGAGCGGTTTTTAACGCGCGGACGAGATAAGGTATATATGACAATCGCTTTCAGGTCAAACACCAGCGCCGCCAGCCGCGACCTGGGGCCAACACTTGAGAAAATGAGAAATGGAGTAAAAAAGGCACTGTTGAAGGGAGAAAAAATAGTGGAAACCATGTGGCTGGCCCAAAACGTAAACCATGCGCCCGGTCATTCAATGGAGAGTTGAACGTATCGCGCGGACATTAAGAATAACCTCCCCCAAACTTTGGGGGAGGAAATGTTTCTCGATCTCGCCGACATCAGCGGCCAACGGGAGCGCTTTTTATTCTCCCACCGAAGACCGGGGGGAGTTAGAGGGGGGTTGAGCGCCTCTCGCGGCCATTGAGAATTATCGGCCAACCCCCTCCTGAACCTCCCCCAAACTTTGGGGGAGGAAATGTTGCTCGATCTCGCCGACATCAGCGACCAACGGGAGCGCTAAACGCGCACAACCCAAAAAATGGGCAGCCGGCACTGCCGGCAGGGCGCTGCCCGCTAGCCGCGCTTCCATGTCCAGGCGGTGAGATTGTCGATCTGTTCGTCGGCGGGTTTCGCGAAGAGAAAACTGGCGAAATAGCCCACGACGAACGCGGCGAAGTTGCTCACCACGCCGATCATGAACTTATGCAGCGGCGCGCCCCCCTCCGCCGATGGGTTCAATACGCCGTATGAAAGCCACAGCGTAACGATCACCGCCAGAATCGCGCCGGTCAGCGCGCCCTGCGCGTTGGCCCTCTTCGAGAAAAAGCCGAGAAAGAACAGGCCGCCGACGCCGCCCGCCAATACCGCGTAGAAGAAAAACGTCATATCGAGCACGGTGTTCTGCTCGATCAACTGATGTTCGACGATAAAGTTGAGCCCCCACGAGCTGAGAATCATCCCCACGCCGCAGGCCAGCGTCAGGATGCGCGCCATGTTGAGGTAATGGGCGTCGTCGCGATCTCTGACCAGAAAACGCCGGTAGATGTCGGTGGTGAGCACGGCGGAGGTTCCGTTCAGGCTGGAGTCGATCGACGACATCGCCGCCGCCAGCACCGCCGCGATGACGAAGCCCGACACGCCGATCGGCAGTTCGGTCAGGATAAAATGAGGAAACACCTGATCTTTGGCCACGCCCACCGGCAGCAGTTCGGTGAAATGCTGGTAATACACCCACAGGCAGGTTCCAACGAACATGAAGATCGCCCAGGTCGGGATGCACCCGACGCCGCCGATCAGCGCGGCGTCGATCGCCTTGCGGTTGGTCGATGGGGCGCAAAAGCGCTGAACCTTGGTTTGATCGGCCGCGAATTCCTGAAGGTTCTGATTGAGGCCGTAGAGCAATAACACCCACAAGGTGCCCGAGGTGAAGTCAAAATTCAGCGAGGCGGAAAGATCGAATTTTGAATTCGCCCACGCCTCGGAAAACACGGTTCCCATCCCGCCCGGCACGTCGAAAAAGACGGTGACGATACACACCACGCCGCCCAATAGCAACACGATGGTCTGAATCACGTCGGTCCAGATGACCGCCTCAATGCCGCCCAGAACGGTGTATACCACGATCAACACGCCCATAAACAAGATGATGGCGTCGATGCTGTAGCCCGACATGGCGTTGATGGCCAGCGCGACCAGGTAAAGAATGATGCCCATGCGGAAAAACTGCATGATCGACCACGCCACACAGCCATACGCCCGCGCCCACGGCGCGAAACGCATCTCCAGATACTCGTTGACGCTGACCAGGTTGGCGCGGCGGTAATAGGGAATAAAGAGGTAGATCGCCAGAATCACAGCGAGCGGCACGGTCAGACCGGGGACGATCAGGCTCCAGTTGCCCTCGAACGCCGAACCGGGGTACGCGAGAAAGGTCACCGAGCTGATGGCCGTGCCCAGCATCGAGATGCCCACCGCCCAGCCGGGCATGCGGCGTCCGCCGACGAAGTACCCTTCGGTGCCGGTCATGCGCTTGCCGCAATACACCCCGATGGCCAGCATGGCGGCGAAGTAGACGAACAGCGTAAACAGATCGCCCGTTCGGATCCCTGAAATCGGTTCCATGGCATCCATATTAAGTGACTCCCCAAAACAAAGTTCCACCAAGATACCCAGCCCGCGCGTGAAAGCCAAGGGCGGAAAATTTCGCGCCGGATCGCGAGTCCGGGGAAAAATCTGCCCGGGGTCGAACCCCCTTTTCATGAGCCATTCCATGACTCGATTGACGTAATGGCCTGAAATTACAGTGGATAAAACGTAACGCGGATCATTGGAATCTCATGGCACGGCCCTTGCCCATTGCTTGCGTGGAGCAAGACGCCTCCGCCTTATCGCGCGAAGGTTTTCGCGCACGACTTCACACGCGATTCATGGGACCGCAATGGCGCTCGATCAGGTAGCCAACAATTCGTTGTATCGCCCCGTGCCGTCTTCGACGCTTCAACAGAATCTGGCGCGGTATTACAAACGAACCGCCGAGTTCGTGAATGAAAACTTTCACGAACTGCGCAACATGGCGTCAGACCGGAACCCCGGCGCGACCGACCAGCCACAAGACCCTCAGCAACCCGCCGAGGTTTCGTCGCCGTTCCGCGAACGCGTGCGCCCCGTCGGCCTGGGCGGCAACCTCGACATCTTCGTGTGAGACGGCGTCACGGTTTATCGATCTCCCGAACCGATCGAAACAAAAGCCCATCCAGTGGATGGGCTTTTTTCGTTTCAGGTGAAAGTAAATTTCAGAGCGCGGATCAGTATCAATGCTTTGGAACGGGAAACAACTCGAGCAGGCGGCGTTCGAGATCGCTGGTGACGTCGACCTCCAGCGCCTTGAGATTGTCGCGAAGCTGGTCGATGCGCGTCGCGCCGGTGATGACGCTGCTCACGCCCGGCTGATTGAGAGTCCACGCCAGCGCCAGTTGGGCGCGGGTGCAGCCCGCTTCGTCCGCCAGCGGCTTCATGCGCCTGACCTGTTCGACGAATTCGGGTTTATACCATCGTTCGCGGATGAAATCGATCTTGGCGAGGCGTGAATCGGTGGGGATTCCCTCATCGTACTTGCCGGTGAGAAAACCCGAGGCCAGCGGGCTCCACGTCACCATGCCCATGCCGTAGTCGGCCGCCGCCTGACGCACGCCGCCGTCGATGATATGACGCACCAGCAGGCTGTATTGCGGCTGCTCGACCTGGGGGCGGTAGAGGTTGCGCTCGTTGCAGAGTTCGTTGACGGCGCGCAGTTGTTCGGCGCTCCATTGGCTGGTTCCCCAGTAGAGCACCTTGCCCTGATGGACGAGGTCGTCCATGGCGCGGGCGGTTTCTTCGAGCGGGGTGTTGGGGTCGGGCCGGTGACAGAAATACAGGTCGAGATACTCGACGCCCATCCGTTTCAGGCTTCTGTGGACCGATTCCATGATGTGTTTGCGCGACAGCCCGCGATCGTTGACGTCGTCGCTCATGGGGAAGAAGACCTTGCTGGAGATCACCAGTTCATGCCGGGGAAACTGGCGCAGCACCTTGCCCATCACTTTTTCGCATTCGCCTTTTTCATAGATGTCGGCCGAGTCGAAAAAGTTGATTCCCGCGTCGAAGGCGGCTTTGAGAATGCTTTCGATCAGCGCCTGATCCTGCACCGAGCCGCCGTAGGTCGTCCAGCCGCCGAGGCTGAGCGCGCTGACTTGCAGACCGCTGTGACCCAGCGGCCGGTAGGTCATATCGGGTTTTGACATGGCGATGGTTCCTTCTTGTAATGGAGCGATTCACACGAGAGAGAGGCGGTGAAATCAGTTTTCTTCCGCCCACTGTTTCAGTTCATCGAATACCACATCATACAGGAGGATTTTGATGCAGGAAGCAATGGGGATGGCGAGCAGCAGGCCGTACAACCCCGCCAGCGAACCGCCGATCATCATCACGATGATGATGGTGACGGCGCTGAGGTCGTTGGTCTTGCTCTGAATGTAGGGCGTCAGAATCCACCCTTCGATGAATTGCCCGCCCTGAAAGACCACCGTGGGCCACACCACCACCGCCAGCCAGGTGAATTCTTCCGGCCCTGAAAGCACGTCGAGATACTTGAACAGCATGGCGAAAGGCCAGCCGATGCCCGAGGCGAAGGGGATGATGTTCAACACGCCGGTGATCATACCCAGCAATAGCCAGTAGGGTACGCCCGCGAGCCACCAGCCGACGGAGAAAAACGTCCCGAGAATCATCGCGATCAGCAAGCGCCCGCGAAAGAAATTGTTGAACGCGGCGTCCATGCGTTTGATCAGGCCGACCACGCGCTCGCGCTGGCTTTTGGGGATGTATTGCTCCCAGCCGCGAAAGATGTTGTCGAACCGCCATGAGAAGAAAAAGAAATAGATAGGGATGAGTACGCCGCTTACGGCGAGATACAACATCAGCCCGAAGACGTCGCCAATAAAGCCCAGCGCGCCGGAGGTGCCTTTAAACACAGCCTTCACCGCGGTGTAGAGGCTTTTGACCGCCGTGCCGAAGTAACTCTGCGCCGTCTGGGCGAGCTGTTCCCGGTTGTCGATCAGGTTTTGCGGGTCGTATCCGCTGTCGCGTAAAAACTGGTTGACGCCGTCGATCGAACTGTTGATTACGCCCTGCATCCACGAGTCGGATTCAAACTGCTTGAGCAATACTTCTTTGTATGGCTTCAGCTTGACCACCAGGTTGGTGGTTTGCTGGTAAATGATCGGCCCCAGCCAGCATGAAAACAAAACGATGAACAGAACGCCGCCCATCATGACCAGCATGACGGTCAACACGCGCGGCATGCGCAGGTAGCGCCGCGCGAAGTCGATCAGCGGGTTGACCACGTAGGCCAGCGCCATTGCGATCAACACCGGCAGAATCACGCTCTGCAGGTAGTAACCGAAGACGATCACGCCCGAGATCATCGCGATCCAGACCAGGTCGCGCACCGGCTTGAGCTGCCACAGGTGGCGATCGGCCCAGGGGGCGGCGGATTGGGATTGGTTATCGCTCATCCGAACATCCTTCCCGTTTTAATGACCGGGGACAAGAGATTCCGTTTCTGAAAACTCAATTATGATACGAAACGGAATTCCAGAATATTTCATAACAGTGAAATGAAAGCGTCCGCCGCTGTCAAGCATAAATTCCCGCGCGGGTATTTCATCGCTCGCGCGGGAGGGGCGATGTTGCTATAGTGGCCTACAACGATACTGACCAATGAAACCACTCGCCGCACGGGGATATTACGCATGAAAGAACTGTACGATTTCGCGCTTGAACTGGCGGGCGCCGCCGGAAAAAACACCTTAAAATACTTCCGTCAGGAATTCGAGATTGAGAAAAAAGCCGACAGCTCGCCCGTCACCATCGCCGACCGATCCACAGAGGAGCTGTTGCGGACCGAAATCGAAAAGCGCTTTCCCGACGATGGAATCGTGGGCGAAGAATTCGGCGTGAAAGAGGGCCGCAGCGGCCGCCGCTGGATTCTCGACCCTATCGACGGCACCAAGTCGTTCGTGCGCGGCTTCCCGTGTTACGGCAACATGATCGCGGTGGTCGATGGCGACGAACCGGCGATCGGCGTGGTGAATTTTCCCGCGATGAGCGAAATGGTATCGGCGATGGTTGGCGAGGGCTGTTATTACAACGGCGAACACTGCCAGGTGTCTGATGTGAGCTCGGCGGCGGCCGCCACCGTACTCAGCTCAGACTTTCGCGACATCGCTCGCCGCTGGGGCGAAAAACCGCTGATCGAACTGTTTGAGCGCACCGGCCTGCAGCGCACCTGGGGCGACTGTTACGGCTATATGATGCTCGCGGTGGGGCGCGCCGACGTGATGATCGATGCCTACCTGCATATCTGGGACGTGGCCGCGTTGATTCCGGTCGTCACCGAGGCGGGCGGGCTTTGCACCACTCTCGAAGGCGAATGCAAACTCGAAGCCGACCACCTCTTCGCCTCCAACGCGCTGATCCACGCCGAACTGCTTGAGATCATGCAATCAAACATCTGAATCGCGGGCCGGTTTTCAGGCGGATATTCTTCTTCCCGCGTCATCCGCTGCGGACCACCAGCTCGCCGTTCGAGGTAAGTCCGTTGGTGGCGTCATACGGAACGCCCCAGGTCGCGGTGGGCATGTCTCCATCGGGGCCGAACCCCAGCAGAACCCATTCATTGGTGCGCAGAGGGCGGACGCCGAACATTTCCGTCGTGTTCATCTTGGGGTTGTACGCGGGGATGTAAAACCCGCCTTCGGCGGCGTCGAGCACTTCCAGATCGCCATAAATGTACGAGCGGAACGTGACCTGGTTTCCACCATGCACCGCCACGCCGAACTTCTCGATGAACGGATCGTTGGGGATGGACGTCATATAGCTGATCGGCGAGGTCAGCGGCGCCAGCACGTCGGTCGCGGTGCGCTGCAACTGGTTCTGAACGAAGCCCACGTTGTTGAAGACGTTTTTGAGGCGGTCGGTCGCCCATTCGTGGTCGTCGTCCCACAGGTCGACGAGCATCACGTTTTTATCGAGGCGCAACATCTCAATAGCCGTGCCGACGTTTTTCATATCGGCGAGGCTGCGCGCCGCCTTGGCGCGGATCTGGGCGTTAAGAAAATTCGGGACGGCGATGGCGGCGAGGATGCCGATGATCGCAACGACGATCAGCAGTTCAATCAGAGTAAACGCGGAACGGTTCTTTCTTCCCATCGTCAATTCACTCACATTGTAAAGTCGACTCATTTAGTGAGGATAATCTTACTCCGGCGTGAAACCGATTACAAAAAGAATTTTTCGGGTCGGATTTGTCGTATGATGCGGAGAGGTTCGCTGAAAAGCGAAGCGTCCCGTTCATCCCGGGCGCGAAAAAAGGTACAACGTAGAGAACCTCAGGCGAAAAAAGGAGTCTTGCTTCATGGATAACAATTTTCAAGACTGGTTCGAAAAGATCCCGACGAAAAACGGCGGCCCGCCCAAATCGCCTTCCGACCCCAACCGGCCCGAATTCAACCTGCCCATTCGCAAGATCGGGCTGGCGGCGTTGTTGATCGTGGCGTTTTTTCTTTTTCTCGCGTTTCGCCCCTGGGTTCAGGTGGAAGCCGATGAACTGGGAGTCGTGTTGCGGCTGGGCAAGTACAACCGCACGCTGACGCCCGGTCTGAGTTTTCGCCTTCCGCCGCCGATCGAGATCGTCTACACCCCCAAGGTGACGCAGATCCGCCGCATCGAGATCGGTTTCCGCTCCAGCCAGACCAGCCGAACCCCCGCCGAACAGATTCCGGAAGAGAGCCACATGCTGACCGGCGATGAAAACATCGTGGTGGCCAAGCTGGCGGTTCAATACATCATCGTCGATCCGCTGAAATACCTGTTTAACTCCGAAAACGTCGACGGCGCGGTGAAAGACATCGCCGAAGCGGCCTTTCGCCAGGTGGTGGGCGACTACCCCATCGACGCCACCCTGAAAGACCGGCGCACCGAGATCGCCGCCCAGATCAAAGAGAGCATTCAGGCGGTGAGCGATCTGTATGAAATGGGCGTCCAGATCAATCAGGTGCAGTTACATGGAACCGACGTGCCCGCCGAAGTCAAACCCGCGTTCCGCAGCGTGGTCAGCGCGCGCGAAAACATGGTGCGGTACGTCAACGAGGCTGAAGGCTATCGCAACAGCGAGATTCCCAAAGCGGAGGGTCAAGTACAACAGATGCTGCAGGAGGCCGAAGCCTACCGCGCCAAGCGCATCGCCGAGTCGCAGGGCGAAGTCGAGCGCTTCGCCGCCGTGTTGAGAGAATATGAAAACGCGCCCGAAGTCACGCGCGCCCGGCTTTATTACGAAACGATGGAGAAAGTGTTGCCCGGCAAGCCCAAGGTGATTCTCGGCGTCGAGAGCGGAAACGATCTGCTCAAGTTTCTGAACGTCGCGCCGCCGGGCGGTCCGGCGCCGCTTCCACCCGCCCAGCCGGAGAATGGAGGGCAGCGGCCATGAAGACCAAACTGACAGTCTCAGGCGTTTCGGTTCTGATCTTGCTGATTCTGATCGGGCTTTATTCTTCAGCTTTCATCGTGACTGAAGTCGACCAGGCGGTGGTAACCCAGTGGGGCAAGCCGGTGCGCGTCATCGTGGGCGACTCGCCCTTCTCAATGCCCGATGCGCTGAAAGAAAACATCGCCGCGTTTAATGAGGAAAACGACTCCAACGTGCGCGTCAGCCAGGGGGCGGGGCTGTATTTCAAGGTCCCTTACCTGCAGACCGTCGAGTTTTTCGATGACCGCGTGCTTGAGTATGACGCCCGGCCCGAAGTCATCGTCACCGGCGATAAAAAGAACCTGGTGGTCGATAATTTCGCGCGCTGGTACATCTACGATCCGTTGCGCTTCCGCCAGCGAATTCAGAGCATCGATCTGGTGCGCGCGCGGCTCGACGACATCATTTATTCGGCCATGCGCGACGTGTTGGGGCAAAACGAATTCATCGAGATCATTCGCAGCACCAACAACATGCTCAACGACCCCGATCTCGACATCCCGACGCAGAAACGCACCGCCATCGACAATGGCCGTGAAAAAATTATGGAGCAGGTGACCGCCATCAGCCGCCGTGAGGCGCTCGACATGGGGGTTTACGTCATCGATGTGCGCATCAAGCGCGCCGACGTCCCCGAGGAAAACCTGCAAGCCATCTATCAGAACATGAGCGCCGAACGCGACCGGATCAGCAAAAAGTACGAGGAAGAAGGCCAGCGAGACGCCTCCATCCTGCGCGCTGAAACCGACCGCACCGTCAAAACCATGGTCGCCGAAGCGGAACGCAAGGCGCAGGTGATTCGCGGCGAGGCCGACGCCGAGGCGGCGCGGATTTACGCTCAGGGCTACGTCAAAGAAGCCACCGGCGGTGCGGTGACGATTCCCGGGTATGAGAGTAATCCGGAATTTTTCCGATTCATGCGCTCGCTGGAGGCGCTGGAAAAGAGCCTCGACGGTCAGACGACGCTGATTCTCGACGAGCGCAACGAGTTGCTCCGCGCGCTCAATCAGTCAGAGGAATGAGACAACCCGGCGGCGGACACTGTCCGCCGCCGGATCTTTGAACTCTGTGTACCAACCGCTCCTGCTGGTCTCTGGCGGGTAGTGCCCGCAGCCCGGTCTTTAGGTACTACACGTCAGCGACCAACGGGCGCGCTTTAATTTCTCCCACCGAAGATCGGGGGGAGTTAGAGGGGGGTTGAGCACCTTGCACAGCCTTTGCGATTTATCGGACAACCCCCTCCGTGAATGACCGGGAGCATGATGGACTGATCGCACCATAGGGGGCAGGTTTCAAACCTGCCCCTACATCCCGCTCGCTTCAGGGACCAACGGGAGCGCTAAACGTGCAGATCCCAA
>WGLV01000039.1 GCA_016125385.1 bacterium
ATGCACCTTTGGGGACTCGCGATTCAACCCAAGAATTTCTCCCGCTTCGTGCACCTCGCGTCCCAAAAGCAAACCATGCAAAAAATCAAAAACTCATTGCATCACGCTGTTTTCTATGCCCACGGATAGCCAAACTAAAGATAAACGCTCCATCCATGAATGGATGGAGCGTTTATCCATGAATGGATGGAGCGTTTGATGCTTCAGCCGCGAGACGCTCTTTATTCAAGTAGTCTCCACATCGGGATGCTGGTTCCATCTTCTTCATACACTTCCACCGTGACTTGCTGAGTGGTTTGCAACCCTTGTGAGTCGGTCGCGGTGAGTTCGATGGTATGCGTACCGATGGGCAGGTCGGCGAAGAGTTCAACGCCGTTGCCCAGCGGCTTATCTTGTTCGACCCAGCGCCATTGCAGGCTCTCGCCAGTGAGGATGCCGTCTTCCGGGTCGAGCGCGGCGCCGGTCAGGGTGATGGGGATCGCGTCGGAAAAGCGGATCCGGTTATCCGCGGCCGTGATGTTGACGCTGGGCGGCTGGTTGAAGCGCTGGAATGGAGCGGCGTTCAGTGAACTCTGGTTCCAGCCGTCGGAGACGCGCACCTGAATGAGCGATTCCATCCCGTCTTTCGAGCCTGGAAGAAACGCGGGGTATATCGTCAACTGGGGTTCACGCAGATCGATCGCCAACGGCATCCAGCCCTCACCGCCGTCGCTGGAATACAACACGTCATAGTAAAGTGAGTTGGCGTCGCCGGGGTCGGCGTCCGTCGCCGTCCATGTAAGATCGAAGGGATCGGCGGGTACGCCGTTTTCAAGCCCGGAGATGCTTGTGACGACGGGCGTATTGGGGGGACGCGTCATTTCGGCGAGCACGGTTCCATTCTGGCTTAGCGTAATAGTTTCCGCGCCGGGTTCATTGCGCAGATGCGTGGTGAAAAACCCGTCATTGAGCGTAAAGTAACCCGAATTTGAATTGCCCGATTCATCTTCGCTCAGTCTCTCAACCGTGCGTGCGATGAGGAACGAATACGTATCGAGAAGTCCGCCGCCCGCGTCTTTCAGATCGAGCCGGTACGCCTGCGAAGCGCTGGATGGTTCCATGCGGGCGACGGGGCCTTCCTGAAACAGCAGCCGTTCCAGCGAGGCTGGACCGTTCAGGGTGGTGGTTCCTCTGACGATGATCGCCTGGTCGAGGTCTTCCTGATACGGCCGGGTGGTTTTGGCCGCACCCGCGACCACGCCCCCTAATTCGCGGAAGATGACGCTGAAACCGGTCGGTTCAGCCCAGGCCGGCGCTCTGGAACCCATGAAATCGTAGACGAAGTCGTTCCGGGACAGAATGCTGAATGCGGCGGACGGGTCTTTCGGTCCCTGATTGCCCAGCAGCCCGGTGGGACTGAAAGCGGCATCCTCTTCCATGACGAACATGCCCGAGCGGTTGCTGCGAGAGGCTATGATGGGGTTTCGCCCGGTGACGGTACCGTCGGCGTAGGTGTCGCCCAGATCGAAGGGAACCGTATGACCGACCTCATGCGCGAGAGTGTCGCCCGAATCGCGCGGCGGCGCCCTGCGTTTGTCCGCGTCGATCAATGCGATGACTTTGGGGATGTCTGGATAGGTGAAGCCGTACAGAAATCCCCTCGATCCGGGAGGATTGAAATACGTGTCGAAGCCAATGACCGTGGCCGCGTAGTCAGGTGGGGGGAGAATTTGTAAACGCATCGTCTCGGCGATTTGACACATCACTTTGTCAACGCGAGTGCCGTCATGCGGCGGGCTGCTCAAGACGAGTGGGTAAGTCCATCGTACATAACTTAAAAAGCGCTCGGCGTCGATCGGGTACACGTCGGCGAAATACTTCAGCGTCTGTTGAATCAAGTTGAAATCGGGAAACACGGTGGGCGGCCCGCCTGCGCGCGGCGGCGCCAGCACGGGTACGACCGCCATTGTGATATTTTTCAGCTGCTGGAAGGTGTACGGACCATATCGGAACGAGCCGCGTTCGATGTCGCCCTCTTTCAGCGTGACTTCAAAACTCTGTTCGCCCTGCGGTGGTTTTTTAAAATAAAAATTCAGGCTGTTGGCGGCGGTGCGCCTGACGCGCGGGTCGGCGTCGTAACCGCCGTAGGCTTTCATCTGAAACGCCTCCGGCTTGGCGATCTGCGCGTCGCCCGCAAGCGTTGCGTTGCCTTTGATCTGGCGCGCCGCGCCGCCCTTGCCGGAATCGGTGTAAACGCGCAACACGGTGGTTTTATTAGCGGTCAAACGTTTGCCGTCGTCGCCGACGACCTGCGTTACGCCGACGGAAGCAAAGGGCGAAAATTCGGAGGTGTTGCCGCTGGGATCGGTCGCGGTGATGGTGATGAAACCCGGCGAGGCGATCGGAGTTACGTTTAAAACAAATTCGCCGATTTCGTTTGCTGTGAATTCATTGCTGAAGGTTTTGCCCTGGCCCCAATATCCGGGTTCATTCGCTTCAAAAAGCGGATCGGTGAAGATTTCCACCTTTGAATTCGGAGGAACCTTGCCATAGAGTTCTCCCAGGAATTTGGGACGGTATGCGTGATCGAGCCAGGCTTTGACGCCGCCGTTGGCGCCGTTGAGCAGGCGGATGCCGTGCTTCATGTTGCGGTGAATAATGTTATGTGAGATCGTGACTTTACTTACATTTTCACCGTCGAGTACGACGCCGTATTCGCCGTTGCGCTGAATCGTGTTGTTGCGAATCTTGATATCGCTGATCGTGGGTTCCTGATTCGAGCCGCTAGCTTCACTCGTTATACTTTTGATCGATACGCCGGATTTTTCGTTCTTGAGTTCGGATGTGCGATCGATCGCGACGCCAATCAGGTTGGAGTCGATGTTGATGTTTTTGATTTTGGCGGGCGAATCAGGAATGGGATTGTTTAGATACAAGCCGTTCAGTTTGTTCCCTGAAATCAGATTTCCTTTCGCAATTGCTGTTGGATCGCCGATGTTAATGGATGCAAAAATATCATTGGCGATATCAATGCCGTCCAGATTATTAGGTAGAGCAGTTCTGCCATTCGATGCGACTCCAATGTAGTTGCCCCATATATCGATACGGCCTGATTTTAAGGGTTGCTCGGCATCGGATGAGATAAAGATTCCACTGGACCGGTTCCCTGAAATGATGTTCCCCACCCCCATGTCGCCCGCGCTTCCGGTCAGGGAAGGGTTATCGCCGCCGATCTGGATGAATCCCCCCGCGTTTCCAATGATATAAATTCCATATTCATTCGGAATCGAGGCCGCGCCTTCGCCGTCGGTTCCAATGTTATTAGAGCCGATTTTGATCGTGGGGTATTGCGTATTGTTTTGAAGCGACATGAATATCCCGTCAAGTTGATTGCCTGAAATCACGTTTCCATTCAGCGGGTTTTCGATCGAACCGATCTCACCGTCGCCGGGATCGGACAAACTGATGCCGAGATAGTTGCCTTTCGCTTCTCGCCGGTTTCGATCGAGACCGATCGTACAGTTGTGTATCTTAAAGTCCTTCGTTCGAATGAGCTTGAGGCCATGACCTTTGTTGCCGCTGATCCAGCACCCCATCTGAACCGTCAGGGTTTCCACGTCCATGAATTTCATGCCAAAAGAATCATTGTCATTGGCGATGCAATTGTTGAGCGTGATATTGTCTTCTTGCGTTTCAAAGTTGAATCCGTCGCCCTTGTTATTTGACGATTCGCAATCCTCAAGGTTGATATTGATGTTGCCGTCATGTCCACCGATGCCAGCACCATCCTGATCGCGAAAACTGACCGAGCCGCATCCCGACGCTTTGACGTTGATCAAGTTGACATTTTTGTGCGCGTGCAGGTGGATGCCCTGGTAGGAGCAATTATCGAATCGGCTGTCGCGAATAATGGTGCTAACCTCACCCAGCGGTCCCGCACCGCCATCCCACTCGACGTTGAGGCCGATGCGGCCCATTTTGTCCATCACGATGTTCTGATATAACGCATCGCCCTGGGTGCGGCGGTCGTCGATGCCGAGATAGCCGTTGGTGAAGGTACAGTCTTTTACCAGCACGCTCGCCCGGCCCGTGGTGGGCTGAATCGCCAGGCATTTGTTTGCTCCCTTGAAATCCTCGAACTCGACGTTTTGAAAGTCGACGTTCATAGAGCCGCCGAAACCGGTCAGGCCGTTCGGCTGACTGTTGATAAAGATTGAATCGCTGACGGTGATGGTCGACTCGCCTTCTCCCTGTACCGAGATGCCGACGCCGTTGAAACTGGTGCGGCGCGCGGTAAACGTTGAATTATTGAGAAAGAAGGCGGAGCCGCCGCCGGTAAACTCGATCCCGGTGGTATCGAGGCTGGTGTTAAAAACCTGTATCCCCGCGCTGACGGTCTGGCTGGTTCCGGCGGGGATCAGGGTGAGCGGGATGGTGACGTTGCCACCAATTGACGCTCCAGAGGGAAGCGATAAGGTGATGGTTCCCCGGCCCCGGTTTTCGGTGAGAAATTTCAGCGCCGCGCTGAATGTCTCAAATGTATCGTCTGTTTCGGGGCCGATGATGCGGTTGTCGCTATCGCGTGGCGATGAATCGGTGTCTTCGCCGTCAACGCCATTAACCAATACGGTTTGCGACCAGGCGGCGCTCCAGCCGCCCAGAATCAGCAGCGCGAGTATGAGCATGCGTTTCATTTTGTTCCCTCCACATTCGGATGAATCATGATCGGAGCAATGAAGTGTAGAAACAAAATGTACAGACGAATTCAGTTGATTGCAAGAAAATTTGTCAATTTTATTAAAATTGGAACGAAGTGTACCTGTTCTTTGATATAAATCATGCCGATGCGAATAACGGAAACGGGCGAATCATTCATATTCATCGAAACAAAAAAAGGCGAGCCTCCGATGAGAAGCTCGCCTTTCGATTGGCGTTTGTATTGAAGCGCTTACCGGTTGGGATCGCGATATTCTATATCTTTGAAGCGGATTCCGCCATCGCCGCCGGCGTGCAACTGAAGCGCGGCTACGCCGTCAAAGTATTTGGGCGTTTCGTTGATGTAATCGACCGCCTTCAGGCCATTCACCCACGTCTGAATGTGTTTGCCGTTCACTTTCAGGATGATGGTGTTCCACTGGCCCAGCGGTTTAACCAGTTTTTCGCTGAGTTCGTTGGGCTGAATCAGCCAGCCGCGCCCGGCGCTTTCATACAGGCCGCCGGTGTGCTGACCGGGGGTCGGGTCGATTTCGCACTGGACGCCCGACACGTCGACGCCTTTGAAGGTCGAGTGGTAGAACAAGCCGCTGTTGCCCTTGCTTTCCGCTTTGTAGGCGAGGGCGATTTCAAGATTCTTGAATGTTTTCGTGGTGGCGAGGTAGCCGTATCGTTCAGTCAGCGCCTTGCCCACGATGGCGCCGTCGTCGACTCGCCATTCTTCTTCGCCGATTTTATCCCAGCCGTCGAGCGTCTTGCCGTCGAATAATGGCGTCCAGCCTTCGCCAAGGCCGAAATCGGTGATGGTTATGTTTTTGAAGTGAACCAGCACCGGCGGGTTCTTGCCGCTGTGAACCTGTAATGCGATCAGCCCCAGCCGGGCGTTGTCATCATGAAACTCGGCGATCTGCTCGCCATTGACGAAGGTCCGGAAGAAATCTTCAACCGCTTCAATGCGGTAATGATTCCATTCGCCCGGCTTCCAGGCTTTTTCGCCGTCCGCCGTGGGTTGAGCCAGCCAGCCCCGGCCCTTTTCTTCATATACGCCGCCGCTGTGCATGCCCACGGTGGGGTCGATTTCCACCTGGTAGCCGTGCATCTCGTCGTCGATGACGTGCGAGCGGATCTGAACGCCGGAGTTGCCTTTGTCACCGGTTTTTACGTCGAATTCGAGAACGAAATTGGCGTATTCTTTTTCAGTGAGCAGCCATCCATACTCGCCGTCGCCGGTTCGGCCCACGATCTCGCCGTTTTCAACCGACCACTTTCCTCCACCGATGGGTGACCAGCCGGTGAGGTCTTTTCCGTTGAACAGGGGAGCGGGTTGCGCGTCGGCCCAGACCGTCATAACGGCGGCGCAGGCCAAGATCGTCCATACATACAGCGTCTTTTTCATCGAAACCTCCAGGTGGTTTTTCGTCGATCCTTGGATCCATGAAATGTTGGGGCTCAGGCGGTGAGCGCACCCGGCGCCGGGTGATGAAGGCAGAGGTGAATTCAGGAAACCGGCGCTTTAATTAGCAGTCTAAATAAAAAACGATTCATTGAATAGAGCCCCTGTTGTTTTTCGGCGCTCATACCCGGTTTATTGACCCGGTGGAATGTCCTCCGCCACAAATTCGCGCGCCTCTCGAGGCCAGATGGCGAAGGTGACGCCGCCCAGAATCGCAACCGCTCCCGCCAGCTGTTCCAAGCCCAGCCGCTCATCCAGCCAGAGTACGGAAAACAGCACGCCGAACACCGGAATCAGCGTGAGCGTCAGCGCCACGACGGAAGCGGAAAGCCGTTTGAGGCCCTGAAAATACAGCATGAAACCCAAACCCGAGCAGATCGCGCCCAGGTAAATCGTCATTCCCCATTCCTTCGCGTTCATCGACGCCAGACGGGGCAGGGCGCCATTCCCCGCGCTAACCAGCCCCAGCGGAACACAGGCGAAGATCGAAATGTAAAAAATCGCCACGGCGGGGTCGGAGCGTTCAAGCAATCGCTTGCTGAGAATCGTGTAAAAACCCCAGCTGACCACCGAGCCCAACACCATCAGATCGCCCAGAAGACCGCCTCCGCCATGCATCTCAAAATGACGCACGTCGCGCATCATCACCAGCGCCACGCCCGCCATCGCCGCCGCGCCGCCCGCTACGGTCTGGTAATGAAGCCTCTCTTTTAATATCCATACCGCGAGAAAAACTGAAAACACCGACTCGGTCGCGATAATCAACGAAGCGTTCGATGCGGAGGTCAGCCCGGTTCCTTCGTATTCAAGAATGACGGCCAGCCCGTTCGCGCAGACGCCAGCCAGCAGGGCGCGCCGCCAGTCAGCCGCGCTCCAGCGCGTAGTGTGACGCCTCGCGAGAAAAAATGGAAAGATCATCATCGCGGCGAGCAACAGGCGTGCGAATCCCAGCCCGACAGGGTCGATGCCCTGGTTGAGTATCCATTTATTGCCGGGGAAGGTGGTTCCGAAGAGAAACTGCGCGCCGATGACGCATACCGCGCCGATAGCCCGCGACTTCCACGCGGCGGAATGATCGAGAGAGGCGTGATTATCCGTCATAGGCGTCGAGCCATTTATTCAGTTCGATCAGGTTGTTGACCACGGCGGTGGGAATGATGCCGTCGCGAGGAATCAGATTGTCGTTACGGCGCATCCAGACCGCTGGAATACCCAGCGTCAGCGCGCCCACGATATCCTTGTCGAGATTATCGCCAACCATGATGCACTCGTCCGGTTTGGCCTCGGCGGCGTTCAGCGCAAGCTGAAAGATTTTTGCTTTTGGTTTGGAAACTCCAACTTCCTGGGCGATGAAAACTTTCTTGAAAGAATTCTCCAGCCCGGTCCGGCGCAGTTTTTCACGCTGCATGAGCGAATTGCCGTTCGTGACGAGAAAGAGAGGATACCGTGAGCGCAGACGTTCAAATGCTTCGTCTACATCGTCATACCGCGCGTAGTGTTCCTGTCGTACTCGCTCAAATTCGATACCGAGTTCAGCAATGCCGTCATTGTTTTCGACATTGAATTCGCGCAAGACCTCTTTCCAGATGATCGCCCGGGTCTCGCCGGGGTCGCTCACGCTGGCGATGGGCGACTCGTCAAACTCGCTCCAATGCCGGTTATTAATGCGGCGGTAGGCGGCGCGGACGCCTTCGCTTTCAAGCATGGGGAGCCGTTCCAGCAATCCGGGCAGCACCGCGTCAATCGCGGCGCGCTCGCTATCGACGTCGCGCAGCAGCGTCTCATCAAGGTCGAAAAACAGCGCTTTGGTTCTGGCCATGTTCCGGCGTCTCCGGCGTGTTGTAACTGAGGCGGGATTCATTCACTGGATTAAACAGGCGAGCGGGGTTTTCTTCCAGTGACGCTATTCTCTCAAAGGAGAAGACAGAAATATGGGGATGGAATAAATAATGCCCTGGTTCTCAGGTTCTCAGATATTGATGTAACGAAAGTGACCAATAATCGCTTTGATTAAAATAAAATGATAAATAAACTTGACTTGGTTATTATATCTTGCTAAATTAAGTAACTGGTAGCCGTATCGAAATTCCATACCAATGCAATTCTGAACAGCAGGCCCATGATGGAAAAGAAACGCAAAACGATCGATAATTGCCAGTCTTGCGGCGGGTTTTTGCCCATCGTAGAGAGTGGCTTGTGTCAGCCCTGTTACCAGCGGGAGCACGAATTGCTTGACGAAGTACGCTTGTACCTGCGAGATCACCCCAATGCGCCGGCGGATGAGCTGCAGGAGCGATTTGAGGTTGATTCAAACCGGCTCCAGACATGGGTGCGCGAGGGCAAGATCCGTTGCGTCGTGTTCAAAGCCCACTGCCCGTCATGCGGAGTCGAACTGGTGAATCAGTTTTATTGCGTCCATTGTCATAAAAATGTCATGGAGATCACCGACCTCTCCACGCATCAGACGTATGTCCGAACCGTATCTCGCGTCACCGTGCTGGACCGGTTTCGCGAAGAAGACGAGCCCCGCCATCGCCGCCGCCGTTTCGCCTGACTCCACCCGGAAAATTCAATCATCCAGCGCCGCAGGTTCTGACGCCTGAGTCCTCGCATCCGCCTGTCGTCCGTTTACATTGTTGATTCACCCTTTCAACGTTACAATTTAGTTTCGCTCGCGGGACGGATCCGCGAGACAATACCGGCATGAGACGCCTCATCCTGCATTTCAGGCGATTCCATCGGCGTCCAGGTGACATAATGCGCTATCTCGAATTTGAAAAACCGTTGCGTGAGATTGAGTCGAAAATCGAACAGCTTGAGGTCTACGCCTCGTCGCGGGATATCGATCTGTCTCACGAAATTCAACCGTTGAAAGACCGGCTTCATTCGATGGTCGACGAGATTTTTTCTCAGTTGACCCCGTGGCAGCGGGTCCAGCTCGCCCGTCATCCCGACCGGCCCTATACGATGGATTACATCCGCAATTTCGTCGAGGAATTCGTCGAGTTGCACGGCGACCGCATGTTCCGCGACGATCTCGCCATCATCACCGGCATGGGCTCCATCGCGGGGCGTTCGGTGGCGATCGTGGGCCATCAGAAGGGCCGCGACACCGATGAGAATATCCGCCGTAATTTCGGCATGCCGCATCCGGAAGGTTTCCGCAAGGCGCGCCGCATGATGGAGATGGCTGACCGCCATCGTCTGCCCATCGTGTGTTTCATCGACTCGCCCGGCGCGTTTCCCGGGCTGGGCGCTGAAGAGCGCGGCCAGCATGTCGCCATCGCCGAAAATCTCGAGATCATGTCGAAACTGCGCGTGCCCATCGTCTGCGTTGTGCTGGGCGAGGGCGGCAGCGGCGGCGCGCTCGCCATCGGCGTGGGCAACCGCGTCCTTATGCTCGAAAACGCGTATTACGCGGTCTGTACGCCCGAGGCGTGCGCGGCCATTATTCTCAAAGACCGCACCAAGGCCGCGACGGTGGCGGGAACCATGCGCATCGTCCCCAACGATCTGCTCAACCTGGGCGTGATCGATGAAGTTATTCCCGAACCGATCGGAGGCGCTCACCGCAACCCCGGCGAGACCGCTCAAAACGTCAAAGCCGGCATCGTACGGCATTTGGACCACCTCTGCGCGCTCGGTGAAGACGAATTGATCGAACAACGTTACAAGCGCTTCCGCGACATCGGCGTATTTTACGAGGCGGAAACCACCGGACCGGCGTTAGCCGGAATTTGATCGCCGGAGCGCTCGCGAGCCGATATCACTCAAACTGCGCGGCGGTTCGCCGCGGGATACCTGATGAGCAAAAGCGAAAAAAAAACCACCGCCTCAAAACGAACCCGCAACACGGCGCCCGACCCATCCAACGAAGAAATCGGCCAGTTCCGGCAGGAATACCCTCTGCTTCCGTTGCGCGACGTCGTCATCTTCCCCGGCATGATTCTTCCTCTCTTTGTGGGGCGGCCCAAATCGGTGGCCGCTCTCGAAGCGGGCATGCAGGATGACAAACGCCTCGTACTCGCCGCGCAGAAACAGATGGACGTCGACGAGCCTCGCGCCGCCGACATTTATTCCGTCGGTACGCTGATCAACATTCTTCAGATGCTCAAACTGCCCGACGGCTCCATCAAGGTGCTGGTCGAGGGAGTCGAGCGGGTGAAGATCCGCGATCTGTCGACCAGCGATCCGTTTTTCGTCGCGCTGATCGAACCGCTGGTTTCGCGTGAAGACGGCGGCTCTGAGCTGCTCGCGCTTTCGCGTCACGTGCGCGACCAGTTTGAAACCTACGTCAAACTGAACCGCAAGGTTCCGCAGGAGACGCTGCTCTCGATCATGAACGTCGATGAGCCCGGACGGCTGGCCGATCTGATTTCGTCTCATCTGGCGGTGAAGGTCTCCGATAAGCAAAAACTGCTCTCGTCGGGTTCCGCCCGCTCTCGCCTGAAAAACCTGTCTGAAATTCTGCGCAATGAACTGGAGATTCTGGAGCTTGAATCCAAAATCAAAAACGAAGTGCGCAAACAGATGGAAAACTCGCAGCGTGAATACTACCTGCAGGAACAGATCAAGGTGCTTCAACGCGAGCTCGGCAAGGATGGCGAAACCGGCGAGGACTGGGGCAAATATAAAAACCGGATCAAACGCGCGAAAATGAGCCGCGAGGCCGAAGAGAAAGCGCTGGAAGAGATGGAGCGGCTGCAGGGCATGCCCGCCCTGTCTCCCGAAGCCACCGTGGTGCGCAATTATCTCGACTGGCTCTGCGATCTGCCTTGGGCCAAGTCGACCAAAGACCGCCTCGACGTCAAGGAAGCGGAAGGTATTTTAAACGAAGATCATTACGGTCTCGACAAGCCCAAAGAGCGCATTCTCGAGTTTCTCGCGGTGGGCAAGCTGAAAAAGAATCTTAAAGGCCCCATTCTGTGCTTTGTGGGGCCGCCCGGCGTGGGCAAAACCTCGCTGGGGCGTTCCATCGCCCGCGCGCTGGGGCGCAAGTTCATCCGCATCTCGCTGGGCGGCGTGCGCGACGAAGCCGAGATTCGCGGTCACCGACGCACGTACATCGGCTCCATGCCGGGCCGCATCATTCAATCTCTGAAAAAGTGTAAATCCAATAATCCTGTCTTTTTGCTTGATGAACTCGACAAGATGAGCATGGACTTTCGCGGCGATCCGGCGTCGGCTTTGCTCGAAGTGCTCGATCCCGAACAGAATCACACCTTCAGCGACCATTATCTGGAGGTCGAGTTCGATCTCTCCAACGTGATGTTCATCGCCACCGCCAACGTGATTCATACCATTCCGGCGGCATTGAAAGACCGGCTTGAGATCATCGAGGTGCCGAGCTACACCGAAAACGATAAGGTCTCCATCGCGCGTGACTTTCTATTGCCCAAACAAATCGCCAATCACGGTCTGGCGCGTTTTAAGCCGAATTTCTCCGACAAGAGCGTGCTTCAGGTGATTCGCGATTACACCCATGAAGCTGGCGTGCGCAATCTGGAACGCGAGCTGGCCTCCATCTGCCGTAAACTCGCCCGCAAGGCCGCCACCGGCGATCTGAAACGCGGCGTCAGCGTCACGCCCAAAATGGTGAATGACGTGCTCGGCATCCCGCGTTATCGCGACGCCGATCAGCGCAACCAGAACGGGGTGGGCTGCGCCACCGGTCTCGCCGTTACCAGCGTGGGCGGCGAAACCATGCTGACCGAGGTCACCTTGATGGATGGCGCCGGTCAACTGATTCTGACCGGTCAGTTGGGCGAAGTCATGCAGGAATCGGCGAAAGCGGCGTGGAGCTTCGCCCGCGCCCGGGCGCGCGGGTTGGGGCTGGCTCGCGACTTTCACCGCCGATTTGATTTTCACATCCACGCGCCCGAGGGCGCCATCCCCAAAGACGGCCCTTCCGCCGGGATCACCATCGCGTCCGCTCTGATTTCGGCGCTTACCGGCCGTCCCGTCAAAAATGGAATCGCCATGACCGGCGAAATCACTCTGCGCGGTAAAGTGCTGCCCGTCGGCGGCATCAAGGAAAAAGTGCTCGCCGCGCACCGGATCGATATCAGGACGGTCATCCTGCCCGAAGACAACCGCAAAGACGTCCCCGATATACCCGAAGCGGTTCTCAAGCAGATGAAGATTCACTTCGTCAAACACATGGACGAAGTGCTCGAACTCGCACTGGAGTCTGATTCTCCGGCGCATTGATCTACCGCAGTTTTAACACCCGCGCCAGCGCCCAGTCGGCGTGATCGGCGTCGATGCCGTCGCCTCCGTCTTCAGCGATCAGCGTTAACCGGTTGGCGCGCTCGCGGTCGAGCCGAACCATGATTCGCCGCGCCGGCATGGTGGGAACCAGCGTGACCGCGCCGGGCTGTTCTTCGCCGTTCACCAATACAGAAAAACGCACCTGCCCGTAAGATGGATTCTCTTTCACCAGAGGCAGCGTCTCGGCGTCGATGCCTGCCCACGCCTCGAACGCGTCGTACCCGGGCGGCACGTCATAGTCAATGCGCGCGTTGGCGTGCGTCCCGATGCCGTAGCGATAGCGTACGCCGTCGATACAAAGGGGCTCGCCGTCAACAGAAAGATCGCGCCCCAATAAAAAGCCGGGCGGCGGGTTTTTCAGTTCGGGAGGCATGGGAGGCCAGTCCTGCGTGGATGCGGCGGGGGTAACATGACTCAGGTAGAGCAAACCCGGATTCTCGGTTCGCGCTTCGCCCCGTAGCCACAATACAATCGTCAGCGCGGCCAGAGTCCATCCCGCCGTTTTCGCCATACGAAAAAATCGAGCGCGGGGCTCGTCATCGTTACCGAACGTCTCGCTCGCCATAAAAACAGCGAAGTCGAGCGTATACCACGCCGCGCAGGCGACGGAGAATGCCGTGACGGTCGTCTCCAGCGCGGGCGGCGGTGAAATGAGCGGCGCGATCGTCATCAGGTTGGCGAGGTAAGGAATAGACAGCATAACGTAGAATGCCATCGCGCGGCCGTTCAACGCGGCGGGAATCGCGAACAGAGGGAAAAACGCGAATAGATAACGCTCGTGTACGCGCGTGGGCAGCATAAAAAAGATCAGGCCGGCCGCCGCCGCCAGGGTGAACGCGTCCAGCGCGCCGCGTCTTCGAGCCGCGCCGCGCAATATCCATCCGTATGCGATAACGAACAGCGCCATGCCCAGGTTTTTGTACGTCAGCCAGTGCGCGGCGTACCCATCGGTCATGAAGCCGTCGCCGCCATATAGCCATCCCCATGCGCGTCCGTCAAACGTGTTGGGGTTGGCGTGCAGATACCAGAGATTAAACGCTCCCACCGAGAGTTGACGCCCCAGGTTGAAGTTAAACAGTACGCTGTTGGCGATGACCGCGCCTAACCGGCCCGTCAGCCAGAAAGGCGCCAGCGCCGCCGCCGATCCGGCCAGTACTCCCCCCGCGAGCCGCGTCGTGCGTTGATTCCCGTGCATCGTCCAGCCCACTAGCATAAACAACGGGATGAAGGGCAGCGTCTGAATCTTCGTCCAAAGCGAAAGAGACAGCAGACACCCCGCCCAGAAGGCGCGTCCATCGATGAGGAGTATCAAGGAACCAGTAAGAAAGAATCCAAAAATTGAGTCCACCTGCCCGTAATACGCACTGAGATAAATCAGCGCCGGGTTCAACAGATACAACCCCATCGCCCACAGGCCCGCGCGCCGGTTCCATCTCCGGCTCGCGAATCTCAAGAGCCAGACGCCCGCTATCGCTTCGAACAGAAACGTGAGGCTTTTGCGCAACGTCAGAAAATTCGCCGAGTTGAATTCCGAACCGCCAACCAGTGCGAACCCTCGACCGAGAGCGTCCAGCATGTAAAGATACCCGGGTGGATAATTAACGAATCGATTGGGCAGTTGGGTTTCCGGATCGTCATAAATCGACAATACGCCCTCATGGACCGCGTAATCGGTCCAGACGGCGAAGTCGCGCGCGTCGGATGGATAACCCGCCAGAGGCCAGAAAGGCGCGCGGAGAATCAGGGCGGCGAGCAGAATCACCCACGCCCCGCGAGGAAGCGATATGAATGAATTGGGCGGCGAGCCGATCAATCGCCTGACCTTTCCCTACCGGGTTTTTTACGCCGACACCGACGCGGGCGGCGTGGTGTATTATGCGCAATACCTGCGAATGTTTGAACTGGCCCGCGCGCTATACATCGAAGCGTTCGGCATGTCGCTGCCCCAGCTTGAGCGGGAAGGATGCCTGTTCGTCTGCCGCCGCGCCGAGATCGATTATCACTCGCCCGCGCGTCTTGGCGACTCTCTCGACATTCACACGTGGATATCCGGCTCCGGTAAAACGTTTCTGACGTTTGAATACGAGATCGTTTGTTCCAGCCGCGTCGACGGCGAAGGCCAGCCTTTGCGCATCGTGACCGGCTTGACCAAAATGGCTTCGGTGGGCCAGAAAGACGGCCGCCTCATGCCCAGCCGAATTCCAGCCTGGCTGTTCGATCGGCTGGCTCAGCCCGTCTGACCGCCGCCGCGCGCCCGGCGCCGATTGACCGGATACCGTCTCCATGATATAGCAGTTGTCAAACTGTTTGATGAAGGGAATGTGGAACGCCGTGACTCGCCTTTTGCTCGCCGCGCTGGCGCTTTTTTCGTTTTCGCTCGCTGGAACCGCTCAGGATCAACCGGCCGCTGAACCAGCCGCGCCTCCCGAACCGCCCATCGAGGTCATGAAAGGCCGCCCCGAATACGTGGTCGGCTCCAATGTGGTCATGGTGTACCGCGACGCTGGCAAGCAGGCGACTCTCGCCCAGGGCGAGACCGCCGTCACCGCCGATGAAATCGAATATAACGCCGATTCGCGCATCTTTAACGCGACCGGCGACGTCAAACTGTGGGACAAGGGGCTTATCCTGCGCGGTGAAACCCTGCGTTATGACCTGAACGACCAGACCGGCGAGATCCATGACGTTCATGAAGCCGAACTCGACGAAGGATTCTTCTTTCAGGGCGAGCGGCTCGAGTTTCACCCACGCGCGGCGGGAAGGCTCGAATCGGCCAGCGGTGAAGCCACCGTCCGCGAATATACGTTGTATAACGGGTACGTCACCGGAAACGATCTGCCTTATCCCTATTACAAAATGAAATTCGACCGGCTGGTGGTCGCGCCCAAGGTCCGATACTGGGTGTACGACATGATTCTGGTCACGCAATCGTGGCCGTTGATGTATTTGCCGTTTTATTCGCAATCGCTTCAGGAAAACAAAGTCGCCTACTATCTCTACGCCGCGTCGTATTCTCAACTGGGATTCGCCATTTTCAACAAGTTGAACATCGTTCCCAGCGATGAATACATGATCGACCTCTACGGCGATTACTACACCAAGGCGGGTATCGGCAAGGGCGCCAAGTTTACCTTTGACGTCGAAGGCGACTACGGCCCGCAGGGCCAACTGTACGGCTATCACATCAAGCAGGAAGCGCCGGATAACGACCGCATCTTCGACGGAGACGACCGGTATCATTTCGCGCTCGAATACGCTCAGGATCTGCCCTATGACATGCGCTTGACGGTGAAGGGCCACAAACTGTCCGATTCAGAATACCGCGACGATTACCGCAACCCCGAACGAGTGCGCGGCATCGATACGCGCGATTCAGAAAACGAGTTGACCTCCTTCGTTAACCTGACCAAGCGCTTCGACGATCAGAGCGCGCGTATCACACTGGGAACCCGGCTCGACGATTTTTACTCTAACGGCTTGCCTTACGTTGAACGGAAACCGCAGGTTCACCTCGAACAATACCCCTACAACATTCTGAATTCAGGCCTGTACGGCAGCCTGCAACTCGATTACGGCCGCTACAACCGCGAACAGGGTATCACCTTCCCCCTTGATGAATACACCCTGTTTCAACAGACGCAGTTCGCCGACGAGTTCACCCGTTACGACGCCAACGCCAAACTTTCATATCCGTTTTATTTTCCCTATCAGATTACGCTCGAACCCTGGCTGGGTTATCGTGCGACGCAGTATGACGACGCCGTCCATCTCGCCGACGATCCCGCCGCGCCCGGCTACCAGTTGACGCCGTTTGATTTCGGCTCCGAGTCGCGCATGATGGCCCAGGCGGGCATGGACCTTTCCACCAAGCGATCGTGGGAGTTCGATCCATTTCTCGACCGCTTTCAGCGCATGCGTTTTCAGATCGAACCGATGTTGCAGTACAGCTACTTTTTACCCGACACCGATCTGGAAGAGTTGAAGGCGTCGAACGGCGGGCGTTTTCCGTACGTCGACCCCACGGATATGTATCGCGCCGAGATGCACAACGTGTCGGCTCTGCTACGCACCAAGGTGCAGGGCAAAGACGCATACGGCTCCACGTGGGACTTCCTGCGGTTCACCACCGGGCTGGCGTATGAGGCGTTTCCCGATGACAACCTGATATATGACAACTTTCTTTATTACGACGATTTCGCGAACAGCAAAAACCACCGTTTCACAGACTGGATGGAAGAATTCTCCATCTTCCCGTTCCCCTGGTGGTCGATCGGCAACACGATCCGGTACGACATTGATGACGGCGAACTGCGTTCCAGTTATACCTTCACCCAGTTTGAAGTCATGCAGCGCGCCCGTTTCACGCTCGGGTATTACACCTTCCGCTACCCGTTCCTCGATCTGAGCGAACAGCAGGACGTCGCACTGGTCATTAATTGGGATATCGATCCCAAGTGGGGGCTGTTTTATGAGATGCGCTACGATATCGATGACGAGCGCTTCCGCAGAAACGTGATCGGCCTGATCCGCAATATGTATGACTTTTACGCCACGCTTGAATTCGAGCACGAAAATCACCCAACGCTGGGCGACGACTATGCGATCCATATCGGTATTCAGCTGGTGGGGCCGGGCCGCAAACGGCCTGACCGCCCCGTGGTGGGCGTCCCCAGCCTGTTTGCTTACTGATTCGCAATCCAACGGAAACAAAAAAAGCGGGAGCAATCGTTGCTCCCGCTTTTTGGTTTTGATGGTTTCCGTCTCGAATCAGACAACCGTGCGCATGTCTCGAATCGCCACCGGCGCGCCGTTTTTCTCCGCCGATTCATACGTGCGGGTCGAGGCTTCAACCCCCTGTGCGCCCGAAGTCAGGTCGGCGGGGTTTTCTTCATCGCAGATGAGGTGTTTGAGAAATTTGTCCCACTGATAGCGGAACGCGTTCTCCGGCGTGTCGGGCGCCTCAATCAGCTCCCAACCGTCATCGAACTCGATTCGGCTGGCGGTGTCCGGGTCCCAGGCGATCTTGGGAGTGCGCTCGTTGGTGATGAAGTAGCACCGGTCGAGATACGCTTCCGCCGCGCCCTTCGTACCCTGAACCTTGATCTCAAGCAATCCGCGTTTGCGCGGCCGGCGGCACCATGACGACGCCGAGTCGCAGATCGCGCCCTGTTCGCAGACGAAGCGCGCGTATACCGAATCCTCCGCCGTGGTCGGAACCGGCTGACCGCCGCGCGTGCGCTGTTTGATATGCAGACCGGTCAACGCGGAGACCTCAACCGGTCGCCCCACGATCGATTCAAGTACGTAATCCCAGTGGGCGACCATGTCGTAGACGATGCCGCCGCCTTCGGCCTTGTCGGAGTTCCAGTCGGGCCGCGTTCCATCATCGGGATGAACCAGATACCCGAATTCGAGCAGTACGTGATAGACCTCGCCGATCATTCCTGAATGGATGACGTGTTGCAACGCTTTCAGGCCGGGTAGATAGCGTTTGTCTTGAACCACGCCGCCCTTCACGCCCTGGGCGTTGGCTTTTTTCGCGAGATCGATGGCTTCTTCCACCGTGAGGGTGATCGGCTTTTCGGAAAAGATATTCATTCCCGCGTCGATGGCCTGGCTGATGCCGGCGTAATGCACCTTGGTGATCGCGCCTTCGAAATACACGCGGAACGGGCTTTTGTCTTCAAACGCCGCGCTGAGGTCGGTGCCGCAGGGCAGCCCGTATTCATCAGCGAGGGGTTTGAGTTTGGCCATATCACGGCCGATCAGAAACGGCTTGGGCATAATCACGTCGCCCCTGGCGGTTTTCAGCCCGCCTTCCTTGATGAAGTGCATCAGCGAGCGGTCCAGATGCTGGCGGCGCGCCATGCGTCCGGTGACGCCGCGCATATAGATGGGAACTTCGATAATCATGATGCGTCCTTTCGTGATTACGCCGAGGGGCTGTTTTTGGTGCTTTCCGGGCATTGCCGGTACGCATCACCGGGCAGCGGAGGCGTTGTGACGCCCGCTTTGGGCAATGTTCCATCGAGTTCCTGACGCCAGTGATCGACGTCGCCGTCGCCTTCATAGATGTACAGAAACACGGCCTTTTCGGGCCCGCGGTTAGTCAGCTGGTGAAACTTGCCGGATGGAATATGCACCGCCTGGCCCTTGCGCAGCCGAACCGTGCCTTCGTCTTCCATCGCCAGCTCGATATCGTCGCCCTCAAGCATGACGTAGACTTCATTCTGTTCGTGGTTATGCCACGGAACCTGCCCGCCGTTCGCGTCCAGTTCGATCCAACCGGTGCGGAAACCGACGTTCTCAAACAGGCCGGGGCCGGTGAATCCGCGACCCAGCCGGTTGGCGGGGAAGCGCTTGCCGGGCATGTCGCGCACGTCCAACACGTGAATCATGATGCCGTCTCCTTCGTGGAGTTTGGAAGTTCCGTGTATCGTATCAATTATGACGCGCGGGATAAACGGCGGCGGGGATTATAAAACGGATGGATTACATCTCCATCAATTTTTTATATTCATTGGCTGCCTGGATGAGCGTCTGATTTGGAGATGATTTTGATAACAAAGCCCGAACCAGTTTTTCCTGGCCGCTTTTGGATAATTGAATCAGTGATTGGCGTTGTACTGATCGCTGGGCGGATTTCAGAACGTGGCGAATCACAAATTCTGACATTGATTCACCATTCAATTGCGCCGCTTGTTGAATAACCTTTTTTGTTCTGTACTGAGCCGAATTGATAGGCGTTCTGATTTCATCATATTTACTCCCTTTTTTCGCGATCGCAGGGGATCACCAGCGTGATGCGGGCTCCGCCTTCGGGCCGGTTGGCTGCTTCGATGCGGCCGCCATGAAATTCCTCAACGATCGATCTCACCCACGCCAGCCCCAGTCCACCGCCGCTGGAACCCTCTTTGGTGGTATAACCCGACTGGAAGATGCGGTTGATGGCTTCCTGCGGTAGCAGCTCGCCGCCAGCGTCGCGGATGCCGGGGCCGTTATCCAGCACGGAGAGGGAAACCATGCCGTCCGAACCGGCGTCGACGCGCATCTCGATCGCTCCGGCGCCGCCCCCCCGCTGAATCGCCTGCGACGAATTGGCCAGCAGGTTAAACAGCGCCATGCGCAACAATCGGGGTTCGACCTCGGCGGGCGCGGCTTGCGGCGCGTTGACGTTCAATTCGAACTCGCGCGAGGTCGAAAGGCGAAACAGATGCGCGAGATCGTTGGTCAGCGCGGCGAGATCGGTCTCTTCATAACGCGGCCGCCGCGCATAACCGAACGAGCGGTAAATGTTGACCATCTCCTGAAGAAAGTAGAGGTTGTTGCGCAGCCCTTCGACGGCCTCTTCGAAAAAGCGTCCGCGTTCGCCGTCGAGCTGGATGATGTTAAGCGCCTGGGCGCGCTGAATGGTGTCGAGATCCCACTTGCCGGTGGCGATGATGTTGGTCAGGTCATGCCCCATGTTGGTGGCGAGGTTGATGCCGAACCGGTTGCGCTCTTCGGTCAGCGCCTGGCTGCGGGTGAAGGCGCGCGACAGGCCGGTCTCGCACTGTTTCTGAATCTCATCGGCCATCTGACGCCATTCCGTTTCGGGAAACGCGAGCGGTTGGCTCGAACGGCAGCGCAGACATCCCGCGATCTTGCCGCCCGCTCGCAGCGAGATCACCGCATGTCCGCGGTCCACCCACTCGATCGAGCCGTCCGCCGCAGGCGCCGGAGGCGCATCCAACGCATCTCCGTGTTGGGCGATTCGCTGTAACGCGCTGGAACTCGAAGTCCACTCAAACGCCTCCACCCGATCGAAGGGGTAAATCGACGCCACCGACGCCGGCGCCATGCGTAAAAAACGTTCCAATACCACCATGTCGTCAGGCAGGTCGTGCAACTGACCCGCCAGGCGTTCGACTTCCAGCCCGAAATACACTTCTCGTTGAATACGCGCCAGCCGGTTGAATGCCTGTTCGATATCGTGCTGTGGAGCGTCAATCAGGCTGACGGCGCCGGGCTCGACCATTCGTTCGATGGCGCCGCCCACTCGTTGCAGGGGAAACATGACGTTACGGTACAGCCACAGATAGACCAGCGCGGTCGAGATCATGAACAACGCCGCGTAGACCCAATAGCGAAAGACCATGCTTTCGATCGAGGGCCAGCCCTTCGGCGTCGCGTAATAAAGCGTCGCTTTGCGGTTAATCGACGACATCGGCGCTTCAAACGAGCGGGAAAACAGGCAATTGGATGCGTCGTTGTATTCGCGTTTTTTACCGGGATTGTTGTATTCGGCGACGACGTGCTGGTTCGAGTCTTCCAGTACGATGCGAAACCACGGATGATCGCCCGCCAGAATCTCTTCGGCGTGTTTGTCGAGGTATTCTTTGGCCTTCTGGAGATATTCGGTTTCGTTAGGGGTGGAGTTCAGCAGTTTGTCGAGCTGGTTCTGCAAGGGAGCGATTTTATCGACCAGTTCGAGAAAGGGCGCTTTGGAGTCGATGATCAGCGCGCGCTTTTTGTTGGCGAACAGCGTGTCGAGCATGGCGAGAAACAATAGGTTGATCAGCGCCAGCGCGATCAGGGGAACCACGCGCAGATAAAAGACGCGCGATGACTTTCGTCCTTCGCCATGAGGCTGTTGCATGCTGCCGCTCCCAACCGCCTCCACCGCTCAGGCGGCTTCTTCGGCGGAACTCGCCTCGGGCTCTTCGATGACCAGTTCTTCGTCTTCGCCCGTGGTTTTTGGAAAGACGGAGTGCAGGCGCATGCAGGTGTGAAAGAACATGGCGCCGCCTCCGATCAGGTACAGATGATAGGTGAAAAACCGCCACATCAGGATGACCACCGCCACCAGGTGAGGCGGGATCAGTTTGCTCAACACGATGGATGATAACACTTCAATTCCGCCGCCGCCGCCCGGCAAGACGATGAACAGCGACAGCATGAATAACGTCCCCTGCAGCAGGAAGAGAAATAAAGGATGATGGGAAACCGACATCGAAATCAATATCATCGGCAATACGCCGTACCGGCAACACCATTGGACGCTGGCGAAGATGAAATCGAGCAGCACGGCTCCTTTGCTGACCAGATAGATCTGAGCCACTCCCTGCTTCATCTTGATCAGTTCACGGATCAGGCGCCATTCGATCCAGCGCAGCCTGGCCGGCATGCGCCGAACGCGCATCCACTCGATTTTCGCCATCCAGCGGATCAGGCGGATCATGCGGCCTGAGCGTACCAGCCAGATCAGGATCCCCGCACCCGCCGCGATAAACGCCAGTGCGATGCCAAAGCGGGTGGCGTCGAAGGTAAAGGCGTCGTGCATCACCGGCGACTTCATCAGTGAATACAGCGTCAATGGAAGCAGCAAACTGAAAAACACCACATCCACCGCCACGTCGATCGCCATCATTGAGACGCCGTGCGCGACGGGCACGCCCGCCTTTTTCAACAGCGACAGGCGGATCACCGCGCCGCCAACGCCCGCGGGCGTCGCCGCGATGCCGAACTCGGTTGAAAGTGAAACCGACAGGCTCTGAAAATACGTCAGCGGATACCCCAGCGCGCGCGATAAAACGTAGATGCGCCCGCCGTTGCACAACCAGGCTGTGAACACCATCGGAAACAACAGCGCGACGTATTCCCAACGCAAGCGGCTCAGGTCGTCGAATGTGTCGCTTTTTTGTGTGAAAAAAAAGACGAGCGTGGTGGCCAGAACGCCCAGGGTGACGCCCTGAAGCGCGTAGCGAAAAAGTTTTTTACCGGTTAACTCGGCTTTGTTTGTCATGATTGAGTGTGAGAGGGGGCCTCGGTGGCCGTGCCGCGGGCGCTCGCGCCGAACCGGTCGGCCAGTTCGCTGTACGTGATGGGGTCGCGGGTTTCAACCAGACGCTTCACCATCTCCGCCAGCATGCGGCGGACCGATGGATATTGTAGATCGGCTGGATGCACCGCCAAGCGCTGAACCCGATTCTCACGATTCCACGCGCTCCACCCACGTATCCAAACGGTTGAGAGCGTGCGCCGCAACGTGGTGTGGCAACTGAGAGTGACCGCCGGGGCCGATTCGTCATGGTCAGGCCGTAAAAACGTGATCCCGTCCCAGCGGGTGAAATAATCGAAGCCGCTATCGATCACCGCGCGGCGCGCCTCGCGGCTCAGCAGCCACGCGGGCGGCACAAAGCCCCGGTAGGGCAGGCCGAGCCGATCGAACAGATCCTTCCCGGCGTCCAGTTTTTCACGGGCCTGGGCATAGCCGAGCTGATAAAACTCGCCCTCGCGCCGGGTATAAACGTTGCCCATCAGTTGTTGGATGGGGCCGCCGAAGACCCGATCGACGATATGGATATACCCATGCAATACGATCTCGTGCCCCTGCGCGGTGCATTCATGCAGCCAGGTAACGAATCGGGGGTGTTCGTCGATGGTGGTTCCATCATGCCATTTGGGCACGGCGAGCAGCGACAGCCGGGGTGCGCCCGCTTCGCGCATATCGGCGATGAACGCGCGGCAGGCCTCCCATGAATGCGGCGCCAGATCGTGAAATGAAACCACCAGACAGGGGCGTCCAGACGCGTTCATTCGATCTCCCGCACCACGGTCGAAACATATACGGTTTCATTGTGGAAGGGCTCGAATTTGGTGATTTTGCGGCGGTCGTAGGTTTGAAATCCGTACTTGTTGAAGACGCGCTCGGTGCGGCGGTCGTCGGTGGTTTGCATCTGTCCGTATACCCGTTTGACGCCTTTTTGTTTGAGTACTTTAACGTACGCCGCCAGCAGGCGGGCGCCGACGCCGCCCGCGCGGTAGTCGGGCAGCAGGTTGAAATGCATGTGGGCGCAACGCTTCGGCGCCGAGGGCGTCTCCCGGCCGGCGTTGAAGAGGCACCATGCGAGAAACTTGCGGCTGTTGGCGTCGTAACGGCCCGTGAGCAACCGCCACAAGCCTCTGGGGATGACCGACGCCGCCATGATCCATGTCTGAACCCATTGATGGCGCCGCCAGTAGGCGCACCCCAACAGATATCCGATCACGCGGCCCTCGTCTTCCGCCACGAAGATGTGTTCGGGCTCCCAATCGGTGTAATACCGGGTGAGATAATCGGCGAACAATTCGCGATCTGAAAACAGCGGATCGACGGGTGAACCTGAAAACCCCGTTTCGCAGCAGATATGACGAATTGATTCGCGATCCTCAGACTTGTAGGGTCTGATTACGACTTTCATCTCGGCTTTCTGAAGCGCCTTCATTGCGCTGGAATGAAAATTCACTGGCTGAGCGGCCCGCCAGCAGGTGGCGATAGAGCCGCGCCAGCCGTTCCATGGTCAGTTCGATCGAAAAGTTTTCCACGATGCGCAGCCGCCGCTCTTCCGGCGTCTGGCCGCGTTTGATCGCGCGGATGCGGCGTACGGCGCCGGCGAGGTCGCCGGGCTCGTCCGTCTCCGAAACGATCGGCGGTTCTTCGCCCTGTACGGTTTCTTCCATGCCCCCGCCTTTGACCAGCGCCACTCGGGTGCCGCAGGCCTGCGCTTCCAGTGAGGTCAGGCCGAAGGTCTCCCACTTGCCGGCGTGGACGAACAGATCGGCGGCTGAGTAATACGCGGTGAGCTGATCGGCGTCGTTACAATAGCGGAACCAGGTCAGGTCGTCGCGGACCTCCAACTGGCGTTCAACCAGTTTTCTCAATTCGCCGTCGCCCACCAGAAGCAGGTGGCATCGTCCCGGTCCGCCCGGATCGCGTTTCAGTTCTTCCAGCATGCGCAGCAGGTTGCGGATGCTTTTTTCGCGCGCCAGCCTGCCAACGAACAGCAGCAGCATATCATCGTCTTCCAGACCGATCGCCTGGCGGATGCGCTCTCCATTCGGGTTGGGTCTGAATACGGTGATGTCGGTGCCGAGGGGGATGTTCACGGTATTATTGAGGCCGCATTCGATCAGAATGGTCCGCAGGCGCTGGCTCGCCACTACGGTGGCGCTCATCTGGTTGTAGAGCCCGGTGATGTAGCGGTTGATCGGAGCGGAGAGCAGCGTCTCAATCGATTCGCCGCAAAAACGGCGGATGGTGCGGCCCAGCGCGCGGGGAAAGTCGGAATGATAAAACGCCACCACCGGCGCGTTCAGGCGGCGGCCCGCTTCCAGCGCGATCCACGCCGAGCGGTAGGGGTCGCCCACTTCGATCAGGTCGGGGCGCTCTTCATCCATGATTTCAAGGATGCGGTTTCGATTGAGCAGCATGCGGTAACTGATCGAGCCCACCAGCCGCAATGATTTGACGTGATATACTTTTGATTTGAAGCGGTATTCGATGGCGTTCTGGTCGGATGGAATGATGATGACGTGTTCGATATCGGGTTGTTCGGCGAAATAGCGCGACTTGTCATGCACGTACCGCCGTACGCCTCCGCCTAACGGGCTGTAAAACTGAACGACGTCACAAATCTTCATTCGTCCTCTTTCCCGGCAGCCCGGCGCTGGCCTGACCCGCCTCCGGGCTCCGCCGCGATCAAGGCCGCGACGAAAATACCCATACTGTACAATTATTGAGAATACGTTAAAATTACCGGATTATTTTAGTACAAAATTCAAAAAAATCCTGATGATTTTCCGATAATGGTATACTGAGTTCATCAATTCTGAAAAGGTATACATGGAAAGGCCGGTATGAAAACGATTTTCTTCCGTCAACTGATTTTGCCTCTGATCGCCGTCACGATCGTATCCCTCGCGGGAACCCCCGCATTCAGCAAAGACGCCGCCGCGGCCACGATGCCCATCGACGCCGCGTTTGAAAAAGCCAAAGACCTGTTTCTGAACGAAAAATTCAAGGAAGCCGAAGAGACCTTCAGGCGTTGTCTTGAGGCTCAGCCGAAAAACGCGGAGATCATGAGCTGGCTCGCCCAGTCGATCGCCTTTGTGCTGGGCGAACAGGCCAAGCAGGGCGCTTCACGCCTTTCACTTCTGCCCCTCGGGCAGGACGTCCGCTCGCTCTACTCACGCGCTATGGAGATCGACCCCAACAGCGAGCGCGCCCGAATCGGGTATGCCTTGATATTGCGCGACCTGCCGGGAATTCTGGGCGGAGACGTGGACAAAGCCGAGGCGATCCTGACTAAAGTGCTTGAACAGGACCCCGAAAACATCCTCGCCTGTCATCATCTCGGCAATCTGTATATCCGCAAAAAAGACGAAGTGCAGAAGGGGCTTCACTTTTTGAAGCGGGCGCTTGAAGTGGCCGAAAACAAGGAACTCACCCGGGAAGACAAATTTTATCTGGGTGGAACCTGGCACGCGATCGGAAAAACCTACCTCGAAAATCTTGAAGAACCCGAGACGGCTCTGCCGTATCTGAAAAAATCGGTCGAAATGGACCCCAACGACGCCAACCCGTTTCTTGACTTGGCTGAAGCTTACCGGCAGACCGGTCAGGAAGATCTGGCGCGCCAGACGCTGCGCGATTGCATCAAGTTCTGCAAAGACCGCAAGTACAAATTTTTCTACAGCGACGTCAAAAAACTGGCGCGCAAACTCGGCATCGAAGACGAAGCGAAATTCTGAAAAAGTGAAATTAATGAACGCCGCGCATGGTTTCCATCGTGATGCGATGGTCGCGCGAGGCGTTGATGATCCGCATGAAGCACACCACCCGGTTGTTCGACGTATAAAAAATCCGGTCCATCAATAACGCCGATTCGTCTCGCGGGCGCTGCAATAACTCCGCCTCGCGGTCGTCCAGAGTCGTGACTTCAAACGAATCCGCCGTGCGGATGATGGGGACTCCATTCTTCTTGGTGATGATGTCGAGGATTGAGTTGCCCCGCAGGTCTTCGAGGGGTACGCCGGGGCATAGGTCGTGCGACACGTAGGCGGTCTCCAGCGTCACAGGCGTTCCTTCAATAAAACGCCGCCGCAACACTTTAAACACCTGGTGTCCGGTTTCGTGATTGAACAGCTCCGTCAGATCCGACGGAGAGATGGTGAGCATCTTCTGGACGACTTCGGTCTCCCAGGGGACGCCGAAATCGAGGATGCTTTCGGTGATATGGGTCGAGAGCCACACACCCGCGTTGGACGGAGGTTTTTCGACGAAGGTTCCCTTGCCGGGAATCTTGCGGATATACCCCTTCCGCGCCAGGTCTTGCATGGCGGAGCGAACGACGGCTTTGCTGACGGCCTGTTGAGTACAGAGCTGATCTTCCGTGGGCAGTTGCGCGCCTACCGCAAGTTCCCCGCTTTCAATTGCCTGCAATAAAATGTCAACCAGCTGTAAGTAAAGCTTGCGTGGATTATCACGGTCAACTTGTTTCATAATATTATGATCGATGCGCCTTCATGTCCCTGTAAAGGGACGCCGTCATACCTTGGACTATTTTGTACGATTACTTTTGCGATCGAAAGGCGGCTGATGCTATCCCGATCGTTTTTTCTTTAGTATGATGCTCATTGGGCGTGAGGGAAATTCGCCTTTAGACATCGGGTTTCACCTCCGCCCGGCGCTTGATTAAAAACGCATACGCAACGAAATCATACAGAAGGATGTGGGAGGATTCACGAAATGGCCGATTCGATTAACCGTAGACAAGCCCTTGGGGCTATCGCTGTTGGCGGCGCCGCGCTTAGCGCGGTTTCCAGCGTTTCCGCCGTGGAAGGAGGAGGCAAATTGAACGGACGCATCAAACAGTCGGTTTCACGCTGGTGTTATGGCGGTACGTGGCCCGACTTCAAGGAATTCTGCAAAGCCTGCGCTGACATCGGCCTTCAGGGCGTCGACCTGGTGGGGGAAGACGAAGCGAAAGTCATGAAGGAATTCGGTCTGGTTCCCTCCATGTTTACCCCGGGCGCGGGCTCGATTCCCGACGCGTGCAATGACCCCAAACTTCATGACAAACTGCTGAAGCAGTTTGAAGAAAACATCCCGAAAGCGGCCAGATACGGCGCGCCCAACGTCATCACTTTTTCAGGAAACCGCAAGGGAATGAACGATTATGACGGCATGCGGCATTGCGCCGATATCATCAATAAAGCCGTTAAAATCGCTGAAAACGAAGGCGTTGTGATCTGTATGGAACTGCTCAACAGCAAGGTAAACCATAAAGATTATATGTGTGATCATACCGATTGGGGCGTCACTCTCGTCAAAATGGTGAACCACCCCAATTTTAAACTGTTGAACGACCTCTACCACATGCAGATCATGGAAGGCGACATTATCCGTAATATTCAGGATCATCACGCCTGCTTCAATCATTACCACACCGGCGGCGTTCCCGGCCGAAACGATCTCGACGAGACGCAGGAGATGTATTATCCCGCCATCATGCGCGCCATCGTTGACACCGGGTACACCGGCTTCGTCGCACATGAGTTCGTCCCTCGCGCCCAGGACAAAGAGGGGGCCTTCAAAGCGCTCCAGCAGGCTGTAACTCTTTGCGACGTGTGAGATTCGCCGTCTATCAGACTGATTGCCGCACCTGAAATAAAGCCCGGCGGGTAAATCCGTCGGGCTTTTCCGTTTTGAGGCGCGAGATGTGACATTTTGCTTGTAATTCAATATATTGTCCGTATAATGCGCACTGTGCCCAATATATTGTAGGGAGGTTGTGTTAATGGATGAACTCCCCGTCATTCAAACGCCCGATTTGTCTGAACTATCCGCCGCGTTAAGCGAAAACCGCCCCTCGTGGGATGAATACTTCATGCTGCTTGCCAAACTGGCGGCGACGCGTTCAACCTGCTTCTCCCGGCCTGTAGGCGCCGCCATCGCCAAAGACAAGCGGCTGCTCGCCACAGGATACAACGGCGCCCCGCCCGGCGCGTGGCATTGCATCGATAAAAAGCAGTGTTACTGGCGTCAGCCTGAAAACCAGACGCCCGGCATCGAGCCGCGTGAACTGTCTCGCGCCGTCCACGCCGAGATGAACGCGATCGCTCACGCCGCGCGGAATGGCATCGCCATCGAGGGGGCGAGCATCTATGTCACCATGTCGCCCTGCGTGAACTGCTTCAAGGTATTACTCAGCGCGGGAATCAAGAGGGTGTTTTTTGAGCACATTTATGATTTCAACAACAACGGCGGCGACAAATTTCTGTTGGACTACTACAAACAATACGCCGATCTCGCTGAAGTGACTCAGTTGAAGATCGGCGCGGAAAGCCAGCGCATCTCTAACGAATTTATCAACGAAATTACCTCCAAACGCCGCCACGATCACTATTGAGAATTGAATAACACAGGCGAAGGGGCGGGTCTCAGACCCGCCCCTCGTGGTTCGATATACGGAGAGTTGGTGTAATCCGGCTGATTACATTCCCTGCCAGCCTGAAATGGGCAGCGGATGATCTTCCGGCTCATGGCAGGAATTACAATCCATCTTGCTCAACACGTTGTTCTGGCCGGTCGAGCCGTGGCAGGTATTGCAGGTCGCGATGACGGCGGCCGGGCCGTTCTCCGGAACGAATGCGTTCTGGATCTGGGCGTTAATCAGTTCAGCCGCCTTGCTGGCGACGTCGGCTACCAGGCGGGCGCAGCGTTCTTTCCGTTCATTGCTCGTCACGCCGAGATTAGAGGCTTCACACCACTTGCTCACCGACGCGTGGCAGAGCGGTGAATTCGACACGCTCGTGGTCGTTGTTTCTTTCCCATCGGGGACATAGATGGGGAGCGCGGTTGTGGAGTACCAGGCCATCAGTTCGTCGATCAACGGATTCGCCGTACTGCTGGGCAACACCAGGTTGATCGCGGCGGCCGCTCCATTCAGCGTCCCGCACAACGAGCCCCAACTCACGACGCCGCCAGCGCCGTACCGCATCATATCGAGAGGAATCAGCGTAAACGGATAGCCCTGCGTCTCGGCCAGCTGACCAACCAGCCCCTTGAACGCGCCGTAACAGCAGCCGCCTTGAGAATAAGCGGTGTAACCCATTTCCGCCGCCATGTTCGGATCGAGTTCCGCGCAGGTCCAAGGCCATGCCGGTGCGGTGGGGTCGGCCTGGGCGGAAGCTTTTTCCGGGCTCAGCCCCGTCGCGGCGATCCCGGTGGCTGCGGCCGCTCCACCCACGATTTTGAGAAATGATCGCCTTCCTTCGAGTGTAGCAGTCATCGTCTCTTTTTTCTGTTCATCCATGGTGCATCCTCCAGAGGGGTTTGAGTTCCGCTAACGGAGGCGATTTCTCCGGTAACGAATATATGCTTTTAATTGCATAGGTTTTTGTATGCAATATATGATCTTATCCTCATTTTGGTTAGATTACATTTTAGCCATATTCTTGATTGAATGTCTACGCATAAATGAAAAAAATGAGATTATTATGCGATTTTTTGAGAGGCGCCGCTTTGGTAGACGATTTGTCTTGCGCGGAAATATCGCCATAAATCATGTTTTTTCAGGTGGTTTCAATTTTCGTAAAATAGCATCGGGGGGGAGGGAGCGCCGCTTCACGCTGGGTCATGAAGAAGCTGAATAACAAAACCGGCGTTTCGAAAACCGAAACGCCGGTCGTGTGAATCTCAACCAGAAAGGGAATCAGATTTTGTGCATGGTCAGTTTCCACGGAGCGCGGTAATCACGCTGGAACTGTGGGCAGGCCATCGCGGCGGGTTCGTTGGTGATGATCTCGCGATCGGCGTCCCATTGCAGCTTGAGGCCGGTGCGAAACGCGATGTTGGCGAGATGGCACAACGTGGTGGTCTTGTGCATCGACTCGATATCGGAACGGGGTTTCTGGCGCGTCTTGAGACAGTCGATGAAATTCGCCTGGTGGGATTCCTTGATTTCGTTGATGGTTTCAGGCTTTTTATCGCCGAGCCGGTCGCCTTCCGGCGATACCTTCCATGAGCCGCGGTCGACGAACAACTGGCCGTTGCGGCCGATCCATTCCGAACCGTGACCTGATTCATACCCGTCCAGTCCGCGCGCATTGCCCCATCGAACTTCCCAGTGCATCACCCAGTCCTTGAACTTGAAGGTAGCGATCTGGGTGTCGGGCGTGTCGCGTCCGTCGCGGATAAAGAACAGGCCGCCGGTGGAAGAGACCTCGACCGGGTCCCAGTCTCCCATCGCCAGGCAGACGATATCCATCATATGGACGCCCCAGTCGGCGGTCTGGCCGCCGGCGAAATCAAACCACCAGCGCCAGTTCCAGTGGAAGCGATTCTCCTGAAATAGCGAGAAGGGCGCCGGTCCCAGCCAGAAGTCATAGTCGACGCCTTCGGGCGGCTGGCTGGGATAGGCGAAGCCCATGCCGTCGCTGTTGCCCAGCAGCCAGGCGCGGCAGACGGTGATCTGGCCCAGCGCGCCCGAACGAACGAAGTCGATGGCGTCCTGAAAATGCTGAACGCTGCGCTGCCATGAGCCGATCTGTACCACGCGGTCGAATTTTTTGGCGGCGTTCACCATCGCGCGGCCTTCGACGATGTTGTGAGAGATCGGTTTTTCACAATAGATGTCGAGGCCCGCCTCGCAGGCCGCGATGAAGATCAGCGCGTGCCAGTGGTCGGGCGTGGCGATCGAGACGGCGTCGAGGTCTTTGTTCTCCAGCAGTTTGCGGAAGTCTTTATGACCGGTCAGTTGCTGGTTGTATTCAGTTTCGAACAGATTTTTAAATTTTTCGACCTCGCGCGCGTCGACGTCGGCTACGTCGGTGAAGCGCACGCCTTCAACCTTGGCCAACTCACGGGCGTTGTGAGTTCCCATGCCGTGGACGCCGATGGCGCCAATGTTTACGCGATCATTGGCGCCGAGCACGCTTGGTGGAAACGGGCCGGCGGCCAGCGCGGCCATGCCCGCCGAGGCGGCGGCTTTGGAAAACGTGCGCCGGGAGACCGGGTTCGCGGCGGATGACGCGTTCTGACGTTTGCGGGATTCCTGATTCATAAAAGCCATCTCCTTGTGTGAACCGTCTCTTGATACCGGATATCGTTATAGCAAAACCGGACGAATGAGTGAATAGGGCGCATAACGCCTGTGATCTCATGAATGGAGTACGAATCACATCGCGGAATGGTAATGGTTGTATCGAATCCACACCGGCTTGGCCGGGCGCGGCTGTGGCTCTATAGTCAGTCAACAATGAGGCCCGCCACAGGGGCCGGAGAGGATACGGGACGTGAGTTCATCGATCTTGCTCGACCGCCAATTGTCGCGGCCGTGGGTGTTTATGGACGCGGGAGACACCTTCGTTTACGGATACCCGACTTTTTACGAGGCGGTGCGCGACTGCTGGGTCGCGCTCGACGACGAGGTTGACGACGCCTCGATCCGCAGGGCGGCGGCGCGTTTTTTCGCCGAAAATCCCCGCACCGCACTGACCTCGCAGGAAAACTTTCAGACTTACTTCCAATCGCTTTACCGATCGGTGTTGCGTGAACTGAACTTTCCCGGCGACGTGGAGGAATTCGTTGAATTTCTATGGGCGGAGTGGGAGAGCGGCCGCCGGCTGCGCCTGTTTGACGACGCGCGCGGCGCCTTGGAGATGCTTCATCGCGCGCGCTTCAAACTGGGAATCGTCAGTAACTGGGACCTGTCGTTTGAAGGCGTGATGGAGCGGTTGGGCGTGTTGAAGTATTTCGACGTCGCGGTCTGTTCATGCCGCGTCGGCGCCGCCAAGCCCGATCCCCGCATCTTTGAATACGCGCTCGAACAGGCGGGCGCCAGCCCCAGCCAGGCTTGGTTTATTGGAGATCAGGCCGAGTACGATACCGATCCCGCCGGGGCGCTCGGCATGAAGACCGTGCTGGTCGATTATTACGGAAAAAGCAAACCGGATGAGCGCGGCCGGGCCGACGTCTTCGCGCCAAGCATCAGTCTGGCGGCGGCGTGGATTCTGCAGGACGAACTGGGGGATTTTACGAGCGGCGCTGCTGCTGAGACATGATCGCCATGCGCAGGCGCTTCTTTTCTTCGACGGTTTCTTCCGATTCGGGCTGGGGGGCGTCTTCCCGGGGTTTTGGGGGAGCATCCTGAGCGGGCTGTTCCGACTTCACGCCAAGCTGAACCTCCATCTGGTCAATGACCGACGTGGTTTCTTTTTCTTTCATATTCAGGTAAGCGATTTCACGCTGGATGGCGTTGAGTTCGCTCTGGTTCTCGTTGAACTGCGCGTTGCGTTGGCCCAGCTGTTGCTCGTAAACGGTGGTTTTCTCTTTGAGACTGCGGTCGATCAATGCTTTCAGGTTATCGATCTTTTTGCGCAGGTCCTGACTTTCTTCCTGCAGAACGCCCTCGCGTTGAGCGGCCAGGTAACGATGCCAGCTCAGAATGGTCTTTTTGTGATGTTGAAGATCGAGCCTGACATGGTGGCCTTTATTGGAGTCTCCCTGCAGGCACTTGCTGATCCTGACGTATTTCGGTTTCAGGTTGGCGAGTTCGCGGGCGAGCGGCAGCGCGTCCTGCGTCTTGCCTTGCCGCTGCATATCGAGCAAGGCGCCCATTTTCGACTCAAATTCATCCATGACGGGATTTTTTTTGCGGGTATCCGCCATGCGCGCTTCAACGTCGCGCAATTCACCGAGCGAATAGGTCAACGAACGCGCGACTCGCACCAGCTGGGGTTCGGTGCGGTTGATTTCACCGATCGGAATGAGACCGCTGTCGCGGTATTTATCGAGGGTGCCGCGCGCCAGAGTCAGCAGGACGTTCAACTCCATCGAGAGAATGTCTGAATCGCCGCGCAGGGCGAGCTGGATGCTGCGCTTCAGGTTTTGACTCTGGTTTTCTTCGGCTTCGCCCAGATACGATTCAGCCTCTTCGCTGGTCATCCAGCGCACCATACCGTTATCGACCACGCGAACAAGCTCCCGTGGCGATTTGCGGTTCTGCTGAGCGTATTTGTCGACGATGTCGTCGAGCAACGTCTGCAGCCGGTCAACCGAAACGTTTTCAGGCGATGACCCGAATAAGTCTTCAAAAGAAATCATGTGGCTTCCCGAGGCGATCTTATCGCTTGCCAGGATGTTTGTTTTTATTGCGAAACATCAACCACAAAGCATCAAATATCAGAACAGAATCTAGCGTTTAAAGTGCATCCCGTGCCGAGGCTTCGCGGACTGGCCGTCATCGGGCGCCGCGCTGCTCTCCGGCTTTTTGGGGTTGCTCATGCGTTGCTGGTGCTTGACGTCGTCCATGCTTACTTTGATGTCCGTCTCGCCCAGCACGTTTTCCGCGATGTGTGAAATCACTGCGTCCAGTTCGCGTTCCTGCCGCTGAATAACAGCGGTCTCTTTTTCGAGCGAATGAAGTTCGACGACTTTTTCCTTGATCTCCTGCTCGGCGCCTTCCAGATCATAGGTGCGCAGTTTGCTGATTTCGTCGTTGGCTGAATCCATGCCGCGTTCTTCCGCTTCGGCCAACTTGGATTTCACCTCGGTCAGGTTGGTCTTCAGGTCATTCAATTCAAGTTGAAGCGCGTCAATTCGTGTTGAACAAAGATCGCCCTGCGTATTCAGAATGCGTTTTTTGGTTTTCTGCAGATTGAGGCGGTGATATTGAATGGTGCGGATATCCGGCTCAATGGCGCGCGTGAGCAGAAGGTAATTCTTTTTTTTGCCGGCCAGCTCTCGCGCGAGTTTCAGCGCCTCATCCATTTGACCGTTGGATTTGGCGTTTAAAAACCGCCCCATCATGTCTTCGTATTCATCCAGCAGCGGGTTGCGCCGCCGTTTTTCGTGTAAAATCGCTTCGCTCTCCGCGGTTTGCGCGACGCCGTCGCTGATTTCGCGCTGACGCCGGGCAAGGCTGGGTTCAATCCGGGCGAAATCCTCCGGGCTGATGGCGTCGAGTTGTTTGTACTTGCCCAAGGTATACGTCGCCAGCGCGAGCAGAATTTCCAACTCCTGCCGAATGATCCGCAGATCGGCTTTCAATGCGGATTGTACGTCATGATGTAATGAGTCGCCTTCTTCGCCGGTATCGAGAAAGTTGACGGCCTGATCCTGCGTCATCCAGACTACTTTGCCTCGATGCACGACGCGGACCAGTTGATTCGGGTTGATCTGGACACGATCGGCGATCGCGGCCATGATCTTATCGAGAAACACTTCGACCCGGTCGAGAGAAAATGGCTGGTCTTCTCCACCTAACAGGTCGGTGAATGATATCCCAGGTATGCTGTTCAGGTCGAAGTCATTCATAAAATTACGATAGCGCCTTCCCGCTTTGATTCAGCATAGCGAAATTCACAGCGGAAACCTAGCGTTAAATTACAGGTAATCATACAGAAGCGACATAACGCTACTATAATAAAGTGCGATACACAACCACGATTTTCAAAAATTGATTCCGCTTTATTGTAGGCGTAGGGTACATTTACAACAAGACGCAATTCCCGCGAATGACAAAAACGAGTTTCTGATTCGCAAGATCACCTTAAAAATTATGATTCAAATTGAACAATTGACCAAATTTTATGGAAGCGTGAAAGCGCTTGATAATCTGAATCTGGAAATTCACGCGGGCGAATTTTTCGGCTTTCTCGGACCGAACGGGGCGGGAAAGACCACCACCATCAAATCGATCGTGGGCTTGCTGAGACCGACTTCGGGCCGCGTTACCGTCGGCGGCATGGACGGCGACGGCATCGACGTGCAGAAAGAGCCCGAAAAAGCCAAGGCCATGATCGGGTATATTCCCGACAGCCCTTTTCTCTATGAAAAACTGACCGGGTATGAATACGTTCATTTCGTCGGCGGTTTGTACAGCGTACCGGTTAAGACGATCGACGAACACGTCCGGCGTTATTTCGAAATGTTCGGGCTGCTTGACGCGGCCCACTCGCTGATCGAGTCATACTCGCACGGTATGAAGCAGAAAGTCGTCATGACGGGCGCCCTGGTGCATGACCCGAAAGTGTTGATCGTGGATGAGCCGATGGTTGGGCTCGATCCGCGCAGCAGCCGGGTGGTGAAAGACCTGCTTAAGCAGAAAAGCCGCGAGGGAATGACCATCTTTTTATCGACGCATACCCTGGACGTGGCCGAAGAGTTGTGCGACCGCATCGGCATCATTCAGAAAGGCCGCCTGATCGCGGTCGGCGGTATGGATGAATTGCGCGAACTGGCCAAAGACGAGAGCACAGACTTGCGCCTCGAATCGCTCTTCCTTAAACTGACCGGTGATGAAGTCGACGCCTGACGTTTGGGGCCAATTGAGAGGGAACGCCTGTATTGTTGTTGATTTGTGAGTGAAAAGCGGTCAGAATCGTTTCAACCAGGCGGACGCCGGCGATCATGCGACCGATCGCCTCGCCTCAGCGTAATCCGAAATTTTTTTATTACATGAATAATCCGAATCCGGCCGGACAGAAACTGCAATTTGAAACCACGCGTTTCGGCGAAATCGAAATCGCTGATGGCGACGTGATCGCCATGCCCGAAGGGCTGGTTGGTTTTAACACCTTCCGGCGATGGACCCTGCTGAAAGACCCCGAGCAGGAGCCTTTTTTGTGGTTGCAATCGCTGGACGACGGCGATCTGGCGTTCGTCGTGGTCAACCCGTTCATCTTCTTCCCAGGCTATGACATCAAGGTTAAACAATCCGAACTGGCGCCCCTGCAGTTGGACGATATTACCAAAGCCGAAGTGCTGACCATTGTCACCATTCCATCCAACCCGATGGACCTGACCGCCAATCTGCGCGGACCGCTTCTTTTTAACGTGGAAGCCAAACTGGCCAAACAGCTGGTTCTGATCGACGATCGCTATAACACGCGCCACTTTCTGTTGCATGACGTTCCGCCCGATCTGGCGGCGCCCCGGGATGGGGGAGACGGCAACGGACAGGCGGCGAAAGAGCCGGATTCATCGTCTGATGAAGACGATAACTAACGCGGCCGCGGGGATGCGCGGCATGCGCGGGATTTGGGCATAGGAGGCCCGGATGCTGGTACTGAGCCGGAAACGAGACGAGAGCATCATCATCGGCGATGACGTGGTCATCACGGTGGTTGATATCAAGGGCGAACAGGTGAAGATCGGCGTCACCGCGCCCAAAACCGTCTCGATTCATCGTAAGGAAGTGTATGAGGCCATTCAGCAGGAAAACCGCGCGGCCTCCCAGACCCAGCTGCAAAATTTGGCCGGGCTGGTGAAAGTATTGAAAAAACAACCCTCCTCCGACTCAACCAAATAAAAAAGCGAGGCGGCGCCTCGCTTTTTTTCTCGATTTGAACCCTTCGATTGTTATCGGATCATCAACCGGAATCTCGCGCCTTACCACCCGTTACGGTCTCGAAGCGAGGTGATGTGCGAGATGTGATGTTTGCCGTGCCATGCGTACATCGCCAGCGCTTCATCCAGCGAGACGTCTCGTTTTGATTCCGGATGAAAATACGCCTTGGCGTAGTCGCCGCTTTCAAGCGAGCGCAACAGAATCACCCAACGCTGATGTAACGCGCTCAGCAGGGTGAGCGATATCTCCACCGGCGCGAAGCGCGCGTCTTCGAGCTCGCCCCAGCGGTCTTCGCAATAAGGCCTGATCGTCGGGTGGTCTTCGGTCAACGCCAGGCGAAATCGCACGTAACTGTTGGCGTGGCTGTCGGCCAGGTGATGAACCACCTGCCGCAGCGTCCAGCCCCCTTCGCGGTACGGCGTGTCGAGCTGTTCGTCGGAAAGGCCGCGCACCGCCTGCGCGAGGTCTTCCGGAGCCGATTCGATGTCGCTGATGTACATCATGCGTTGGTCTTCATCACACGGCCCGCAGTATGAAAACTGCCCGATGGGGAACCGCAATTCTTCGAGATTCGCTTCAATCGGCATGGCGTCGCCTCTTTCTTCGTTAATCGGATTTAAGAATCGGGAACTCGGAGATGCGCAAGCGGGTTGATCCGTATGGTACCAATTCTAACTCGACCGGCGGCCGATCGGAAACCACTGGACTGCGCGGCGTCTCGCCCGCGGAGTTCTGCTCCAGCGTCCATCCGGGCAGCTGGCGTCCCTTCACCTTCAGAACGATCGGCGGCCAATCGTCGCTGAAGGGAGGCTTCTCATCCGAAATGCCCTGTATTTCCGTCTCGATCGAGTTTTCCGGATGATCGGCGTCGAGTTGCAGCGCGTAGTTCCAATCGGTGGTGGGGTAAATCTCATAGTCGGCGGATGGCAGTTTATCGTCATGCCGTGCGATTTCTTTGAACCGTTCGCCGATTCGCAGCGAAAAAACCAGCGGTCCACGTAAAATTGTCGCCGCGTCGTTGTATCGGCGTTCGACGCGAGCGGGCGTCTGAAACGTCAACACGGCCTGCTCGCCGTCGCGCCAGTTACGCGAAAGCGTTACGAACTGGCCGGGCCGGGCTTGAAACGCCGTGCCCGCGATGCTGATGGAGGCCTTTTGCGCCCAACCGGGTATGCGCAACGTGAGTGGAAACGCGACGGGTTCGGAGGTGTGAATGGTAAAGGTGATCCGATCGTCGAAGGGATAACTGGTGGTTTCGTCGATGGAGACTACCACACCGCGGCCGACTTTCGCCGTGACGCGCGACGGGCCGTAGGCGGCGGCCGCCAGCCCGCCGTCACGCGACGCCATCCACAGATGCGAAACGAATTTCGGCCAGCCCTGGTGCATATTGGCGGTGCAGCAGCCGAAGTGCGGTTCGAGGCCGAAGATGTTGGATGCGTCGCCGTTGTCGGTCCAGTTTCGTTTGGCGACGGTGCAGAGAACCTGGTTGGCCTGCTGGTCGTATTGATGCGCCCGGAAATCGGCGGTGGTCGTGCCGGGCAACGCGTTGTACGCCAGCGATTCGAGGCGATCTGAAAACGCGGCGTCGCCGGTAATTCGGATCAGGTTCTCCAGGCTGAACATCGATTCGACGACGGTGCAGAGTTCCGTCCCCTGTGTGGGAGCGAGCCCGGCGAGGTGTTCGTCGCAACTGAAGCGCCCTCCAACCTGGCCGTGGTAGCGGTCGAGATTTTCCAGCGCGGCGTACGACGCCTTCAGCGCGGTCTCGTCTCCGGTCAGCAGGTATTCCAGCGCGGGGTATTTGATCGCCATGCCGTTGTTGACGCCGTGGGTCTGGTGATAATTCGCACGGCAGTCGGTGGTGTACGTCTTGAACGGAAAATTGAGATAGTTGTTCGTCCAGTTGAAGCTGTTGGCGAGAATCGAACGCGCCGCGTCGAGCGCTGCGGTTTCACCCGTCCGGTTATACAGCCAGTACGCCGCGATCAGGTTTTCGCGGGCGCGCACGCCGCGCCATTCCGAATCGGGCCAGTCGGGCGGCTGGCTCGCCATGTATCGGAAATAGTGTGTAAGCAGCGGGATCACGCGTTCATCGCCGGACGCCTCCTGATACTGGATGAGCGCCTTCATCGCGGGGGCGAGCGGCCAGCGGTCGTTATTTTTCGCGGGACCGAACCATCCGTTATCCTGTCCGCTTTCGAGAATGACGTTCATCCAGCCCTCGACTTTGGCGATCAACCGCGAGTCGTCCAGCAGGTAGGCGAGCGGAACGAGGCCGTCGAGGTAGTATGGGCCGCGTTCCCATGCGTCGCCGTCTTTCCCACGCCACGCCGAGTCGCGTACGCTGGGCCAGAACTCATCGAGGTGACCGGTGAGGCCGTCGGCGGCGGTCTGGAGCTGCGCCCGCAGCCAGCCCGCCGGTTTCACCGCGCCCAGCGGCAGATCGGCGAAGACTTCATCCTTCAGCGGCGGTTGATTGGGGTATACGTCCGTCGAAGCGGCCATGACGGCGGACGCGGAAAGCAGCAGAGCGGCGGTCAATGCGATGAATTTCATGATGAGGTCTCCCTGTTATTTCTCCGGTTGTTGAACCGGATGCGTTTCAAACCAGTGCGCGGCGTCTTTGAAGGTCGCCGTCCAGATGGCGTCGTCATTGGCGAGACGCTTGAGCATCCCCTCGAACTTCTCCGGCGCGATCGGATGCCAGCCTTCTTCATTCATGCCGTGCAGGCCGATCACAAGCCAGTATCCCTTCGCTTCCGCTTCATCGATTTTGGCGACGATCTCTTCCAGCGGCGTGTCGGAATACGGCCACCAGCTCTGCACGTTATACAGGTCGAGCTCGCCGGGCTGGTTGAAGATTTTTCCGCCCACGCGCGCGGCCGCGTAATATTTTTCAACGACCGCCTTCACCTCGGGCGACGACTGGTTATACGGAAACGCGAAGGTGACCGGCTCGGCTACGCCCAGGTTGTCGATCAGCGCCCGTTTCGAGTCAGAGATCTCTTTCTCGTACGCTTCGGGATCAATGGTGGGCAACGCGGGATGAGTGCAGGTATGGCTGCCGATCTCATAACCGCGATCGAGCAGGGTCTTCCACTGGGGCCAGGTTCCATGATCGGCGCCTTCGTTGTATGAGTCGGTGATTTCGCCGGTTTTCATGGGTTTGACCCACGAGGTGATGAGGTTGAACGACGCCTTGAGGCGATACTTGTCGAGCAGATCGGCCATTTGCGAGGCGGAATCCCAGAAACCGTCGTCGATCGAGATCGTAACCGCGCATTGCTTGCCCTCGGGGAACTCAAACGCGGGTTCGTCCGCGAAGGTCGACGGGGATACAAGCAGAACGCCCAGGATGGTCCAAATAATTGTTTTCATGATATGGATACTCTCCCGCTGATTCGATGAGAACATGGGTGTATTCAATCACAACGAGGGCGAAAAGTGGATGGAAGATGGAAGCAAATCGGGGCGGCAACTCAGCCGCCCCGTTCCGTTCGTCATGCGTTTGGCGTCAGGGAAGTTCGTTCAGCGATACAGAGACCAGCCGCCCGCGCTGGATGAGCCGGTTGCGTATTCCGATTCGATATCGCCGTGGATGTACAGATAATCGGCGTCGGCGGTCAGCGGCGGCGTGCTGCCCGCGCCAACCTGCATGAAGACCTGGTACTGCCCCGAACCCGCGCCCACCGTCTGAGTGAACGTGTGGCCCGACGTGGCGCCGTACGGCAACAGATGCGTCCAGCCCAGCCCGTCAAAATTGTAATAGACGTCCACTGGCTGGCTTGGGCCGTTAAACTCAATGCGGACTTCCATTACATCGGGGAACCGGTCAACGTAATTGACCCATGGTTCAGGGACGGGATTCCCGCCGCCAAACGCCGTGCTGTCCCAGATGTAATAGTTATTTTTGTCGGGATTTTGAATTTCATAATAGAGGGCGTAATCGGGTTTGATTTCGCCGTTGTCTGATGAACTTCCCAGATAAAACACCAGGTCCGAAGCCAACCCCTGCAGGGTGATCTTCAATACGTCCCATTGTGATTGAGAAACTTTCTCAACGTTGCGGAAACTGTATTCAATCGTGAACGAGGTTCCGGTGAAGACGGGCGAGATGATGCTGTGTTTGGGCAGCCCCCAGTCCCATGCGGTCAGTGCGTCGATGGTCCATGTTTCGTTATCGTTCGCGTTGGGGGTTACCGCGCCGCCGTCTTCGTTGAAGGTGAAGCCGGGTGAGAGCGTGGCGGCGTTGAAATCTTCCATCAGCGCCTTTTCAGCGAACGCCGAGGGCGTAATCAGAACCAGAGCGATCAGAATCCAATAGCTTCGCATGATCTTGTTTTCCTCCCAATGATGGTTTTGTTTTATATCCGTATGGGTGGCATGAGACAACATGAAAAGGAAAACAGGCATAGCATAGAGCGAACGCCAGAACGCAATTTATACCACTACGCTACAGATCGTTTTCGATGTCAACCCTCTTGCCGATTGGCTCGCTTGATGGAATGAAAAAAGCGGAGGACGAATCCTCCGCTTTTTATCCGTCGATATGCTGATCCTCGCCGGTTTACGACACCAGCTGGCGAAGAACGTAATGCAGAATGCCGCCGTTTTTGAAATATTCGATCTCTTCGGCGGTATCGAGACGGCAGGAGAGCGAAACCGTTTCCGTCGAGCCGTCCGCGCGGGTGATGACGCACTTGACGTCCATCTTCGGTTTGAGCGCGCCTTCGGCGCCGGTGATCTCGAAGGTTTCCGTTCCGTCGATCTTGAGCGATTTGCGGTTGACGCCTTCTTTGAACTGAAGCGGTAGTACGCCCATGCCGATCAGGTTCGAGCGGTGGATGCGTTCATAACTCTCGGCGATGACCGCCCGCACGCCCAGCAAAGCGGTGCCCTTGGCGGCCCAGTCGCGCGATGAGCCGGTACCGTATTCCTTGCCCGCCACTACCACCAGCGGGGTGTCCTGCTCCTGATACTTCATCGAAGCGTCGTAAATCGACATCTCTTCGCCGGAGGGCTGAAACTTGGTGTAGCCGCCGTTCACGCCGGGAACCATTTCGTTGCTGAGGCGGATGTTGGCGAACGTGCCGCGCATCATCACTTCATGGTTGCCGCGCCGTGACCCGTATGAGTTAAAGTCGGCTGGGTCGACGCCGTGATCCTGCAGATACTTACCGGCGGGGCCGTCTTTCTTGATCGAACCCGCGGGCGAAATGTGGTCGGTGGTGACGCTGTCGCCCAGCACCGCGAGAACCCGGGCTCCATGGATATCCGTCACCGGTTCGGGCGTCTTCGACATGCCCTCGAAGTAGGGCGGCAGCTTGACGTAGGTGCTGTCGTCCTGCCAGTCGTAGGTTTCGCCTTGAGCGACGTCGATGCCGCGCCACTGTTCGTCGCCTTCAAAGACGTTGTTGTACTGTTTTTCAAACTGGTCTTTTTTGACCGATTTGAGCACGGTTTCCTGAATTTCCTTGTTCGTGGGCCAGATGTCTTTCAGGTAAACCGGCTTGCCGTCACTGCCTTCGCCCAGCGCATCCGTTTCCAGATTGATGCGGACCGTACCCGCCAGCGCGTAGGCCACCACCAGCGGCGGCGAGGCGAGATAATTCGCCTTGACGTGGGGGTTGATGCGGCCTTCAAAGTTGCGGTTGCCCGAGAGAACCGAGCAGACCGTCAGATCGTTGCTCTCCACCGCTTTGGCGATCGCGTCCGGCAGAGGGCCTGAATTTCCGATGCAGGTGGTGCAGCCGTAACCGACGAGCTGATAGCCTAATTTATCGAGATCATCCTGCAGGCCCGCGGCGGCGAGGTAATCGGTAACGACTTTTGAACCCGGCGCCAGAGAGGTTTTAACCCAGGGCTTCACCTTCAGCCCCTTTTTGACCGCGTTGCGCGCCAGCAGCCCCGCGCCGATCATGACCGATGGGTTCGAGGTGTTGGTGCAACTGGTGATGGCGGCGATGACGACGTCGCCGTCATTTAACTGATAACCATCGATGGAAGCGGACTTGGGGTTGGAGGGATCGCCGCCCATCTGGGAAAGCGCCTTATCGTAGTTATCTTTCACTCCCGAAAGGAAGACGCGATCCTGCGGGCGCTTGGGGCCGGCCATCGAAGGTTTCACGTCGCCCATATCCAGTTCGAGGGAACCGGTGAACAGTGGTTCCATGCCCTTCTCGCGCCACATTCCCTGTTCTTTCGCGTAGGCTTCAACCAGAGCGATTCGTTTTTCGCTTCGGTTGGTCATGTCGAGATAAACGAGCGTTTCGTTATCAATTGGGAAGAAGCCGCAGGTCGCGCCATATTCGGGCGGCATGTTGGCGATGGTCGCGCGGTCGGCCAGCGGCAGGTTGTCGAGTCCATCGCCATAAAATTCGACGAATTTACCCACCACGCCCTTCTGGCGCAGCATCTGGGTAACGGTCAGGACGAGGTCGGTCGCGGTCGCGCCTTCCGGTAATTTGCCAGTCAGCTTGAAGCCGACCACTTCGGGAATCAGCATCGAGATCGGCTGCCCCAGCATGGCGGCTTCGGCTTCGATGCCGCCCACGCCCCAGCCCAGCACGGCCAGCCCGTTGATCATGGTGGTGTGACTGTCGGTACCCACCAGCGTATCGGGATAGGCGAAGGTCGCGCCGTCTTCTTCAGACGTCCAGACCACCTGGCCGAGATTTTCGAGGTTAACCTGGTGGCAGATGCCCGTGCCGGGCGGAACCACGCGGAAGTTGTTAAACGCCTTTTGACCCCAGCGTAAAAACTTGTATCGTTCAAGGTTGCGCTTGTATTCCATCTCGACGTTATAGTCGAACGCACCGCTTGAGGCGAACTGATCGACCATGACCGAATGGTCGATGACCAGGTCGACAGGCGTCAGCGGATTGATTTTCTGTGCGTCGCCGCCCAGATCTTTCATCGCATCGCGCATGGCGGCCAGGTCGACCACGGCGGGTACGCCGGTGAAGTCCTGCATCAGCACACGGGCGGGGTGAAAGGCGATTTCGCTGTTGGAGCTGCGCTCTTTCAGCCAGCCGGCCAGCGCCTTGGCGTCGTCGGCTTTAACAGAACGGCCATCTTCACAGCGCAACAGGTTTTCAAGCAGCACCTTCAGTGTGAACGGAAGTCTGGAGATGTCGCCCAACCCCGCGTCCGACGCGGCTTTGAGGCTGTAATACTCGTACGATGCGCCGCCGACGTTCAATGTACGGCGGGTTTTCAAAGTGTCTTCGCTCACATAAGTCATAGGATTACTCTTTCTTTGTGCGTTATCGTTAGCAATTTACTTTTCTCTTTTATTATAGACGACCGAGTTTGGTTGCCGTACCTGCCCGGCGATTTGCATCGCTTCACTCTTCCATCACAGACTGGGATTCATGAATCGGCCCCAGCGAAAACGGGTTCACGTTGCGTTTGACGACTGAATAATTTAGGATTCGTTACAAAACATGCTTTTAAGTGAAGATATTAAACCACGATCGGGAGCCGTTCATGAAGACTTTGAAACTGCTTTTGGGATTGATGATCTCCGTGTCAATCGCCGCGCCAATGCGGGCCGCCGGTGAAGAAATCGCGTTTCAACAGGGCCTCGCCATCAGCGGCGTCGTTACGCGGGGCCGCGCCGCCATCCGGGAAGATCTGGTGCTCGACCGGCTGGCGTCCGGTTCGTGGAAGATTCCGGCGGTCAGCGACGCGCTATCCAGCGATGAACTGGGTGAACATGAATGGTCAACCATCGAGCCCAATGACGATGGGGTCTATACCGGCCGGGCGATGCGGGGCGGCTACGTTTTTTTTCGCGTCGAGTCGGATGAAGAACAAGTCATGCTGCTGGAATCGGCGGGCCACTCGATGGTGTACGTCAATGGCGAACCGCGCTACGGCGACCCTTACCAGTGGGGATTCTGTAAAACGCCGGTGTTATTGAAACGGGGTGAAAACCAGTTTCTGTTTCAATGCAGCCGGGGGCGTCTGACGGCGAAACTGATCGATCCGCCGGCGCCGGCGTTCATCAATACCGGCGACGCGACGCTGCCCGACTGGCGCGTTGGTGAATCGCAAAATCCGCTGGCGTCGATCCTGATCGAAAACGCTTCGACCAGAACGCTCGATAATCTATTCATCCGCGCGAAGGTTGAAAACGGCGGTCAGACGCTGAGCCAGATCCCCTCGCTCGGGCCGCTTGAACAGCGCAAGGCGGCCTTCGTGCTTCCCGCCCGGCCTGATGGAGAACCCGGTGCATACGCCGTTTCGCTTGAATTGATTCAGGATGACGACGCGGGCATGCGCTCGTTGCACCAGGCGGAAATCCGCGTTCAATTGCGCGCGCAGGATGAGAGTTACAGACGAACCTTCCGAAGCGATATCGACGGCAGCGTGCAATACTATGCGGTTCAACCCGCTCATCCGGTTCCGGGCAAGCCGGCGCGCTCGCTGTTTCTATCGCTGCATGGCGCCAGCGTCGAGGCGATCAATCAGGCCAACGCGTACGCCCCCAAACGCTGGGGAACGCTGGTGGCCGCGACGAATCGCAGGCCTTACGGCTTCGATTGGGAAGACTGGGGCCGTCTCGACGCGCTGGAGGTTCTTCAGCACGCGAAAGACGAGTTCAACCCCGACCCGTCGCGCGTCTACCTGACCGGTCATTCGATGGGCGGGCATGGAACCTGGCAGTTGGGCGCGACGTTTCCCGGGCGCTGGGCGGCGATCGGCCCCAGCGCGGGGTGGATCAGCTTCTGGTCGTATGCGGACGCGAAGGATTTTGAAAACCCGTCTCCCCTCGAAGCGATGATGCGGAGGTCTTCAAGCCCCAGCGATACCCTGGGGTTGATCGAAAACTATCAATATGAGGCGGTCTATATTCTTCATGGTGGAGCGGACGACGTTGTACCGCCCTCCGAGGCGCGCGAGATGTTTGAAAGGCTGGGCGCGTTTCATCCCGAGGTTCTGTATCACGAGCAACCCGGCGTGGGACACTGGTGGGATGACTCGGATGAACCGGGCGCGAGTTGCGTCGACTGGCGGCCGATGTTCGATCTGTTCGCTCAGCGCCGCATCCCCGCCAATGAGGAAATCCGCGATGTTACTTTCGTAACGATGAACCCTGAGGTGTCCTCCGATTGCTTCTGGCTGCGTGTGGAAGCCCAGACGTCGCAACTACAGCCCAGCCGCGCGGCGGTGAGCTATAACCCGCATGGCCGTAGGTTTTCCGGCGTGACGGACAACGTCGAGCGCATCTCGTTCTCTCTTGATTCCATCGCGGCGGGCGAGCCTCTTTCCGTAACGCTGGATGGAACCGAACTCGCCTCCATCGCATGGCCGAGCGGCGAAGGCCGTTTGCGGCTTGAGCGCAAGGGAGACGCCTGGCGCGTGATCAAGCGCGCGGATGAAGGCGTAAAGGGCCCGCTGCGTTATGGTCCTTTTAAGAATGCGTTCAATCACGACATGGTGTTCGTTTATGGTACGCGCGGCACGGAAGAAGAAAACGCCTGGGCGTACGCCAAGGCGCGTTACGACGCCGAATCGTTCGCCTATCGCGGAAACGGTTCCATCGACGTCATCGCGGACGCTGGTTTCGATCCCGATACGTACGCGGGCCGCGGCGTCATTCTGTATGGTCACGCCGAGATGAATTCCGCCTGGAAGACGCTGTTAAACGATTCGCCCGTGCAGGTTCATCGTGGCGCGGTTTCCATCGGCGATAAGCGATTCGAGGGCGAAGACAAACTCGCGCTGTTTCTTCGCCCGCGCCGCGATGATGATTGCGCTTCGGTGGGAGTCGTCGCCGGGACGGGAATGGCCGGAATGCGCGCGCTGGACGGCTTGCCGTATTTCGTTTCGGGCGTCGGTTTTCCGGATTGCATGGTTGCGTCGGCGTCGTATCTGTCCGAAGGGTATGGCGGCGTGCTGTCGGCCGGCTTTTTCGGGAATGACTGGAGCATCGAAGAAGGCGACTTCGCATTCCAGCAATGAGCTGGGCGGATTGCGGTTCATTGAAATCAAAAAGCCCCCGGACGAATCATCCGGGGGCTTTCGATTGTGCGATGAAACAAGGGCGTCAGTCGTCTTCCGGCAGGGGCTGGCCCTTGGTTTCCGGAGCCCAGATCAACGCGACGATGCCAATCACGTAGATGAACGACATCATCACGGCCGCCATACGGAACGGATGTTCGACGCCGTTGTCCTGCAGCAGGGTGCGTAGATTCATCATCAAGATGGGGAACGGCGCGGCCAGATAACGGACCGTGTTGTAACAGAAGCCCACGCCGGTGCCGCGCAGCCGGGTTGGATACAACTCGGGGTAATAAATCGAATAGCATCCAAACACCGCCAGCTGAGCGAAGCCCATCATGGGCAGCATCCAGTAGGCGTCGCTGGGCTGATTGAGGCTGAGAAACACGAAGATGGTGATGACCAGCGACAGACTGAACGCGAACAGAAACGCGAGACGGCGTCCGAGATACGCCGCGATGAAGGTCACCGCCATCATGCCGCAGAACGAACCGACATCCTGCAGCGCGGTGCCGATCGATCGAACCCGGTCGACCTCGACTTGAGGCAGGGCGGAGAGCGCGTTCTCGATCAGCTCGGGCGAGAAAAAGCCGATGCCCCACAGCCCGGCCATCCCCGAGATGCCGAACATGATGCCGATAATGGTGTGGTGACGCCAGCGAGGGTGTTTGAAGAGGTCGGCGACGGTACCCATCTGGTGAGCGGGTTCGCCGGATTGAGCGCGTTTTTTCGCTTCGACCCAGCTCTGCGGCTCCCGCAGAACCGTAATGATGGGAATGATCAGAATCGCCGGCAGAATGCCGACGAAGAACAGGATACGCCAGCCTTCAAAACCGAGAAGAACGTCCTGCGAACCGGGGGGCACCCCCAGGCTGATCAGCGAACCCATGATGTTGCCGGTGGCCGACAACGCCTGAAGCGAACCCAGCGCCAGGGCGCGGAACGCGGGCGGCACGCTCTCGGCGACCAATGCGGTGGCCGCGCCGAACATGCCGCCGACTCCAAGTCCAACCAGGAACCGGTATATCACGAAGTCGATCCACGTATGCGATGCGCCGGATAGCCCCGTGAATACGGAATACGTCAACAGCGTGGCCGTCATCGTTTTCACCCGGCCGATCTTGTCGCTCATCATGCCGAAGATGATGCCGCCGGTCGCCCAGCCGATGATCATCGACGTGGTGGCGACGCCGCCGTACCAGTTCACCTCGTTTTTCACCAGTTTCATGATGTACGACTGCTGCTCGGCGGGCAGAAGCCGCACCTGGTCCATCGATTCGATCTTGGGCAGCGCCGCTTTCTGATCGGCGGTCCAGTTCAGGTCTTCGTCGATCCAGCTGGGCAGCCCTTCCACCAGGTGTTCTTCCATGACGGACTGAAGCGCCCACGATCGCGCCAGAATGAAAAGACGCTGGTCCATACAGTCGAACAACCATCCGCACGAAGCGATGATAACCACCAGCCAGTGGTACCATGTTACTCCGGCGAATGGACTTTGCGATTTCGCGGTCGAGTTCACTCGATCATCCTCCCATCGGTTTGTGGTTTGATATGCCTGCAGTTGCATCCATGCGCCATCGCGCCAGAATCAATCAGCCGATCGACCGGCCGATATGAATTGCTACGATTTTTTAGAACATCGCCCGAACTGTCAAGCGCAACGGGTATTCCAAGGGCGGCGACTGGGCGCTGACGAGGCGGTGAGTCGCACCGTATCGTCCAGCCGGACGGCGTCTTCACGCTTCCACGTCCGTGGATGTTCCTCTATCCTTTGTCTACATTTTCACGAGCAAGGAGCCCGAACAGAATGAAATCCGCAATCACCCGGTCCGGCGCCCATCCGCGTTCTGGTTTGATGTTCCGCCGCGTCATCGCCGCCTTGTTGTTCGCTCCACTGGCCGCGATGTGCGTTCAGGCGCAGGAGGCTCAGCCGTTGTCGCTCTCTGAGGCGGTGAGCATGGCGATCGAACAAAACCGCCAGCTGCGGGCCGCGCGTTTTGATGAAGACGCCGCCAACACTTCGACGTGGGAGGCGAAAAGCGCCTACCTGCCATCGATCGACTGGGAAAGCACCTATTCCAAATCGGAATCGGACCGCTACAAGTTCGATACGTCGAGCCTGCCGCCCGGTACGGGAGGCGACAGTTTTCAGAAGTTTGGCTTCACCGGCGCGAATTACACCAATAAATTCGTGCTCCAGCAGCTGATCTTCGACTATTCAGTCATCGGACGTATCAAGCTGACCGATCTGCAGGCGCAGGCGTCTGAATGGCAGACCACCGGGCAGGAGCAGACCGCCGCGGCGGATGCGGTGATGGCGTATCTCGACGTGTTACGCGCTCAGGAACTGCTGGCCGTTCAAAAACAACGCCTTCAACTGGCTGAAGAACAACTCGATACCGCCAAGGCCGCGTTTGACGTGGGGATGCGTATCCGCACCGACGTGTTGCGCGCCGAGTTGACGCGCTCGTCGGCGATGCGCGACGTGACCTCCGCCGAGATCACGGTCGACCGTGCGTTATCGGTGCTCAATCGCGTGATCGGCGCGCCCTTGCGCTCCAGGTTTACGGTAGCCAGCGGAGGACTCGCCGATTTCGATCCACCTCAAACCGTGATCGAACGGCTGGACGAGATCGACGCGCTGTATTCAACCGCGGAAGAAAAAAACCCGTCTATTCAGGTCGCCTCGCTGCTGGTGGCGCAAAGCCAGGAACAGATCAACATCGCGCGCGGCGAATTTTTGCCGCAGGCCAGTCTCGGCGCTTCGTGGGGTTTTAATGAGTCGGGCGATCCGCGTTTCAAGGATCAGGAATGGACGTTGCGCGGCGTGATTACCATCCCCCTGTTTGAAGGCGGACGTCGCGTCGCCAAGATGCGGCGCACCCGCGAGCAGCTTTCCGCTGAAGAACAGCGCTATGATGACGCGGTTCGAACCGTGCAGAATATGGTCGAGCAGACCGCTCTCTCGCTTGAAGAAGAACAGCGCAATCTCGAAATCGCCGAAGAATCCGCTTCTGTGGCGAAAGAGAATCATGAGCGTTTTCAGAACCTGTATAAAGAAGGCATGGCCGACAGCCTCGACGTCACTCAGTCGATCACCGAACTGGTCGAGGCCGAGAACAACGTGGTAACCACCCGGTACGGCTATCTCAAGTTGTATGCGCAATTGCTTGAAGGGCTCGGCGCCATTCCGGTGACGGGCGATCAATACGACGAAGGCGCCTGGCTGATGACGCTGCCGAGCGACTGAGAAAACGTATATGGCTTCGATGCCCGGCGATTCGGTTTCTATGACGGACAAGGCTTTGCAGGCGCCCGCCTACGTGGCTCGCCTGTGGTTTCTGTTGGTTGAATCGCTGTTTTATATTTTTGTCGCACCGTGGAAGAACCCCAAATATATCCGCCGCGCCGCCACGGTCAAAATGATGGTGGAGGCCGGCGTACGCTCTCTGCCCATTCTGCTGCTGATCAATTTTCTGATCGGCGTGATTCTGGCGATGCAGAGCGCGTATCAGTTGCAGAAGTTTGGCGTCGGAGATCTGGTGGCGGGTATCGTGGCGGTAACCATTTGCCGTGAGATCGGCCCGCTGATTTCCGCCATCATCATTTCAGCGCGGGTCGGCGCCGCCATTACCGCCGAGCTGGGGACGATGGTGGTGGGTGAAGAGATCATGGCGTTGCAAACCATGGCTCTGCGGCCCATCCCGTTTCTGGTGGCGCCGCGTTTGATTGCGCTCTCGCTGATGTTGCCCTGTCTGACGGTGATGGCGGATATGATCGGCATGTACGGCGGGTACCTGATCGGGTCATTCGACCTGGGCATGAGCATGCCGCAATACATCAATAACACGACGATGACGTTAACCCTGCTCGATTTTTATACCGGGCTGATCAAGAGTTTTGGTTTTGGAATGGTGATTTCGCTGGTGTCCTGTCACGAGGGCCTGTCCGTCGAGGGGGGAGCGGAAGGCGTGGGCGTGGCGACGACGCGTTCGGTGGTGAATTCGATCCTGCTGATCATCATCACCGACCTGATCTTCACGATCATCTTCTATCTGTAATATTTTTACTGGACCGCACATTTACCGAAAGAGGATTCTTACGGCGTCTGAATCAGCGCGCGGACGTGTTCCACGCACGATGACGCCAACGTCTTGAGGTTGTAACCGCCTTCCAGCACGGAAACCACCTTCCGGCAACCCGCCGAATCCGCCACGCGAATAATATGGTCAGTCAACTGGTGAAAATGCGGTTCTTCCAGCAGCCAGCCCCCCAGCGGATCGTTGCGGTGACCATCGAACCCGGCTGAAAACATTACCAGATCCGGCTTGAAGCGGGGCAGCAACGATTCAATCGTGATTCCCGACGCTTCAACGATCGCCTCGGGGGGCGTATTGGGCGGGAAGGGGAGGTTTTTCGTATATCCTTCCCCGGCGCCTCGGCCGGTTTCATCGGGCGCTCCCGTACCGGGATAATGGGGAGACTGGTGAATCGAGCAATAAAACACGGAATCGTCTTCGTAAAAGACGTCCTGCGTACCATTGCCGTGATGGACGTCGAAATCGAAGATAAATACTTTCGCCAAGCCCAGCTGTTGCGCGTGCCTCGCTCCAATCGCCACGTTATTGAACAGACAGAATCCCATCGCCTTGTCCGGTGTGGCGTGGTGCCCCGGCGGCCGTGTCGCGGCCAACGCCCGTTCTGAACCGCCCTTCATCACTGAATCAACCGCGTCGATCGCCGCGCCCGCCGACAAACGCGCTGGTTCAATCGACCCGGGCGAAACCACCGTGTCAGGATCGGCCATGCCGCCGCCTGTCCGCGCCAGTTCGATGATGCGGTCGATATGAGCGCGGGAGTGAACCAGCGCGAGATCGCCATCGCCTGCGGCGCGCGGCGTTAGCCAGCGAATCTCATCCGCTGAAAAAGTGGTCCGCAACGCGTCGCGCACCGCGTCCATGCGGGCCGCTTTTTCGGGATGCGCTCCGGTATCGTGCTGTTTGCATCGATCGTCGTGATAGAGAAAAAGCGTCATACTTTGGGCCGGCCTAACAGAGAATTTTCGCGCAACGAGGGGTAAACTCGCTGCAGCCGATGACGGTCGGCGTGAATGATGTGTTGAATGGCCTGCGCGGCGCGCCCGACGTCGTCGTTTACCAGCGCATAATGAAACATGCCTATCATGCGCATCTCCGTACAGGCTTCGCTCAGCCGCAGGTCGATGTCGTCGCCGTCGCCGCGCGGCCGGTTGACCAGCCGCTCTTTCAGCGATTCAAGCGAGGGCGGAAGAAGATAGATCAGAATCGCGTCTTCAAAATGGGCGCGGACCGCCGATGCGCCCTGCAGGTCGATGTCGAGCACGACGTCGCGGCCTGCGTTGAAATTTTCTTCCAGAAAGGCGAGCGGCGTACCGTAGTAATTCCCGTACACCTCAGCCCATTCGACCAGTTCGTGGCGGCGGATGGCGTCTTCAAAACGCGGGCGGTCAACGAAAAAATAACTCACGCCTTCCGTTTCGCCGGGCCGCGCGGGCCGTGTGGTCATCGAGACCGAATGAACCACGCCCGGATCGCGGCGCATCATTTCAGCGATTACCGTGCCCTTGCCTACGCCGGAAGGACCGGTCACTACGATGGGGACGCCACGAAGCGGCATGCTGCGCTCCAGTTCAGAGTTATTTGCGCCAGAAGTCGGGCGCGGAAAGGATCAGGACGGAATAAAACTCCAGCCGTCCCACGATCATACAGAAGGCCAACCACCATTTTATCAGGATCGGCAGATCGGCATAGTTGTCATACGGACCCACCAGCCCGAGACCGGGGCCGATGTTGAACAGGCAGGCCGCCGTGCCCGACATCGCGGTGAGAAAATCGAGCCCGAATGCGGAAAGAATCAGCACCGAGACGATGAACACCGCCGCCATCAGAATGAAAAAGCCGCTGATGCCCGCCAACACGCGGTCCGGCGCCGATTTGCCATCCATTTTCACCATGACCACCGCGGCGGGGTAGAGCAGGCGGTACATCTCCCGGTACGCGATTTTGGCCAGCAGAATCAACCGCACCACCTTGATGCCGCCGCCGGTCGAGCCCGCGCAGCCGCCGACGAACATTAACAGAAACAGAATCATCTGCGCGAGGGGATGCCAGCCCTCGAAATCACCGGTGGCGAAGCCGGTCGTCGTCATGATTGAGGCGGTTTGAAAGATCGAATGTTGAAACGAATCGGCGAAGGTCGAGTAATCGCCGTGCAGCATGGTTAACAGGGTGATAATCAGCGTGGCCGCGCCCATGATCGAGAGATAGACGCGCCATTCCGAACTCTCCCAGTGGACGCCGAAATGGCCTTTTAAAAACCGGTAATGCAGCGCGAAGTTGGCGCCGGCCAGAATCATGAAAAACGTGATGACGTAATTAATCGGCGCGCTGTTATACCCCCCCACGCTGAGTGGATGGGTTGAGAACCCGCCGGTTGCCACCGTGCCGAACGTATGGCAGAGCGAATCGAACAATGACATGCCGCACAGGCAGAGAGCGATCGTCTGCGCCACGGTCAACAGCACGTACACCTTCGAAAGCGTCATGGCGGTGTCGGCGATGCGCGGCTTGAGGCGGTCTTTGACCGGGCCGGGCGCCTCCGATTTGAAGAGCTGCATGCCGCCCGCGCCGATCAGCGGCAGAATCGCCAGCGACAGCACGATGATGCCCATGCCGCCCAGCCAGTGGGTGGTGCTGCGCCAGAACATGATGCCGTGAGGCTGTTCGAAGTTGGTCAGCACGCTGGCGCCGGTGGTGGTGAGACCGGACGCGGTCTCAAAGACGGCGTCGGTGAACAACCTGAGCCCAGCGCCGAAGCCTTCGAGGCCGATGGTTTCAAAGGTATGCGCGAAGATGAAAGGGGTGGCGCCGAACAGGCTGCATAAAAACCAGCCGCCGGTCACGATCAGAAAACCATCGCGGGGAGTGATTTCATAATCGGCGCCGGACGGTTTGTTCAACAGCTCCATCGCCGCGCCCGCCGAGCCGGTGACGATCATCGCCGTCATCAGCGCCAGCGCTCCGCCGTCGCCGAAGATCAGCGCCGCCGCCAGCGATGGCGCCATGCTGGCGCTGAATACGATCAGAATCCAACCCAGTACGTAAACCACCAGACGAATCTGCAATTCGATCCCCTCGCGTTACTCATCAAAAAACGAAAACATTGAACGCCAAAGTAGCATCCAATCAGGAAAAAATCTGATAAGCGCTCTAAATGGAATTGAATCTGTTCCGTAACATTACCGTGAAATGGTGTGGAAACGAAGAAGAATTTTTCTTCGCAATCCGCATTGCGAAAAGAGGCCCCGTGGATCCACGAGGCCTCTTCAGACGCTATCGGAACAATCAATCAGGTTTACTGCATCGCGCAGCCCGCCACCGCCACCGAGGCGCTCAGCGGTTCGTACTCTCCCTGAAAGGCGGAGAACCCTTCCGCTCGATTGGCGATGACCAGATTGGATACGGATAACACCGCTCCATCTGGATCGAACACGGGCGATAGTACGGAGAAGGCCGACATCAGGGGGGAGTGAGTGATTCCGGCTTGCGTCCCATGATAACTCAAAATGGCCTGCGTCCCCGCGATTAATTCGAGGCCGTCGCCCGCGAAGCCGGAAAACTCGCCGACGCCGAGGCTGACCGCGTTTGATGGATTCGCGCCGGACGGCTCGGAAAACGCGCCCAGAATGGACCCGCTTTTGATTTCAAATCCAGCCACGCGGCCGTTCTGGACGACGGGTTGCAAGATCGCGATCCAGTTTTTGATCCCGGATGCTCCCGATGAGTCGCCCTGACTGGAAACGATCAGTTCGGGCTTTCCGTCGCCGTTGAGATCGCCGCAGGCGAGGTTGACGCCGCCGTCGCCGCGCATGCCTTTATAGATGTCCGATTGGCTTTCCAGTTCATCGAACAGGTTGTATTCAAAATACGATGCGTCGAAGACGACGTTGCCGATCAGGGGGTTGGGCTCGCCGAAATCCAGCACCTGGATGGTCCCGCGCGAGGTCGGGCTGCTGGTCTGTCCGACGATCAGTTCATCCTTTCCGTCGCCGTCGAGATCGCCCGCCGCGAGGCTGACGCCCCGGTTGGCGTTCTGGCTCCATGCGCCGCTGAATTCATCGCTGAGGGCAAGCCCGCTGTCGATGTTGTATTCCGGCATCTTTGTACCAAACAACTGGCCCACCACGTCCCACGAATTCTGGGGATTCTCGTAATCCTTGTTTCCGTTGTATTGAATCAGCCGGATGACGCCGTTTCCATCCAGCCCCTGCGCCAGCGCCAGCTGGTTGTTCGTAGCCGAACCGATGAAATTCCCCACGGCGGCGGTCAGCTCGCCGGTGGGGTAGTTGACGATGGAGCCGGGTTCGTCGGTGCGGTAGATTCCACCGTCGGGCGGCAGCGGCACGGCGCCGGTCGCGCTGCGAACGATGAACATGTTGGCTGAATTAGGGGTGAACGCTCTGGTCACGGGGCCGAAGGTCGTCACCAGTTCGGAGACGCCGTCTCCATCCAGATCGCCGGAGGTCAAATGCACGTCCCGGTCGGTTCCCCCTCCGACAATGGCTTCATACGCGGCGGGCATGGCTTCCCATGAGGCGATGATGCCGAGCCGGTCGTTGACGTTGACCTGATTATCTCCGTTGAAGTCGATGGTCGAGTCCACCGTGCGGGCGTGAACGATGCTCGATCCGCCGTACCCCTGCGCGACCATCGCCGCGCCGAAATGCTGGCGTTCAACGCGTAGCGTGATGACGAGGTCGGTTATTTGAATCGGCAAACGATTATCGCTGAAACGGAATATGATCTGCGTATCCCCAAGCAACTCTTCCGTCCCGGTAATTTGGTAGGCTCCGGTGGTGTAGGGCCCGATGCGTGAAAATTCAGAAAATCGGCCAAGGTCGTCTGGGAACAGTTGTACGGATACGCCGTTGCCGTCGGGGTCTTCCGCGCCAACCAGAAATTCAACCGTCTGCCCGACTCCGGCGGTTACGAGATACTGGCTTGCCGCGACGCGAGGCGGATGGTTGATCGGAGGTGTCGGAGTTGGGGTATTCGTGGGCGTCGCGGTCGGCGATTCGGGAGTCGGCGTTCGATATACGGTCGGCGTGGCTGTTTTCGTTGGCCAGATGATGTTCGTTGGTGTGGCGGTGGGCGTTTCGCTGAGAGGGAGGAGCGCTTGATGCTCGCTCGGCGCAGGGCCGGGCGTGGCGGTGTTTCCGCTCAAGCAGAATGGGATGACGGTCAAAACGGTGAATGTAAGTAGAAATGCGCTGGTAAGTGTTTTTCTGAATTCCATGGTTTGCATGAGCCGTGAATCTCCTCCAGGCGATATCAGATTCGCTTCGCGGTTTGATGAGACCGATATCAGGTATCGGGTAAAAGAAAACATATCTCTGTAAATGTATCATGGGAGTCTACATTTGTAAGCACATTTTTGAAAGAATCTTCCCCTTACTTCGGCCTGAACGGAAAAAGCGGTAACAATCACCGTAACGAATCGTATATTTCTGAAGATATAGGCGCGGATGAGCGGTCCGCGGGAGCCGTCTTCCTCTGCCGTCTCGAATCAACCCGCGATATGCTATACTTTCTGGTTGGCGATACGCGCCTGTTTATTGATTCCACCGGTTTGATCGTGCGCGGCGCCGCTTCATCGCCATGCCGGGCCGGTTCCCCCGCCGCCGCGTCATGGCGCGGGGGTGATTCCACCAACGAAACCTGACTGGACGGGATTCCACTATGTCGCTTGTCGGACTGGCTTTAAAAAAAATATTCGGTACCAAACAACAGCGCGATATGCGCCGCTACGCGCCGATGGTGCAGGCGATTAACGATCTCGAAGAATGGACGACCGGTTTGTCGGACGGCGAACTGCGCCAGCAGACCGACGTCTTCAAACAACGCCTTCAGGATGGTGAAACCCTGCTCGACCTGCTGCCCGAAGCGTTCGCGGTAGTGCGTGAAACCGGAAAACGCGTACTGAAGATGCGCCACTTTGACGTTCAGTTGATCGGCGGCATCACCCTGTTTGAAGGCAAGATCGCTGAGATGGCCACCGGCGAAGGCAAAACGCTGGCCGCGACCCTGCCGGCCTATCTCCACGGCATTACCGGGCGTGGCGTCCACGTCGTCACCGTCAACGATTATCTCGCCCGCCGCGATATGGAATGGATGGCGCCGATTTATGAGACGCTCGGCTTGACCATGGGCGTTATTCAACACGATCTCGACTTCGATGAACGCCGCGCCTCTTACGCCGCCGACATCACCTATGGAACCAATAACGAATTCGGCTTCGATTATCTTCGCGACAACATGGCGATCTCGAAAGACCACTGCGTCCAGCGCAAGCTCTACTACGCCATCGTCGACGAAGTCGACAGCATCCTCATCGACGAAGCGCGCACCCCGCTGATCATCTCCGGTCCGGCTGAAGCCTCGACCGACAAGTATTACACCGTCGACCGCGCGGTGAGACAGCTGGTCAAGGAGCAGGATTTCACCGTCGATGAGAAAGACCAGCATGTCACGATGACCGAGGCGGGCTCTGAAAAAGTCCAACGCCTGCTCAACGCCAACATCTTCGACGAACAGAATCTCGACCTGGTTCACCACATCAATCAGGCGCTGAAAGCCCATCACCTGTTTTTGCGCGACGATCGCTATATGGTCGAAGACGGCGAAGTGGTGATCGTCGATGAATTCACCGGACGCAAGATGCCGGGCCGTCGCTACAGCGACGGCCTTCACCAGGCGCTTGAAGCGAAAGAAGGCCTCAAGATTCAGCGTGAAAACCAGACGCTGGCCACCATCACCTTTCAGAATTACTTCCGCTTATATGAAGTGCTTTCCGGTATGACCGGAACCGCCGATACCGAGGCGGAGGAATTCGCCGAGATCTATAAACTCGACGTGGTAGTGATTCCCACCAACAAGCCGATGATCCGTCAGGACAACCCCGACGCGGTCTATAAAACCATCAAGGAAAAATATCACGCGCTGATCGATGAGATCGCCGAATGTCACGCCCAGGGCCAGCCGGTTCTGGTGGGTACGGTATCAATCGAAAAATCTGAAAAAGTATCGTCGATGCTCAAAAAACGCGGCATCCCTCACCACGTGCTCAACGCCAAGTATCACGAACGCGAGGCGGAGATCGTGGCCGAGGCGGGCCAGCGCGGCGCGGTGACCATCGCCACCAACATGGCGGGCCGCGGAACCGACATCAAACTTGGCGAGGGCGTCGTTGATCTCGGCGGCTTGAACATCGTCGGCACCGAACGCCATGAAAGCCGCCGTATCGACAACCAGTTGCGCGGGCGGTCCGGACGTCAGGGCGACCCCGGTGCGTCGCGATTTTTCCTCTCGCTTGAAGATGATCTGATGCGCATCTTCGGTGGCGAGCGCATCAAGTCCCTCGCCGAACGTTTCGGCATGCAGGAAGGCGAGGTGCTTGAACACGGCATGGTGTCCAAAGCCATCGCCAACGCCCAGAAGCGCGTTGAAGCCCACAACTTCGATATTCGAAAACACATCCTCAAATATGACGACGTGATGAACAAGCAGCGTGAGGTCATCTATGGCATTCGCCAGGACCTGCTGCATAATGAAAATCCCGAAGAACACTTCCGCGCCATGGTCGACGAAGTGATTGAACACATTATCGACGTGTGCTTCGGCGATTTCCGCGACGGCGACTCGTGGGAACTCGATCATCTCAAAGACAACCTGCGCAACCACTTCGGCCTGATAGTTCCATTTGGAACGGACGTCGACGCCTGGCTGGAGATCGAGCCGGGCATGCGGCGCGATGAAGTGTTCGATGCCATCCACAACAAGGTGAAAGAACGTTTTACCCAGCGCATGGAGAAATTTGGCGAAGAACTGGGCAAGTGGCTGCTCTCCATCATCATGCTGCGCACGGTCGACGCCCGCTGGAAAGAACATCTCTATGCGATGGATCACCTGAAGGATTCCGTCGGCCTGCGAGCGTACGGACAGAAAGACCCGTTGCAGGAATACCAGCGCGAAGGGTACGCGATGTTCGAGAGTATGTATTTCAGCATTCAGGAACAGAGCGTGACTTCGTGGTTCCACGTCGAGATCGCCGACCGTGCTCAGGCTGAACAGCTGCGGCCCAAACAACAGGTTACCGCCACCAATCAGGGCGGCGATTCGGCCTCGCGGCCGCGCCGGACTGCGGGCGGCGGAGCGGCCAAGCAGACAAAGGTCGGCCGTAACGATCCCTGCCCCTGCGGCAGCGGCAAAAAATACAAAAAGTGTTGTATGATGAAAGAGGCCGCCGGCGTCAACTAGCGGCCAGCGGCCGGGGCGTATTTCGGGGTTTTACGCGTTTAGCGTTCCCGTTGGCCGCTGAGGTAATCGGGATTGAGCGGTGTTTCCTCCCCCAAAGTTTGGGGGAAGTGCAGGAGAGGGGCTCGGCAAACGCTATGTTACCGAAAAAGGTTCTCCCCCCGTCTTACACCCGCCTTGGAAATTCATAAACAGCGGGGGCGGGTTTGAAACTCGCCCCCGATTGTTTGAGTTTCAGCGTTCATCGAAAAACACGTCTAAAATCCGCCGGAATGATGCGTCCATGCCCGGGTCGCCGTATTCGGATTGGCTTCAGGCAAAATCTTCTCAATCGCTTTCGCCAGTTTTTTCGGATCCTGCGATCCGATTAACAGGTACTTCCCGTCTTCATAATGCAGCCTCACGCCCTGATCGCCGGATACGTTATACGCCATGCCATGCGGACCGTATTGAATTCCCCAGCCTCCGTATTCCTGAATGGGCCGGTAGGTACAGGCTTCGACTCGCGTCACGTTGTCTAGAGAAATTCTGATTTTCCACCAGTGAAAGGGAATCCACTGGATGTACAGGCCATCGCGCCGGACGGTGGTATTCATGTGCATGAGGAAGAGCGCAATCCCGCCGATCGCCTCGCCGAACAGACACCAGCCAATGGAATGGAGAGGTTGCGTCCAACTGACCGGTTCGGGGTGATTCTGTATCGCGAATGTGACCAGAATGATAATGGGGCCGATGAGAAAGACGCTGATAATAAATAACCAGAACCAGAATTTTCGCATGTACTGCGATTCATGGAATAGAACTGTGTCTGAAGCGCTCATGATGAATATCCGTGGAACGGTTGTTCGCGATCATGCTTCAGTGATCGACTGAATGGCTTTCTGCAATTTCTTCGCATCCTGAGAGCCGATTAGAATTTTCTTCCCGTCCTCATACTCCAGCTGGACGCCTTCGTTGCCGGAGACGTTATAGGCGGTTCCATTGCGAAACGTGAATCGGATTCCCCAGCCGCCGTATTCCCAGATCGGGCTGTAGGTACGCGCTTCACAACGCGTCAGCCGATGGGTGGAAATCTCTTTCGTTGAAAACTGGAGAGGAAAGAACTGGATGTAGAGGCCGTCTTTGCGCACCTCGGTGGTCAACTTCATCGTCAGCATCAACAGAATTACGATGAGCCCTATCCCGCCGGTGATCGCTAAATTGAACAATAACTCGTTCATCGAACGGCTTTCGGGGGCTTTGTTGATAAAATCGAAGATCGAGCCGCCCAACGCGCTTCCAAAAGAGATTGTGATAATCAGCCACAACCACCATTGTCTGAAATACTGAACTTCCCTGAACAGCGGTTTCTCCGATGATGACATGGCGGTTCTCTCTTACCCTTCGTCGTGATCGTCGGTTGAATTTTTCACCGCATCCTTATTGCGGCGCCGTCTGACGGCGTCACGCAACAGGAATTCGATCTGGCCGTTGATGCTGCGCAACTCCTGGTCGGCCCAGGCGCTGAGCTCATCCCACAGACGAGGATCGAGACGCAGTAAAAAACTCTTTCGTTTCGTCATAATCGTTACATGAATCCGGTTTCAATCGATCCCCGCGCCGCGATCAATGCGGCGCGGAGATCGACGAATGGTTAGTTATAAAGCGTGCCCGTGTTGACCACCGGCTGGGCGTTTTCTTCACTGCATAACACCACCAGCAGGTTGCTGACCATGGAGGCTTTGCGTTCTTCGTCGAGTTCGACCACCTGCTTTTCGCCGAGTTCCTTCAACGCCATGTCGACCATGCCGACCGCGCCTTCGACGATACGTTTGCGCGCGGCGATGACAGCCTGCGCCTGTTGGCGGCGCAACATGGCGCCGGCGATCTCGGGCGCATAGGCAAGGTGGCTGATACGGGCTTCTTCGACGCGCACGCCAGCCTTGGCGAGGCGGTCCTGCAATTCAGCCATCAGCAGGTCGTTCACGCCGTCGGTCCCCTGGCGGAGAGACACTTCCTCGTCTTCTGAATCATACGGATATTTGCCCGCCAGGTGACGCACGGCGGCTTCGCTCTGAATCTCGACGTAATCTTCGTAATCGTCGACTTCAAACAGGGCGTGGGCGGTATTGGTGACTTTCCATACCACCACGGCGGCGATTTCGATCGGGTTGCCGCTCTGGTCGTTCACCTTCAGCCGGTTACCGTTAAGGTTGCGCGACCGCAGTGAAATATTTTTAACTGAAGTAAACGGGTTTCGCCACAGAAAGCCGTTCTTTTTCACCGTTCCCTGATAGTGTCCAAACAGCACCAGAGCGCCCGCCTGATTGGGCTGAAGTATATACAGCCCGACAAGGATCAGAATCCCCACCCCCAGCACGAAAAACGAGGCGATGAACAACCATGGGCTGTTGTATTCTTTCAGCTGCGTGATGCCCAGATAAAACACATACGCCGTGACCAACAGCACAAGAATTCCAAGACACAACATGCCCCAGCCAGACATCGGTTGTATTTCTTTTTCTTCGACCATCGGTGCGTCCTCCTGAAGGGAACAATTTCATTTCAATACCAATATGATATCACTTTTATATCAAAAAGGGCGCGGTGTCAATGTTTTTTTAAAAAAAAAATTATTTTGAGTGAGAAACCCAGACGGTTTCGGGAGAGCCTGACTGCAGATTTTGAAAACGGGCCATGATGAACAAAAGGTCTGAAAGCCTGTTTAAGTATTGAATTACTAGAGTGTTAACTGGTTCGCTCTGACTTAATGTTACGGCTTGCCGTTCAGCGCGGCGGCACACCGCGCGAGCCAGATGAAGATGAGCCGCCGCCCTGTCCCCTCCCGGCAGGATGAACTGACGAAGCGGCGGCAGCGATTCGTTCATCCGGTCGATTTCTCTTTCGAGAAACTCAACGTGGGCGGATGAAATACGGGGAATAGCGAGTTTCACTGCCTCATCCGCCGGGCATGCCAGGTCGGCGCCGAGATCGAAGAGATGAGATTGAATCCGGACGAGCGCTTCCGCCACGCTTGCGTCCAGCGGATTCGTCAGAATAACGCCGAGAACGGAGTTGAGCTCATCAGCCTCGCCATAGGCTTCGACTCGGCGAGCGTTTTTGGGTAGGCGTTGACCGGTTGCCAGACAGGTGGTTCCGTCATCGCCGGTGCGCGTATAGATTTTTACCATGTTTCACCTGGGTTCGGCTGTGTGCTTTCTCATACGGATTAAGGGTTCGGTTGTGCGGCGGTCGCCGCATGAGTAACCCGAATCTTTTCAATATGAGGCCGCCATGACTCGATTCAAATGTCTGTTGTTCGTCCTGCCTTTGGTTGCATTTCTCCCGCCGCAAGGCTGTTCACAAACGATTTCGTATCAGATGGGAGTAGACGGATATGCGAATTATCACGACGTTGTGATCTCATCGCAATACTCAAACGCCAGTTATGGCAACCTGGGTAACATCTCTAATAATAACCGCCATCTGTTGATCCGCTTTGGGTCGCTCACCGCCGAACCGGGAATCTACAGCGCGACGCTGGAACTTTACCCACAAACGGTGATCTCGGCGGGAACGTTTAATTTGTATCGAATCAGCCGGACGAACTGGAACGATCCAGCCGCTACCCTCAATCCACCGTCTTCAAACAGCATGTACCCTACCTGGAATTACGAAAATTATAATTTACTCGCATGGAACACGCCCGGCGTGGTGGGTGGAACGGACGTCATCGGCCAGTGGGGCTCGCAATATCATTCCGATTCAAGCGCACTGGTTTTTAACGCGACCACGGTGGTGAGCGGCGGAGATGAATCGATTGCGTTGGTATTGACGTGTTCAGGCGAATATACGTTGTATCACGCCAGTAACTATCCTTCAACGGCGTATCTGCCGCGTCTGACGTTGACGCTGCTTGAAGCGATCGGCATGAGCAGAGGCGGGCTGGATTGGAGCGCGATGTGGAACCCATTCCGCGCGTTGCGATGACGGCTGAAGGGCCCCCGTTCGTATTGCATTTTACCGGCGTGCGAGTACCATCGTGAGCGGCGCTTTTCGCCATCGAGGGACACGATTCAATGACACGATATCTGGTCACCGGGGGAGCGGGATTCATCGGCTCCCATCTGGTCGAACATTTGCTCAATGAAGGATTCGAAACGGCGGTTCTGGATAATTTCTGTACCGGCCGCCGAGAAAATCTCGAACCGTTTCTCGGCCGCGTCGACTTTTTTGAAGCGGATCTGCGCGACCGTGACGCGGTGCGCCGGGCGGTGGAGGGCGTTGATTACATTCTGCATCAAGCGGCGTTGCCCTCGGTCCCCCGTTCGATTGAACAGCCGCTCGAATCGCATGAAGTTAACGTAACCGGCACGGTGAACCTGCTCGACGCCGCGCGGGACGCGGGCGTCAAGCGTCTGGTGTATGCGGCGTCGTCTTCCGCGTACGGAGATATTGATGCCCCGGTTAAGCGCGAAGACATGCCGGTGAATCCCCTTTCGCCTTACGGCGCCGCCAAACTGGCCGGCGAGCACTATTGTAAGGCGTTTTATCACTCATGCGGCCTTGAAACCGTTTGCCTGCGTTATTTCAACGTCTTTGGTCCCCGTCAGAATCCCTACTCTCCTTACACCGGCGTACTGGCGATCTTTATTCCGCTGATGCTGCAAAACAAACGTCCAACCATATTCGGCGATGGTTCCGTGACGCGGGATTTCACTTTTATTCAGAACAACGTGCGCGCCAACATGCTGGCCGCCATGGCGCCAGGAGCGGCGGGCGAAACGTTTAATATCGCCACCGGCGTCAGTCATTCGCTGCTCGATCTGGTTGAGACCATCAACGGAATTCTCGGCACGAATCTCGAACCCGAGTTCGCTCCGGTGCGCAAAGGCGATATTCAGCATTCGCTGGCCTCGATCGACAAAGCGCGTGAGATTCTTGGTTATGAACCGCTGGTTGATTTTGAAGAAGGCATGCGCCGAACGGTGGAGTGGTACCGGGAAGAATTGAAAAAATAGGCATGGTATGAATTCTAATTTATCTCGGTCTGCATAATTATATCCCGATTCTGAGCATCATGCAGAACGCGGATGATTTCGATGCGTTCTGATAATACCTGATAATATATGACATGATTTTGGAATGGAAAGCTGCGTATTCCTGCTTGCAATTCCCGGCGGATTCTTCCAATGTGAGGATTAATAGTAATCTTTTCAAATTGATTAAATATCATTTCAACGAAGCGATCAGCCCGATTAACGCTGTCTTTCGCAATGAAATTCCAAAGTTCTTCAAGATCAGTTTCAGCGGCGGGCCGAAGGAAAAATTTCACGGTGTTAAGCCTGAATCTGTTGATGCGATTATTTACGCATTTTAGTCAGAAATTCCAGTGCGCTTGTCTCTTTCGCGGGGCCGCTGTCCAGCCCTTTTTGAATTTCGCCGCGCAACATATTGATTGTTTCTTCTTCACGGAGATCGCGTTCTTCAAGCAAGCGGATCGCTTCTCCTATCGCTTCATCAGGCGATGCGTATTTCCCTATTGAAACAAGATGCGCTATTTTTCTTTCAAGTTCTGGAGTTAACGGCAGACTCATGTTTCTCTCCAAATTTATCATTCTTGTTTGATTGTATCACAAGATCGCTAGCGGCGCCGCAACCATTTCATCAATTCGCCGGGGGATAGCGTATTGACAACGTCGCGCGCCTTCAGCCCCCCACGCCGCGCCATTTTGACTCCCAGCGGCAGATGATCGAAATCGCTGACTGAATGCGTATCGCAGTTAATCGTGAAGCGCACGCCGTGCGCCTTCGCTTCACGGATGAGGCGGTCGTTGAGGTCGAGCCTCAAGTCGTAAGAATTGATCTCCATCGCGACTCCGTGTTTGGCCGCCGCCGCGAAGATGCGATCCGTATCGAGTTCGATGGGGGGGCGTTTGCCGATCAGCCTTCCGGTGGGATGCGCGATGATATCGACGTGGGGGTTCTCGATCGCCCGTAACACGCGCGCGGTCATTTTGTCGCGGGGTTGTTCGAATGAAGCGTGTACAGAGGCGATAACCAGATCGAGGCGCGATAGCAGATCGTCGTCGAAATCCATCGAACCGTCGGCCCGGATATCGACTTCGCTGCCCGCCAGCACGCGCGCGCCGTCGTGCGATTCGTTAAAATCATGAATCTCATCGATCTGTTTTTTCAACCGGTCGGGCGTCAGGCCGTTGGCCACGCCCAGCGAGCCAGAATGGTCGGTCACCGCGACGATCTCGAAGCCTCGTTTCTCCGCCTGTTCAACCAACTCGGCGAGCGTCATGTGGCCGTCGCTGGCGGTGGTGTGATTGTGCAGCGCGGCGCGAAGGTCGCTCATGTCGATCAGATGGGGCAGGGCGCCGCCTTCGGCGAGATCGATCTCGTCCCGGCCCTCGCGCAGTTCGGGTGGAATCCAGGCCAGCCCCAGCGCGTCAAAGATATCTTCTTCTGTCTCACCGGCGATGAGCCGATCCGTTTCGGTTTCGAACAGGCCGTACTCGTTGAGTTTCCATTTTCGCTTGACCGCGCGTTCGCGCATGAGCACGTTGTGTTCTTTCGAACCGGTGAAATAGTGAAACGCCGCGCCGAATGACGACGCCTCGACCACGCGCAGATCGGCCTGCAAACCGCGCTCGACGAGGACGCTCGATTTGGTATCGCCTTGCGCGAGCGTTTCGCTAACGCCTTCGGCGGAGACGAACGCCCGCATCACGGCTTCGGAATCGGCGGCGGAGGCGAGTATGTCGACGTCGCCCACGGTCTCGCGTCCGCGCCGCAGGCTGCCCGCGATTTCAGCACGGCTCACGCCTTTTACCTTGCGTACGACTTCGAGCAGCGCGTTGGCGGCGCCGCCGGCGAAACCCAGCGTGAATCGATCGGTGGTCTGTTCGAGATTGATGATCGCTTTGAGGATCTTTTCTTCGCTCCTGGCGCCCATCTTGGGCAGGCCGCGCAGCTTGCCCGCTTCCGCCGCCTGTTTCAATTCGGCGATCGAGCCCACGCCCAGTTCGTCATACACCAGTTTGACCTTCTTCGGGCCCATGCCGTTTACTTTGAGCAGGTCGAGTATCCCATCGGGCAGGTCTTTTTTTAATTCATGGAATTCATCAACCGAGCCGGTCTGAAACAGCTCGTCGATCTTTTCGGCGATGCCCTTGCCGACGCCTTTGATTCCGGTCAGTTCGCCGTGTTCCCATGTTTCGCGCAATGGACGTTCGGCGAATTTGATCGCGCGCGCCGCGTTCTGATAGGCGCGGATTTTAAACTGATTCTCTCCGCGAATCTCCAGCAGGTTGGCCATATCTTCAAACAGGGTGGCGATTTGGGCGTTATCCATGTCTCTCAATCATCCGTTCTGGAATTGGTTTGGTTTATTGTAGGCGCGCGGCGGGCGGGATGAGAACGGCGCGCCTCCGCGCCTCTGGCGCCGCCCCGCGCCCGCCGATACCATGATATCGCACGTTGGCGAAACCATAATGAACATGCTCAAACACCCGATTCGTATCGCTTTCGTCGATCTGACTTTCAACTGGCCTCCGGTGGGCGGTTGTTGGATCGACCTTCATCACGTCATGCTCGGCCTTCAGTCGCGCGGGGCGGATGTCTGCCTCTTTACGCCCGATTTTCAGGATTACTACCCTCGCGGAAAGGTGATCGAATCGCCGCCCTACCCGGTGGTTTCGATTCCGTTTAACCGCTTCAGTTTTAATTTCAAGACCGTGATGAAGCGCTTTCGCGACCGCGTGGAGGCTTTCGCGCCCGATCTGGTTTTTCTGGGCGATGGCTACCAGATGAAAAATCATCTGCTCACCGTTCTGGGGCCGGAGCGCTGCTGGCTGCGGTTTTATGCGTATGAGTTACTGTGCGTCAATCTCCATTACTACCGCTATCACGAAGAGCGGGTCTGCGGCGATGGATTCTTCAGCGATCCCGTCGAGTGTCACCGCTGCTGGTTCCGCCGGATGCCCGCCGCAGGCCGCGCTCTGCAGATCGCCACCTACCAGCCCGAGCGTCATCCCAACCTGCATTTTTCGCAGGAATATCTCGCCAGCCTGGCGCACACGGCGGGGTATCACAAACGCCTGCTTGAAAACCTGTCGCGTCTGAAGCGCGCCGTCGTGTATAACGAATTCATGAAAGACCGGCTGGCGCCTTATGCGGGCGATATCCGGGTGATTCCGTCCGGCGTTGATTCATCCGCTTTTACGCCGCGCGAGGGCGAGCGCGTCGGCGGCCCCGTGCGCGTCTTTTTGCCGGGGCGCGCCAATGATCCGCTGAAGGGCATGGATGTCTTGATCGAAGCCTGTGACCGTCTTAACGCCGAGGGGTTGGACGTTGAAGTTCATTACACCGCCGCGATGGATCGCCCTTCACAACGCCCCTGGCTGATCAATCGTGGCTGGGTGGAACCGGCGGCGTTGCCCGCGCTGTATCGCGAAATGGATGTGATCGCGGTTCCTTCAACGTGGATCGAACCGTTCGGCATCACCGCGCTGGAAGGCATGGCGTCCGCGGTTCCCGTCGTGGCGAGCCGCACCGGTGGTCTGGCCCATACCGTGGTTCATGGCGAGACGGGATTCCATTTCGAGGCGGGCGATTCACACGGGCTGGCGAACGCGTTACGGCGTCTAGTTAACGACGCGGACCTGCGGGATGAACTGGGCCGTAATGGACGCGCGCGAATTGAATCGGTGTACGACTGGAACCGCATTCTCGATGAGCGATACATTCCATTACTGAACGGCGATTTCACGGCGAGCGGCGCCGCGCTGAAGCCGGAGGCCGCCGCCGTATCATGAACGCCCGCCCATCGAACCGCTTGTGGGTCTGGAGCCCTATCAGTTATCTCGGTTTCGGGCTGGCGGCGCCGGTATACGGCGCGCGTATGCTGATATCCAGTAAATACCGGATCGGCTTGCCGCAACGGCTGACGATGTATCCCGCATCGCTCAGAAGCGCGCTGGCGCAACGGCCCAACATCTGGCTGCACGCCGTGTCGGTGGGCGAGTTGCAGGCCGCGTCGGGCCTGATTCAACGCCTGCATGACCGCTTCCCTGAGGCTCAACTGGCGGTCAGCACCGTGACGAACACCGGGCAGGGGCTTGCGCAAAAGACGCCCGCCATCGCCGCCCCGTTTTATCTTCCGCTCGATCTGTATCCGCTCTGCCGCAAAACCGCGCGGCTGGTCAAACCCGCCGCGCTGATTGTGATGGAGACCGAGTTGTGGCCCAACCTGATCCGCGCGGTCAGCGCTGAAGGCGCGCCCATTTATCTTGTCAACGCTCGCCTTTCCGATAAATCGGCTTCGCGCTATCGGCGCGCCCGCCGCTTGTTCGAACCGCTGCTGCGGCGGATCGACGGCGTCCTTGCCCAAAGCGAAGAAGACGCGCGGCGGTTCGTCGAGATCGGCGCGCCGCCCGAACGAGTGTTCACGGCGGGCAACGTGAAATTCGACGTGGAAACCCCGGACGGCGTGGAGGAAGAACGCGCCCGTTGGCGTTCGCTGTTTCAATTGCGAGATGATGAAATTCTGCTGTTGGCCGGATCGACCTTCGCGGGAGAAGAAACCGCTCTGGCGAAATTGACGGCGAAACTGCGCGCGGAAGGGATTCCCTTACGGCTGGCGATTGCGCCGAGACACGTTGAGCGGTCCGATACAATCCTCTCTGAACTGGCGGCGTTGAATTGCGCCGCGATCCGCCGCTCCGCGCTCACCGGTGAGACGAAGATTCCTCCGGAATCCCCGATTCTGCTCGACACGATCGGCGAATTGCGGCGGGCCTATTCAGCGGCGGACGTCGTCTTCATTGGAAAATCGCTGCACAACCGGGGCGGGCAGAACCCTATCGAGCCGGCGGTCTGGTCGAAGCCCATCGTGTTTGGCCCGCACATGCAGAATTTCCGCGACGTGACCGCGCTGTTTCTGCGCGGCGAGGGCGCGATTCAGGTCAGCGGCGAAGATGAATTGACCGAGGCCGTGCGCGCGCTGTGCGCTTCAGAGGACGAACGCCGCCGCCTGGGCGCCAGCGCATTGCGCGTGGTCGAGGCCAACCGGGGCGCGCTCGACCGCATTACGTGTATTCTCGACCCCGTCATTCAGGCTCGCCTGAATGACGCTTGTGCCGATCATGAAAAATGAAACTCTGCGCCGCCAATGGCTGGATATGGCGTATCGCGGGCGTGGACCGCTCCGCTGGGCCGCGCCGTTGACGCTGCCCGCGTCATGGCTCTACGGCGCCGGCGCCAAGGCAAGACGGTCGCGTTATGAGAGAGGCGCGGCGAAACCGGAGCGCCTTCCCGCGCCGGTTGTTTCCATTGGAAATCTGACGGTGGGAGGCGTGGGCAAGACGCCGTTTACCCTCTTTCTGGCGGCTGCGCTGCGAGAGATGGGCTATCGCCCCGGCGTGTTGATGCGCGGTTACCGGCGCCGCTCGAACGATAGCCTGATCGTGACGCCTGAATCCTTCGATCCATCCCGTTCCATCGATTACGGCGACGAAGCCTCCATGATCGCGCATATCGGAGGTGTTCCCATCGGCGTTGACGCGAATCGGTCTCGCGCGGGCGCACGCCTGATCAATGAGTGCGGCGTGGATATGCTATTGCTCGATGACGGCTTTCAGCACATCCAGCTGCACCGCGATCTCGATTTCGTTCTGCTGGATGGCGAAAATCCTTTCGGGAACGGACGTTGTCTCCCTCATGGTCCGTTACGGGAGCCGATTGAAGCATTGCGCGGGGCTGACGCGCTGATCGTGAGGGGAGAGCGTCTTCAGGCCAGAATCGATTCGCCTGCGTCGTGTTTTTCCGGCGGGCTGCGCTGGACCGGCATAGTTGCGTTGTCCGCATGGCTCGCGCGCCGCTGGGACGAAACGCGTTCGCTTCAGGCCCTGCAGGAAAGCGACTGGACGCTGGTTTCGGGTGTGGGCGATCCCGGGCGGCTTGAGCGTCAGGCGGCCGATTACGGCGCCCGGCTGGCTCGGCACGTCCAGTTCGCGGACCATCACTGGTTTGAACGCGATGAGATCGAAGCCGTCTTGCGTGGCGCTCAGACGAACCTGATTCTGATGACTGAGAAAGACGCGGCGCGATTGATGTCGCTGGCGGGCCTTGCCCAACCCGGGATGGATCGGATATACGTTATTCGTGCGCGGTGGGAGATGAACGATCGCGCGGCCTTTCTTCCATGGTTTCGGCAACGGATCGAGACGCGGCCCTCTCGCGCCTCGGTTGATTGATCAGCCGCCCAAAAGTAAAGTGAGCCTCCCTGCAATTCGTTTTTCCACATACGAGGAGATTCAGCCGTTATGACGTCCGAACGCTGGGAGCCGTTGTACCGGCGCGCCTACGAGCGGGGCATCGCCCGCGTTCGCGCGCTGCATGGAGTATGTTGCGCTTTTCACTCCGTGATCGATGGAGTGATTCACCTGACGCCGGACCTCATTCAACCGGTGCTCGACAGCGATCCCAGCCTGAAAATCGCGGCGAAAAAAGGGTGTGATGGCTCGGCGCCGGCTGAGATTCTCACTCCCGCCGATTTCGTCCAGGGTATGTTTTATTCGCTTAAACGCGGCGGCGCCATGCAGCGTATGATTCGCGAAGCCAGCGTGTATGAATGGGCGTTGCGCATGTTCGGCCCCGGCGAACTGCGGCTCGGTGGAACCTCAGCCAACATGGCGCGCTCGCTGGCGCCGCTGGGCATCCCCGTTACCGTATACGCCAACCCGTTGACGGTGGAACTGGCTGAGCTGTTCGGCGGCTCTCACCACCTGAAGCTGATCGCGAAAGGCGAACACGGTTATGAGCTGGAGGCCCCGCTCGACGCCGCGCGTGAGAAAGGCGTTTTCGCCATCCATTGGATTTTTGAATACGGAACCGATTTCCGGCTCGATCTCGACGGTGTGATCGTTCAGCCCCATCGCGCCAATCGATACATCCCCTCGTGGAACCCCGCCAATAACCAGTTCAAAATGGACCCGGTGTTCGCCGAAGGTTTCCGCGCGCTGGTGAAAAATTACAGCCATCTGCTGTTTTCCGGATTTCATATCCTGTCTGAAACCTATCCCGACGGTTCAACCTGTGAGGATGTGGTGAGGCCGCTGGGTGAGTATCTCGATTCGATCAAACAGGCGGCTCCGGAGTTGAAGATTCACCTGGAGTTCGCCTCTATCGGGTCGGCGAGGGTGCGTAATGCGGCGATCGATCACGTGTTCCCTCATGTCGACAGCCTGGGGCTGAATGAAACCGAACTGCCGCTTCTATTGGATAACCTCGGTGAAGAACCGCTGGCGAATTCATTGCGTGAAAAGCCCCGTGTGGAAGACTTTTTGACCGGATGCCGCATCGCCATTGAAAAAACCGGCGTGGGGCGAGTTCATTTTCACAATCTGGGTTATTACCTCTGTCTGGAAAAACAGCCCTGGACCTCGCCGCATGACTCCCGCGACGCGTTGCTGTTCGCGGCGGTGCTGGCGGCGGCTCGGGCGCAAAACGGCTTGTTCAAGAGTCTGGAAGATTCCCGAGCGGGATTTGAGGCGCGGGTGGCGGCGCTGGGGCTCGATCAATTGAACCGTCTCGCCGATTCGCTCCAACAGCCGAGTCTGGCTGAAGAAGGCCTCGCCGATGTCGATGGCCTGTCGCTGGCCGCCATCCCCACGAGGCTGGTCGAGAAGCCTCTCTTTACCGTCGGGCTGGGCGATACGATTTCCGCGGGAGCGTTTTTGACGGAGTGACTTATTGTCCGGCGGGTATTGTAACGGGCGGCGTCGCGGCCTGTACGGTCACGGTGACGGGATACACGATCTCTCCGCCCCAGATATGGCTGATCTCGGGGTCCTGATACGCGAGTTCCTCAGACGCGCGCAGTATGATCTCACCTTTATATTCTCCCGCCTCCTGGTAAACGATCGGCGGCCTGATTGAAAAACCGCCGTTCTGTTGTGATACATACATAAAGTCCCTGATCGGATATTCCTTACCCTCTGAGTCGCGGTATACCGCTTCAAAGGCGACAGGCTCTGAAATCCAGTTATTCTGTACCTCAAGTTGGCCGATCATCTCCAGCGTCTGACCCGATTTAGACGTATAGGTGGTTGAATATCTCCCTCCACTGGAAAACGCCATCTGACCGTAGCCGCCCATGCCCATTCCCATCCCGCCGTACATTCCCCCATACCCGGACATGGGTGGATTCATATTTCCCGTGTTCATCGGGACGCCGTTATATGAATACATATTCTTGAAATTCTGCTCCATTTCCTTATCGAGCCATTCATTGCGCACCAGTTCAATGGGCTCCGCTTCGTCCGGAGGTCTGATCGTGAGCATGACGGGAATTTTTCGCTCAATGATATGAAGCGGCTCCCGGTCATCAATCGGTGTTCCGTCATTTTCGTATAATTTATACTGGCAAACGATCGTAGTATGAACGACGCCCGGTTTGATCCCTCCATCCGGCTGATAAACCAGTTTCCAGGTTGAATTGTCAAACGAGGTTGATTGAGTCGAACCGTTTTCGGCGTCTTTGAACCCTTCTTCCCGGGTTAACTGATAGTTCCCCATATAATAAATCGGCCAAGGGTGAGTCACTGAGACGACGACGTTCCGGTCTGAACGGTATTCGTCCCGCTGGATGATCTTTGGTTGAATCAGCGCTTCGAGAATGCGGACGCGGTCGTCGAGCGGCAGATCGTCCCTGCTCAGAAAACGGGCCAGGCGGTTGGCGGCGTCGGGATTATCAAATCTCTGAAGTTGGGCCAGATGATACGCGACTCCGGATTTCCGCTGCACGGAATAGAAGACGTAAACCAGCCCCGCGATGGCGAGCAGAGCGATGAGCAGGCTGAAATCAAAACGGATCCATCGTCTCATGAGTTTTTATCCGGATGGGGCTTCTGCGTGAATCGGCATGATATCATGAACGCCCGTATTCTCATGGTAGAGAATAACGCAATGATTTACGGATTGTCTGTGAGTGAATCGCGTTGCTCATTTGATCATGAATCCGGGCGGCATTTCGGTGAAAATATTCACGAAAAGTTAACGTCTCGTGAAAGGTTCGCCGCAAAAGGTCGTAATACATTAAACGAACGGCGATTAAGGACCCTTTCTAACTACTCATGAACGAGCCCAGGGCCGATGAGGTTATTGTCCAGGAGGTCTTACAAGGAAACCGAAACGAATTTCGGACGCTTGTAGACCGATACCACGGGTTGGTCTACCGCGTGGCCTACGGCATGTGCGGCCGGGTTGAAACCGCGAAAGACGCCGTTCAGGAAGTGTTTTACCGGGCCTTCAAACGGCTCGACCAGTTTGACGCAAAACAGTCGTTCGGAGCGTGGGTGCGGAGAATCACGGTGAATTACATGCTCGACCAGTTCAAGAAAAAACGGATTCGCACCGAGTCGATGTACAATGAGGAAGGCGAGATGATTGACGCGCCCGATTCAACCTTCGACCCGCGCAACGAACTGACCGAAAGCGAACGTGAAGAGGTCATTCTCAACGCGGTGCAGCAGCTGCCCGACAAGTATCGCGCCATCCTGATCCTGCGCCATTTTGAAGACCTCAGCTACGAAGAAATCGCGCAATCGCTTGAACTTCCGCTTGGCACCGTCACCACCCAGCTTCATCGGGCGCGGAACATGCTGGCCGAGCGGCTGAACCTGTTGCAGGGCGATTACGCGTTTGGAGAATAGTGTGATGAATGACGAACGAAACGAGGTAGCCGATCATGTCCGTTCCCAATGAGATTCAGGAATGGGTTCAGCGGATGCTCGACGGCGAGGGCGATCCGCCCGCCGGCATCGCCGAACGGCTCGCCGGCGATGAGGAATGCCGCGGCTATTACGAGAGCATGAAGAGGCTCTATGACCGCCTCGAAGCCTATGTTCCCCCCGATCCGCCGGCTTCGACGCCGGGCGACGTGATGGCCTTTATCGAGCGCCGCGAGCGTGAAGAACATCAGGCCGCTCGGCGTGAAGACTGGCTGACCGGCTGGTGGAACTCGCTCTCGACGCTGCTGCCCGAGTGGGGGCTGATTCCCACCCTGCGGCGTGAAGCGTGGTCGATGGCGATCGCGGCGGTGGTACTCGTCTGGGGCGGCTTTGTTCACCCCATGGTCGAGTCGGGCGAGGCTCAACGCCTGGTCGAGCCGCTGGCCCGGTCGATGGTTACGCTCGCCGGCCGCATGCAGGAAACCAGCGAGAAGGTCTCCGATCGGATCAATCGGCTGGCCGATGACCTGATCGACCCTATTCTCAATGAAGACGGCGAGCCGTCGTCCAACGACAGCTCCCGCTTGCATGACGCGGACCCGCGTCTTTCGGCTCGCGCCGGACGGTCGTGGGATCGGCCTTTGATTTTCGTCTGACAATCGAGCGGAGCGCGTAAGGAGTTAGCCATGAATACGCCTGGCTTACGAAAAAGCCCATGGATCGCCGGAATCCTCTCCGGAATTTGCCCCGGACTGGGGCAATTGTACAACGAAGATTACGGCAAAGGGCTGCTGTTCATGTTCATTGTGTTTTTCCCCATCATCATGATCTCGGCGCTGGCGGCGAGCCATTTTCAGGAACCGTTGTTCTTTCAGAATGAAATCTTCCGCAACAGCCCGCTGATTGTTCTCGCGCCGCTGATGTCGAACAAAGTGATCTTGATGCTGTGGCTTTTCGTCGTCGTACCCGTGATTTATTTCGTGTCGCTGTTTGACGCGATCAATTCCGCACAGCGGTATAACATTCGCAGCGGCGTGACGCCTTCCCACCCGTACTCGCATCCCGGGGCGAGCGGGTTCGCGGCCTCATCGGCGCCCTGGGTTGGCGCACAAACCCAACCCGGCGCGGGAGTGGGTCCAACAGGAGCAAGCGCGCCGTATCAGGAGCAACCCGCCATGAATCAGACCTACACTCAGCAATCGCCTCCTCCTCCGCCCGGTGGCGGCGGCGCCAGTAACAACGCCCTGACGGGACGCCTGATCCTGGGCGTCATCCTGCTCGCCGTGGGCGGCGCGTCGGTGCTGGACGGAATGCATATTAATGTACTTGAACGCATTGTGAATCTCTGGCCTTTGATTCTGATCGGACTGGGAGGGCGGATTCTGCTCGACTTTAAACGGCATCGCGATCAGGGACAGCTCATTCTGGGCGCGGTCCTTACCTTCATCGGCGCCGTATGCGGTATGGAGGTATGGCTCGATATCCACGCATGGGACATCCTGTTCGACTCGTGGCCGTACATCCTGACCCTGGCCGGCGTGTTGTTGATCGTGACCGAAGTCGTCAGCCGGAGCCGCCGGCGATAAGCAGAGCGAACCCAAAATTCAGAAACCAATGATATGAAAAGCAAGGAGACTCGATCATGAATATGGACCCCAACATGAATCAATCCAGTTTCGATCCCAACGCCAATCAGGGCCAGAACCCGGGCGGACAGGCGAATCCGAATGACAATCAACAGAATACGTATCAACAGCAGAGTCCGCCGCCTCAGCCCGATCCGTTTCTCAACGAGTTGAAGGATTGTTTTGAGAGCCTGCGCCAGGTGCGCGAACGCCTACAGGGCCTCGCAGCCAAAGAGGGCGTCCCCGCCGAACTGGCCGCCGCGCTCAACCAGTTCACTTCGCGATCGCTTTCCGAACAGATGAGCGAAGCGCTCAATCAAGCCGCCGTCGGAGCCGCCAGCAACCGCGTCAGTGACGCCGTTCATCGCCAGCACGGCCCTCATCTGGGTGGAGGTTTCGACTACAAACAGACCTTTGAACAATTCACCAGCGAGGCCAAAAAACTATACCGCGTCGATCAGGGCAAGATGGTGGCGGGCGTTTGCGCGGGGCTGGCCGAGTATTTCCATGTCGACCCGGCGGTGGTGCGCATTGTGTTTATCGTCCTGGCGGTTCCGTTTTATCCGGTTTTCTGGATCAGCTGGGTTCTCTACATTGTTCTGGCGCTGGTGTTGCCCGTGAAAGGCGCCTGACGGGCCGCTTCAATTTTATACTCCAAACATAACGAACCACGCTTCTGGCGTCGTTCGGCCTCCACCGGCGGATCCTCCCGATCCGCCGGTTTTTGATTTTGAGTTAAATTTCATTTCATTGAACCTTTTTTCTTTCTGCCGCGTCCTTGATGATGAACGCGGGAGACGACATGAAAACGCGAACCAGACGCGACATCGAAACCGAACTTGCTTTGCTGAAACTGACGCGCGGCGACTCATCCGCCATGCCCGCGTTGATCGCTCTGTGGGAACGGCCCTTGTTCTACTACATCCGCCGCCTGGTCGAGTCGGAAGAAGACGCCTTCGATGTCTTGCAGGAGGTTTGGATGAGCGTGTTGCGTTCGGCCTCCGCGATGCGTGACGGCGGCGCTTTGCCCGCCTGGCTTTACCGGACCGCGCGCAACGCCGCGATCGATCTGTTGCGAAAACGCAATCGCTGGCGGCCGCTTCCGGATGAAGAAACGCTGGAGTCGATCGTGGACGATGGCGCGGCGTTCGACTCGGTTGACGCGCTCGATCTCCACCGGGCGCTCGGGCGGCTCAGCCTTCCCCATCGCGAGGCGATCACGCTGTATTTTCTTGAAGATTTTTCGCTGGCTGAAATCGCCGAAATCACCGGCGCGACCCTCGGTACGGTCAAATCTCGTCTGTATTACGCGCGCCGCGCCCTCAAAACCATCCTGTCCGAAAGGAGCCCGAGCCATGAATGAATCCTCGTTGCGCGAAAGGCTTCTTGAAGCGGAACCCATGTCCGCGCCTCTGCGCGAACAATATGAGAAGGAGTTGCAAACCATGCTGACGCAGACGTTGACCCCCATGAAACGCGCCGCCTATTACGCGGCGTCCGCCTTTACCGCTCTGCAGTTTGTTCTGTTCACCTGCGTGGCGGTAATGGCGCCGGCCGAACTGCCGATGCTCGCACGGCTTTCGTTTATCGGAGGCGCGCTGGCCTGCGCCGTGTGGACGTTTTACGGATTCCGCGTCGCACGGCGGGGGACGATGAATCTCAAACGCGATCCGGACGTACTGGTCGGCATCGTCTGGGGCGTCGTGGTGCTGGTGACCACGGTCAGCCTGATGCTCGGTATGGGGATGCAGGACGCGGCGCAGGGAGGCCGCATGATTCTCTCCGCGCTTGTCTTTCTCGTCATGGGCGGGTTGTTTATGACGCAGAGGATGATCGAACGGTCCGAGCTGAAAGTCCGTGAAAAACTGCTTGAACTGGAACTGCGCGTCGCTGAACTCGACCGGCGCGGCGAGAATTAATCAAGTCTTGGGATAAGTGATCGTGTCAGACGGTGTCAAACGATCAGTTTGCGTACCGCTTTAAATTCGGGCGTACCCGCCTCGATCAGCAGTTCGAAAATCACGCTTTCGGTATTGGTAATCACCGCTCCCGCGCCGCGCATGCGTTCAATCGCGTTGTCGCGATTGGCGTCGTCGCGTGAGCAGGTGGCGTTGAAGGGCAGGTGAACCTGGTACCCGTTGGCGATCAGATCGAGCACGGTCTGCAATACGCAGACGTGGGTTTCGACCCCGGCGACGACGATCTGTTTGCGTTCGATGGAGTCCAGGTTGCTCCAGAATGCCGCGTCGCCGCAGCAACTGAACGTCATCTTGGTGGAGAGGTATTTCCCGTCGAACTCTTTTGCGATGGCGGGCAGGGTGGGGCCGAGGCCCTGCGGATATTGTTCGGTGGCGAGAATGGGGACGCCCAGCGCGTTCATCGCCTGCGTCAGTTTGCCGATTTCCGCCGTCACCGCCGCTTCGTTCTTCATCACGTCGACCATTTTCTGTTGATAGTCGATCACCAGCAGCGCGGCGTCGTTCCGGCGCAGAATGCCGGGGTGGCGGGGGTGGTTGGCGGTTTCGTTCATGACGACGCCTCCTGAGCGGGATTGGCGATGCTGACCGGCCATAAAAAGTGAAGCGCCATCGGATGAAGCATGAAGCCTTTGACTTCGTTGCGGATCACCGCCATGTCCATGCTGGTGTTGATGAAAAGCCAGGGCGCTTCTTCGATGGCGATGGCCTGTGCGCGGCGGTAAAGGTCGAGCCGTTTCGCTTCGTCGTATTCGCGCTGCCCCTGAATGACCAGCTGGTTGAACGCTTCGTTGTGAAACTGTGAGCGGTTGTTGGGGTTGGTCAACAGCGCGTAGGCGAAGTTGTCGGGGTCGCCGTTGTCGGTCGACCAGCCCAGCATGGCGATCTGGTAATTGTGATTGAGCGTACGCTGAAGCAGCGTTCCCCATTCAACCTGAACGACGCTGACGTTGACGCCGACGGCGGCCAGATCGCTCTGGATCACTTCAGCCAGACGCGCGCCCAGCGAATTGTACGGCCGCGGCGCGGAGTAAGTGAGCAGTTCGATTTTCGTATTGGGTTCGAAATTCGCTTCCGCCAGCAGCGCCTTCGCTTTTTCAGGGTCGTATTCATAGGCGTGACTGTCGGGGTCGTGTCCCAACACGCCGGGCGGAAAGATGCCGCGCATGGGGGTGGCATAGCCCTCAAACAGGTGTTCGCAGATATCTTTTTTGTTGACCGCGTAATTCAACGCCTGGCGCACACGCTTGTCGTTAAATGGGGGCGCCTCCAGATTCATGTACGCGTAACTCAGGTTGACGCCGGGCGCGGAGACCAACGACAGGTTCGCTTCGCTTTTCGCCCGTTTGGCGATCTGGGGATTTACGCCGTCCATCAGCGACGCTTCGCCGCGCGCCACGCTGAAGAGCCTGACTTCCGGGTCGCGCATGACGCGGTATACGGCGGTTTCACACTTCGCCGCTTCGCCCCAATAGTCGGGGTTCCGTTTCAGGACGATCTCGACGTCGCGCTTCCATTCGGCGAACTGATAAGGGCCCGCGCCCACGGGATGGGCGCCGTAATCTTCACCGTACTGCTCCAGCGCGCGCGGGCTGCTGATGAAACAGCAGAACATGGCGAGGTTCTTCAGCAGCGGGGCGTAGGGTTCATACAGATTGACGCGCACCGTCGCGCCGTCCACGGCTTCGACGTTTTTGACGATTCCATTCAGCGCCATGTCGGCGTAAGGCATTCGGCCGGGAAGGTGATAGGGATTCTTCGGATCGATCAGCCTCATCAGCGAGGTGACCACCGCTTCTGAAGTCAGCGGCGTTCCGTCATGAAATTTCACGCCCTCACGCAGGTGAAAGGTCCAGACGCGGCCGTCATCCGAAGTCTCCCAGCGATCGGCCAGCGCGGGTTCAACGTCAAGCGAACCGTTTTTGAATTTGACGAGGCCTTCAAAGATCTGCTGGGCGACGTTGGCCGAAAAGCCGTCTTCCATTGATCCCGGATCCAGCGTGACGGCGTCGTTGCCGCGCGCGAAGATCAACCGGTCGGGATCGAGCTGGTTTGACGACTGGCCGCAGCCCGCAAACAACGCCGCGATCAGGCACATCGCCGCGGCGTTCAGCGAAAGGGAAAACCGTTTGGAAAGGGATAACGTCATTACCCGGCTTTTTCCGTCGTCGCGCCTTCTTCGGCGCCTTCCGCCTCTTGAGCGAAGTGCTCTTTGTAGAGGTCGTCGGTCATGTTGACGAACAGTTGCTGGTTCGAACTCGAAATTCGTTTCATCCGGTTGTCGGCGTAATTTTTAGCGAATCGCAGGCATTTGTCGCCTGCCTCGGTATTTTCAAACATATAGTGGAACTTGGCCATCAGCAGGTTGATGCCGCCATCTTTGGTTTCGAGGGGGACCGCGCTCAGGTCGTCGTTGTCCATGCAATATTGCAGGTTTTTGTACGCCTGTTCCATGTATTCTTTCTTTAAATCGGCGAAGGGGTGTTCGCCGTCGTTATAGATGTCAGCGATCAACTTGTCGAGATAGTAATTCGATTGCAGAAAGTTCTGTGTCAGATACCAGAAACGCGGTTCGGCCGATTTCATCGACAGCTTCTCCGCTGAAAATTTCTCGTCCACCGCTTCCTGCATGGTCTTGTATTCCCAGTTGGAGGGTTCGATGTCGTTGTTAAAACAGATGCGCAGCAACTGATAAAAGCGATCCATCGAAAACAGCACCAGCACGGTGACCAGGTCGCGGGGTTCGTTGAAAATCAGATTGAAAAACGGCACGCCGTATTGATCGCGGTTCTGCCAGATTTTTTCCATGGTGGCGCGGGTGCGCGTGTTTTTTGGGCGGTTGCCGCGAGCGTCGAGCGTGGCGCTCTCTTTTTCAAACCGGGCGAACTCATCCGCCAGCAGATGAAACCGCGCGTCGGCGCATCGCTCGAAATATTCCTTCATCTGGTTGTTTTTTGTGGGACTTTTATAAAAACGGCTGTAATCGTCAACGCCGTAACTGTATTCGTTCGAGCCGGTGAGGCACTTGGGACAGATCGTCGTTTTCAATTCATCGGGAAAGGACTCATAACCGCCGATCGCTTCGGTGTGAGGTATCATCCACTCATCCACCACCACCGTTTGGCTTTTGGTCATGAACTGATAGTTGTTCATGTTGGTCTCACAGACCAGACAAGGCGTTTCACGCGTCCATAACGACTTTTTCTTGGGCATGGCCCCCTCCCGGTGTTCGCGCGTTGAAGAGGAATCGGCAATATGTTGATGCAACAGAAATTGACATGGCTTGACTTATTCTAAACCAAATTCGCACCGAATCTATAGTCTTCCTTCAGAAACTTGATGAAAATCAACCGGCTCGGCGGTTGACGATCGGCTCGATTTACTAAGATCAGCGGGAAAAAGATGAGTCTAGTCGATTGAATTCAGAATGATCGAATAAAAATCAAGCAATTCGCTCCCCAGATGCTCGTATGACCAATCCGTTTCGGCGACGCGCCGCGCTCGCTCACCCATCGCGATCGCTTGCGCGGGATCGTCCAGAATACGTAACGCCGCTTCAGCCAGCCCCTCCGCGCCCTCACCGCAAAGTCCGGTCTCGTACCGATCGATCAGCCGTTGAGTTTCGCCCACCGCCGAAGCCGCCGTGGGGCGCCCCGCCGCGTGAAAGTCGGCCAGTTTGTTCGGTACGCGCGCCCGGTTCGCGAGCGTATTCTCCAGCGGTAATAAAAACGCGTCGCACGCCGCCAGCCAGCGCGGAACCGCGTCAAACTCAACCACGCCCGGCATGAACAGGCTTTCGCCCGGTTTGAAACGCCGGCGAAGTTCGTCGTAAGCCGCGTTCTCCGCGCCGCCGCCGATCGCCAGCAGCGCGGCGCCGGGACGCGCTTGTTGAATCCGCTCGACCGCCTCGGCCAACAGGGCGATATCCCACAATGAAAATCCGATGAAGCCCAGGATGGGGCCGCTGACGGGCAGGCCCAGCGCCTGGCGGCTCTCGATGCGATCGTATAAGGGAAAACGGTCGATCATCACCCCGGCGGGCAAGGTGAGCAGGCGGTTCGGCGCGACGCCGATCGAGAGCGCTCGCTCATGCAGCGCCGAGCTGATGACGGTGACGCCGTGTGCGAGGCGCTTGCTTCCTTCTTCGATGCGTTGCTCGAAACGGTCGATCCACCCGAAGGGGCGCCGCGCGGTGGTGATGCCGCCCGCCGTCCACCAGTCGCACCAGTCGCTGATATAAGCCGTCCGCCGGTTTCCCGCGCGGTCGAGGGCCTTGCGCCACAGCCACGGCAGCAACACGTTGGGGCGATGGTCGAAGGCGTGGACGACGTTCCACCCGCCCCGGCTCGCCGCCGCCAGCCTCGTCAGGTTATCGATGGGGGCGTAGCCGCCGTCGTGCCGCCCCACGCCGCCCCAGCGCGGCGTTCGCCAGACGCGTACGCCGTCGATTTCGCCGGTTCCGCCGGTCCATGACCGCTCGCGCGAAACCGTCCAGAGATCGACTTCCGCGCCGCGCCGCGCCAGTTCGCGCGCGAAGCCCACACAGCGGAAAAACGTCCCGCGCCAGATGAGATTGTGATTGAGCAGGAGTATCTTCATCGCGCGCTATTGTACTCAGGATTCGCGCGAATTACGCATGGCTCGCGGCGATGCAAAAAAAATCCCTCCATCGGAGTTGAAGGGATTTTTCGTGAATGACGTGGACCGCGCCTATGGCTTCATCGTTTCACGCTGTTTTTTGAATTGCTCCCATCGTTCTTGAAGTTCTTTAGAATAGAGTGCGCACGGGTCGGTGATCAGCTGGCGCCAGCGGATATTATGTAGAGTGATGCAGGCGACTTTACTTCGTGTAACCTCATCGAGGGAGTCGAGAACATCGCTGGTTAAAACGGACGCGTCGATCTGATTGAGAAACGAAGCGGCGCGCAAGCGGATTTCGTTTGAGTGTTTCACGTCCACCAAAACAGACAATAATTGGGGTTTGGCGTCGGTGGGATTGTGGATGATCGCGGCGGCTGCGGGCCACAGCGCGAGCTGATCGTCTTCGGAAAGCGGAGCGGGGTGCGGCGATTTTGACGATGGGGATAGCGCGGCGTGGATGTCCGCCATGGAACCAACCGAAGGAGGACCGCTGATCCCTTTGGATGGGTCGCCCAGCGCTTTGCTTGAGTCGCCGATGTGAATGTTGGATAACCGCAACAGTGGGATAACGTTGTAAACATGCCCTTGGTGTGCGACGAGTGAGAGTGCGGCCATTAAAAGATCCGTTTGGATTTCGGGACATTTCTTGGCGAAGGCCCCGTCGTTCATGATCCCTTGAAAAGATCTGCCCTCTCGCATGGTGGGCATGTTGTCATTAATGATTCGCCAGATTTGGGATTCATCACTCTCCGCTCCTGCCAGGGCGCCGTTAATATCGCTCAGACGTTCCGCGATGGACAGAGTGAGCGGATTGGAAAGTTCCGCGCGGTTGTTGAATGGGTAGCCGAGCGCCTGCACGGATGGATCGGCGAGAACTGTGCTTATGCGTGTTTGTGTTTGTTGCAATGAAGGAATGTGATCATTGATAGTCGTATTCAATTGTGCGAAAGCCTGAAGAGTCAAAAGAAATACAATGTTAATTAAAATGAGCGTAGATTTCATGAGATAATTCCTCCAAATTTTGTTTTCTTTGTCCACTGCTAAGGTAATTGCATACCAACTGGTGGGTCCGGCCAATCATCAATGTCAGTTGTTCCCCAGCCAAAACTTGATGCTGCATTGAGCATAATATTGTTGCTGCATGCTCCCCCATCTTGACGAACAAGCAATTTAATGTTGTACCCAAGTTGAGGAGCCAATTCACCATTGGTATCTTGATAAGTAGCAATAAAATTTTGATAATTGAGTCCTACCTCTCCAAGAGTTTCCGGATATCCAGGGTGAAGCCAAAAGTAAGTCTCTGGCAATCCAGGATGATCAAATACTTGGTGGTTCCATTTGTTATTTACGAGGCGAGTGATTCTCGATGCTTCAAAATTGCCATTATCATTGTGATAAACCGTTTCGTCGGCAAAATAAAGTAGATCGCCGTCAAGCGTCCATCTTGGCACGTAATTAGAATAAACTACCGATCCATTAACATCCCATATCTTTGTGTAACTTTCGTACCAAAAATATTGAACAATGACTTCTGGATCAAACATAAGATGTTCTCTGCTGGCTGCATCGTTCGCAAAAAGCGTGGAGTTGAGCGAAATTCCCCATTTGTAATATGGGACTTGCAACCAAGCTTGCCCGAGATGGAGCCATTGAGAACCTAACGCAATCGGATTGATTGAATTGAAGGCGCAGTTGGTGCGGTGGTTAGATGGATTGGAAAGAGTGGGGCTATTTGCCACAAGCGGATCGTCGCCGAAAAAACCTCCCGCTGTGATGATCGTCCTGCCAAAATTTCTTTGAGCGTAACTTTGTGTCGAAAGTATGATGGGAAGTGAAATTATGATTAATTTTATCATTATTGCGCTTCTTCTCATTGACCTTCTCCTTGGAGATATCTGAGCATCGTGAGTTTATTGTGTTTTTTTTTGTGATTGTCAACGTTTTATTGTTAGATGTATGTGAATTTTTGTTTGAATTTCAGGTGATTTTATTGATTTCTGTCATTTTTTGATTCCATAAAATGCTGAATAAAAGTGTTGGGCGGAATCGCTTATTGGATACTTGCTTTTATGCTTGAATACTGCGTCATTCTCGTTCTGATCGTGCTGGCGGGCGCGGCGCCGGCGTGGCTGGGGGGCTGGTTGGCGCTGCTGGCGGCGCTGATCGCCGCGCCCAGCGTCTACGCCGCGTTGTTCGGCGCGCCATACGTCCCCGCCGCCGAGGCCGAGGTCCGGCGCATGATCGAACTCGCCCGGGTTCGGCCCGGCGAGCTCGCCGCCGACCTGGGGTGTGGCGACGGACGCCTGTTGCTCGCCGCGCGCGAGGCGGGCGCGCGGGTGATCGGCTATGAGATTTCGTTGATCCTTTTCTGTCTGGCGCGATGGCGCGTGGGCGGCGCCGTGTGCTGGTCGAACTTCTGGCGGGCCGATCTGAGTGAGGTGGATATCGTCTTCGTTTACCTGACGCCGCGCGCGATGACGCGCTTCGAGCGCGAGCTCTGGCCCCGGCTCAAGCCCGGTTGCCGGGTGGTGGTCAACGGGTTCCCCCTGCCAACAAAAACGCCGGCTGAAACCGCCGGCGCCGTGCGTCTGTATGTGGTGTCCTAATATCCTTCCGGCGGCGGGCCGTTCGGGTCCCACAGCGGCTCGCCGGTTACCGGGTCGAGCGGCGGCTTGCGTATAAATGGCTGGTTTCCGTTCATCGGACCGGGGCCTCCCGGGCGCATGCCGGGCGGACGCCGCTCCAGCACGCGGGGAAGCGTATTGAGCTGCAATTCAATAAAGCGATCCTTGTTCTCTTCTTTTTTCTTTAACAACTCCTTCAGCCGGGCCAGCCGTTCCTCCATCATCTGGATCTCCATGCGCTGGCGCTGTACGTCGAGGTCGAACTGTTGATCGAACAGCGGGCGCAGTTCATCTTTCAGTTCTTTGCCGGGCGATTCGATCTCTTTCATCGTCTGCCGGTCGAGCAGCTGGTACAGTTGCAGGTCGATTCGGCGGATGGCTTCGTAGACTTCGGCCAGTTCGGGGTTTTCAAACCGCATTGCGCGTTTGTCGAGCACGCCCTCGTTTTCCGCGTTCCGCCCCCAGCCCTGCTGATTGGGCGGCCCGGCGAACGGCCCGCGAGGCCCGTTCATGCGCGGGCGATCGGACGGCGGCCCCTGCGGGCCGCGACCCTGCCCCATGCCTTGCCCCTGGCCGAAGCCACGCGGGGGCGGAGCGTCGTTGTTCCAGCGTCCCCAGCCGCGCGGTTCGAATTGCTCGGGCGAGGCGCCGTCCACGGCGGCGGAAGCCGCCGCGACGCCGGCCGCCGCGTCATCCGCATTGGCGGGCGTTGGTCCCGACGGGCTCAGCCCGGCGGCGATGAGTAAACACAAAAAAAGGGCCCTGACTGCGTTCATGATTTTATCCCTGCAATGCGCTTTCCAGGTCGAATTCGAGATCGGTCATCAGACTGTCCATTTCCTGATCGAGAGTCAGCAGTTCGGCGTCGAGCTGACCCGGCTCGATTGTTGGTTCGGATTGCTTCTGCGATTCCATGAAGCCGCCCCATAAAAACACCAGGAAGATCGCCGCCCACGCCCAGCGCCAGCCCGGCAGCCGCCACGCCTCGCCCGGCTTGCGCGCCTCGGGGAGGGGAATCACCACGCGCTCGCCGCGCGCCGCTTCGAGAACGGCGTTCCGGATGGCGGCGGGCGGTTCGAAACGCCGCAGCGATTTGCCCGCGCTGAGCGCGCTGACGGCGCCTTCCCACTCGGCCGCGCGTTCGTCCGACTCGGCGCAACGCGCCTCGAACGCCCGCCGGGCGGGCGCGTCATCGGGTATGTCGAGCATGCGGATCATCTCAAGGGCGTCGGCTTCGTGGCCGGGCCCGCCGGGATGAAACAGGGGTTGAATCTTCATGACCGCATCCTCCTGACCGCTCACGCGGTCGATTCCGCCAGCTCGCCGCCGGCGGTCTGTATGGATTTCCTTAAATATTTGATCGCCTGATTCATGCGCGACAACACCGTACCCAGCGGCGCGTTCTGAATCTCGGCGATCTCTTTGAATGGAACGTCTTCGGCCGCGCGCAGCAGGTACACCTCGCGGATCAGCGGCGGCAGGCTGGCGACGGCCCGTTCGAGCTGGCTGAGTTCTTCGCCCTCGGCCGCCGCGTCCAGCGGCGTCTGTTCGCCGGAGGGCAGGCTGTCGATAATGGAAAAACCCTCGTCGTCGTCTCCCGTTTCAATCACGTCGACGAAGCGGCGGCTTTTCCGGTACGAGTCGAGGCAGTGGTTATGGGCGATGCGGTACATCCACGAGACGAACTGCCCCCGGTGTTCGTACTTGTCTTTCTGCGAAATGATCTTGAGCCAGACCTCCTGCAGGGCGTCTTCCGCCTCATGCCGGCGGCCCAGCATCCGCATCAAATAGGTGAACAGCGACCGGTGGAACTGGTCCATCAGCTGCTCGAAGGCCTTCAGATCGCCTTCGTCACGGTATCGAAGAAACAATTGGCCGGGTTCCATGAATGGCTCGCTGTTCGTTTCACTCGTCTTCCATGCTGATTGTAACGAAACAGGGCCCGTTTTTATTGAGGGATTCACTGATTTCTCGGGTAAAAGAAAAAAACGCGGACGATTGCGGATCGGAATGCTATATTTACATTTTGAAAGAATTGAAGTGGGTCGCAAAGCAGTTGGGATGTAGCTAGAAATATAACAGGTTGATAATGTTTGAATTATGTATTAATAAATTCGCATTACTCTTTATCGCGATGTTCGCGGGGCTGGCCGTGCAGGCCGGCCCCGAGCCGTTGCACGTCTTCCCCGGTTCAATCTTGCCGACTGGCTTTTCCCCGGATGGCCGCTACATCCTCACCGGCAGCACCGATGGAACCGCTAAACTCTGGCTGGTTGAAGACCTCCTCGCCTCCCGCGCCCACTCGGCTGAGCAATACAAGTGAGGCTGGGTTCAGAAATGCTAAAAGGCTTGCCTCGGGCGCTGCCCGCGCGACTTGGTCAATTGAAACCCAAGCCTGGTAGCTTATTTCGATTACGTCAGGCCCAACGAGGCCGGTCGGTTCAGAAGCGGCTGACGGACTTGCCCCGGGCGCTGCCCGCGCGACTTGGTCAATTGAAACCTAAGCCTGGTAGCATATTTCGATTACGTCAGGCCCAACGAGGC
>WGLV01000061.1 GCA_016125385.1 bacterium
CTGGTTTCAAATCCGCCCTCACGGCGTGATCGAACGTCGTTTTCCTCCCCCAAGATGGGGGAGGCGAAGGAGGGGGTTGTCGGGACGCGCGGCTCTTTCAATCGTGCGCTCAACCCCCCTCTAACTCCCCCCGATCTTCGAGGGGAGAATGAATCAAGCCTTTGGCGATATTGGCGATAGGCCGCATACTGAATTCCCATGACCGATCCCGCGATTTATTTACGTGAAGACGACGTCGCCGCATTGGCCACGCCGCCCGGACGCGCCGCCATCGCGGTGCTGCGCCTGACCGGGCCGGGCGTCATCGCGCTCGCCGGGCGCGTGTTTCACCCGGCGAGCGCGTTGTCTCATCCCCGCCGCATGGTTTACGGCGCGCTGATCGACCCGCGCAACGGCGAAACCATCGACCGGGTGATGGCCGCCGCTTTTCCCGCGCCGAATTCATACACCGGCGAAAACATGGCCGAGATTCACTGCCACGGCGGCGAAGCCGTGGTGCGCGCCGCGCTCGAACTGCTCTACCGCGAGGGCGCGCGCCCCGCCGAGCCGGGCGAATTCACCTTTCGCGCGGTGCGTCACGGCAAGATGGACCTCGCCCGCGCCGAGGCGGTGGGTTCGCTGATCGAAAGCCGCTCCCGTCTGGCGCGCTCGATGTCGCTGCGCATGCTGGAGGGCGCGTTCAGCGAAGCGCTGGCCGAGCTGCGCGAGGCCGTGACCGGGGTGATGGTTGAACTCGAAACGCAGCTGGAGTTTCCCGACGAGGCGATGGAGGAGGCGCTGGGGCGCGAGCTTAAGGCGCAAACCGCCGTGCTGGCCGCGCGCGCTGAGGCGCTCGAACGCCGCGCCGTACGCGAACAGCGTTTCGAACAGGGTGTCATCGCCGTGCTGGCGGGCCGCCCCAACGTGGGGAAATCGAGCCTGTTCAACCGCCTCATCGGCCGTGAACGCGCCATCGTAACTCCCCACGCCGGAACCACCCGCGACAGCATCGAAGCCTCCATCGAACTCGCCGGCCGCCCGCTGACGCTGATCGATACCGCCGGGCTGCGCGAAACGCGCGAAGAGATCGAGGCCATCGGCGTCGAGCGTTCTAGGCGGCTGCTTTCTGAATCGCACCTGGTCATGCTGGTGTTCGAGGCGGGCGAGGGACTTTGCGAGGAAGAGCGCCGCCTGCTGGCCGAGATCGAACGCGAACGCCCCGAGACGCGGGTGCTTCTGGTGGCGAACAAAAACGACCTCGTCTCCGCCGCGCCCGCCGTGGAACCGCGCTGGCCGGTGGTGAGCGCCTCCGCGAAGACGCCGGGGGGCGTCGACGCGCTGCTAAAAGCGCTGGAGAGCGCCGTCACCGAACTGGCGCCGGTCGATGAGGACGGAGCCTTTCTGGTGGGCGAGCGTCAGGCGCGGCGGCTGGCTGAACTGATCGAACGCCTGCGCCGCGCCGACGCGATGGTGGGAGAGGGCGTTCCGCTGGAGGTCGCCGCCGAGGAGTTGCGCGCCGCGCTGGATGCGATCGCCGAGCTGGACGGCTCCGGCGTCGCGCCCGACATCATGACCGCCATCTTCAGCCGCTTCTGTATCGGGAAGTGACAGAACGGATTGTTGATATTGATTGCGTGCTCTGAAGGTAAATTGAATGCCAACGGTTCTAAGGACAAGACCCTATCGTTTCTTTTTTTACGCCAGTGACCGTGACGAGCCACGCCACGTTCACGTTGAGCGCGATGACATGGCCGCGAAATTCCGGCTTGATCCGATTCCTCTTCAAAACAGCGGCGGTTTTCATCGTTCTGAGTTAAAACGGATATATACTATTCTTACAGAAAACCAAAATTCCTTGATCGATGCGTGGGATGACTATTTCGGCGGTTGAATACGGGAGTCCGTTCGCCGTGTCGGTTCAGACGACGGACGATACGCTGAGCGTCGATCTCAGCGATGGCCGGACGATTTCCGTCCCGCTGGGGGGGTATCCACGTCTGGGACACGCATCTCCCGAGGAACGAGCGAACTGGAGGCTCATCGGCAAAGGCGAGGGCGTTCACTGGATCGATCTGGATGAGGACGTCAGTGTGAAAGGATTGCTGGCGGGCCATCCGTCCGGCGAAAGTCAGGAGTCGCTCAAGAGGTGGCTTGAAAGCCGCGCCGCCGCTCGCTGAAGCGCTCCACTTTCGCCGATTTTCATTTCCCGCACGATTGCATTCGTCAACTTTCCTTCCTGAACGGGCGGACATTTGCCGCGCGGCCTGCTATTGTTATAACTACTCTGTCTTTCAAAACTTGCGGCAATGGCGGCTGGAATGAAAACGCCCACTCAATCCATGGCGGCGGAAGAGCGCGAGCGCCTGCTGTTCAGGCTGCTGCTCTGTAATAAGTGGTTCATCATTCCCACTTCGGTGGCGTATGAATGGATGATCTCCATCTCGCCGTTCCGCGCCACGGTGTACAACTTTCTCACGCCCACCATTCTCTATACCGCGCTCTCGCTGCTGTCGATTCTGCTTTTGTGGATGACCTACACCCGGCGCGACGAGGGCAAACCCGCTTCGCCGTTCACCACCGCTTCGCTCGACGTGTTGTCGCTGCTCGCCGACGCGGTTTTCGTGGCGTTTCTGATCTACGCGCCCAACGCGGGCAACTTTTTATGGTTTCTGTTTTTTCAGCCGATGGCGTTTTTCCTGCTGATCCCGCGATTTACCCGGTTCAGCCAGGGGCTGATCGACGGCGCCTGCGGCGCGGTGGTGATGGTGGCGATTTACGGGACGTTGTCTTCGTACGACTCGGCCACCAGTTCGCCGCGCTTTATCCCCGCCGATCTGTTGCTTTGTCTGGCGGGGCTGTTTTACATGTGGGTGACGGCGCGCATGTTTCACGGCTGGATCGACTCGATCTACCGGCAGTCGGACCAGTTGGCTTCGCTGAACGATTTCTGGACGGAAGTTCAACGCCATTTTCCCGTCAAGTTTTTCATCGTCGACGATCAGGGCGAGTTACTGATCGCCTCTGACGCCGCCCGCCAGACGCTGGAGCTGCCCGAACGCGGCGGCTCGCCCTGGCCGGAGAAGACGCAATCGATCCGCAACGCGCTGCTGCTGCGCTTTCATGCCGAGACCCCCATCGAAGAAACCATCATCCTGCCCGATGACGACCGGCCGCACCGGGTGCAGATTCTGCCTACCTTTCTCGGCCACGAAAACAAGCGCTGTTGTATCGCGCTGGTGCACGAGCAGGACCCCGAACAACCCTCCGGGCCCGGCGTGCTGCGTTCAGACCGCCTGGCTATCGCGGGCCAGATCGCGGCGGGGCTGGCGCATGAGCTGGGCAATCCGCTGGGCGTGATTCGTTCATGCGCCGCGTACATCCGCCAGAAAGCGGCTGATGACGATCCCAACATCGAAGAACTCGAACTGATCGAATCGGAAGCCACGCGCTGTCAGAACATGATCGACCGCCTGTTGTCGCTGGCCTCGCCCAAGCGCGACTCGCCCGCCACACACGACCTGCGCGACGTGGTCAACAGTTCGATCGCGCTGGTCAAATACCAGGCGGGCTCGCGCGTCATCGACGTCTCGACGCCCGGCCATCCGGTCATCATTTTCGCCAATGAGGGGCAGTTGACGGCGGTGCTGGTCAACCTGATGCTGAACGCGCTGCAGAGCATGGAAAAATCGCCGCCCGAGGCGCGGTTGCGCGTCCATCTGCGTGCGCGGGGCAAGGAGGCGATCATCGACGTGACCGACGAGGGCTGCGGCATCTCCAAAGAAGAACTCGACCGCATCTTCGATCCGTTTTTCACCAAAAAAGCCACGGGAACCGGTCTCGGGCTCTCGATCGTTCATCAAATCATTTATTCTATGAAAGGCCGGATCGAGGTGGCCAGCGCCGAAGGCATGGGCGCCACTTTTACGGTCTATCTGCCGATCGAAGAGAGCGAAGAACTCTAGACTCGCGCCTTGAGTTAATGGGGAAGCACGCGCATGGTCAAACGTCCTCCATACGACCCGGCCGCCCGCCCGACCGTATTTCTGCTGGCGGCGCAGTGCCTGTTATGTTTTCAACTCGCCGCCACGGCGATTTATTACAACGGTCATTTCACCGACGTGCTCGTCAATAAATTTCTGCTGGCCGAGACGCTGTCGTTGTCGGCGTGGCTGGCTTATTTATTTCATTGCATCAGGGTGAGGGCGTTTTTTCTGGTGAGAACGCCATACGACTGGCCGATGGCGATATTCACCGTCTGGGCGATGATTCGCGCGCTGACCTCAAGCGACGTCTCCGCGCAGGAACACGCGTACGTCTTTCTGCTGATTGTCTCCGCTTATCCGTTATGGACGGCGATGTTCGTTCAAAAGCGATTTCGCCTGACTTTTGTCTGGATCGTGGCGTTTATCGGGCTGGTGATGATGATAGGGTGCCTGCGCCAGCTTTCGACCAGCAAACCCGGCTTCGACTGGCCGTTCTTTCAGGCGATCACCCTGGCGCCGGGGTCGTATGAGCGCCAGCGGCTGTGTTCATTTCTGGGGCATAACAATTCAAGCACGGCGTACATTGCTATCTGCGGACTGTACGCCGCATGGCTGGCCTCGCGGATGCGATCCCTCTGGTCGCGCGGCGCTTTTATCGTGTACGTGTCGCTGGGGCTGGTGTTGATCGTGCTCGGCGGAAGCCGCAGCACGGCGCTGATGGTGTTGGCGGCGGCGTTGTTTCTGGCGGCGGCTCTGTGGGCGCGGGGAGCGGGTCTGGCGCGGGGTCTCGCCCGGCGGGCGGGCGCCATCGATTTCAAAACGTGGGGGCTGCGCGGCGCGGGGCTGGCGGTTCTGCTGGTTGCGATGTTTTTCTCCATGTCGTTCTTTCCACGCATTCAGGAAGTCAATCAGAACGTTCTGAAGCGATTCACCACTTCGTTCGATGAAATGATGACCGGCACCTATCCCCGCGTGTGGTGGATGTCGCTGTTGATGGTCAGTGAAAATCCTTTGACCGGCGTGGGCTTCACCGCCTGGCCTCAACAGTATCCCCAGTATCAGGCTGACTGGTTTGAGGCGCATCCCCGCACCAGCCTGGGCCTGCCCAAAATCAAAACCTACACCCTTCACGCGCACAACGATTATCTGCACGCCTGGGCCGAGACCGGCCTGCCGGGGTTGTTTTGCGTTTTATGGGCGCTCGCCGTTCACGCGCGTTGTTTGCGCCGCGTGTTACGCAATGGTTCATGGCTGGGCGTGTTCGCGGGAGCGGCCACATTGGCGACGCTGACCCGTTCGCTCGCCGGGTTTCCGTTCGATGAAGCCGCCGCGTCGTGTCTGTTTATCGCCAACCTCGCCCTGACCGCGCATTACGCGGGCGCCGCGCGGCCGGTCCGGTTCGCTCCGGCTGGATGGGCGCGCGCCTCCGCCGTCTGGCTCGCCGCGCCCGCGCTGGCGGCGATCGTGGGGTACTTTATCCTCGCCAGACCGGTGTACAACTACATACTGGGCGATTATCTCGCCAAGCTGCATACGCGATACGCGAATGACGGCTTGCCGTTCCGCGACGCGGGCGACGTGGACCGATACAACCAGTATCTGGAGTATGGTTTTCAAAGTTTGAAACGCTCGCTGGTCTATGAGCCCGACCTGGGCGCGAATCGCTACTCTTACGCGATCGAGCTGTTTGAGCGGGGCGCCCAGGCGTCCGACGAGACGATGGTCGCCGATTCGATCACCGAGTTTGAACGCGCGCTCGAAAGTTACTCGTATTACGAAATTCACGTTTATCTTGGGAAGGCGTGGTTCTGGCTCTGGCATAACAACGCCGATCCCGAATCGCCCGAAGCGCGCGGCGCGGCGGAAAAGGCGATCGCCCGGTTTCAACAGGCTTCGCGCATCATGCCCATCGACGAGACGGTTTATCCAGCGACCGTGCTGGCGATGGCGATGACCGGCGACAAACAGGCCGCATTGAAACTGGTGGAAGAACTGGAGTTGAAATATCCCGGTCTCATCGCGCGGGCCCTGTTGCCCGCCGCGTATGAGCGCGCCCAATCGGGCGATTCGCTGGCGGCGGCGTATCTCTATAGCCTGTCGGCTTACGTGAAACCGGAAAATTCGGCGGTGTTTCGCGAAACGGTCGAATTTTACCTCCACGACGGCCGGCCCGACCTGGCGCGCGACGTCTACCTCGCGGGCGTCGAATTGCACATGGGTGGCGAAAACGAGGCGATGGCGCGCGGCTTGATGGTCAGCATACTGGAGCGCTTTTTTGAACGGGGCGACTATGAAACCGGGTATCGTTTCGTTGAAAGCCTTCAGGCGATGGAAGCGTTTCAGAAAAACCCCGCCTTGTGGTATTATTCAACTCTGGCCGCCTGGCTGTCAGGGCGTCCTTTTGAAGCGGCGGCGGCTTGCGAACGGGCCATCGAAACCGGAATACCGGCCGATCAGATCGCGCCGCTCGCCCGGGTGATCGGTGAACAGACCGGCGCCATGCTGGGGCCGCATTGATAGACGCGGGACTGGCGGAAAACCATCCGGCCGCGTGACGGTTGACCGGTTCGAATCCCTCATGGCGCGGCAGAGCCCGATCGGACCGTAACTTTAGCGACAAGAATATACTTCCATTGACCGCTGGCGGAATTACAATTCAGACGAGAAATCTTGCATGAGGTTATTGGTATGAGTTCTATGATGAAGCGATTGATTTTATTCATGGCGGTGATTGGGGCGGCATCTTTATCTGCTCGCGCCGATAATAAGCAGGACTACGACCTGGGTTTCCATAATTTCTACCGCGTATCGGAATACATCGTAAACAAGTACGAAGACAACGTCGATCTGGCGTATCTGTTTGAACAGGCGTGGAAGGGCGTCGATACCATATTGCCGGCGACGGCTGAATCGAGAGGCGGATCGTCCGTCGAAGCCTCCGCGCCGATTCTCTCCAGCTCGCGAGAGATTCAGGGGTATTACGCCGACAAGATTCAGGAAACGCTGAAGACGGCTTCTCGCGAAACCCCCGAAGGCGTCACGCCGACCGTGCGCGATTTGTGGAATCGCGCCATTAACGGGCTGGTGTTCGCATTGCACGACCCGTACAGCCAGTATCTTCCCCCGAAAGAGCACGAAGAACTTCAACGCGTGCTGTCGGGTGCGCAGGATGAGGCGGCCCAGTTTTACGGGGTGGGGATCAACGTCGATTGGGACACCCAGGGAGACCGCGGCGTTCTGGTAATTACGCCGCTGCCGGGTTCGCCCGCCGATGTGAACGGGGTTCATCCCCGCGATGTGATCGTGGCCGTCAACGGCGACCCGCTCTCCAAACTGGAGGGGACGTACGCCGATAAGCTGCAAACCGCGATCGACATGATCAAGGGTGAAAAAGACACCCAAGTCACGTTGACGCTCATGCGGCCCGGCGCGCCCGAGCCCATCGACGTGACGCTGACCCGCGCGCCCATCAACTCCGACCTGCACATTATGCGCGAGATCATCGACTCGGAGAAAAAAGTCGGTTATGTGCGGCTCTCCAGTTTTTACGCCGACGCCAACAAAGACGTGCGCGACGCCCTTCGATATCTCAACACCGAGGGCATGCAATACCTGATTTTCGACCTGCGCTACAACCCCGGCGGTTATCTCGACCAGGCGGTCAAGATCGCCGACCTGTTTCTCGAAAAAGGCGACCTGATTACCTACACCTACGGGCGTGAATCGCCTTACCGCGAGTTTCGCGATCAGGTCACCAGCAAGGAAGGTTTCGCCGATCTGCCGATGGTGATTCTGGTCAACGAAGCCTCCGCCAGTGCGTCGGAGGTCGTCACCGGGGCGTTACGCGACAACCACCGCGCCGTCGTGGTGGGCAAGACCAGCTTCGGCAAGGGATCGGTTCAGGAGGTTTTTCCGCTGGAAGGCGACGCCGGTCTTCGCCTGACGGTCGCCAAATATTACACCCCGTCGGGCAAGTGCATTCACGAGCTGGGCATCAATCCCGACATCGAGGTCGACCGCATCACGCTGGAGCAGGCGGAGGAAATCGCCAAGAAAGATTACCATCATGTATCTCGCCTGCAGCGCATGTTCGAGCGCGATCCGCAGTTGCAGGCGGCGTATGAATACCTGATCGGTGAGCGTAAACTGGCCGATGGACGGCAGGCCGCCAGCGATCAGTAAATCAGCCGAATGAAAAAAAACAAAAAGGCGTTCCCAATCGGGGACGCCTTTTTTGTGGATGGGCCGAGGCTTCAAGACGCGCGTTTCGCGCGGCATAATGGCGCCGAATGAAGTGGAAGGAGATGAACGGACATGGCGATCCACGATATTACGCTGCCCCTACATGAAGGACATCCCCCCTGGCCGGGCGATACGCCCTACGAACGGATCCAGTTGAGCGACATGAGCGAGGGAGCGAAATGCAACGTCTCCAAGATCGAGATGAGCACTCACTTCGCCACCCATCTCGACGCGCCGTTTCACTTCGAACCGGATGGAATCCGGGTCGATCAGCTCGACCTCGAAACCTTGATCGGCCCCGTGCTGGTGCATGAAGCCGGCGCGTCCGATCTGATCGAACCCGAACATCTGCCCTCGCTGGAAGGGGTGGAGCGCATTATCTTCAAGACGCGCAATCTCAAATTCATCGCTTCGAAAAATTTTAATACGGAATACGTAGCACTCAGCCATGAAGGCGCGCGGGCGCTGACCGGCGCGGGCGTTAAGCTGGTGGGAATCGATTATTTTTCCATCGAAGCGTACCGGAATCCCGGAAACCCCGTTCATCACGAATTGTGCGGCAAAGGCGTCATCATCGTCGAAGGGCTCGATCTGCGCGGCGTGGCGCCGGGGTGGTATGACCTCACCGTGCTGCCGCTGAAACTGAAAGGATCCGACGGCAGCCCCTGCCGAGCCATACTGCGCGATCCGGCGTAAACGGCGCGAGCCTCGCCCCGAGTTCAGCGATTACCCGGCGGATCCGATCCGCCCGATGACGGCGTTTTTGTCGCCGTAAGGCGTGTTGAGTTCTTCGATCTCGATGTTGGGGAATTTTTCGCGCAATACCCCGTCGTAATCGGCCGGCATCAGCAGCGTCATCCCGCCTGCCGGCGCGGGCGGAACCGCCTGTTTGACGTCCATCACCTGATAACGAGTCTGTTCTTTGAGAACCGCGTCCCGCCGCTCGGGATTCCGCAGTTCGAGAAAATACATGTACAGATCGAACGTCTTGTTGGCGTATCTGGGGTGAACGATCAGCCGGTCGCGGCCCACGTCGTCCTTTGTCAGATGCTCGTAGGCGAGATGCTGATCCGCGCCATAGCTGGCGGGCCAGGTTTCGGCGCTGGGGTATTGTATGAAGTAGCGGTAATAACCCGCGCCCGCCATCGCCATCATCAGCGCCGCCGCGAACAACGCGGGCCAGAGCGAGGGGGAATCGTTTTCGGCGCGTCGTTCGCGCTGGTCAAGCAGCGAAGCCAGCGGCAGAGCCGCCAGCAGGCACATCAGCGGCCCCGTCACCCCCAGCCGGAACGTGTTGGGCGTCTCGGCGGCCATACTGAGAACGCCGCCCGTCATCGCCAGCGCGATGGAGAGCAGCACGAGCCGCTCGCCGGGCCGGTAAAAGCGGTACGCCGCGAGCAGCAGGCCCGCCAGCATCAACCCGCCGGTGAAGGGATCGAGCATGGGTTTGCCGGGGATATTGTGCCGGGTGTTGCGGTCGCCATGCCATGTAAAAGCCAGCAGGTAATCATGGATGTTGTTGGTCAGCGGTTTGAACGAACGGGCGTTGAAGACGTCGTTGGTGATGCCCGCCGAGCTGGTGCGCGCCATGAAAGTGCCGGGGTGTTTGACGTAATACGCCCAGAGAGGCGCGAAGGTGACGGCGGCGATCAGCGCCGTCAACACGATCTGTTTGAGCCGGAAGCGGCGGTTTTCTTCAAACAGGCTGACGCCCCACAACGCGGCCAGCGTCGCCGTGGTTAATACGATAGGCACGTAGGTAAAAAAGCCGAGGCCCAGGCACAATCCGCTCCACGCCGCCGAACGCGCGCACTTCCAGCGGTAGGCTCGGATGAAAAAGGCCAGCGTCAGTATGGCCAGCATGACGTACAACTGTTGCAGCCACCCCCAGCGCGCGAAGGTAACCTGCCAGCTGTTGACCGCCACGATCAAGGCGGCGATGCGGCCCGCCCAGTCGTTGAACGACCACTTGCCCAGCAGGTACACGCCGATGACGATGCCCAGCGAGGGCGCGATGGAGATCCATTTCACCACCAGAAACGACATCCCGAACGCCCATTTCACCAGCACGATCGCCAGCAGGTAGAGATTCGATACGTCGAACTCATGCGGTCTGACCAGTGGAACGGTCTCGAAAGGCCGCAGGGTTCCGTTTTCCGCGTTGAGCAGCGCGTTACTGACGGCGTAAACTTCATCCAGCCACAGGCCGTATGGAATTTTTTCGATCTGGTAGAGACGGAAAAATAACGCGATCGCCAGCACGCCCGCCATCCACAGCCAGTTGATTCCATTGAACGGCTGACGATACGTTTTGCGCACGGCGAATACGCACATCAAAGGCCCCAGCGCCCACAACGCCACCGGCCACCACTGGGCGGGCCAGCTGCGCGTCCAGATAAAGACGAACCAGCAGATCAACAGCCCCGCGATCATCAAGCCGGGGCGAATCACCGCGCGCGAGGCGTCATCGGCCTCATCGGCGGGTTCTTCGTCTTCCATGCGGGGGAGCGCCGTGCTGAACCACCATTCGCGGCGATAGCGCGACGGCCACGCCGCCGCCAGCCCCGCGCCGAGCACGCCCAGCCCCAGCCTGACGATCCACGGCGCCTGAAACGTAAAACAGTACGCCGCCGTCACGCACAAAACGCAGCCCGCCGCCAGAATCGCCATCGAGGCGTGTTCGATCCACCCCGACATCGCGCGGCATACGCGTTGGGCGCGATCGGTCAGGCTCTCGCGATACGCCCGGAACCCCGCGTACCCGGCGATGACCGCCGCCGCTGAAATCAGCCAGAGGCCGATGGAAAATCCATAGCCCCAATAGCGCTGCGCCGAGGCGATTTTGGCTTCGTCAGGCGGGTTGAAAAATTTCACCGCGCCCACCAGCATGATCTGGCGGATGGGGTCGTAGGCCACGCTCCACGGCTGGTTGAGGCCTTCCGCCATCGCGAACATCTGGCCGCCGGGCGTGATGGCGTCGACGCGGCGCAGGTCGGCGTCGGCTACGACGTAATACCCCTCGCTGACCTTCTGAATGCGGCGCGGATGGTTAAAGCCGCTCAAATCGCTGACGATCTGGTTGTCGCGGGTGATCTCGACCACACGGTGGCGGTCGAAGTTGGCGATGACGATGGTGTCTTTATCGGTCAAAATGGCTTCGTACGGATTGAGCAGTGGAACGGTCGACTGCCACACGATCTGGCCTTCGGGCGTGACCTCGACCACGCGGTTCATCTTGGCGTCGACCCGCAGAAAGTTTCCATTGGGCAGCAGGTCGATATCATGCACGCCCAGCGGAACGGGGATCTCGCGCAACACCGCGCCGTTTTCATCGAGCAGTTTGGCGGTGGGCTCGAAGTAGGAGACCGTCATATACATGGGGTTAACGCCCAACACCTCGCGCCCGTCGAGCACGTCCATCTCGATCATGCTTTTGGGGCCGAAATAGTCGCCGATCTTGCCCGTTTCAGGGTCGAAGATGGTTAGGCCCGCGCCGTCGACCGCCACCACCGCCGTTCCATCGCTGCGCCATTCGATGTCGACCGGGTTCCCGCCCAGCGGCGGCGATTTTCGGATGAACTCGCCGCGTGAATCGAGCACTAGCACTTCCGGATCCATCGAAAATTTCGGATCGATCTCGCGGGGCAGCGAACACCCCTGCAACGCCAGCGCGAGCGCCAGCCCGGCGCCCATCCATATCCGTCGTGAAAGCCGCGTCATCGATTTTTCCCCGATCGGCGCGCCATCGCGCCGTAATTTGATAGATTGAAAACACGCTTAGAATAACATGCCGCGTCGTTTTGTCTTGTGCTACACTCTGGCGATTCCATCGCGATCAAGGAGGTCGTTCTCATGCCCGTTGAAGTCGGAAAGGCAGCGCCGGCGTTCAGCCTGCCCGCCAGCAATGGAAAAAAGGTCTCGCTGAAGGATTTTAAAGGCGAAAAGCAGGTGGTTTTGTATTTTTATCCCAAAGACGACACGCCCGGCTGTACGCGCGAGGCGTGCGCGTTTCGCGATAACAAGAAATCGTTCGACGAAGCGGACGCCGTCATCCTCGGCGTGAGCCGCGACGGACTCGCCTCGCACGATAAGTTCATCCAGAAATTCGAACTGCCGTTTCTGCTGCTGTCGGATGAGAAGGAAGAAGTCTGCAACAAGTATGAGGTCATCAAAGAGAAGAACATGTACGGCAAGAAATCGATCGGCATCGAACGCAGCACCTTCGTCATCGGCAAGGACGGCAAGATCAAAAAAATCTTCCGCCGCGTGAAAGTCGACGGCCACGCCGAAAAAGTCCTCGCCGCGCTGAAGGAAGAGTAAGAACGACAGGTTTGATTCATCATTGCATATGAAAAAGGGGGCCGGATGATCCTGGCCCCCTTTCGCATTTTACAGACGATGAGAAATTACTTCGCGAGGTCTTTCACCGCGAGTTCAAGGCTCTGAATCATCTCGGGGATGTCGGCGGTTTCGACGCCGCAGAACGCCAGCCGAATGCCATTGATATCGTCGCGCACCAGCGGAACCGCGCCGACCTTGTACTGCTTCAGCAGGTGGTCGCACACGTCATCGGCCTTGAGACCTGACTTCGGATTGAGGTTGACGAAGCAGAAAAAGCCGCCCTGGAAGGGATCGGCCTGCAGCAGTCCGCTGGAGAGTTTGGCCAGTTCGGCTTTGGTCGCCTGGTATCGCGCGGCCAGTTCGTCGATCACCTTCTTGCGCTCGGCCATGACGGCGTCGAGGTCTTGCAACGCCTTCAACGCGGCGCTCTGCGCCACCATCGAGCAGTTTGAGACGGTGTTGCGCACGATGCCGCGGAACTTGTTTTCCATCTGGCTGACGATCGCGGCGCGGTCGGCTTTCTGGCCCCATTCATCGGGCAGCGCGAGGGTGATGGCGCCGACGCGCGCGCCGTACCAGAGCAGCTCCTTGCTGATTCCATCCAACTTGACCGGTAAAAAGTTGGGACGCGGTTCAAACAGATAAAACAGCGAACCCGCTTCGGCGTCGTCGTCGTACACGTAACCTTCGTACGCGTCGTCGAGCAACAGCACCAGCTGTTTGCTGGTGTTGGCGCAGAGCGCGTGAACGGCCCCGACGATCTCGCGCGCCGCCTGTTTGGGCGGGCAGTAACCGGTGGGGTTGTTGGGAAAATTCAACACCGCCACGCAGCGGTCTTTTTCAGCCCACACGTTCTGTATGGCCGAAAGAAAACCCTGCAGGTTGAAATCCTGCCCCTCGAAGGAGGGGAACTCCTCTACCTCGACGAACAGGTTGCGGAAAAACATGTTGTCGTAGTTTTCCCAGCGTTTGTCGGGGGTGACGATCTTGTCGCCGGGGTCGGCGAACATGCGCAGACAGACGCTCAGCGCGCCGGTGATGCCCGGCATGACCATCGGGCTGATGCACTGCCGTTCAAGCCGTTCGGCCGCCGCGCCCGCTTTTTTCAACATCCACTGCTTCCACGCCTCGCGAAACGCGGGCAGACCTACTTCCGGCGCGTAGGGGAAAATCTCTTCCGTGCTCAACGTGGGGAAATATTTTTGAATCGACGGAATGCACAGCGTGATTTTGCCGTCACCTCCGTCGTCGAATACAAGGCTTTTTTTACCTTTCGCCGACCCGATGGTGGCGTTGATTTTCGCCTCGGTTTTCGAACGGCCCGTCCAGTAAAAAATACCTGTCGGGTTGTAAATCATCTTGCCGTAATCGGAAAAAAATCGCATGGCGCCGACTGTTTCCAACGCGGAGAAATCCATGGCGTCTCCTCCTGAAGTGAAGTAAATTCGTGTTGCGCCGCTGTTCTCGACATTCCGGCTATTCTGCGCCCCCCTGCGGGAGGGTCAAGCCGGACAGGCGGTCTTGCGCATTGCCAGCCGCTGTTTTTATTTTAGACTGGCTGATTGACGATGGAATCCTGACGGAATCGGGCCCTGATAACGCGCCTGTTCTCCCGAATCGCGAGGAAGAGATGAATTTTCGATCCAGACAAGACGCCGTCCGAAAGACGCTTTCTGAAGCCAACGCCGACTGGTTTTTGATTTCCGATCTGTTCAATATCCGCTATTTGTCCGGATTCACCGGCAGCCACGCGCTGATTATGCTGAGCGGGGGACGCCAGATCCTGCTGACCGACGGGCGTTACGACGAACAGGTCCGCCAGCAGGCCCCCGATTTTGAAATCGTCATTCAACCGCGCGATCAGAAAGAGCATGAAACCGTCGCGGAAACGATGGGCGACCTGAGCGGCGCAAGCGTCTGGTTTGAGGAAGAACACGTTTCGTATTCAAAATACAAAACGTGGGCGGAAAAAATGCCCGCCCGTGAATACATCGGTAAAACCGGCGTGGTGGAAGACGTTCGAGCCATCAAGGAAGAAGCCGAGATCGAGGCCATGCGTGATGCGCTGCATGCCGCCGAACGGGCCTGGGGACGCGCTATCGAACAACTGCGCGAGGGCATGACCGAACGCGAACTCGCCCATCGGCTCGAACATGAAATGTGGGTGGAAGGCGCTGAAAAGGAGTCGTTCGATTCGCTGATTCTGTTCGGCGAACGCGCCTCGCTGCCGCACGGGCGGCCTTCTGAACGCAAGTTAAAGAAAGGTGACGTGGTATTGACCGATTTCGGCTGCCTGCTGGGCGGTTATTGCTCCGACATCACCCGCACGGTGTTTTTTGGAGAGCCCACGGCTGAAATGCACAAGGTTTATGGATTGGTCCGCGATGCGCATCTTCGGGCGGAAGAAGCACTGGCGGCGGGTAAGACGGGCAAGGAGATCGACGCCGCCGCGCGCAAGGTGATCGAAGACGCGGGTTATGGCGATCAGTTCAACCACGGCCTCGGGCATGGCGTGGGGCTGGAAATTCACGAAGCGCCGCGCCTGTCGGTGTTAAACGACAAGCCGCTGCAAGCCGGAGCGGTGGTGACCAACGAACCGGGGATCTACCTGCCGGGCGTAGGCGGGGTGCGGCTCGAAAATATGGCGGTGGTGCGTGACGGCGGCTGCGAGGTGCTCAACCAGACGAACATCGACATGCGGATTTATTGATAAAAGAATCGTCTTCGGGTGACGATCGTGACCGCTTGTTTCGATAGAGGCATGCGAGGCAAGATATGAAGGTGATTGTCAATAAAAAAACGGACGCGTTGTATTTTCGTCTGGACGATTCGGAAATCGTGGAGTCGGAGGAGGCGCGTCCCGGCGTGATCCTCGATTACAACGAAGCCAATCAGGTCGTCGGCGTTGAGATCCTGCGTCTGTCCAAACGCGGCTCGAACATCGATCTTGAATCGCTTGATTTTGAATCCCGCTAGAAACGCCGTTTCGCTTTACGCCGTCTGGGCGTGTTTGACGATGCTTTCCGCCTTGTTGAGATAGAGCGCGAGGCCTTCCCGCTCGCGCTCGCCCAGCCGGTATCGAATGTCGCGAGTGAAATACGTTTTGAAGAAATCCGCCCCATGCGCGCCGTCGGGCCGCGCGTACCGCCCTGTCAGTTCATCCACGTTTCGCAGGCTTTTTTCCAGCGCCGCCTGAAACGGTTCGGCGATCGAGGCCGGATCGAGCCCCGGCCGCGTGATCCACACCGCGAAGACGAAGGGCAGGCCGGTAAGGTCTTTCCACGCCTGTCCCAGATCGACGATCGACACGGATTCGTCATTCAGTTCGTCGAAACTGTTGTCGCCGATGGTGAGCGCGGCGTCGGCGATGGCGAGGCCGTTCGTTACCGGTGGCGTGTAGGTGATAAATCGCGGGCGGTTCCGCCACAGATCGCTGAACAAGATCCGCGTCAGTACGCGCGAGCTGAGCGAGTTGCCGTCGAGCGCGACGGTTTCGGCCCGTTCGGGGGGGCGGCGTGTCCAAAGCAATACGCTGCGCACTGGTCCGTCGCTGCACACGCCCAGGCCGGGCACGTAACCGTATCCCGGATCGCGCAGCAGTTCGATGGACGACAGCATCGCCACGTCAAGCTCGCCCCGCGCCAGCATGGGGCCGAGCCGCGAAGGCACTTCATGAATGATTTGGGCGCCCGGGAGAAACTCGGGCAGGTAATGAACGAGGGGAAGCGTGTTGCTGAAGGCGACGTTGCCGATGGTAAGCGTGGCTGACATGGAAATCTCTCGTGGCCGATCGAAAAGTAAACCGCCCCGCCGCGCGGAAGCGGGCGGGGCGGATGATTTCAGAGTACGCAACAATTACGCGCCGGGCAAGCGCCTCAGCGCTGTTCGAGGTTGATGACCTTGATGTCGCGCACGGCGTTGGTGGCTTTGAGTTGTTCGAGAATCGCCTTGGGCACGTCGCAGTCAACGTTGCATACCGTGACTGCATAGCCGCCAGGCTTCTGGCGGCCCAGCGTCATGTCGGCGATGTTGATGTTGGCTGAACCCAGCACGGTGCAGAGCTGGCCGATGGCGCCCGGCTTGTCGACGTTCTGGAAGAACAGAATCGTTCCGTACGGCTTGGCTTCGATGTGATAGCCGTCGACCTGAACGATGCGCGCTTCGCCGGTTTCATAGGTTGTGCCCGACACTTCCGCTGAAGAGCCGTCCGACGACATCTTCACCGTGATCAGGCTTGAATAGCTTTCCGATCGGGCCGCCTTGCTTTCGACGACCTGAATCTGGCGCTGTTCGGCGAGGATGGGCGCGTTTACGAAGTTGACCGTCTCGTTCATCATGGCCGACAGGGCGCCTTTCAGCACCGCCAGCGACAGGTAGGCGGTTTCATACTCGGCCAGGCCGCCCGAATAGGCGACTTCGAGCTTCGATAGCGGTTTGTTGAAGTACTGAATGGCGAACATGCCCAGTTTTTCGGCCAGTTCCAGGTAGGGCGAGAGCGCGGCGCGCACCTCGGGCGAGACCGATGGAATGTTCACCGCGTTGCGCACTTCGCCGCCGGTGAGAACGTCGAGCACGTTGCGGGCGATGTCGAGCGCGACGTTGGTTTGCGCTTCTTCGGTCGAGGCGCCCAGGTGAGGCGTGCAGACGCAGTCTTCGCGGCTGAGCAGCGGATGTTTCGGATCGGGCGGCTCCTGCTCGTAGACGTCGAGCGCCGCGCCTCCGCATTTACCGCTCTCCAGCGCGCGCAGCAGCGCGTCTTCATCGATGATGCCGCCGCGGGCGCAGTTGATGACGCGCACGCCTTTTTTCATCATGGCGAAGGCGCGGTCGTCGATCAGGTGAGACGTTTCTTCGGTCTTGGGGGTGTGGACGGTGATGAAGTCGGCGGCTTTGAAGATCTCTTCCACCGTGGCGCCTTCAAAACCGAGTTTCTTGAGCATGTCATCGGCGATGAAGGGATCGTAGCCCATCACCTTCATGCCGAAGGCCTGCGCGCGGCGGCCGACTTCACGGCCCACGCGGCCCAGGCCGATCACGCCCAGCGTTTTGCCGAACAGTTCGGTTCCGGTGTATTTCTTTCGGTCCCAGCGGCCCTCGCGCATCGACTGAGCCGCCTGAGGGACGTTTCGAGCCAGGCTGATAAGCAGCGCCCAGCTGTGTTCGGCGGTCGAGATGGTGTTGCCGCCGGGCGTATTCATGACGATCACGCCCCGTTGGGTCGCGGCGGGAATGTCGACGTTATCGACGCCGACGCCGGCGCGGCCCACCACCTTGAGTTTATCGGCGCGGGCCAGCACCTCGGCGGTCACCTGGGTGCCGCTGCGGATCACCAGCCCATCGTACTGGCCGATGATTTCCATTAATTCTTCCGGTTTGAGGCCGGTTTTGACATCGACGTTGACATCGGCGTGCGCCTGAAGAATGTCGATGCCTTCCTGAGACAGCGGATCGCTGACGAGAACTTTATATGCCATGGAATTCGTCTTCCTTCCGTGAGTGAATGGAGGCGGCGGGGGCTTACGCGCCCAGCGTCTTCCATTCGTCTAGAATCACCTGCTGAGCGGCGGCGACGCCCTTGCCCAGTTCGAGGGAGTATCCCAGTTCTTTCAACACCATCTCAGTCACCGACATGGCGAAGGGGACGTCCATCTTGTCTGAATACCCCATGTGCGAGATGCGAAAGATCTTGCCCTTGAGGTGATCCTGCCCGCCCGCGATGGTCATGCCGTAATCAACGCGGAACTTTTTGGTCACCGCGCCGCCGTCGATCCCCTCGGGAACTTTGAGCGCGGTCAGCCCGTCGAAGGGACGTTTGGGAAACACTTCCAAGCCCAGCGCGGCGGCGGCGGCGCGGCCCGCCTTGCCCAGAATCTGGTGGCGTTTCATCACGCGATCGTAGCCTTCGGCCCGGAACGCCTTCAGGCTTTCACGCACGCCCATGACGAGGTTGACCGCCGGGGTGTAGGGCGTGGTCTGCTTTTCGTAATTCTTTTTGTACGCCTTCAGGTTGAGGTAATACTTGGGGCAGGTCGAACTTTCGGCGAGTTTCCACGCCTTGTCCGACACGCTGATAAAGGCGAGGCCGGGCGGAATCATCAGCGCCTTGTGACCGGCCGAGACCACCACGTCAACGCCCCACTCGTCGGTGAGCAGCGGAGTCGCGCCGATGCCGCTGGTCGCGTCGCATACCAGCACGGCGGAGGTGTCGCGAACGACCTTGGCGTAGCCCTCAATGTCGAAGCAGACGCCGGTGCTGGTTTCAGAAAGGGTCGAGTAAACCGCTTTCACCTTCGGGTTGGCTTTCAGCGTTTCGGCCAGTTGCTCGGGCGAGGCCACCTGGCCCCACTCCACGTCGATGCAGATGGCTTTAACGCCGTACGCCGTGCAGATATCGCCCCAGCGTTCGCCGAACTTGCCTCCGCGAATCACGATGGCTTCGTCTCCGGGCGAGAGCAGGTTCGAGACCGAGGCTTCCATCGCGCCGGTGGCCGACGAAAGAATCATGTAAACGTCCTGTTTGGTCTGATAGACGTACTTCAGGTCGTCCCACACTTCCGCGAGATATTCCGAAAACACGGGGGAACGGTGGTGGGTGATGGGGCTGCCGAGCGCCTGTAATACGTACGGCGGTACATCCGTGGGGCCTGGTGAGTAGAGGTACTGTTTTTCGCTGGCGCGGCAAGGCTTGTCCGTCATAAGTCGCCTCCCTGGCTATTGAGGTGAAAAGGATATGGTCTACATCCGCACTCGCGTGCGTAGAGGTCGAACATTCGCAAATGGATGGCTGGAAAAGTACTAAAAACCGCCGGAAATACGGATGCAAAACAAAAAAGCAACGTCAAAACGGCCTTTTTCGGCGATTTTTGAAAAGGGAATCATTTATGAATCTATCTTAACCGCTCGCCCCTACAGTTCAAGCAGCGGAAAAACCGCTTTTATCCTATCGAATGAATATGAGCGCTTTACAAAGTGGTATAGCCGAGAGATAATAAATAATGTCACAAAAAAGCAAGAATATTGCTTCTAAATTGCTCTGAACGAACATTTATTGGCGCAGGGCATTCAATTTTTTGCGGATGCGGGAAATTGGCTGTTGCGCGTTATTTTGGGGTGATCGCATCGTATGGAAGCCAATCGCAGCCCAAAACCGGTTATTTATGGAATAACCGGCATCGGTTTTCTCTCCACGTACGCCTTGCTGGTGCTCACCGGCATGGTGTTGTTTAACGCAAGCCTCCATAACCGGACTCTTTTTCTTCCCGCTCAGTTAAACGCCGAATCGGCGCTGTTGAATGAATTCGTTCCCTGGGCCGGGGGCGAAGACGTGACCGCCGTTACCGTACGGCTTGAAGAGAACGCTCAGGGGGGTGGCAAAGAAAGGGTACGCGTCACGCGTCCGCCTGACCCGGGTTACACGGGCATTGATATTCCTCTCCGTACGCCCATCCATGAGGAAGACGCCATTCATTTCGAGGTTCGTAACGACTCATCGCAGAAACTGCTCCTGTACACGGATTTTATTGAAAAAGAAACGCCTGAAACCGGCGGAGCGGAAATCTGGCGGGCTTATCGTGAGATCGAACCTCACCAGTCAAGCCATGTTCGGATTCTCATGCCGGAGTTAAAACTGAATCCCAACTGGTCGATCGATCGCCTGCGGGGAAACGGGGAGATCGATTATGAAAACTTCGACCGGTTAGAATTCGTCTTTTTTGAAAAATCCCCGATCGATTTTACGCTGGGGCCGATAGAAGCCTCCAGCGACCTTTACGCTCACGCCTTGTGGGGCGTGTTCGCGCTTCCTCCGCTCTGGTTCATTTTGTTATTCGCCGCTGTTGTCGATCACAGAAAACGGACGTTCGCGCTGGCGATGGAGTGGATGCGGCTGGTTGTTTTCAGCTCGGCGGTCATGGCGATCTTTTGGCTTCCGGGAATCATGCGGCATGCCTCCCGTGATCCCTATTTTCCGATTGTCGCTCTGGCTGGAATCGCAATCACTGAAATCGCAATAAGATGGTTTTATCCGGTAAAACCATTCACCAGACAACTGATTGCTTATATCAGCCCC
>WGLV01000037.1 GCA_016125385.1 bacterium
GAGCCCTAAGGTCTTTTTGATGATACTCTTTAATAACACGCGCTTCCCCTCGTGCTTCTTATGTTCTCAGCAAACTGAGATTACACGAGTTAGCGCGTGTTTCCATGTCTACCCAACGCACAGATTCTTAGAACGAACCATTTATATACCCGCAGCCGGAGCAACTGATGACTCGTTAAAACTCTCGGGTCCGTCGCCATTACGCAACATGCTAAACTTTGTCATGAAAAGAGCGGTCGAGTCAAGCACATCTTACATCAAATTAAGCGGTGCATTTGAAGAATTTAACGAAAAATTCTTAACAGAATCAAGTGAAGATGGCTTTTCTATATCAAATTTAATAAAAGATATCAACGAAGAGACAAATGGATGGCGCACAAAATTTGGAATAGACATAAATACAATAAAACCAGAAGAAATTGTAAAAAATCTATTAATGCACTGGATAGAAGACGAACGCTTAAACAATGAAAGAGTTGATATAAAATCACTCGGACAGGGATTTCAACGCCATTTAATCTACACATTGATCAGACTCGCAAATAAGTACAGAGCCAACGCTCCTTCCAAAAAGAAAGAGTTTAAGCCTGATTTTCAACTAATCCTGTTCGAAGAACCGGAAGCATTCCTGCATCCTTCACAGCAAGAGAACCTTAAATTATCTTTAAAGACTTTATCCAAGGAAACACAGATATTAATCACTTCGCATTCCCCGCATTTTGCCTCCAAACAAATTCAGGAGATGACTGGGCTAATTAAATTAACTCGACCAACTAATGATACTATTGCAAAACAGCTAACACAGAAAGACATCAAGGAGTTATGCGAGGACAACACAGGATTATATGAAGTTTTTTGCAATATAATAAACGATTCAAATTCAAGTTCATCATTAAAAAATATTATAAAAAATAAAGGTCTCGGAAATGAAAATCCTGATTTACCGCAAAAGCAATATTTAGAAAAATTTAAATATATGCTTTACTTAGATTCAGAAAGGTCATCTGTCTTTTTTGCAAATAGAACCTTGATTTGCGAGGGAGCTTCAGAAAAAATTTTTTTAGATTTATTCATTGATGAAAATATTCCAGAGCTCCGCTACAAGCAAATCTATATACTTGATGCAATGGGGAAATTTAATATTCATAGATTCATGCACCTATTTAATAAACTAGGGATATACCATTCAATACTTTTTGATAGTGACCAAGATAGAGAATATCACTCGACTATCAATAATTTCATCAAAAACAAAAAAAATTCATACACAAAACAGATCGAATCCTTCGAACAAGATATGGAACATTTTCTTGGTATACAGAATGTTGGACGTCGCGATGAAAAACCACTTAACATTGTTCAAAATTATATGGATAGGAAAATTGAACAAGATAGAATAGACAAACTCATTGATATCTTAAGAAGATGCTTAGCATTTGAATAACGCAAATAAAAAAGCCCCCTGAAGCAGGGGGCTTTTTATTTTCAGCGCGTTTCGTCCGCCGTTATTTGGCGGGTTTGAGGTAGACAGCGGCGGCGGGTTCGAGCACGCGGAAGGTAAGCGATTCGGTGAAGTAGAGTTCAACCGAATCGCGGTCGTGTCCGGCGTATCCGATGGAAATATCCTGACCGACCGTCAGCGTATAGTCGCCGCCGCGCCGGGAGATCAGCAGCCCCCCCTTCAGGTTGGGGCTGTGGACGATTTCGTTATCGAGCAGGTTGTGGATCGTCTTGCGGACGGGATAGCCGCAGCTGACCGCCCGATCGAGCGCCTCGCCCGCCTCAACGCCCAAAACCAGCGTGAACGGACCGCCGACGCCCGCGCCAAGCATGCGTTTACGCGCCTCAGACACCAGGCCGGGCAGTTCCGTCATCTCCTTCGATAGTTTAAGCGGTTCGTGCGGCGAAGTTTCAATTACGCCCTTGATGCCGGCGTCTTTGAAGCCGTCGAACACGGCTTCATCTTCGAAGGCCGCCAGCTTGCGGGCGGCTTCACGGATCGGGTCGAAATCAGGATCGGCGGCGCCGCGCGCGATGCTGTCCAGTTCCATCTGATTCAGTGAAAACGGAACTCGAATCTCAATCAGTGGCAGCGACTGGCGCACCCCCCAGGCGACGCCGTCGCGGGCGTCTTTTTTCTTCAAGTCGAGACGGCCGAGATTCACGGACGAAAAATCCCAGCCGTGCGGGCCGTCAAAATCAACCAGATATCGCGCCGAAAGCCACGTTTTCAGCTGGGCGCGCGCTTCTTCGTCAATCGCCTTCCAAGCTTCAGCGCCAATCGGCGCCTGAGAACGTCGCAAAATATCAGTCATGTTCATCTCCTGTTCTTACTCATCAACTTTCACGAAGGCCTATCAGCGATTCGGGCCCAGATTGAGGCTTGAACCGCCGCCTGAAGCGGGCGAGCCGCCGCCCTCTTCGCCGTCCATCTTCTTTTCTTCAGCAAGGTGGATGGGGCCTTCGGTGAACAGATAGGCCCGAAGTTCCTCGTCCATCTTGGGATAACGGCGCCGGATCCATTCCAGCGTCATGGCGGCGTGTTCGGCTTCTTCGTCGCGGTTATGGGCGAGAATGGCCCGCAGGTCTTCGTCTTCGGTAGCGTCAACGCGGTGTTGATACCAGTCGATAGCCTCCAGTTCTTCGATCAGGCTGCGCAGCGCGCGGTGCATCTCGCGCGTTTCTTTGGTAAGCCACTCGGGCGGTTCATGATATTGCATCGCCATGAGATATCCTCCTGTCGTCGTGGGTGAGAGCCATGAATACCGAGATTGCGTAGTGAAGCGATGTCACTACACTCAAAACAAGAATGATTCTTATTTAACTATTATCGCTTGCCGGTCTGGATATGGAACCCCTCCGCGCCGATTCCATACCAATAAAGATCATATACCCATTTCTAAAGCGCCGTTCAGATTAAATGAACTGAAATTCAGGATCTATTATTGTGATATCCGATGGTTGTCCCAAGGTTCAATCCGAGCGTAAATCCGGCAAGCACGATAGTTAATGAAGAGGCCGATTGGAAAGAATCACTTTTTGATTTGACAGAATGCGAAAATCCGCCTATAAATTAGCGCGTTAAACAAGCGGTATTTTCTTCACTTGAATCAAACACGACCACCTCACACCGGTGACGGGATTCAAACTCAATGGCCCTTCTGGCGGATCGTCTCGAGCAGTTTCTTATGCCGCTGATCGGCGAGCGTCTTGCGCACCGCCTGATGCTGGCGTATTGCGCTCACCAAAACAAGCAGATGGCTGAAATCTCCTCCGACGATCTGCCCATGCTCGGGCAGTTTTTGAGCGAAAACCTGCAAATATTCGTCGGAGCCGATCAGGCGCAACTCGTTTTGAAAGCATTGTCGGGGAACAAGAAATGAAGGTTGATGTCAAGATGAGGGTCCAGCCGTGCCGTTAATCGGGGTCATCGCTTATATCGTCGCCGCGGGCGCCGTCTTCACCTTTCGTCTGGTGGACGAAAACCGGGTAGAAGCGTACAACGACGCGATCATCGCGATCGTATGCCTGTTGGCGAGTTTTGTTTTTTATCAGGTCTCGAAGCGATTTCAGAAAAACGACGAAGCGCGCCTCAGCTGGCGGCTGTTCTGTATCGGGATCGGGCTGGAAGGGGCCGGTCACGTGGTTTATGCGGTGATCGAGCTGATTCTGAACCAGGAGGTTCCATACCCCAGCATCGCCGATTTGTTTATCACCATCGGGATGCTGTTCAACATCAGCGCGCTCTGGTCGTTTTCTCAAAAATTCAACCGGCTCAACCTGGCGCCTTCAACAGGAAGGACCATTCTCGCCAATTTCATCATCGCGGTTTTCGCGGCGGGAACCTACTATTTTATCATTCAGCCGGTCTTGTTCGACGAATCGGAAGCACTCTGGCTGAGGATCGCGTATCAGATTTATCCCGTGCTCGATCTGATTCTGGCGTATTTCTGTTTTAATCTCGCGCTGTCTTTTCTGGAGATGGGCGCCTCGCCGCTCGCGGCTCCGTGGCAGACGCTGATCGCGGCGTACCTGCTGTTTCTTATCACTGACAGCGCATACGGGTATTATGACGCGATGGGGTTATACCACTCCTACATGTGGATCAACCCGGGGTGGGGGCTTTCATATATTCTGATCGCTCACGCCGCCTACAAACAGAAGAAACTGATGGCTGGCTTCGAGGCCTCGATTCCCGTGTTTTCGCTCGATGATGAATCGGCGGAGTAATCGACACCGGTTCCTTCCCCACCGAATCTCTCTAGAAATCGTACCCCACGCTGATCGTGGCGAAGAGTTCATCTTCATCGTTGACTGAATCTTCCCAGGACCACTGATAATACACAGCGGGCGTGAGGTAAAACGCATTCCACTCGAAAGTGGTTTCAACGCCGAATTGCGCGTGGCTGAAACCCGCGCCCGAGCCAAACGCGCCATCGTTATAGGTAACGCCCGCGCTCAGCGTCAACGCCTGTTCTTCCTGAGTTGAAATCAGCGCGGGAATGGGAACGTCATACGACAGGGTGAAATCATGAAACCAGCCATCGTCGATCAGGTCGGAATCCTGAATGCCGTCCCAATCATAATAAACCACATAACCGGGAACCAGCGATGACGGGCCAAGCGGGATGAGATTAGGCATGGAAAGAGAGAGGGCGATCTCCTGCACGTCGCCCGAGCTGTTGGTTTTGGGATAATCGAAATAGGTGTAAAGCAGACTGGCGTCGACCTGCCATGTGGATTCTTCGAAGAAACTACGATCGTACCCGATGTAATAATCGAGTTCGGTCAATACTTCATATCCACTCGAGGCGGGCCAGGAGCCCCACACGCCCGCATTAAAGCCCATATACGAAAACGTTACGCTGGGTTGAAACGCGGCGTGGTCGTCATAGGTGTCGTACCCATGCCACATGTACTTGGACGCAAAGGTGAAATCCAGATTGACGCCGAGGTCCTCTCCCGCGACTTCAAGCGCGTTCGCAGCGGGAACCACCGACAGAATAATGGAGCACACCAGAACGCGAATCCATATTGTTTTGCGCATGGCTACAACCTTTCGTATAGAATGCGATTGCACGATCTTGTCATCACTACGGTGAGAAAACGTAGATTAACCCAAACTCCTATGGAATCCCACTGAAAATTTCACCGACTCAACATTTTGTTACACCACTACGAATTCAGCGGTTTTTATCAAAAAGTCGACTCGTTGTAAAATTTTTTTATCACTTAAAATTAAGAAAAATTGATGTGATAGTCAATAATCGGGTTTACTTTACGTTTTCAAGTAAAAACCACATGAGGATAATGGGATCATGAAAGCAGTCGGGATGAGACGAACCGCGTTGTGGCTTTTTTTGTTGTGTGGCTTGATCGGGATGGGTGGGCCGGTCGCCCGGGCTCAATTCTCTCCTACGCTAAAACCGATCGGGACTTCGACGCCGACTCCAACGCCGAAGTTGGCGATTCCCACGTTCAGCATCCCCACCGCGCTGCCAACGATCGCGGTTCCCACTATCGCGGCGCCGTTCGATCTGGCTGCAGTGGCGGGAGGCGTCACCACCACGGCGGTGGTATACAGCGCGGGAATGGATACGATCGACGGGACCTACCTCGTCCAGGTGACCAGCGCGTTCGCGAGCGCGATTCCCGCCAGCGCAAAATTTGAACTGATCGATTCGACCGGCGCGGCGGTAATGAGCTGGAGCGATTCGATCACGCTCAGCGACGCCAGCGGCCTGACGACTTACATCCAACCAAACACGTTTTCTTTGCCGATCTCCGCGAGCAACCGTCTGCCCGTCGCGGCGTACCAGATGAGAATCACCGTCAGCCTGGATGAAGCCGCGCTGACGGCCTCCGGAACCGCTTTCACGCCCGACGCCAATCCAGCCAACAACATCGTCACGACAGCCGCGCAGACCCTTCTGCAGACCTCGGGCGTGTTGCGTTTCAGCAACATCGCAACGGAGATCACCAGCCTGAGTTCATATACGACCCCGCCGTTGACGATCAATGGCGACGGTTCATGGAACGACCTGATTCCATTCACTATCAGCGGGCTCATCGTCACGCGGAACTCCACAACGCTCGACCTGACCGTGGTGAACGGCGGGGCGGCGTTTTCTGCTCCTTCGACTCCCTACTCTCCCACCGGGGTGTGGTCATTCATTTACAAGGGCGGCCAACTCGAACCCGGAGGGGCTTTCGCCGACCTGTATGTTGAACTGCCGGACGGCGTGGCGTACAAGCAGGAGTCGTCAAGCGCAATCAGTTTCAAGCAGGACGCGTTCATGCTGGGCCGGCAAAAACTGGCGCAGGACCTGACTCCATTTTCGACTACGATCAATATCCCCACCGCGTTCCGCTGGATGGACGAAGAACTGCCTTTTACGCTGCAATGCAGCAAACAGATATTTTCCGTCACGGCGGGACTGGAACTCGCCAACGCCACGCCGGTCTATCAATACAAGCCGCATTTCAACGCGCCCTACGGGCCGGGGACGCGCGCGTCAAACGACGGTTATTTCAACTCGGGGCTGATCGCCTCGACGACGCCCGCCGTCACGGCGAGCGGGATTCAAGCGGCGCTGACCGGCGGCGGGGGTTCGTACCAGGCGTCGTATCCAACCGCGAGCACGGTCTCGTCCGCGTCACGCACGATCCAGATCAAAGACGGCGTTATCGACCCGGCGGCGTCACGGCTGAACGGCGTCACCATCACCATGACGGTGAATGAAAGCGGCTGTGGCGCGGGTTCGGACGTATCCTACTCGCTGGCGTTCAGCCAATCCGCCGTGGTTACCTCAAACGGCGGCGTCGAGGCGGACTCGGCGCTCAACGCCGCCATCTCGCCCGCGTTCAACACCTACGCGTTCGATCCGGTCAGCGCGGCGGTGTGGTATTCACCGGGCGTCCTGACGGGCGCTTCGACTTCGCTCGCGGACGAACCAAGCGAGTTTCTGCAGGCGATGAGCGCGCGCGGCGGCGAAACGCTGTATTCATACGGCGACGCCGAGTTCAGCGCGGGCAGCGGGCTGTTCGCGGGAATGAACCTCATGCAGGACGAACTGACGGGAACGAGTTTCACCGTCAGCATCGGCGGCGACTCAATCGACCTGATCAACACCGAATACACCAAACTATACGCAAGGCGGGGCGGGTTCAGCGGCGTGGTTCACGCACAGAATTCAGCGCAATCGCTGAACATCTATCCTGACGCGGAATGCGGCGGCGACGGCTACGCGATCACGCTGAGCGCGTTTGGACAGGCGTATCTCGACAATGACTCGGACGGATTGGACTCAACCACCGATGGCGAGATCGAGGTCCCCTGGCCGTCGGAGATCACCGTGCCGTTCGAAGGGATGACGTTGAACGCCTGCGGCAACCTGAGCGACGGCGATATACCCGCCGAGGCGAAAGAAGAAACGCAAACGCTGGCCTACTGGCTGGCTGACGTTCGGCTTCTGACTCTGGCGTTCGATCTGAAAGACGGCGCGGCGAGCGACGACGACCGTACGCTGTGGATATCAACGAAAAACACCATCTCTCATCTGGGCGACGAGCCCGTGATGCAGATCAACCTGAGACCGTGTGGAACCATCGCCGAATCGCGCATCGAGGCGCCGCTGGTCTCCACCTACGACGATTTTCCCGCGACCGTACAGACGATCTACCTGTCGGCATACGACGGAGGGAGCGACGCCAACGGATTTTACAGCCTGATCTCCGATCTCAACGTGTCGTACTTCAACCCGCCGCACGTGCAATCGATCGTGAAGAGCACGGTGGGCCGGGTGGCGAGCGGCGACGCGTGGTTCGCCTCCAGCGGTGAAGCGGACTCGGACGGCGACGGATTCGAAGACGGCTACAGCGGTTCATTCAGCGATATCGCCGACAAGATCGACGACTACGCGGATTCGAACCGGGTGAACGTGGAAGCCCTGTTCGCCAACCTGATCACGCTGCGTTACGAGCTGGAATACAACACGACGAAGAAGGAATTCAAATCGACGGAGCCCATCGGGCAGGACCTGATCGTGCTCGACATCATCTCTTCGGTGGATTACCTCGACGCGGAACGAACCGAGGTCAGTTTTGGCATCGACGTGAGCGGCATCCCCGAATTGAGCTTGAGCAGTGCGGCGGATCAGTTCAGCGATCAGATCGAAGAAACGTTTCTCGGCCCGGTGCGCGACAAGCTGGACGACGCCGCCGAAACACTGAACCAGAGCCTGAGCGCGGCGCTTCGCCCGAAACTGGAAGAATTGATCGAACCTTACGTGGCGGACCTGCTGGACCGCATGCAGACGGAACTGGGCCAGTATCCCGACCCGGCCGACGCGGAGAACTGGCTGCTGACGCACGCCGATTTCGACGCGATGTTGAACGACCTGATCAACGATATCGGGCTGACGAGTTACCTGCGCAACGCGGGCATGCCGGCGGTGGAAGTAATCGACGAATTGCTCGACGCGCTGGATGAAATCGAAACCGTATTGCGTTTCAGCCCTGAAGACCTCAGCCCGGTGGTGCAGGACGTGCTGGACTACACGCTGGCGCTGGTCGATCTGACGCTGGGATACGATCTCGACGAAGTGCTGGCGCCGATCGAAGACACTCGCGACGAGATTATCGCCTATCTTGACGACGAAATCGAACCGCTTTTGCAGGACGCGCGCACCGCGTTTCAAAATCCGACCGTTTATCTCGCCGACGTGTTCGACCTGGCGGGCATCAATACCCTGGAATCGGACGTCAAAGACCTGATCCGCGAAATCTTCGCCAATGAAGCGATCGAAGATTACGAACGGCTGAAAAACCTGCAACCGGATGAAGTCACCGACTACATCGTCGACGCGATTCTGAATTCCGACATGATGAACGAGCTGGATTCGCGCGTCATGCAGGCCCTGCAGCCAATTAAGGACGGCCTGGTGGATGCGGCGCAATCGGTGCTGGACGGCGTCAACGACGCGGTAATGGACTTTATCAAGGAACAGGCCGACGTACTGGACGGCGCCCTGGCCGATCTAAACGACGTGCTCGACTTTGGCGGCGGTTCGCTGAAAGGGTACGCCGTGTTCGCGGGCGATGCGCTGGAGAAACTGCACATCGACGGTGAATGGACCACCAAGGTACCCGATGAGATGACCTACACCGCCTATCTCGACATGACGCGCTACCAGGTGAGCAACTCGGGCGAAGGCTGTTTCGGATCGCTCGACGCGGACGACGTGGTTGATACGCGCATCGGCACGACCGACGTATCGATCGGCTTCGCCGGCGCGGACCTGACGGCGAAGAAGATTGAAGTCGCGCTGATGATCAGCGGAGGACAACTGGTCAATGTGGGTGGAACCATCGAAACCGAAGGCTCGATCGGCTTCGAGACGATGGAGATCTCCGACCCGTCGTTCGGCGTCGGCGTGGGCCAGGTGGAAAACTATATCTGGGCGCGAGCGAAAGTGAGTTTCGACGCGTATCAACTGGAAGGCGGCATCTTTCTGGGCACGTGCTGCTCGCTCGACCCGCTGGAGATCATCGACCCCGAAGCGGCCTCGCTGCTGTCGATCACCGAAATGCGCGGCGTGTACCTGAGCGCGGAGGGCTCGTTCCCGATTTATAACGTGGGCTGCGGGTTCCGCGTGGCGGCGGAGGCGGGCATCGCGATGTGGTACTTCGCCGACGGGCCGACCTACGGAGGCCGGCTGAGCGCCGGGGCTTACGGCGAAGCGGCTTGCGTGGTGAGCGTTAAAGGCAGCCTGACGCTGACCGGCGGCAAAGAAGGCGACGCGTACTACTTCAAGGGCGACGCCTGGGTGGCCGGCGGCGTGGGCGATTGTGAACCGGAAGACTGGGACAGCCCCAGCGACGTACTGGACGACAAGTGGTGTTACGCCTGCGTGGCCGATATCAATCTGACCTACAAAAACGATGACTGGAGCGTTGATTATGATGTGGACTGCGGTTAAGCGGCTGGGCGCGCTCTGTCTGACCGCCGCCCTGTTGTGTGCGGGGGGGAGCGCCTTTTCACAAGACGACGGGACGGTCTTTTTCACCGGCGTATCGGGACAGGCCGTCAGCGGCAAGGCCACTGTGCTGCTGAGATGGTACGCGGCGGACGGCGACCTGCCCTACGAAACCTACAGCGTATACCGCCAGGCGGGCGGGCTGGGTTCAGGCTCGCCGCTGGAGAAGATCAGCGAAACGCAGCGCCTGCGCAACGAGCCGCTGATCCGCTCGATCTGCGAACAGCCGCGTAACGCTCGCGCGCTGACCGAGCTGATCGACGTGTTGCAGAACCTGTACGAAAGCCCGATCGGCAACGACGAGTACGCCGGCAAACTGATCGCCGTACTGGATGGCGACGACGCCACATGCACCGCCTGCACCATGCGGCGCAACATGCTGGTGCAATCGAACTACCTCGCCGCCATCGTGGAGGGGCTGGGGTATCTCGATGCGCCGGCGCCGGGCGTCTACGGCTATGAACTGAGAACGTCATCCAACGGCGGAGACGACGACGTCATCCTGGGACGCATCGAAGTCGACGCCACGGCTCCCAGTCAGCTGCCCGAACCAGCACAGCCGGAAGAGGTCGACGTCCCCGGAATTCGCGGCCATCTCAAAGTCTTTTTGAAATGGGACATGACGCCCGATCTGGAAGACCACCGCGACGCCATGTTCGGCTACAACGTCTACCGGGCCGACGGTGATCGCAGTTCGGATTCATTTTCATCGCTGCTGGCGTCGGGCGCGTTGCGCAAGATGAACCGCCTGCCGCTGCTGACGCCCTCATCGCAGGCGCTGGGCGACTCGCCGGAAGAAGGCTATTTGTTCGCCGACGACAACCGGACCTTCGGACGATCAGGCCCGACCGGCGCGCCGTTCCGCGCGGGAGACGAGTATACCTACTGGGTGGCGGCGCGCGATCTGCTGGGGCAACTGGGCAAAGCAAGCGATCCAACCGTCGCGTTGGTGCAGGACAAGCAGGCTCCCCTGATTCCACGCGGCCTCTCGGCCACGGCGAGAAAACTGAACGCCACGCCCGAAGTCAGCCTGACGTGGGACCGGAATCCCGACGACGCCCGTTCGTATAACATTTATCGTTTCCGGCGGTACGATCACGCGGGTCATGACGACGCATATTCGCCCATCGACGGAATGACGGAAGGCCTGATCGCCTCGGTTCCACAACCCGCGACCGGCGCTCCCTCGTTCACCGATCATCAGATTCAGTACCCCGACATGGCCAACATGGCTTACTGGTACTGCGTCTCGGCGGTGGATTTCTGGGGCAATGAATCGGCGATGTCACCGCCCGAACGCGGCGTGCTGTTCGACATCACCCCGCCGGAGCCGCCCGCGCAACCGTTGATCTGCGTTCACCGGCGCGAGTGCATGATGACCGATTTCAAACTGGTCAGCGATACGCCGCGCACGGAATCGAAAGAGATATCCCACGTCACGTTCATACTGATTCGCGACAAAGACGACATCGCCGCCGCGATCATCCAGACCTCGAATAACCAGGGGACGGACTATAAAACGCTGTTCAGCGAAAAATTTCCCAAAACGGGGCGCCTGACCTTCGAGAAAGACATCGATCCGTATGGGAAAGATGAGGGCCGGTATTTTGAATTTTCATTCATTGGCGCCGACGGAGAGCGATGCGGTCCCTACCCGGTTCCAGAGCGTTTTCAGAATGCGCTGTATTCACCCGGCAAGGATCTGGTTTTCGAGATTCACGTGAACTGGGAATACAAGCGGCATTGCGCGCCCGCCGGTCACGGCCCGGTGCGGCACGATCCCTATAACGACATGGGCGGAATCGAGCCGGTTGAATTCACCTTCAAACAGACCGATGACGCTTACGGCGTGGCGCTGTACCGCAGCCCCGATTGCGAAAATTTTTACGCGGTCGACGAGGTCAACTTCGACGGCGCCAGCGAACTGACCGTGCTGGACGCCTTCAGGCCCGAGCAGGGCGCGAGGGTGTGTTACGCGGCGCGGACCTACGATGAGAATCACAATTTCAGTTCGATGACCTATCTCACATCGCAGGTTCTGTTCCCCACGCTGGAGAGCAGCCTGATCGTTCCTTCGATGCAGAGCGCGACTCCGCTCGGGACTTCATCCGCTCCGGAGACGGCGCTCACCTGGCTGGGCCCCTCCAGCAGCGTTGCGGGATTCAGAATCTATTTCAGCACGGATGAAAGCGGAACCAGCTCGACCAGCGTATTGCTGAGCCCGAGCGAATATTCATACGACGGCGGCAGCGGGCTGTATACGGCGCTGCTGTCGTACATCGACGATGAAACCGGCGCGGGACTTTCGATCAGCCAGACATATTACATCACCGCCGAGGCCGTTCTGCAAAACGGTGAAACCTACGCGGCGAACAACAATCTGAGTTTTATCTGGTCGGCCGAGCCGGAAGACACGGATGTTCCCGCGTGGCCGGTGCGCGGCATGCCGCCGAGCGGCGATTCACTGAGCGCGAAGTGGCTGCCCTCGCCGTCTTCTTCAACCTCCACCGCGCCGCCTCAACCCTTCACTTACGGCGCGGGCGTGCAAATCGGCGTCATGATCTGGAGCAGCGCGAAAGAAACCGGCATCACGTATGAACACACGCTTTCGGTTGAGCCGCCGTTCATCGTCTACCGCAAGCGCACCGACAAGACGGGGCAAGCCTATCAGCAGATCAGCCCGTTGATCGAGAGCATCAACTTCGACGCAACCAACGGCGAAGTGCGCGACCCCTTCTTCACGATGGAAGAATTCACCGATAACAAAAGAGAACTGGCATTGTATTTTCTCGATACCGTCCGCCTGATTCAGGGCGCGAAGTATGAATACAAGATCGTGCAATTGAACGGCGACTCGGGAGAGATCGCCCGCGAGTACGGTCCAAGCAACGACGTGGAGGTCATGGGACCATGAAACGGGCCATGTGGATGTATTACGGATGCGCCCTCGCCGCGGCTTGCATGACATTCGCCGCCGGATTCGCCTTCGGCGACGGGAAGCCGCTTTTGACCGCGGGCGATTACGACGGCGACGGCTGGAGCGACTACCTGCTGGTGACAAGCGACGGCGCCGCGCTGCTGCAACAGAACACTGGCGCGGGCGATTTCACCGCGCGGGCGGAATGGCGATACGGCGGCGCCGAAGTAGATGAAGTTCAATTCATCGACGTCAACCGCGACGGCGCGCTCGACGCGGCGGCGCGCCACGCGGCGCTGGGCGGCGTCTCGTTCAACCCGGGGCCTGACTTTAAAGCCAACGCGGCGCAGTGGCTGACCGGGCTGGGCGCGGAGCTCACCGGCGCGGCGGGACTGGGCGATTCCAGCGAAACGCTGATGCTGGGCTTCTCAGGCCAGCCGGGTCTGGCGCGGCTGACGGTGGGCGAAAAAGGCCTGACGCGCGACGGCTACGAAGCGATGAAAAGCGAAGCCTCCATCACAGCGCTGCAATCGGGCGCGATGCGCGGGGGCGCGGCGGGCGACCTGGTTCTGCTTACGCGCGGCGCCATCCAGATCGGGCCGTTTCCAACCAGCGGATCGTGGTCGCCGGCGTATTCGCTCGATCTCGATGGGAACGCCTACAACACCCTGTTGATCGGCCGATTCAACAAAGACGCGAACGACGATGCGATCGCGTTGAACAACGCGGGAAACGCGATATTGGTTTACGGCGATGCGAGCGGCGCTTACACGAAGCAATCGGTGACGCTCGCTCCCGCCGCGCATTGGATGACAGACGACCTGAACGGCGACGGCCTGAGCGACCTGATCGCAATCGGCGTAGAACGGAATGAACTGGCGGTCTGGATCAATCAAAGCGGCTCATTCAGCACAACAAACATCAAAACGAGCGGCGAAACGATTGACGCGGCCGCGGCGGGATATTTTTCACAAAAAAGCGACAAAGAGATTCTGATGCTGTTGCGCGGCGACGATGGAACCAGCCGGATGGCGGCATTCGGCGGTTTCGGCTCGGGCACGCCGGTGGAACGGCTCAGCCTCAGCGAACCGATAGCACTGACCAGCAACGGCCCCGCCAACGTGCTGGTGTTCAAGCAGGATGAACTCGACCGGGGCGATCCCTTTGCATACGGCTCCTACCACGTGGACGACTGGACGACGCAGGCGAAAATCATAGCGGGTTCGATCGTGGTTTCACGTGAGATTCTCGCCGACGGCGCCTTCACGCCCGCGGCCGATGTAACGATCGGCGGACTCGACGTTTTTGGCGATGCAAGCGCGTTGAGCATCGGCGTCAACCAGGTTAGCGGCGATCGCTCGCAGGTCTCGCTGAGCGCGGCGGCGCCCCCCACCGCGGTGAGGCTGGAAGCATCTCCCGCATCGGGCGCATATTCACGCACGCTGAGGCCTTCCGCTTCCGTGGAAGACGGCGCGGAGGCTTTTTACCGGATAGACGGCGGCGCATGGACGCCTTATGAATCGGGCGTCACCGAGATCGCCGTAATCGATGACTCGGACGTCTCGTTTTACGCCGTCCAAGACGGTCAATACAGCGCCGTCATCACGCGAACCTACACGATGAGCGTCCCCGCATCGTATGACAGCGACGGCGACGGCATTCCCGACCGGTATGAAGACACGCTGGGGCTGCCGATGTTCTCTAGCGATTTTGATTTTGACGGCGATGGCTGGCTCGATCTGGACGAGTTGATTCGCGGGAGCGACCCCGCCAGCAGCGCATCGGTTCCAGCCGACTCGGATACGCCGGATCACATCGACGCAAGTATGCCCACCGCAGGCGACGGCTGGAGCGATTTTGACGAAAGCGCGCGCGGCACGGATGCTTACGATCCCGGCTCAAAGCCGAGCGCATCGGGTTTGTATGAAGGCGAAATCGTCCTGACCGTACACAACCCGTTCGGCGACGACGCGCGGCTTTCAGCCTACGCAGTGAATGGCGAGAAAATCTCGGCGGGCGCAGTTGATGACGAATCATGGCCGATGCGGCTGGGCGGCGGCGAGCCATCTATTCTGCGCGCGCAGAGCGAAAACGGCTCGACGCTGACACTGCTCGCTTACTCGTGGACGTTTCAACCGGCGTGGGATCCCGCCAGCCTGGCGACGGACGGCATGAGCGCATCGGCCTGGCTCAATTCGGTAAAAACCTACGCACAAAGCGCGTTCGTGGAACCCCGCTCGCTTGAGCTCAGCGCGCATTCGACCGCCGCCGCCGTACTTTGGCAATACTGGCTGGCGAAGGCCACCGGTTTACCCGGTCCCATCGTTTCCAGCGACGCGAGTTCATACCCCAGCGAGACCCGCGTTCAGGAATTGAGCCAGCGCTACGATCTCGATGGCGCGTTTGACGCGCTCGACGCGGGGCTGGTCAGCGATCACGCATGGAGCCAACTCGTCACAACTCTGATCGCCGCCGCGGAAATGGAAGCGCCCGCGCGGCCGGTCGACGCCCTGTTGGCGGAGTGGCTGTGGGGAGAGATCGACGAATCAAGCAAACCCGCGACGCTGAGCGACGCTCAAATTATGGCCGCGGCGGACGCGGCGCATACGCTGGTTGAGAGCATCGCCTCGCGCGAGATCGCCCTGAGCGGTGAGATATCGCACACGGATGGTGAGTTGACCCTGCGAACCAGCGATCAATCGTACCGGCTGGACGCGGGGTCCGCCGTACTGGCGGACGGCGACATCCTGTCGGCGACGGTTCGGTTATCAGCCACGGCGGACGAAACGGCGGCGAAGCTGGTGAAGGTGATCTCGCTTACATCGAACGTTTCACTGAACGAAACGGATTCAGACGGCGACGGTTTGCCGGACCAATGGGAGGCATACTATTTCGCCTCGCAGGACGCGAAGCCGGGAGAGGACCCCGACGCGGATGGATTCACCAACCTGTCGGAACTGAACGGTTATTCAAACCCGATCGATGGATCATCGCGTCCTTCGGCTACGACGCCCACGCCGTTCCCGACGCCTCCACCCGAGGTAACGCCAACGCCAACGCCGCCGCATACCGCGGTCATCGACTGGCTGGCGTACTGAGAGAATTCAGATTACCCGTGCGTAACAACCTGGACGCCGCCCCGGAAGATCACCGGGGCGGTTTTGTTTTTACGCCGCCCCTGCCTCATCAGAATCGCAGGAATACAATGACAACGATTCTCTGTTCATCAAAATACCGAATGCGGCTTCAAGGCATTATCCGAATCATGACATTCCAATCCATCCAGATCGAACTTGGCGGGGTCAACGTCAGACGCGGCGATCGAGTCATTCTTGACGATATCGAGTGGCGCATTCAATCCGGCGAGCATTGGGGCGTATTCGGCCCCAACGGCTGCGGAAAATCAACGCTGATGAAGTTGCTGCGCGGCGAGGTGTGGCCTTCGCAGCCCAGCCGGGGCAAGCGAGTCTATCTTGTCGACGGAGAGCCGCAGACCAGCCCGCTCGGCGCAAAAAAACTCATCGGCTACGTTTCGCCTGAATTGCACGATGCCTATTTAAGGCATGAATGGAACCCGAGCGTGGAGGAAACCATCGCCTCCGGCTTCAGTGATTCGGTGTGGGTTTACTCCGCGCTGGACGCCCTGCGCCAGAAACAACTGCTGGAAACGGCGGAACGGATTGGCGTCAGCGAATTATTGAAACGGAATTTTCTTGAACTGTCTCAGGGGCAAGCGAGGCGGGTTCTGCTGGCGCGCGCGCTGGTAAAACAACCCGCGTTGCTGATTCTGGACGAATGCTGCAATGGGCTTGATGAAGATTCACGCGGCGAATTCGTCCACTGGGTGAATGAGGCGGCCAATCACGGCGCACAAATCATCTTTACCAGTCATCGCGATGACGACCGGCCCGCCTGCCTCAATCGGGCGATTTATCTGAACGAAGGCCGCATCGAACGCTTAGAGGAGATAGAGACGACCACGCCGGGGAAACGCAACGGTCTCACCCTCGATTTGGAGTTAGCGGATCGATTTGAAGCTATGCCCGAGAGCGTGGCGCCGCGCGGCGAACCGCTGGTTGAACTCAAAAACGTCTCGGTGTGGCTGGAGGGCGTCCGCGTATTACATGCAATCAACTGGCGCATCGAACCGGGCGAGCACTGGGCGCTGATCGGCCCCAACGGGTGCGGGAAATCAACGCTGTTGCGGCTCTTGTACGCCGAAGAACGCGCCGAGTTGGGCGGCGAGGTTCGCTTTTTCGGACAGGATGGGCTGACGCCGGTTGAAGCGATACGGCGGCGCGTAGCGATGGTTTCTCCCCGGCTGCAGGGCGGATACCGTTACAACGTCAGCGCACTGGAAACCGTCGCGTCCGGTTTTTTCGCAAGCATCAGCCTGTATCAGGAGCTCACGCCCGAACAATGGGACGCGGCGCGCGACTGGCTTGTGCGGCTTGGGCTGGGCGACAAGATCGAACAACCCATCCATACGATGTCATACGGTGAGTTAAGAAAGACCATGCTGGCGCGCGCGATGATTCTCGATCCGGAACTGCTGTTACTGGATGAACCCTTCGACGGGCTCGACGCGTCGGCGCGTCCCGCGATCGCGCGCGACGTCGACCGGCTGGTTGAACACGGAACGCAAATCGTTCTCGCGACGCATCACGCGCACGACCTGCCCGGCTCGATCAACCGCGTGGTACGCATCCAAGAAGGCCGTATTGTGGAACGATTGCGCAGGAAGAGGTAATCGATTTCATTGTCTGAGACAACACTTCGTGCGGCGATCAGCGAAGCGGCGCGATCCAATTGACACCCCCGCCCCAGCTCGTACAATTATAAAAACGCCACATTTTGGCCGTTTTTTATCGAACCCAGATCCAACCGTATCACCCCGCATAACTCGTTCATTTAATTTTATGGAGAAACAGGAAAACACTTATGGAAAATAAGCGTTCACTGCAATTCATTCTTGTTCATTGGTTGTTCGCCCTGGTCATTTCAATCTGCCTCACGCTCCCCGTACAAGCGCAAGACGCCAAGCAACCCGCGGCGGCTTCAAGCGAATCGTCTTCTTCCGCCACTGACACCGCGTCGGCGACCGCCGATTCGGCCGGTGACGCGACGCCGGAGTGGTATCTCGATCCCGCTTCGGCGCTGGAAGCCATCAAAACCAAACGCGATTCGATTCAGGAACAGATCAAAGCCGCACAGGCCGCGGTGGATGCGGTGACCGACGCCACCGTGCAGGCCTCGCTGACTCGCAAGGCCGACCTGATTCAAAACCTCGACCTGATCTACAGCCAGCAGGTATCGGCGTACGAGCAATGGAAATCGTACCACGATCAGTTACAGCAGATGCGCGACGATCTGGACAAAGTGCGCAACGCCGAATCGGAGCAATCCACCTCGTTTCTCGAACTGAACCGGCTGCGCGAGCAGTTGCAGGCTGAGACCAACCGGAAGGACAGCGTCAACAACCGCATCGACCTCGCTCAGAAAGCGCTCGATCAGGCCAAAACCAATTACGATCAACGCCAGGCGCAGATCAAAGAAATTCAGATCAAGATCGACAACACCAAAGAGCAGCCCCAGCTTGATTCGATGCAAACCGATTTCGCCAGCGCGCAGTACGCTGCCAGGGCCGCGCAGGAAACGGTGGATTTGCGCCGGGTCGAGTTGCTCACGCAGAAATTGGCCAAAGAAGTTTACGAAACGCAGCTCACGCTTCTGAAAGAACAGGTCGATCGCGTTCAAGACCAGGTCACCTTTACCGAGAAAGACCTGAACGAACAGAACGAGCGGCTCAGCAAGGAAGAACTCAGCCTGCAGCGCGACCTGAAACAGGCGCAGGATCAGAAGCCCATCATCGAAAAACGTCTGACCGCCGCGCGCGACAAGCTCGCCAGCGCACCCGCCTCGACGCCCGTGCTGCAAGAGGAAGTCAACGCGCGCCAGTATGAACTGCGCGCCAATGAAGTTCGTATCGAGATCGTCAATGAGGAACTGAAGTGGATCCCCATCCGCAAGGAACTCTGGCGCCAGCGTTACAAGGTATTCAATCGCGAAGCTTCCGATCAGGAAATGAGCGATTGGAAGACCGAAATCCAGACCAACATGACCACGCTGGACCAATTGGACAGCGGCTATTCAATGAGACTGGAAGACCGGCAGGATACGCTGGTCACCATCCGAAATAACCTGAACAACCTGTCAGACGAAGCCGCCGACGCCAAAAAACTGTTGCAGGACCAGGAGAAATATCTCAACAACATCATTGACCATCTGCGTCAAGGTAAAAGTTACATCGAAATCACGCGGCGGCTGCACGATAAACTTCAGAACGAAATCAGCGAACAGCTCTCCAAACAATCGATCGAAGAGTATCTCAACTCAATCCGGGCGTATGAGTTTTACGGCAATACGCTGGAACGCTGGGCGTACGTGCTGGCGTCGTTCGTGGTGTTCTTTATTTCGATTTACATGATCCGAGCCATCCTGATCTGGCGGCTTCGGCGCCTGACCGAAAAGAAACCGCATCAACGCCCCACGCTGGAAACCATTCTGGAACTCATCAAGCGTGTACGGCCGCTGTTCTTCTTTATTCTCGCGGTATTTCTGGGCACGCAGTTTCTGGCGCTGTCGAATGAAGATCGCGATTTCGTCTCGATGATCATGATGGTCGCGCTGACGCTGCAAGCGGCGCTGATGGCGAGTTATTTCATCAAGCAGTGGATCTGGCAATATCTGCTGCGCAAGTCAAAACGCGACGAAACCAGCATGAGCGCGCTGTCGATCTTCAACTTCATCAGCCAGATCATCGTCTGGTCAGTGGCGGTCATCGTGGTTCTGCAGAACATGGGGCAGAACGTCACCGGCTTGGTCACCGGCCTTGGAATCGGCGGTATCGCGGTGGCTCTGGCTGTTCAGCAGATTCTGGGCGATCTGTTCGGCTCGCTCTCCATCGTACTCGACAAGCCGTTCGTACACGGAGATTTCATCATCTTCGATACATTCATGGGGACGGTGGAAAAGATCGGAATCAAGACGACGCGCATCCGCAGCCTGACCGGCGAGCAGATCATCTGTTCAAACAGCGACCTGCTGAACGCGCGTATCCGGAATTTCAAACGCATGCAGGAACGCCGGGTGGTGTTCGCTGTCGGCGTCACCTACCAGACGCCGGCGGATCGTCTGGAACAGATTCCCGTCGTTTTGAAGGAAGTAATTGAAGCTCGGGAGAACACGCGATTCGACCGCGCGCATTTCAAAGGATTCGGCGCATCGTCGCTGGATTTCGAGATCGTGTATTACGTTCTTTCTCCCGATTACAACATCTACATGGACATTCAGCAGAAGATCAATCTGATCATTTTCAAACGTTTCGCCGATATGGGCGTTGAATTCGCGTATCCGACTCAAACGCTGCACGTCGAATCGGCGCCGCCGTTCGACGTACGGGGGACCGTTACCGGGCCGGTTACTTTGATGCAGGACTCGCCGAACGATGATACGCCTCGAACCAGTGAAAACGCTGAATAGGCGATCCTGATAAAAAAAACGAAAGCGGAGGCGCAAGCGCGTCTCCCCTTTTTTGTTACCGATTGGTGGATGTTACTTGTTGGCCGCGTTCTGGATGGATTCTCCCGCCGCCTCGACGTCGCGCCCCATGCCTTGCAGCGTATTGCACGCGGTGAGGGACAGCGACAACGTCAATACCAGGACGGCGAACAACAACATGGAGATCATGGATCGCATTTTCATGAATCAACCGCCTTTCTCATTGATTTCAGCGGGCGCGAGCGCCAGCGTCCATACAGTATCACGATCATGAAAACGATCAATATTTTTCCACGGCTCAACTGCGCATTCGGAGAAACAAAATCGTCAGTACAACCTCCAGTCACGCGCCGCGCTGACCGGTTTGGGCGCGGCCATGCGAATCAAGCCGTATTTGGGGTTATCGTCGCGCTGCCAGAAACACAAGACCGGTTGTTGCTGAGCGTCGAGGCGCAAGATGGTCAGCCCTTTGTAGAGATCATCCTGACTCTGGATCACGGTTTGTATCCGCCAATCCATGAACGGTTTCGCCGCATATTTTACGACGCGTTTGTCTGAATAGGCGATGTGAGGGCGGTAATCTGAATCGAGCGCCAGCGATACCGTTTTGCGCGCTTCGCCGAACGCCAGTTCGACGTCATTGAGTACGTCGACGTCCTCTATTTGCCACTGATTGCTGTTAAGTACGCCGTACCGCACGGTTCCGACGGAGGGCGAGCCCGGGTCGACGTCGAGCCATGCGACGTGAGGGCGATCCCAATGATCGAGCGCGATCGACGCGAAGCGGCCGCGTCCCGCGCCGGTTACGATGGGTGAGATATGCCAGCCGTCATCGTCCATGAAGGCGTAAGCCAAATCGCCCGCCGCCAACCAGTTGGAGGAGCGGGTGTACGCGATATGGGGGAAGCCTTTGCTATCGATGGCGATGGAGGTATCAAAGCCGTACATCGTGCGGCCGCTGGAAACGATTTCGCGGGCGTAGTTCCAGCTTGATCCATCGAAAACCCCGTACTGAAGGCTGTCGACCGCGCCGAATGTCTGTGGAAAAATCGAGGCGGCGTGCAATATGCCGTTGGCGTCAAAGGCGAGCGAGTCATCCCAGCCATCATGACTATTGGGCGTCATGATAGGAAAGCGTTTCACTTCGCCGGAGTCTGTTACGACGGCATGCGCGGGATTTTCAGCATCGTGATCGTGCCACAACATGTGCGCGCTTCCATCCGGGCCGACGCGCAGATCGCCGGGTCCATAAAAGTAACCTTCCACAATCTTGCGCGGGTTCCACGGCCCATCGAGAGATTCAGCCCTGGCGTACCAGACTTCGCCGTTCGTCGATTCGGTCATCCCCATGACGTGAATATCGCCATCCGGTCCGAAATCGAATCCGGGTTTCATACCTTCGCCAATCAGGACCACGCGCCAATCGGGTGAAGTCTCTTCGACGGGGGGATCATCATTAGTGAGCGTGACTACAAGACGCGGTTGTTGATCGGGAGACGGCGCGCCTTCGCGGCTGTAATAGCTTCGCACATCAACGGTTGAATCGGGATCTTCGCGCACCATCAGCGAGATGACGCCATCGCCCTTACGCTCTTTCTCGATCGCTTCGGCCAGGGAAACGTCATGCCATGTGTCATAACTCCCTTTGTCGTGCGCCGCGATCAACGCCTGAGACGGATCGGGATTTTGCGGCGCGGGGCGGTTGACCCCGGAGAGCGTCAGTTCATCCCAATCGTCTCCCTCAAGGACGTAGAGCGAAATTTCTTCAGGACGCGAACCGTCAAAACGCGTCATGCGCAGTTCGGCGTCCTGAGCCTTGCCCTGCAATTGCCCCACGTCGAATTTAAGGTATATCCAATATCCGGCGACCGGACAGATGCTGAGACGGCTGCTGGCGCCTTCATTCGCGACGCTTGCGGGACCGTGAATCCAGGTATCGGCGAGAGGCGGGAAGGTAAATGTCTGGGCGTGGACCATCGAACACGCCAGCATGAATAATATCAATACGTTCATGGTTATCTTTTTCATCATGCGCATCCTCATTCCCGGATCTTTGTTCCTGCATCATCGTTGGTCGCCGAATTGAGCCCATTCTTACAAAAAAAGCGGAGATGAGCTCATCTCCGCTTTCGTTGTACGTATATTCGGCGATCCGTCAGGCGTTGGTCCGATCGGCTTGCGCCTCAAAGCCTTCCTCCACCGTATCGGACGCCGACCAGCCTCCTTTAAGACCGAAGACGAACCAGCCCAGGGCCAGCATTCCGACAGCGAAGATGGTGTCGCCGATAACGCGCAGCCAGCGCAATGTATCCATCAATCCGGTCTGCATGAATTCGGCGGACCGTGCGGTGTACATGCCGTGTTCAACGCTGGCCCAGGTCTGCAGGAGTCCGCGCGGCAGATCGGAAAGCAACACCATCAGAGCCAGGCCAATATTGATCGACCAGAAGGCGAAGGCCAGCCATCTCGTATTCCATCGATTGCGCGCGGCAAGCCCTTTGAGGCAGAACAACATCAGCCCGATGCCCAGCATACCGTAGACGCCGAACAACGCGGTGTGACCATGAACCGGCGTGGTATTAAGGCCCTGCATATAGTAAAGAGCGATGGGCGGGTTAATGAGGAACCCGAACAATCCCGCGCCGACGAGGTTCCAGAAGGCGACCGCGACAAAGCAGTAGATAGGCCACTTGTATCCGGCGATCCATTCACGGGCGCGGCTGAGTTCCCAGTTTTCATACGCCTCGAAGCCAATCAACACCAGCGGGACGACCTCAAGCGCGCTGAATACGGCCCCCAGCGCCAAGATGGCGGTAGGGGTTCCGGTGAAATACAGGTGATGGAAGGTTCCGATAATACCGCCGGAAAGGAAGACGGCGCAGGAGAACAAAACGGCGGCGGTGGCTGTGGCGACCCGCAGTAAGCCCATGCGGGTAAACAGGAACGCGATCACCACCGTGGCGAAAACTTCGAAAAAGCCCTCGACCCAGAGGTGGATCACCCACCAGCGCCAGTATTCAGCGATGGCGAGGTGAGTCTGACGCCCCCACATCAGACCGGCGCTGTAAAAGAGCGCGATGGCGAAGCTCGCGATGACGAACATCGTGAGCAGGTGGCGATTGGGGCCCGGCTGTTTCAAGGCGGGCCAGAGCGCACGACCGACCAACCCCAGCCAGAGGAACAAGCCAATCAGGAGGAATATCTGCCAGAAACGGCCAAGATCAACATATTCATACCCCTGATGACCAAACCAGAAGTTGGCGTTCAAGCCCATCTGCTGGCGCGTTCCATACCAGGTTCCAAACATGGAACCGGCTACGATTATGACGAGGCAGATAAAGAGGAAGTTGACGCCCGCCCGCTGGAATTTGGGTTCGTATCCTGAAACGGCGGGGGCGACGAACAGACCGGTCGCGAGCCAGGCGGTCGCGATCCAGAAAACGGCTAGCTGAGTGTGCCAGGTGCGAGTCACGGCGTAAGGGAGAATCTTCGCAAGCGGGATTCCATAAAAGCCAGAGCCTTCGACGCCATAATGCGCGGTAATCGCTCCCATACAGACCTGAACCAGGATGAGCGCCATCACCACCCAGAAATATTTCAGCGTGGCTTTCATGGATGGAGTCGGGTTCAAACCCAGCAGAGGGTCGGTATCGGGCAGAGAAGGTTCTTCATCATTCCGGTGTTTCAACGCAGCGTAATACCAGGCCAGCGCACCGATTCCCCCCAGCAGGATGACGAAACTGATCACCGACCAGACCACGATGGGACCGGTGGGGCGGTTATCGATCAACGGTTCGGGCGGCCAGTTTTGCGTGTAACTGATCGACTGGCCGGGGCGGTCGGCGGCGCAGGCCCAGGCCGTCCAGAAGAAGAAGGCGTTCATATCATGCTGACGTTCATCGTCCTTCAAGACGTGTTCAGGCAGCGCGTACGCTTCACGCAGATCGGCGAGAGCCGGGTCATCGCCAAACAAGCTGGCGTAATGGGCCGATACGGATGCGATGGCCTGAGCGCGATCGGCCGATACGGTCAGGTCTCCGGTTTGAGGATCGTACCGGTTGTTTCGCAACTCATGTTTGAGACGGACCTTGAGAACCGCGAACTGTTCATCGCTCAACTCGTCGTATGAGCTCTTTCCGTACTCGCGTTGGCTCCAGAGATTAAGCAGAGCGACCGCTTCACGGTGAAGCCAGTCGGTCGACCAGTCAGGGGCGACGTATGAGCCGTGTCCCCAGATGGATCCCATCTCCTGCCCGCCAGTCGATTGCCAGACGTTCTGGCCGTCTTTAATATTTTGAGAGGTGAAAAGAACGTCTCCGTTTTCGGCGACGACCCGTTTGGGGATGGGTGGGGCCTGACGGTATATCTCAAGGCCATAGTAGCCCAACACCGAAAACGACGCCGCGACAACGATAATCAGAATCATCCATAAGCGTGCGAATTTCATGCTGTCTGCTCCTTCTACGATGTTGAATTTGAAACCGCTTTGACTCAAAACAGGCGTATTTATTCGCCTGATTTTTTTCAAAATCTGATTGAACATTCACCCGGCGAATACTAGGATCAAAGGTTAGATAGGCTTGAGACGTCTCCTTTTTTCATAACATCGGCAAACTTGCATTCTGAATACCACAATAAAGAATACCAGAGACGTTCTCTATTTAAAGTGCAGAAACCGACTTTTTCTGTCATTTTTGTAACTTTTTCAAAAATTATGGGGATATGGTCATGAAACAAGGTCAATTCGGTTTTACTTTGATCGAACTGCTGATCGTTGTGGCGATCATCGGGATTCTGGCGGCGATCGCGGTTCCCAACTTTTTAAACGCCCAGGTGAGGGCCAAGGTAGCGAAAGCGGTGAGCAACATGCGCACGGTTCAAAACGCGCTGGAGGCGTATCAGCTCGATAAAAGCACGTACCCCCGCTGGGCGTGGGACAGTTCGAATCCCCGCGACGACTATATGGGCTTTCGCGACCTGACGACGCCGGTGGCGTATCTTTCCGGAGATTCCGCATTCCGGAACCCATTCAAGAACTGGACGAACTCAAAAAGCGTGCAGGGGGACAGCCGGGAAGTGGACCCCTATTTTGAATTATCGACATTTCAGGTAAAAGGAAGCGGATACGACCCGAACGCCTGGCCGAGACAGGCATGGCTGCTGGAGAGTTCAGGACCGGATATCGGCGATGACTATAATGCGGGGAATTTTCCGGTAGAGGGGCTGGTGTATCAACCCTCGAACGGCGTCTTGAGCCGGGGGGATCTATTTCGCGCCGGGGGCGCTAAAACGCCTTCATGGGCACAGACGCTAACCTACTAGCGCCGCAATCGGCCGATACGGTTACAGGCCGATCATAAACAGGATAAACGAGACGGCGCCGGCGGCGATCGCCACAGCGCCCCAGCGGCGAAGGCGTTTGAGTTTCCACCACATATACACGCCGGTCGCGATCCAGGTCAGGATAGCGAAACAGACCAGATCGACCACGATCGCCCAGAAGAAATCGGCCCATGTGGGCTGAATGAATCCTCCGCGAAAGTGCATGCGTTTGATGACTTTGTCCCACGATTGGGGCTGGCCTTCAACCGTAACGCGTCCTTTGGCAAGGTCAAAGGTTAGACGGGTGGAGTTCCAGAATGAAAACCGCTGGAGAACCAGCCGCTCGTTTGAGGGCTGATTGGCCCAGAACGGCCCCTTCATGCCGAGATCGGCCAGAATGGCTTCGGCGGAGTCGCGCAGATCGGCGCTTTCATCCAATTGAGGATGGTATTCCCGTTCTTCGATCACCGTCCAGTTCTGGGCGTCATCCGATGAGAACCATCCGGGGTGGCTGATCAGCAGCGAACTGAAGCCGTACATCATGAACCACGGCAGCAGGGCGAACCCCAGATACAAATGAGTACGGCGCAAAAGGCGATCGAGATTTTTCATAGTTGCGTGCTCCTACATCAGGACCATGAAAACCGCATAAAGCGCGGCGCCGCCGCCAAGACTGATCCACCCCCATTTGCGGCCGATCTTCATATCCCACCACATCCACACGCCGGAGAGGCTCCACGCCATCATCATGACGATGGCGGCGTCTACGAAAAACGCATACGCGTCTTCTTTCAGATAGGGATGCTGATAACCACGGCGGCGATGGAGGCGTTCCAGTATGGTTGACGCGCGCATGTCTTCGCGTTCAATGCGGATCTTGCCGGGATCGGGCCGCCAGGTGATGCGCATCGTGCCCAGCGGGGCGAATCGCTCGATCACCAATTCGCCATTATCGCGGCTGGATCGTACGCGGTGGGCGCCCTGCATACCCAGATCGCCTAGAATCGCATCGGCGCGTAAATCGGAATCGAGATCGCTGGAGAACTGTTTGCCGTAGTCTTTTTCTTCAACGAGTTGAAACGAAGGCTGTGCGGTTGAGTACCACGACGCGACCCATTGGCGATGGTTCATCACCAGCGTGCTCAATGAATAGACGAGCATCCACGGGATGAGAAAAAGCCCCGCGTACATGTGAATACGGCGAATCAGCGTGGACAACATGGTTCTCCTGTTTTGATTAATCGACCTATGTTCTTGTATGAGACAGGATGCGGTGAGGCGATCGTGATTGAAACCAGCCGATCGATCTGGTATGAATAGGGCTGATTGTTCTATAAAAAAATCGATCTGGCAAGTTAAAAGGGATGGGAAACATTACAAAACCAATCCAACGGTTCAACTCGGAAGAAGAACTGGATGACTCGCTCTCCACGCCAACCGAACGCGTAGTTGAATGTCTGCGTTCTCTGGAAGGCGATTTGCTGATTCTCGGCGCGGGCGGAAAAATGGGCCCCACGCTGGCGATCATGGCGCGGCGCGCCCTGCCCCCCGAGCGCAAGGTGATCGCCGTCTCCCGCTTTTTGAAAAAAGAGCCGCAACTGAGCCTTCTGCGGCACGGCGTTGAAACCATCTCTTGCGACCTGATGAACCGCACCGCGCTCGACCGGCTGCCCAAACCGCCCAATGTGATTTATATGGCGGGACGAAAATTCGGATCGCACGGCCGCGAATGGGATACCTGGGCGATGAATGTCGGGCTTTCGAGCACGATCGCCGAACGATTTTACGACAGCCGCATCGCGGCGTTTTCAACCGGCAACGTATACCCCTTCGTCAAACCGGAAAGCGGCGGCTCGCGGGAGTGCGATCCGTTGGGGCCGGTGGGCGAGTACGCGCAATCATGCCTGGGACGGGAGCGGATTTTTGAACACGCCTCGCATGAACGCAAAACGCCCTGCGTACTGCTTCGGTTGAATTACGCCTGCGAGGCGCGATATGGGGTGTTGAGCGATATCGCGCGAAAGGTATTCGCTCAAGAGCCCATCGACCTGCGCATGGGGTATGTCAACGTGATCTGGCAGGGCGACGCGGCCGCGTATGCGCTGTGCGCGCTGACGCTGTGCGACGCTCCGCCCGCCGTGTTGAATATCGCGGGTCCTGAAACGCTTTCAGTTCGCACCCTGGCTGAGGAATTCGGCGCACGGATGGGACTGGAACCCCGCTTTGTCCACGAGGAAGAACCCACGGCTCTTTTGAACAACGCTGCGAAATGCGTCGAAACCTTCGGGCCGCCAGGCGTGGGGCTGGAAACCATGCTGGACTGGATATCGAACTGGCTGATGGACGGCAAGCCGGTATGGAACAAAGCGACCCGTTACGACGCGCGCGACGGACGATTTTGACATGAGCAATCCCCTGCTCCGCCCCGCCACGCTGGCACGGCTTTGCGCGGGATGCGTGATTCCCGCGCATCCCCTGGCGCTGGACGCCGCCGGGCGCTTCGACGAACGCCATCAACGCGCCATCACCCGGTATTACCTTGAGTGCGGCGCGGGCGGCACAGCGGTGGGGGTTCATAGCACACAGTTTGAAATCCGTTCGCCGGAATTCGGCCTGTTCGAACCCGTCTTGCGCAACGCGGCTGAAACGATGGACGAATACGAGCGCCGGCATTCCGGCGAGGCTGTGATCCGAATCGCGGGGATTTGCGGACGCACCGAACAAGCCATCGCTGAAGCCCGGCTGGCGCGAGAGTTGGGCTATGAGATCGGATTGTTGAGCCTCGCGGCGTTTTCGAACGACAGCGTCGATGACATGCTGGCACATGCGAGGCGCGTGGCGGATGAAATCGCCGTCATGGGTTTTTATCTGCAACCATCGGTGGGAGGGCGCGAACTGCATTATGAATTCTGGCGGCGGTTTTGCGACATCGAAAACGTGGCCGCCATCAAGATCGCCCCCTTCAACCGCTATCAGACGCTCGACGTGGCGCGTGCGGTCGCGCAGAGCGGGCGAAGCGATGAAATCGCGCTGTACACAGGCAACGATGACTCGATCGTGTTCGACCTGTGCTCTTCGTTTTCATTCGTTACTGAATATGGTCCGCGAACGGTCCGTATGGCGGGCGGATTGCTCGGTCACTGGGCGTTCTGGACGAAAAGCGCGGTTGAACTGCACCGGCGAATCGCCGTTCTGCGGGATAGTAACGATGCCATCCCGCCGGATTTGATGAAGGAAGCATGGCGTATCACCGATGTCAACGCGGCGGCGTTTGACGCGCGCAACCGTTTCGCGGGATGTATCGCGGGTATTAACGAGATGCTGAGGCGGCAGGGACTGATGACAGAGAACAGATGCCTGCTGGAGAGGGAGCGGCTCTCTCCCGGACAATATGAAGATATCGACCGGGTGTGGAAGGCTTATCCTTCGTTACGCGACGATGATTTTGTACGGGCGAATGTAGAACGCTGGCTCGGCAACTGATCTATTCAAATTCACCTCATAAATTCCGTCAATTCACCCCCCAGGAAATTTGTTCGATTCATTTTCGCACTCAATTTCAAATCGGTTTGAATTACCAGATTGACTCTATTTGCCGTCAAAAAACGTTTGGAGTCACCGTATTTCTGACCTCTGACATCCGCTATATCGATAAATCGCTGACGGGCAGTATCGTGTTGCAATCGCCCCCAGCGCAACCAGGTTTCTCCTTACTCGATCTCAGAGTTTTTCAAAAATCACCTGAATTGAAAATAATTTTATAATTTTCATACCGTCTGTCATATATATTTATTTCGAAAATCCGATTTAATTAAGTAGGCTTAGAAACTGTGACTGTGAGATACTGGCGAATTGCTGCATCTATACAACTTGGGAGGATTGATGATGAAAAAGCTGTTTGTGAGTATGTTGTGCTGCACCCTGTTCATTGGAGTCGCCTTCGCCGATCGGTCGACTCTAGACGACACCAAGACCCGAGTCGCCATGCCGTTGCCACAACCGCCCGTTCTCGATGGGCTGATCGATCTGGCTGGCGGCGAATCGTGGCAGTACGCCGCGGGCGCGGAGAATACGAGTTCCTACTGGGTCATGCGATTTGATGAAAACCAGGAAGATTACATTCAGGGCGCGAGGATTGGAAATGGCGGCATTGGTCCTCTCGACAATACGGATATCGACGTTCAGATATTCGTCGGGTACGACAGCAGTTATTTGTATGTCGCCATGATCGTCGTTGACGACTATATCTTCACCGACACCGCGGCGGCCGATTCTCAAAACGGCAACACCTGGCTGGATGACGCCGCCGAAGTATTCATCGACGGCGACAACAGCAACTACGACGTCAGAGACACGGCAGGAAGCAAACCGGAAGGCTGGAGCACCGGCGGTCAATATGTCGTCACTGCGAATAATGCGTATCGTGAAGCGGAAGCCGGCAACCCGGGATTCGGTCCGAACGCGCCCTGGTATGGGATCTGCGGAGTCGATGGAAGCGGGCGGCTCAATTACGAATTCCGCATTTCATTGAGTTTACTGGGCAATCCGAAACCCGGCGACATTATCGGTTTTGACATTGCGATTGATGACGATGACGACGGAGGCGATACGCTGGAAAACCAGTACGTCTGGTCAGGCGAAACGCACGTCGAAGCGACTTACGGAAACATGATTCTGGGACCGCGATCGTATACCGCTCCCCTGGTTTCGACGGCTCCAACCGTTGACGGCGTGATCAGCGCGGGCGAATACGGCACTGCGTCTGAGATTAAAATCAACCCACATACGGGGAACTACGACGGCGTGGATGAATGGGAACTCGGCGATCATGACTGGTCAGCCTGGGTCGTTCATACCACTGACAAACTTTACGTCGCGGTAGCCGTAACTGACGATGCGATCTCGACGGACGCCGCCGCAGCCGGTTCGGTGGACGGGGAGACATGGACCGACGACAGCGTCGAGATGTTTCTGGATACCGACGCCAGCGACACGAATGGCAGCGGAGGACGGAATGGCAACCAATGGGAAGGCCAATTCGTTATGACGGCCAACGGCGCGGTACGCTCGGCTGAAGCCAGCGGCGCGGTCTTTGGCGCCAACGAACAGTGGTTCGCCGCCACCAAGACGACATCCACCGGTTACGTCGTTGAATTCGCGATTCCAAAAGCGATCATGTTTGAAATGAAAAACCCAATGGGTTTTGACATCGCCGTCAACGACGATGACACCGGCGCCCGCAAAACCCAACTGGCGTGGAACGGCCGTCCGCACACCGAATTGTCTTACGGCGATTTGTTTTTGGCTGGAACAGACGTGAACGTCTGGGAACTGTACTAATCCGCACGAATAATTAACGTTCAACAGAAAGGCGGCCTTGATGAGGCCGCCTTTTTTGATTCTATTGTCTTTACGTTATCTTATCCAGAAACTGGAATGTTGAATCGGCTTTGTTAATAAAATTTTGTTTTATTTATCGTCGCAGAATTGTGATGGGGCGTGGGTCGTGTTAAGCTAGACAAGATTGATCGAACAACATATGGATCAATTTATTATTTACTTACTTTACATACTTTCTTTTCATACGGAGCGAAACCATGAACGAACAACACGAACAAAAGCCGCCTCTGGTCAATAACTGGATTTCGCTGTTCGGCTTCTGGCTGGCGATGGCGTTCGTGGCCGGCGAGGGCGTCATCATCGTCGCCGACCTGATTTACGGGACGCACAACCCCTACATTGGAATTCTCATTTACATCGTCGGCCCCTCGATTCTTGTTTTTGGCCTGGCCCTGGTTCCATTCGGCATGTGGCTGGAATGGCGGCGGCAACTGCGCGGCGACGTTCGAAAAGGGCTTCCGGTTCTCGATCTGAACGTGATGCGCCATCGCTTTTACATGGGCGTGTTCGGCGCGGCCACGCTGGTTTTTCTGATGATGACTTCAATCGGTTCGTATCAGGCGTATCACCTGACCGAATCGACGGAATTCTGCGGGTTGACCTGCCATCAGGTCATGGCGCCTGAATATACCGCGTATCAACATTCGCCGCACGCACGCGTCGCCTGCGTACAGTGCCACATCGGCCCCGGCGCGGAATGGTACGTTAAAAGCAAACTGACCGGTCTTGGCCAGGTGGTCGCGGTAGTGACGGATTCATACACGCTGCCGATCGACACGCCCATCGCCAACCTGCGCCCCGCTCGTGAAACGTGCGAGGAATGTCACTGGCCGGAAAAGTTTTTCGACTCGATTGAGAAAACGAAAATCTACTATTCGACGGAAGATGACAACGACCCCTACGAAATCAGCCTGCTGCTTCATATCGGCGGCAGTTCGGACGATGCTCAGCACTCCCGAGGCATCCACTGGCACATCGGACTCGATCACAAGATGGAATACTACGCATCAGATGAAGACCGCCAGGTCATCCCCTGGGTGCGAGTCACCTACGACGACGGCCGCGTGATCGAATATAAAGACAAAAACGCGGAAGATTTCGACCCCGCCTCGATTCCGCAAGACCAGATACGCACCATGGATTGCATGGACTGCCACAACCGTCCTTCGCATAAATTCAACTCGCCGTTCTCGACCGTGAACGCGGCGATGCAGAAGGAGCTGATCGATCCGAAGCTGGAAGGCATCAAATCAGCCGCGGTGGAAGCGCTGAACGGCGAATACGCCACTCAACAGGAAGCGGAAGAAGGAATCGCCAAATCACTGGAAGATAAATACAGCGACGTGGAAGACGCCGATACCAAGGCGAAGGTCGCACAAGCCATCAAGCAGACACAGGCGATTTACGCGACCAACTTCTTCCCCGAGCAGAAGACCGACTGGACGAAGTTCCCCGTCAACACCGGGCATCTCGAGTTCCCCGGATGTTTCCGCTGCCACGATGGCAACCACGTCACCGCCGACGACACGCCGATTCGCCAGGATTGCAACCTCTGCCATGAGATCACCCGGCAGGCGGAAGGGTGGGACGCGATCGCAAACATGGAATACAAGACTCAGACGTTCAACCATCCGCGAGGATTCGGCGACGCCTGGGAAGGGCAGAACTGTAACGATTGTCACGGACCGGGTAATATGTAACGCCTTCAGACAATCCAATTGAATCAGGGAGAATTCGATGGAACGGAGATCGTTTATCGCAGCGTCCGCCGCGGCGGCGGGCGCGATCACGGCGATGGCCGCGGAAGACGCCGCGCCCGGACAGCAGTATATCGAGTTTCGCAAGTACCACACGCTGCTGGGCGACAAGAAGGGGATTCTGGAGAAGTATTTGAAAGACGCCGCGATTCCCGCCTATAACCGCATGGGCGTGGGTCCGGTGGGTGTTTTCAGCGTACGTTACGGGCAGACCAGCCCGACGCTGTACGTGTTGTTGCCGCATCCCTCGCTGGAATCGGCGGTCAACTCGACCAGCGCGCTGCTGGCGGACGCCGAATTCCGTGAGGCGGGCAAGGAATTTTTGATGACCGGCCTGTCGGACCCGAATTACGTGCGCTATGAAAGTTCGCTGTTGAGGGCCTTCCGCGAAATGCCGGCGGTCGAGGTTCCCAGCGAGGTTAAAGGCAAAGGGTCACGCATTTTTGAACTGCGAACCTATGAAAGCCACAGCGAAGTCATGGCGAAGAAAAAGATCGAGATGTTCAACGACGGCGGCGAGGTACCCATTTTCCGCAAGACGGGGCTTCATCCGGTTTTCTTCGGCGAAACGCTGTTTGGAACGGGGATGCCCAATCTGACTTACATGCTGGCGTTTGAAAGCATGGAAGAACGCGACAAGAACTGGGGACAGTTCGGTTCGGATCCGGATTGGAAAAAACTGAGCGGCGACGAGCAGTACAAGGATACGGTATCCAATATATCCGACGTCATTCTGCGTCCGGCGGGCTGCTCGCAGATTTAACGCACACAATCATACCAAACAATGCGAAGGGGGGCTCAACCGGCCCCCCTCTCTTTTTAAATGAACGGTGATCGCGATCATTGCCGCGACGCGGCGTCTTCGACGCGGGTTTGTTTTACACTTTCAAGACGGTGGCGCAACTGATCTTCATGAATGTTCGCGGGGACGATCTCATCCGGTGGAATCGCCTCGAACCACCGCCCCCCCTCATCCATCACGCTGGATGAACGGGTTTGCACCGCGACCAGATTCATCGAATCGGGTCCGAAGCCATCCGGCCAGGATTGAGGCCGATCGGCGCGGATGTTCCAGAAGGTTCCCCGCGCGGCGCAATGACGCCCCAGCGCGGCGCCGCCTCCACATTTCCACATGCGGGTTCCCCGGCCGATATCGATGTTGGTGAAGCAGTTTTCATAGGGGACGCGCTCGTGATGGTCAAAACAGAGATCGACGCCGGAGCCGTTTGAGAAGACGTTGCCCGCGCAGTGGCTTACGGTGAGATCGTGAATAAAACGCGTGTTAAACTGAAAACGCGTAAACAGATTGTCATCGCTGGAAATATACACGCCATGATGTCCGGTGCAGCCGGTGGAGTCGGGCGGCCGCTCCGAATCATACACGACGCGATCGACCGTGCAGAACCGGCCGCCGATAAAGAAACCGCTATCGGCGTTTTGGATGTGTATGCCGCGCGCCCAGCAGTGAGCCACGTTGCTCATGGCGACGGGATTATAGCCCAGCTCAGTGAAATGGCCCTGATAAGGCGTCACAGGAAAAAGAAACCCCAGCGACTCGATTCCACATTCGCTGACGGTAGGGCTGAACCTGCGAATCACGGGTTTCCAACGCGGTTGGATATCAAACCGAAGCGGACGATCGATCACGACGCGCTTACCGTCAACGCGGACGACGCGCGTCACCAGCGAGGCGTGAGTCCGCCCGCGCAGGTTATCCATTTTGCCGGGATCGCCTGAATAGAGATGATCGGCGAGTGAGTTTTCCGCGTCATCACTCATATAGACCTCGACTTCATCTCCGGCATGAAGGCTCGCTGAATTAGAGACGGCGACCTCCTTATCGCCCCGCGCCGCGGGCGAAACGATCTCGGCCAGCGTCTGGCTCTGAAACGATCCCTTGAACCAGATAAACCCGCCCGCCCATGAGTAATTCGAAGTACGGTCGCCCGTCGTCGTCGCTCCCCAGTCGGGGCGGATGTCGTTCAACACCGTCGGGAAGTACAAGATGGTTTTATCGGAGCCTTCGCCGCGCAGCACGATTCCGGGTTTGGTGATTTCGATGATCTGGGTGATTTTATACTTGCCCTCGGGAATCAGGACCGCACCGCTTTTTACGGAGCCGATGGCGCGGAGAAGCGCCTCGGTATCATCGTGTTCACCGTCGCCCACAGCGCCGAAGTCACGCACATTGGCCGCTACGGGCGGTGACGGGATATCAAACTCGCCGCGATGGTAACCCGCGTGAGACACGTCGGGCAGGCGGCTTTGCGGCGTCCATCGCTCGCCCGATTTTCCCCACAAGGCGGATGGCGTTTCGGCCCATCCATAAGAGGTGAAGATTGCAATCACGAAACAGAAAAGCAGAGTCTTTTTCATCGCGCTTCTCCCAGAGTCCATATCATTCAATTCGCTAAAAATCGTATTTCCAGAATACCCCGACGCCGGTGTTTTTATCGAGGCCCAGCTGACTTTCGACGGAGATCGTGGGCGTCAGCTCGATCTCGACTTTGACGCGGCTGGAATCTTTTCCAAAGCCCTGTTCGAGATCGACGTAGACATCATCGGTAAGGTACTTGCCGAGACCGACGGTGGTTTTGCTCATGTCGCCGCCTTCGCCGGCGCGTAACTCAATCTGGTCGACGCCCAGCAGCGAGCGCATCTCACCCATGACGTCGAACGCGCCCGACCCACCTCTCAAGGTATTCGCCGCCTGAGCGAGCTGGACGGCCTGCAGAGGGGTAATATCGGTCAGCCGTCTCCCGAAGAGCAAACGTGAAAGCGCCTCGTCTGACGGCAGCGGCGGGTTGCTTTGCAGATTCATACGCGGCGATGATGCGGGGCCGGATAGATTCAGCGTAAATTCATCTCCTTTCCGGGTGGTTTGCGCCGCGACGGTAAGATACGGGTTCGCGGGATCACCGGAAAACTGGACGGTCCCCTGATTCAACGCCATCCGATTGCTGAAGAAATTGAAGAAACCACGCACCACGGAAAGAGAGCCATTGACTCTGGGCCGCTGGGTCGAGCCCGTCACGTCAAGCGAACCGCTCCATTCGGAATCGAGACCGCGTCCACGCACAAACATACGTCCGGGAATCTTCACCTTCAGATCGAGTTCAGCCGTAACCGGCGCGGCGGAAGAACTCGAAGCCGACGGCGTCAATGACGCCGCGCGGGTGGAATCAACCACGTTCAGTTGTTCGATCGATTCAGGCAACCGGTCAGGAATGCGGATTTCAATCGGCGACGCTTCAAGCGAACCGCTCAACACCAGGCTGGACGCCTTGCCCTTCAGGGCCAGATCGCCACTCACGGTCGCGGTGAGATCGTCCTGACGAATCAATTGCGCCTGATGCAGCGCAAGAACAAGCGACAGCGGCTTCTGCAACGATAAGGGCGCCTCGCCTGAGCCTGAAATTGAACCCACCGCTCCATCGGTCATCCGCAATCGCCGCAGCTTGAGGACGCCCTCACCGGGAGCGGCCTCAGCCAGTAAATTCACGTCCCGCAGTACGACGCCATAGTCAAGATGATCGTATGCGCCGCTGACCATCTCGACGCGGCCCGCGATCGCGGGTTGAGCCAGCGTTCCATCCAGAGCGAGATCGGCGTTGATGACGCCTTCCATTCTCTGCCCTTCAAGAAGCAGCAACGCAGGAAGCACCGAAGCGTTGAGCCGGCCTTGCAACGAACCGGAGAGAGATTCATCATCAGGAAGATGAAAACGGAACGGCTGGAGCGACAATTCAAGTGGAATTCGCGCTTCGGCGGTGACGGGTTGAGGCAAGACATCCGCGATTCGAGCGCTCGCGGCCAGCACCCGGCTGGCGTACCGGGCGTGGAGATCGAGAGACGCGTCACGTACATTATTGAAAGCGGGCCGGGCGAGCCGGATACGCTCTCCCCGAACGGTCAGATCGAATCGAGGGAGCAATGGATCGCCGCTCAAGCGCAGCGAGGCGTCAATAGCGCCCGTCACGTCATCGACGCCCACAAGGCGCGCCCAGGCAAGCGGCGCACGAGTGGCGCTGGCGATCATCGAGACGGATCGAGAACCTACGCCGCCGGAGAGCGTGATCTCACCCGAACCAGCGCGAGCGTCAATCGCATCGATTTCGAATCCATCTCCGGAAAATGAGATCCGCGCGGGATGGCGTAATTCGAATTCCGCGCCGTCGTAATCGGCGCGAAGCACATCAAGCGATAGATGCGATTCGCCGCCGTGAGAATACGATCCACGCGAGTGGACCGAAAAGGAGCGCTTCGCCTCCCCCGACACGCTCGTCTTCCATTGAAGCGTATCACCTCCGGATGCATTCACAATCAGATCACTGATGGCAACATCATGATACCGCGCGCCAGCGGCTTCAACCTGAGCATCCAGCGACAAACGAGGCCACACGCCATCAGCCCGTCCCCGCGCGGTGAACTTTTCAACTTCGCCAAAACGCGAATTGAGATTCGTCACGCTCGCGTCAAAACGGGAGCGGATCAGATCGGTGGAAGACGCATCAAGCACAATGGAACAGGAACCACTCAACGGTTCACGCAGAAGCTCACCAAGCGGAGACAGATCGCTGGATTCCAGCGCCAGTTGACCGGTAATGCGTTTGGAAGCGGGTTCCGCGGATAGCGATCCGTTCAGTTGCGCGCCGGGAGCGGAAGCACGAAGGTCCGTCAATTCGATCCGCCGGTCATACAGTCCGAAACGGGACGAGGCATTCAAGGTCATCTCGCCACGAGAAAGCCGCGCGCGCCATTCGCCTTTTGGCTCGGTCACTCCAGTCACATTCACTTCGGCGGTCAGTTCTCCAAGCGGCTGGCCATCCACTCGAGCGTCGAGGCTGGCGGCGGTCATCGAAGCGCGGAGATCATCCAGCGGCCCGAATGCGGAACCGGACGCGATCATTGAACCGGCTAACGCACGACCCGCGGCGCCGGATAGCGGCGCAAGCGATCGAAGATCGGCCCTCCATTGCACATCAACCGACTGGGAGGCGAGCTCAACCGCCCCGGAGGCGGATGCGGAGACCGTCGCGCTGGAAGCGTGCAATTCAGCGACTCGCAACGTTGTTCCATTTAACAGATTCAGTTCGGCGCCGGCTTCAACCCTCCGCCCCGCTAAGCGATCGAGCGGAGCGGGCGCATTACGCAATCCATTCGCTTCAGCGCGGAGACGAGATGATAACGATTGGCTCCAGCTGGATGAGACAAGATTCCCCGTCACAGACAAGACGCCACCAAGAGACGACGCTGGCGACGGAGAGAGAATCGACACATCGTTCACGCGTCCATCCAGCGACAAAGATACGGACTCGACACGCGGATCGGCGACGCCCGACAGGCGCAGAGCATCACTGGCGGCGCGAACAGTCAGCGCATCGATGTGAACGCCATCGGCGCGATTCGATTCACCGGAGAAGCTGAACGCGAGATCGGGGATGCGGCGCACGCCATTAGCGACAGTCACGCCACACACATCCGCTGAGGCTTCGATTTGAGCCGAGGGCCAAGACGAAAACGCCGAAAAGATAGAATCACTCGGGCGTACTCGCGCTGTAACATCCATCAAGCGGACGCCCGCGCTGGCGGCGACGACGCCGGACGCGCTCAATGACGCAGCCATCGAAGGCGTTTGCGCCGGGCCCGACGCGGACACGGTAACCGACGCGGCGCCCGACAACGGTTGATTCACCCAGGGCTGAAGCGCGGATAAATCATCCAGACGGCCGTTCAGCGTTGCGTCAATCACATGGCTGGATAACGCGTATACGCCACCGGCGGCGAGCTCAGCGCCGCGCGCGTTGAGATGAAAATCGTTTACACGGATGGTTTGAGGATCAGGCGACGCCAGCGCGAGAGAAAACGAACCGCCTTCCGCGAGCCACGACGGCCAATCACGCGCGGCGCCCTCCATGTCAGGACTCAGCGTCCCTTCGAACGCACAATGGGGGGCGTCATCCAGACCGAGGGTCAGACTGGCCTGGACGATCCCCAGCGGCGGCGCGACGAGCTCCCAACGGCCATGCCATTCATGCAGCGGGCCTTCACCCTTCAACACCGATTCGATGGAACGAACATCCTTCAATCCCAATAAGGCCATCAAGCCCGAGTCTTCATCCAAATGGATTTCAGAGTCGATCTTCAAACGAGGCGAAGCGCCCGCGATCGAGGCTTCCGCCTGAATCAATGGACGTTCGGCGCCGGATTCGCGCACGCTGAAGCGGCTTTGCAACAGAGACGGCCCGGCGTGCGTTCTGAATTCACCGCTGGCGGAACAAGTCAGTTCCCTGCCCGCCACGGCTTCGGCGATATGGAGTTTATCAAGCGAAAAACGGCGGATCGACACGCGCGGCGCCTCGGAGGGCAAACGGAGAGAAGGCCAACGCTCGGATGGCGGTTTCGCTTCACTCTCATTGGCACGGGCCGGTTTACGCGTCACTTCGATTGAAGCGACGGTCAACTCACCCACGTCGACCGCGCCGCGCAGCAGCGGCGCGGCGCCAAGCGTGAAATGGACGCCGCGAACCATCAGCCACTCACCCTCTGAATCGGAGAGAGTCACTTCGCCGACTCGGAGATCAAACGGGATGAAGCCGCTCAAGCCCTTTATAGAGACGCGCGCCCTGGCCGACTCGCTCAGGCGATCTGAAAGCCACGAAGCCAGCGCCCGTTTGGCGGGCGGCGCCTGTAACATTGCGAACGCCAGAGTCAACAAAGCCACGATACCCGCCAGCGTAAGGATCAGCCAGCGAGCGAATCGCCTGCGGCGAGACGGGATGGTTACTTGTTCATTCATCAGAACGATTGTCCGATACTCACGTAAATCTGAAACGGATCGTCGATTCCAGGCCGGCGATTGAGCGGCACGCCCACGTCAAGACGAACGGGACCGATGGGCGTGAAATAACGGAAGCCGACGCCGGTTCCCCAAAGCAGATTATCGCTGAAATCAGGCACGCTCGACTCAAAGGCGTCGCCGCCATCCACGAAAAACACCAGGCCGATGCTTTGCGACAGCCGCCAGCGCAGTTCAAACGACAATTCGATGATGGATCGTCCACCGATGGGGTCGTTGCCAATCAATGGGCTGACCGTCTGGTAGGGATAGCCGCGAATGGAACCGCCGCCGCCCGCATAAAAACGTTCATCGGCGGGCAATGAATCAGACGGCGCGCCTACGATGGAACCGAGGCCGATCCTGGCGGCGGCAATGAGCTCAGGCCGGGAGGCGAGCTCAAAGTAATGACCATACTTCAAATAATTTTTGAAAAAGAGCAGATTGGAGCCCAAGGTTCCATAAAACGGTTCCGTCGAAACATTTAACCGGCCGCCCCGGGTGGGATCGAGCAGATCATCGGAGGCGTCCCACTCAAACTCAACTGGAAAAGAAAGCAGACCGAACGTATCGGTCTCATGACGCTGAGTGATATCGGCAAGGCGATACTTGACACCGCCGCGCAATTTCATTTCATCATTCAACACTCGCTCCAGCATGGCCGAGAGGCTGATGTTTTTGCTTTCATACGCGTCGGGGTGATCGTCGGCCACGCGCGCGTCGAGTACAAGAAACTGATCAACGTCGAGAAAGTCGGGCTGGCGATAGGTGACGTGCCCCGAATACTCAATAAACGAAGCAAGGACTTCAGTAGAGAGGTCTTCTCCACCGCCGAACAGGTTCCGATGTTCCCACCCCAGCTTGCCGCCGGGGCCGTCATCGGTCTGGTAAAACGCGCCCGCGCTGACGGTGCGCGGCTTGCGTTCATTGAGCGTCAGCGTCACGGGCAGGGCGCCATCGGGCGCGGTTTGAGTGGCGGGCTGAATTTGCGCCAGCGCGAAAAGTCCGGTTTTAATGAGCACGGTCTGTGTTTCGTCGATCTTGCGTGCGTCGTACAACTCGCCTTCGCGCCAGCGCAGTCGGTTCCGCACGTATTTTTCATGGACGGTCGTCAGCCCTTCGATTCGCGTCTCACCGAATACGGCGCGCGGTCCCGCGTCGACGCGGTAGATTAATTCGGCGCGGCGGGCGGCGTGATCGGCGTAGATGGTCTGATCGTCGACGCGCGCCAGAGGATACCCTCGATCATGCAGCCGGCGCTCAATGACGTTTCCCCCTCGTGACGCGGCGTCGGCGTTAAACGGCTCGCCCGGAGCCAGGCCCATTTCAACCGGTTTGGGCGTTTCAATCTCCGGGCTCGCCGACTCGACCCATTCGACGCTTACCTCGCCCAGCACATACACAGGGCCCGCTTCAACCTGAAATACGGCGGTGATGGGTTGACTTGATTCATCCAGAGAAAATTCAACGCGCGCGTCGAAAAAGCCTTCCGACTTCAACACGTTCACCAACCGGGGGATGTCATTTTCAAGACGGCGGCGCAGCAACGCCATTGAGGGCGGTTTGCGCCCGCGCAGTTCAACGGATTTGGAATACTGGCGCAGGCGTTCAACAAGGCCGCTGTTCTCAACGCCGCGAAACTCGACGTTGTAAGCAACCGCCTGATCCTGAACCTCGGCGTCTTGCGCGGACGCGGCGTTCAAATAGACGGTCAATACAACAAGCCACCCGAGCGCCAGGCCGCAACCAAGGCTCCCTCGATTCCATGGAAATGTCATTCGCTTTGTATGCGCTTTCAACCGGGAAGAAATCATGGTTCGTATTATACCCAATTCATCACTGAATCACCCGCGAAGGCGGCCGCTCATCCTATTCAACCACGCTTCGCCTTCGTACAATAACCTGTGAATGCATTCTTTGTCTGATGGGGTATACAATGACGATCGACGTACACCAGCACTATTGGCGATACAACGCGCGGGAATATGGCTGGATCGGCGAATCGATGGCGGCGTTGCGGCGCGATTTTACGCCGGGCGATCTGAAACCGCTTCTCGACGAGACCGGCGTGGAAGCAACCGTCGCGGTTCAGGCGCGGCAGACGCTGGAAGAAACGGATTGGCTTCTCACGCTGGCGGATGAAAACGCCTGGATCGCCGGGGTGGTGGGCTGGGCCGATCTGCGCGGCGCCGATCTGGACGCCCAACTCGAACGGTTGGCGGCGCATCCCAAACTGAAAGGCGTGCGTCACGTCGTTCACGACGAACCGGACGATCGTTTTTTGATGCGGGACGATTTTATGCGCGGCGTCAGCCGTTTGAAGACGTACGATCTGACATACGATCTGTTGCTCTTTGAACGTCACCTGCCCGTCGCCATCGAGTTCGTGCGGCGGTTGCCCGAACAGACTTTCGTTCTCGACCATATCTCCAAGCCGCGCATCCGCGAAAGCGTTTTGTCACCGTGGGCTGAGAACCTGCACGAGATAGCGCGTTACGGCAACGTGTCATGCAAGGTTTCGGGCATGGTAACCGAAGCGGATTGGCGAAACTGGACACCGGAAACCTTACGCCCCTATCTCGATGTGGTGTTCGACGCGTTCGGCGCCGAGAGAATCATGCTTGGCTCGGACTGGCCGGTTTGTACCGTCGCGGGGACCTATCATGACGTTATGAACATCGGGCTGGAGTACATCAAAGCACTAAGCGAAAGCGAACAGGCGGCGATCAAAATCCTGAACGCGAAACGAATCTACCGGCTGGGATAAAATACGCAATGGAATACAGGACTCTAGGCAAGACCGGACTATCGGTTTCAGTGATCAGCTACGGCGCGTCTCCGTTGGGCGGCGTGTTTCACAACGTACGCGAGACGCAGGGCGTCGAGACGGTGCATACCGCGCTGGAAATGGGGATGAACTACATCGATTGTTCGCCTTATTACGGTCTCACCAAAGCGGAGAGCGTGCTGGGCATGGCGCTGAAAGGCGTCGAACGCAATCGCTATATACTGGCGACGAAGGTGGGCCGCTATGGAGACGACGAGTTTGATTTTTCGGCCGAGCGCGTGACGCGCAGCATCGACGAAAGCCTGGAGCGGCTGGGCGTGGACCACATCGACGTGATTCAGTGTCACGACATCGAGTTCGGCTCGATCCGCCAGGTGATCGATGAAACGATTCCCGCGTTGCGGTGGGCGCGCGAACAAGGCAAGGTGCGCTTCATCGGCGTGACCGGACTGCCGCTGACGATTTTCCGTAAGGTGTTGGACGAGATCGAAATCGATACGGTGTTGTCATATTGTCATTATTGTCTGAACGACGTCACGCTCGACTCGCTGTCGCCTTATCTGAACGAAAAGCGAGTGGGCGTGATTAACGCTTCGGCGCTGTCGATGGGGCTGCTTACCAACAGCGGTCCGCCGGATTGGCATCCGGCGCCGGCTTTGATCCGTGACCATTGCGCCAAGGCCGCGGCGCATTGCCGCGAGCGCGGCGCCGATATCGCCAAACTTGCGCTGCAATTCGCGTTAGCCAACCCACGCATTCATACCACGCTGGTGGGCACGGCGCGGCCGGAGAACATCCGCAAAAATATTGAATGGATGAACGAACCCATCGACGAAACCCTGCTGGCCGAAGTGCGCGACATTCTGAAACCGATTCAGGATCAAACATGGCCCAGCGGGCGTACGGAAAACAACTGAATCAATCCGTCATAAAGGACGCCGATATGAGAACCATCATTCTGAATGAACCCGGCCGGTTTGAGGCCATTGATACCAACCGCCCCACAGCGAGCGCGGGAGAGGCGCTGGTGCGCGTTCATCGCATTGGCGTGTGCGGAACGGATCTGCACGCCTTCCGCGGCAAGCAGCCCTTCTTTCAATACCCCCGCGTGCTTGGGCACGAACTGGGCGTGGAGATCGTTGAGATCGGTGAGAACGAATTCGGCCTGAAAGAAGGCGACCGATGCGCGGTGGAGCCTTATCTGAACTGCGGGCATTGCATCGCCTGCCGGCGCGGACGCTCCAACTGCTGCGTCAATATGAAAGTGTTGGGCGTGCATCTCGACGGCGGCATGCGCGACGAGATCGCCGTACCAATTCACAAACTTCACAAGTCAGAGACCCTTACGCTGGATCAGCTCGCTCTGGTGGAAACCATCGGCGTGGGCGCGCACGCGGTGCGCCGCGCCGCGCTGGAGGCGGGCGAATACGCGCTGGTGATCGGCGCGGGCCCCATTGGACTGGGCGCGATGGCGATGGCCAAGGCGGAAGGCGCCCGCGTGATCGCACTCGACGTGAATTCCGCGCGGCTTGAGTTCTGCCGGGAACAGATCGGAATCGAGCATTGCGTGAATGCGAATGATGACGCCCCCGGCATGCTGAACGAAATCACCGGAGGCGACCTGCCCACCGCGGTGTTCGACTGCACCGGAAACCCGAACTCGATGATGAACGCGCTGCATTACATGGCGCATGGCGGGCGGTTGATTTTCGTCGGCCTGTTCGTGGGCGACTTTACCTTTCACGACCCCGACTTTCACAAGCGCGAGACGACGCTGCTCAGCAGCCGAAACTCGACGCGCGAAGACATGCAGCGCGTGATGAAGCGGATGGAAGACGGCTCGCTCGATACACGGCCCTGGATCACCCACCGCGCCGGCGCCAGCGAGATGATCGAACGGTTCGCGAGCTGGCTCGAACCCGGCGAAGGCGTGGTTAAAGCCGTCGTCGAATGGCAGTAAGGAAGGCGAAACCATTATGCGAATAAAACCGCTGGGGTTGGTCATAGGGATGATTCTCATGGCGTTTGCGGCGGCGGCCGGCGCGCAGAGCTTCGACGCGCGCGAGTTTGGCGCCACGCCGGGCAAAGATCACCTCAGCACGGCGGCCATCCAGGCCGCTATCGACGCCTGCGCCGCGGAGGGCGGAGGCGAGGCGCTGATCTCACGGGGAGATTACCTCTCCGGCGCGCTGGAGCTGAAAAGCGGCGTCACGCTGAATATCGCGGCGGGCGCGACGCTGTGGGCCAGCACCGATCCAGCCGATTACCCCCACGGTTCACGCGGACGTCTGTTAAACGCACACGGGGCCGAGAACATCGGCGTGACCGGGCGCGGGCGCATTCACGGACAGGGGACGGCCGATTACGGCGCTCGCTGGGGCGCGCCCGACGCCCCGGCGTTCAGAACGGGCGTACTACTGTTTGAAGATTGCCGCGACGTGGTGGTCAGCGGCGTTCAGATTCTTTACAGCGATTCATGGACGTTGCACTTCAAGCGCTGCGAACGCGTCACCGTCGACGGCGTAACCATTCTCAACAACATCCACCGGCTGAATTCAGACGGCATCGACCCGAACTCGTGCCGCGACGTGCGCATCTCCAACTGCCACATCGTGGCGGGCGACGATTGCATCGTCTTCAAGGCGACCGAGAAAGAACCCTGCGAAAACGTCGTCGTCACCAACTGTACGCTCGAAACCACCACCACCGCGCTCAAACTGGGCACGGAATCGGTGGGCGGATTCCGTGATATCCATGTATCCAACTGCACGATCAAGAACACGCGCACCGGAATCGGCTTTTTCATGAAGGACGGTTCGGCGATAGAGCGCGTTACTTTTTCAGACATCTCGATCGAAACCATGCCCAGCGAAGGCGTGCGCGACGTGTTCCCGATTTTCATGGATATCGAAAAAAGACACGAAGAGACGCCGGTGGGGGCGATTCGCGACGTAATTTTTCGCGGCATTCAGATCCGAGGCGGCAGCGGCGTTTTGATTCAGGGCATGCCGCAAAGCCCGATCGAAAACCTGACGCTCGATAACATCACGCTGCGCGCCGACTGGTTCGATGACTACGCCAACCGCAAAAAGGCGGTGGGCGGAAGCCGTACCTATCGCGACAATCGCGACACGATTTTCGCCCGCGAGCCCGCGTACATCACCATCGCCCACGCGCGCGGCGTCACGATCAATAACGCTCGCGTCTACATCAAACCGGACGTATACGAACAGCAGGAACGCTCGGCGCTGTTCGCGCATGAGGTGGAACGATTCTCCATCCACAACCTGTACGGCGATAGCCCCACATCGACGCAACGGACTTCCGTCGCAACGCTGGAGAACTGCCGTTTCGGCGTACTGAGCGGATGCGTGGCTCCGCGCGTTAATACGGCGTACCTGCGACTGAAGGGAGAACGCACTTTACGCGTTCTGTTATCGGGGAATGAATTAAGTCAGAGCGACATGCTGATCGATGTCGACGATGACGTCTTGCCCGGCGAGTGGAAAGTGTTCGGTAATTTCGAACTGATGTCGCGCAATACGACGGTCATTCCACCCATGCCGGAGTAACGCCGCCGTCCGCTATCATCCGGTTGGCTATGGTTTATACCCCGGGTTGAGTTCGGGCATCTGCGCATTGACCGACGCGCGCCATGCGTGCAATTCGGTGCGCAACTCTTCGGCGAACACGGTGCGGCGTTCGGCCAGATCGTTGGTCTCGCCCAGGTCGTCGTTCAGGTTATACAGCTCGACACGGCCATCTTCAAAATATTCCAACAGCTTCCATTCCCGCTTGCGAATCGCGCCCACCGGCGACGTGGTGGGGTAGTAATGCGGATAATGCCAGAAAAGCGCCTCGCGCCGCAATCGCGCGGATGGATCGCGCAGCAGCGGCGTGATGCTCAGCCCATCGATTTCACGCGGCGGCCCGGAAGAAGGCGCGACGCCCGCGACCTCAAGCAACGTGGGATAAAAATCAATCGACGAGACCGGCTCGTGACACACGGCGCCGGCGGGCGTCACGCCTGGCCAGCGTACCATCAGCGGGACGCGCACGCCGCCCTCATACAGCGACCCCTTCCCGGAGCGCAACGGTGAATTGTCGGTCACTCGCTGGCCCTTGTGCTGGTTGATGAATCCGCCGTTGTCTGAAAACAGCACCACCACGGTGTCATCAGCCAATCCGCTTGATTCGAGATGAGCGAGCAGACGCCCCACATTTTCATCGAGGCTTTTCACCATCGCGGCGTAACCGGCGTTCTGGTGGTGATCGCCGGGCTCGATCGCGTGTTGAAATTCATCGACGTAATCCGGCTTACCCTGAATGGGCGTGTGGACGGTATGAAAGGCCAGTTGCAGATAAAATGGCCCGCCTTTCATGAAGTCGATACATCGAATCGCTTCGCTGGTGAGGCGATCGGTCAGATATTCTCCCGGTTCGCCGAACTCCAGATGAGGCACATAGCGAAAATCACCATAGGATTCAGAGCCGCGATAGGGGAAGAAATACGAGTTGGGCGCGCCCCAGTGCGTCGCGCCGATGTCGATGTCGTATCCCTGCGTTTCAGGATAAAAAGCCGCGTCGCCCAAGTGCCACTTGCCGATATGCGCCGTCTTGTAGCCAGCCGATTTCAACGCCTCGGCGATGGTGATCTCCTCATGCGGCAGATCGGCGACGGTGACAGGTGGAATCAGCGGCCGGTCGTGAGGCGGGTCTTGCGAGCTTTCGCGCCAGACGGTCATGTGAAGCCGGGCGGGATGGCGTCCGGTGAGGATGGAGGCGCGAGTGGGCGAACAAACCGGGCTGGCGGCGTATGCATCCGTGAAGCGAAGACACCCCTGAGCGAAACGGTCGATGTTGGGCGTCTTGTGTACGTCGGCGCCGTAACATCCGAGATCGCTCCAACCGAGATCGTCGACCAGAATGAAGACGAAATTAGGCGGCGGAGCGGCGCGTCCCGCGAGGGGAAGCGCCGCCGCGCCCATCAGCATTGTTTTGATCGCGTCACGCCGGGTAATCGAGTTCATGACGTCCTCTTTTTGTACGAGCGGCGCTCTCCACGCCGCCGGGTGAAACTTATCTCTCTCGAGAGACGGTTCATCCAGCGTTTCATCCGTGCAGTTCGAATCCCTTGCGGTAGTGTTTGGTGACGTAGCGATTCGCTTCTTCTTTGTTTGTGAAGCGCATCGACGGGCCGTCCCATTCCAGTTTTTCGTATGGATAGCGGAGCGAGATATTGCCCATCTGGACGAACTCGGTCAGCGGGCCCGCGTGTTCGAAATTGGAGCTCGCGACGGAACCGGTCTTGCAGGAAAGGATCCAGTTGATCTTGTGCATCTGGTCGGCGTCTTCGCCTTCGCCCGCGGGAATGCTCGGCTCGCGCGGGATAATCGGATCGGGATGTTTGTAATCGTCGACCACGTCGCCATCAATGACCAGCACGTTTTTGTGTAACGCGCCGTTCATGATAATCAGCCCCTTCGTACCCACGAACATCGTACCGGAACCGACATCGAGCAACTTGCGATCGGTACGGACGCCGGGAGGCAGTTTGGGTTTGAGTTTTCCGTCGTACCAGTAGAGATCGAGCGGCGGAAAGCCGGGGCGCGCGGGGAACTCGTAATGAATGATCGACTCAGTGGGATAGGTCTGATCGTTGACGTCTTTCTGGTGAGTGCATTCAACGCTGACCGGATATTCAAGGCAAAGCGCCTTTACCACCGGGCTGAGAGCGTGGCAGGCGATATCGCCCAGCGCGCCGCTGCCGAAGTCCCACCAGCCGCGCCAGACGAAGGGGCAATAGCCGCCGTTATAAGGGCGAACCGGGGCGGAGCCGAGCCAGAGATCCCAATTGAGTTCATCGGGAACGGGCTGTTCGGGCAATGGACCGGGGATTCCCTGCGGCCACCATCCGGTGGGGCGGTCGGTCCAGGTGTGGGTTTCGACCACATCGCCGATCAGGCCAGCCCAGACCATCTCAGACACTTCGCGAAACATGGAGGTCGAGGCGCCCTGGTTGCCCATCTGGGTGGCAACGCCGTACTTGCGCGCGGCGAGGCGCAGGGCGCGCGCTTCATACACGGTGTGAGTCAGCGGTTTCTGCACGTAGACGTGTTTGCCGCGCTCGATGCAGCGCATGGCGACGATGGCGTGCATGTGATCGGGCGTCGAGACCGTCACCGCGTCGATCTCGGGACATTCGTCCAGCATGACGCGGAAGTCTTTATATTTTTTCGCGTCCGGAAAACGTTCGAAACAACCTTTCGACTGACGCCAGTCGACGTCGCACAGCGCGACGATGTTTTCGCCGCCGCACTGGATCACGTCGCTGTGACCTTTTCCCCCCACTCCGACGCCCGCGATGTTCAGTTTTTCGTTGGGCGATTTATACCCGCTTCTAGCCAGCGTCGTTTTTCGAACCGACGCGGCGCACCCCGCCGCGGCCAGCCCCGCCGCCGAACTCATCAGAAACCGCCGCCGCGTTATCGTATTTCGTTTCATGCCGTCCCCCTGCGATGCGTGATGCGGCGTGCGAAGCCTCGTACGCCAAACAAGGCTACCATACATTTTGTGTGGGGCGCAATAAACGCAATTCCTGTATAGACAAAAAATGAGCGTATTTTACGCGACGTAGACCCGGGGATGCGATTTTTCGATAATGGATCGCGTATCATTCGATCTACCCCATCGGCGGGAGCGCTATGTTCAGAATCGTTATTTTCTTTCTACTCATCGTAACGACTTTATGCCGCATGGATGCGACGGCCGGCGTGTTGGATGATGCGGCGAACAACATTGAGCGAATCAGAAAGGGCGATGTGGAGATCACATTGAAGGCCTCGGATGGTTCGCCGCTAAGAGACGTAACAGCAACGATCGAACAGACTTCGCACGCCTTCGCGTTTGGAAATTACATCCGCCTGCGTCATTACAATGACGAACAATACCTCAATCGCTTCAAGGAGCTGTTCAACTACGCCGAGCTGCTTGAATTCAACTGGGGGCAATATGAACCCGACGAGGGCGAACCATTGTTTGAACCTCGAATGGATTTCATAAAGAACTGGTGTTACCCCAACGGGTTGCGGCGCTTTTACGGCCACATGCTGGTCTGGACGCATCAATACGGCGAGTATCCACGCAGCGGCATGCCGATGTGGCTGTTTCAATACAGCGCCGAAATACAACATCAACTGCTGATGCAACGCATCGCCCGCGAGGTGAACGCATACAAGGACATCGACATCACATGGGACGTGGTCAACGAGGCGATTCACTGCCGGGTATGGGGCGATTGGGATAAAGACAGTTACATCCAGAACAAAGAGCCTGAACCAATGGATCGTATCGTCCGCTATGTCAGCGGCGCGCTGAACCAGGCGCATCAGGCGAACCCCGCCGCGAGACTGATGATCAACGATTACAGCGTGATTCCAGAGGGGCGGTTTCAGGCGCGCTATCAGCAACTGATCGAGAAATTGCGTGACGCGGATGTTCCGCTTGATGCGATCGGCATTCAGGCGCATGAGCCATACAAAGGGAAATACTGGTATTCACCCGAAGAACTATGGAACGCGTTCGAGCTGTTCGGGACGCGTACAGGACTGCCGATTCTCATTACGGAATACGTGAATGTATCCGACCCCGGCGAAGCCATTCGCGGTTCCTATAAACTGGGGAACTGGAGCCCTGAGGCGCAGGCGGACGCCATTGAAGAATTTTACCGGGCCGCGTTCGGTCACCCCTCGGTCGAAGGGATCGTCTATTTCGGCATGAGCGACGCCGACGTGGTCATGCCGAAATGCGGCCTGTTCGATGAACAGTTCAATCCCAAACCCGCATGGAACCGGCTCAAGCATCTGATTCAGGATGAATGGACCACGCGATTGAAACAGCAAACCAACGGCGATGGAACGATCGGTTTTCGAGGATTTTATGGAACGTACACGATGACCGTACGGGTCAATGGAAAAACGATACAAAAATCGTTCGAGGTTAAACCTCGCGGTGAGAACCGTTTTTCGTTTATCATACCGGAGCCGCAGGGGGAATAACAAAAAAACCAGAGCATCGAAAAGGAGAATTCATCATGAAAGCGCTATCAGCCTGTTTACTCGCCTGTCTGATCTCGCTCGGCTACGGCTGCGCCACGGCGCAACATACCGCCTCCGCCAACGGATGGAAACTGACCTGGTCGGAGGAATTTAACAAAGCAGGAGCCCCCGACCCCGCGACGTGGAGTTATGAAAAGGGATTTGTGCGCAATAAAGAAGCGCAATATTACACCGTGGACCGGCGTGAAAACGCGCGCGTCGAAGGCGGCTCGCTCATTATTACTTCGCGCAAAGAAGAATACGAAAACGGTCATTACACTTCGGCAAGCCTGCACACGAACGGAAAGAAGCACTTTCAACATGGCCGGCTTGAAATCCGCGCCCAGATTCCAACCGGACGCGGCATGTGGCCGGCGATCTGGCTGTTGGGGACGAACATCCGCCAGGTTGGCTGGCCCCGGTGCGGCGAGGTCGACATCATGGAAAACGTGGGTTACGAGCCATCCGTAATTCACGCCAACGTCCACACCGCAAAATACAACCACACCAAGGGTAACGGAAAAGGCGACAAGATCACGCTCGACAAACCGTGGGAGGGATTTCACGTCTACGCGGTGGAATGGGACGAACAGCGCATGGACTTTTTCGTCGACGACGCCCATTACTTCACGTATGAAAACGAGGGGGCGGGCGAAACCAGCTGGCCGTTCGACGGCGAGTTTTACCTGATTCTAAATTCGGCGATCGGCGGCGCATGGGGCGGCCAGAAGGGGATCGACGACTCAATCTTTCCTCAGGAATTCAAAATCGATTATGTGCGCTATTACCAACGTGAATCGAGCGTAAACGACGCTACGATGCGTTAGCGCAGCCATCCTTCATTGAGAACACGAAACGGGCGCCCTCTGAGAGAGCGCCCGTTTTTTTGAAAAACGTAAGAAAAGTTAGAGCAAATCAGGAATGCTTTGTGCGCATGAATGACGTCAGATTGTTCCAAATCGAAGTAAAGTGCGACGTGAACGACGGGCGCCGCGCCTGATCGTGAACCACATCGGCGAGATCAACGATATTCTGGCGCATGCGCTCCATCAACACGCGGTCTTCCGTCTTGATATTTTTGATCGTATCGCTGAGCAGGTCTGACGCCTGGCGCAAAGCTTTTTCCGCCGCGATGTAGTTTCCATTGTTGAATTGCCGCTCTGAAATCGCGAGTTGTCTCACCACGCCTGAAATCGGCAGTTCATACTGAACGGTTTCAAACATCACCGAGCGGTTAAAGAGATCGTTCAGCACGGCATCGGCGCCGATGAGATCATTATTCTGAAGCAGACGCTGCGCCGCGTTCAGGTCGTCTCCAGCGGTCTGGACGTTCAGATTTTCCGTGGAGTAGTCAACGCCCGCTTTCAGCAGTTGCGGCGTCTCGATGTTCTGAGCGCGCATCACCGGGGCGAGAATGTCATAGCGGATGCTTTCGTTATAAATAGGAACCAGAAACGGATTGTACTGGTCGCGGTCATGATAGACAGCATCACCCGCCTTGATCTGCGTTTCAACCACCACCGGCGGCAGGACGTTATTGATGATATGAACCAGCGTCAGCCCCTGGTTTACGTGAACCAGCGCGTCATCCTTGTTTTTCTGAGCAATGGCGATGCGAGCCTGATCGACGTGTTTAAGTATCAGGCCGGCTGAATACGACAATGAACGCCACTCATCCCCCGTGATTTCACTGGTAGCCGATTTGACGGTGACGGACGACATGATTTTCGACGGAGCCGAATCGTCGGCGCTGGCGGAGCGAGCGGCGGTCAATGCGAATCCACTCACCATGAGGGCGATCAATAATGGAATCGTATACGATCTGGTTTTTCGTTGAATTTTCATCATGAAACTTCCTTTCCAATCGAGGCGCAAACGCCTCCTCATCGCGCGTGAGATCACGCGCTTGTACGAACACGAAACGGATTCAGGAATTTATTGAGTGTGTAGAATCAGAGTTGACTGGGGGGAGGGATGTCGATCAGAGCGTCAAATTTCACCGAACGTTCATAAGCGGGAAACATTCGATCCGTACCTCCTTTTAGAACAAGATTCACAACATCTTCCTTCTAGTTATGGTAACGGACGTCTAGCGAATCCATAAACGTAAATTTATTTTGACGGCGGTCTTATTACATCTTTTTACATACGCTTGATTCAGCCGGGGAGAAAAATCTCAACCGTACCGTTCACCCGCCGGAGCGGATACGCAATCAGATCGCGCCGCACCGGCCCCGACTCACGCCGCCCCGATGCGATCTCGAAACAGGCGCCATGCCAGGGACACGTAACCGCTCCCTCATTCACGGCGCCCAGCGCAAGCGGCCCGCCCGCGTGAGGACATCGCGCCTCCAGAGCAAAGAGTTTTTCACCAAAGCTGAACACAACGATTTCGGTTTCTGAAACGACGTGGACTGAAGCCGGAGATGACCGCAAACTGTCTTCTTCAGCGAGAACCACCCACCGCCCCGATTCATCCGCGAGAGGAGCAGGCGTTTCGGCTGGAGGCGCAGAGCCGGGCACGCCGGGCCAGCCTTGATAACAGACCTCAACCCGCAGGTCTTCCTCCCAGATCCGTTCAACGGACCGCATGACGCTCGGGCGGATCCAGTCACGCAGCCACGGCCAGTCAGGCAATCCCGGGAGAAAATAGGTTTCATCGACGAGCGTTCCCTCGGAATGGTGCGAAAGCCGAGTGTACACACGGACGCCCTTGTGCTGGCCCGCGATGAATTCAAACTCGATTTCACCCGGTGGATAAAACGTCTGGCGAACCCGGCTGCGCCGCCGCCAGAAACGCCCTGGCCATATCTGATCGTACACAATGACGTCACCGTTGTTTTCGACCAGCCGGTATTCGCCCAGCGAATCAGGGTGAACGTACGCGATGTGCTCATAGTCAAAATATTGAGACAACACCACGTCGAAGGGATAGGGAATGATCTTTTCGTACTGTATTTTCATGCGGCCTTTCTTGAACCGGCGGTGGACGGCGCCGGTTCCCGGTCATGGCGCGGATCGCCCGGGGCTGAATCCGGATTAAAAGCAGGTTGAAGAATTCGACATAGGGTGAAAAGTCATGATATCATATTGTCAGGATGCGCATCGTGAAAATCAACTTGACATCCTGAAATGGATGTGAGATACACGAACGGCCTCATGAATGCGTGGGGCTGAATTTTCGAAGAACCATTGGGATGCGTAATGAAAGCCATTCGGTTGAGCGAGACGATGCAATTTGATGTCCGATTATTCCGGCGATATCAGAGGAAAGTATCGGAGGCGGGGACATGACTCAGTCAAATAACGCCGCGGATACGCAAGGAATCAAAAAATACATCCAGAAGTTATTAAAAGAATTCAAACTGAAGGATTCGGAAGCGTTTTATTATTCGCTGGTCGAAAATATTCCTCAGTTTATTTTCTGTAAAGACCTTGAGGGGCGCTTCACCTTCGTCAACCAGCGATTCTGTAAGTTGCTGGAGTGTTCGATCGACGACGTCATCGGCCGGAACGACTTTGATTTCTTTCCCCGCGAAATGGCGGAGAAATATCGGCAGGACGATCAGAAAGTCATCGAGAACAACAAAACCTTCGAAACCATCGAAGCCAACCAGATATCCGACCGCGAAACCAAGTACGTTCACGTCATCAAAACCCCCATTCACGACGCGGACGGCCACGTCATTGGAACGCAGGGCATCTTCTGGGATATCACCAAACAGAAAAAGGCGGAAGAAGAACTGCAGAACGCCCACGACCGGCTCAAGCACGATCTGCTGGCGGCCGCCAAGGTGCAGCGCGGCTTCATACCCGAACGGGCGCCGAAGGTTCACGGCTTTCAGTTTTCATGGATGTTCAAACCCTCTGAATATGTCAGCGGCGATCTTTTGAACGTGATTCAGCTTGATGAAACGCATTGGGCGTTTTACGTCATGGACGTTTCGGGCCACGGCGTACCCGCGTCGCTGCTGTCGGTTTCATTGACGCGTATGATCGACCAGTCGGCGGGTATTCATCACAGCGGCGGCTGGCCTCACGACGCGCAACCGGCGTGGTCCGACATGTACATGCCCGACCGAGTGGTGAGGATGCTGCAACAGCGTTTTCCCGGCGACCAGACGAAATTCTGTACGTTGTTGTACGCCATCCTAAACACCAAAGACAACGTCGTCACCTGGATTCGAGCGGGGCACGTGCCCCCCCTGTTCATCAGCCGCCATCGGAAGCAGGCTTATTTTCTTCCGGAACCGGGCGGCATCTGCATCAGTACATTTCCCCTTGAAGAACGCGACCTGAGAACAGGAACGATCAAACTGGAGCCGGGCGACCGGTTTATCGTATATACCGACGGGTTAACTGAAGCCATGCGGAAAGACGAAGAGTTCGGCTACGACCGTCTGAGTGACGTCTGCCTGGAATCCATGCCCCATCCGCTGGAAGACGCTCTACGGCAGGTAATCAACCAGGCGACGGATTGGGTCGAACAGGAACAGTTTGACGACGATATCACCCTGCTGGGGCTGGAGCGCAGTCTGAACGGTTCGGCCTGATTTTCATCTCAAACCGGTAAATTACACGCTCACCGGCTCGTCTGTGTGATCCGGATGGGTATAATCTTCAGCAGCCATCACGCGCGAGCGTCTGGTTCGCCGCCCGGCATTTCGATCGTCGACAACCGGCGGCATTCTCGTTCAATACGGGTCGAAAGCGGCGCATGGCGCTTTCATCGCAACGGCGGTCTCAACTCATCGAACGAAACCAGCGGGAACTGGGCGAACGCTACGCTTCCCTGCGCTTTCTTTCTCCCCAACAGGCAAAAAACGCGGAAGATGAACGCGCCGAATTAATCGGCGAGTTGAGCCGGGTATGTCAATTCAGCTGCCGCGGCGCCAAGGTCGACGGTAAGAATCTATCGCCGGGCTGCGCGATCTGCACACAGGGGACGTGGTCATGCCTGTTTATTAACGGACGCTGCAACTGCCGCTGTTTTTACTGTCCCTCGCCTCAAGATGAAGACCAGGTTCCCACGACCAATACGGTTCCCTTTTCAAAGGCGGGCGATTACGTCGATTACCTTCGGTTGATGAAGTTCGCTGGCGCCAGTCTTTCCGGCGGCGAACCGCTGCTCTCGCTGGAGACCAGCGTCCAGTACATCAGCGCGATCAAAAAAGCCTTCAGCGGAGCGATGCACACATGGTTATACACCAACGGAACGCTGGCGACGCGAGACGCGCTCGGCGCACTGCAACGAGCCGGTCTGGACGAGATCCGGTTTGACATCGGCGCGACCGGCCTGAAACTCGACGCATTAAAAAACGCCATCGGGCTTTTCAAAACGGTTACGGTCGAGATCCCCGCCATTCCAGACGATTTTGAAGCAATGAAAGACAAGATTCGCGAGATGGCGGCGTGCGGCGTCAACCATCTCAACCTCCATCAACTGCGCCTGACACAGCATAACTATCCGCATCTGGTGAAACGCAACTATACCTACATCCACGGCGAGCGAGTCACCGTTTTTGAATCGGAACTAACCGCGTTGCGATTGATTCAGTGGGCCAGGCAAGAAGAAATCGGCCTGCCGATCAATTATTGTTCGTTCGTTTATAAAAACCGGTTTCAACGCGCGGCGGCGAGAAAATGCAGCGCGGATCTGGTATGCAAACCGCATGAGGACGTCACTGAAGCGGGGTATATCCGTTCACTCGAACTGACGGGCGAGCCGGAGGCGATTCGCGGCGCCATCGCCGCGCTGGAAGCCGCAGGAATCGATCAGACGGCATGGAGCGCGCGTCCGGATCGCCTGCATGTCTCTGAACGCGCATGGCCCCTGCTCGATTTTTCAGGGCTGCACGCCTGCGCGGCGTACAGCGAAGCGCGCATACTGCCCGCGCTCACCTATCAGAATCCATTCGTTACGCTTCCACTCAATGCTCGGCGCAGCCTGTTTATTGAAAAAGCAGCCGTCAGCGGGCGGATCGAGTTAAACGCCGGGGAACGGGACTGGCTGCTCGCTCGACCCCAATGCGTCCCACCCTCTGGCGCGAATGTTGATGAAAGCCGGATGGAACGGCTGGCGCCGTATGAATTCGTTGAAGAAGGTCTGGCGCCGTATTTCTAAACCGGCGGGGACGCCGCCCGCCTATCGATCAAAGCCGCACCATCGATTATCGAAGCCGCAATACAATCCATCCCCCAGAGCGCTCTATCATCATCGATTGGTCCCGCCGATTGGCGGGCGGCGAAAAGATTTGGTAAAATCAACACCGCATCAGAAATCCGTCACGATATTTTTTGAATGGAAAGGAATGGGAATATGAAACGGCGTCCCTTTTTGAAACTGTCTGGCGGCGTGGCCGGCGGATTGACGCTGGGGCTGGCGCCCGGCGCGCTGTCGGCTCCGGTTGAAATCGTCGATCGCGTCAACGGGGTTCCTTATCGCGTATTGGGGAGGACGGGCGAACGGGTTTCGATCGTCGCGTACCCCGGGCTGGCGCTGGTGCATGACGAACAGCCGGTCTGCACTCGAAGCGTACACAACGCCATCGACCAGGGCATCAACTATCTCGACGTGGCGCCCGCGTATGGAAACGGCGATTGCGAGATCAAGTTGGGCAACGCCCTGGAAGGCGTTTCACGCGATCGATACCTGCTGGCCTGCAAGACCAAGATGCGCGACAAGGCCGGCGCGCGCGAAGAGCTGGAGCGTTCATTGAAGCGCCTCAAAACCGACCATTTCGACGTATATCAGATGCATCATCTGCGAACCGTCGAAGAGGTGCAACAGGCGTTTGGTCCAGACGGCGCGATGGAGACTTTCTTTGAAGCGCAAAAAGAAGGCAAGGTCCGTTTTCTCGGTTTTTCATCGCATACCACCAAGAGCGCGCTGGAAGCGATGAAGAGCCATTCATTCGACACGGTCATGTTCCCCATCAACTTTATCGAACATTTCACTTTCGGTTTCGGGAATGAAGTCATCGAACTGGCCAACCAGCAAGGCGCGGCGGTGATCGCGATCAAACCGATGTGCGGCGGCTATTGGCCCAAAGACGTCCAGATGACGCGCGACTGGTGGTATCGCCCGCTGGAAGACAAAGACGATATCGCCAAAGCATTGCGTTTTACTCTTTCACAGCCCGGCGTCACGATCGGCGTTCCGCCCGGGTTCATCGATCTGTTCGACCGCGCGCTGGAAAGCATCCGAACCTTTGAGCCGGTCAGCGAAGATGAAATCGCCGCGCTGAAAGCGATGGCGGCGGAGCGGCTATCGGTCTTTGAAGAACGCCAGAATCAATTCGGAATGGCCTCACCCCACGAAGAAGGATTGTATCCATGCCCCTACGCGACAGCCTGAAGTACGCAACGCGTTTATTCATGATCTGCGTCACGCTTACGCTGATCCGCGGCGCCGCGCACGCAATCGACTGGCCCGGTGAATCGTCGTCATGGAACGGGTACGACTGCCACGATTTCACGCTGGCCGGCAGGGCATGCAAGGTGGTTTCTCCCCATGAAGCGGCAGAAGGGCTGCCGTGGATATGGCGGGCGCGCTTCTGGGGACACGAACCGCAGACAGACCTCGCCCTGCTCGGCCGCGGCTTTCACCTCGTTTACATGGACGTCAGCGATCTATACGGCGCACCTCGCGCCGTGCAGGCATGGAACGCATTTTACGATTTTCTGACCAGCCAAGGGCTTGGGGAAAAATGCGTCATGGAAGGCATGAGCCGGGGCGGGCTGATCGTGTATAACTGGGCTTCGGAAAACGCGGACAAAGTCGCGTGCATTTACGCCGACGCGCCAGTCTGCGACGTCAGGAGCTGGCCGGGCGGCAAGGGGAAAGGCCCCGGAAGCCCGGACGACTGGATGAAATGTCTGGACGCATATGGCCTCAGCGAAGAAGAGATGATGAAGTACGACAAAAACCCCATTGACCGGCTTGAACCGCTGGCCGAGGCGATGGTTCCCGCTCTGCATGTATGCGGCGCGGCGGATGAGGTCGTACCTATTGATGAGAACACCCACGTTCTGGAACAACGCTTCCGGAAGCTGGGCGGGTTGATCCGTGTTATCGAAAAACCGGGCGTGGGGCATCACCCGCATTCGCTGATAGACCCGGCGCAAATCGTCGATTTCATCATCACCCACGCGCTGTCGCCCAATCGCCCCGAAATTGAGTTACGCGGCGGGCTACGATACGCGAAGCGTAAATTCGAAACAACCGGACATGGCCGCGTCGTCTTTCTGGGTGGATCGATCACGCATAACGCGGGCTGGCGCGACATGACGTGCGACTATCTGCGGCGGCGGTTTCCCAATACGGAGTTTTCATTCACCAACGCGGGCATCCCCTCAATGGGTTCAACTCCGGGCGCGTTCAGGCTGGTGCGCGATGTGTTTTCGGCTGGGCCGGTCGATTTGCTGTTTGTGGAAGCGGCGGTGAACGACGAGGTCAACAACCGCATCCATCAGGAACCGTTGCGCGGTATGGAAGGCATCATCCGCCACGCGCGCGATATTCAACCCGACCTGGATATCGTGATGATGCACTTCGCCGACCCCGGCAAGACCAGCGATTATCAGGCGGGTCGGGTTCCTCGCGTAATCAAGCAGCACGAACAGGTCGCGGATTATTACCAGATTCCATCGCTCAATCTGGCCAAAGAAGTCGCGAACCGGCTGAACGCGGGCGAGTTCAGCTGGGAGAATGATTTCAAAGACCTTCACCCCTCTCCCTTCGGACAACGGCTGTATGCGAAAAGCATCCGCACCCTGCTGGAACAGGCGTGGGCGGACAAGGAAACGCCGCGAACGGGGGCGTATCCTCGGCCGGAAAAACCGATCGACCCGTTCAGTTATTTTCATGGGGAACTCGTCGACATCAATCAGGCGAAGATTGAAAAAGGCTGGACATTCAATGAAAACTGGAAGCCGGCCGATCAAGCCGGAACGCGAGCCGACTTTACCAACGTCCCCATGCTGACGTCGGAAACGCCGGGCTCGTCGATCGAGTTTTCATTCAACGGCGCCGGCGTGGGCATCTTCGTCGCGGCGGGGCCGGACGCGGGCGCGATCGAATATGCGATCGACGGCGGCGAGACGCATGAACTCGACCTGTTTACGCAATGGAGCAACCAGTTGCATCTACCGTGGGCGCACGTGCTTGAGGCTGAACTGCAACCGGGCCCGCATACGTTGCGCCTGCGGGTCAGCGAGCATAAGAATGAAAAGAGCGTGGGGCACGCGGTGCGCATTCGCTATTTTCTGGTGAATGGCGTAACCAACGGTGAATAAAGGAGGCGTAAAATGATAACACGCAAACAGATCGCGGCTCTCACGGCGGCGTTCATCGCCGGATTGATGCTGGGCGAGTTTCATCCCGGCTGGATGAGTTCCGCCTCAGCGGAGGGAACGTACACAATCGAGACCTGTCTGCAAACTCTCAACCGTGAAAGCGCCGAAACCACGACGAACGGATGGATGTTCTGGTTTGTCAAGCGGGATTTTTCAGACGGGCTCAATCTGAAGATGTCGCAAGTCAATGCGCACTCCGCGATTCACGGCGCTCATAAACATCCTGAAAAAGAAATCTATTACATACTCGACGGAGAAGCCGAATTTACGTTGGACGGAGTAAGCCGCACGGTGGGGAAAGATTCGGCGATGTATTGCCCGCCCAACGTGATGCATGGAATCCACAACGCGGGTGACGGTCCATTGCGCTACCTGGTGATCAAAGATAATTAGGCAAGCGCTCGCCGCAGGAAATTTTTCACAACGGGCCGGATGCGAGACCGCGTCCGGCCCGTTGGTTTTTCGGTTCATGATTTCCGGCGGATCGACTGAAGCAAGGCATCCAGTTTTTTAACGATATCGGGGTGCTCTTTCGCCACGTTATGCTTCTCGCCCAGGTCGCGGCTGAGGTCATACAGTTGCGGCTCGGGATCGTTGCCCAGTTCCACATCGACATTGGCGTTGTAACGCGGCCCTTTGCTCGGCTCGATGTACTTCCAGCCGCCCTGAATAATCGAGAGAGTCCCGGCCTGTTCGACGAGACAATCGCGGCCTGATTTCGATTCGCCCAGCAGCGCGGGCAACACATTCTCACTGTCGGGCGCGGCGCCGGCGCTTAACGTCTGACCGGTCATCGCCGCGAATGACGCCATCAGGTCGATCTGACTGACCAGCGCGGGCGATTCGCCCGGCTGAATCGCGCCCGGCCGGCTAACGATGAACGGAACGCGCGTTCCAGCGTCGAAGGCGCTGTACTTGCCGCCGCGTAACGGCCCGGACGGCGTATGATCGCCCAGTTTCGCCACCGCCTGATCCTGATAGCCGTCGTCGACCACCGGGCCATTGTCGCTGGTGAAAATCAGCAGCGTGTTTTCGGTCAGGCCCTTTTCATCCAGCAGATCGAGAATCCGCCCCACGCAGTAATCGAGTTGAAGAATGGCGTCGCCGCGCGGGCCCATCCCGCTTTTGCCGACAAAACGCGAATTCGGCACACGGGGGACATGAATGTCATGCGTGGCGAAATAGAGAAAGAAGGGTTGGCTGGACGATGACTGCTTGATGAAATCCATCGCCTTCCCGGTAAACACGTCCGCCATATCTTCATCCACCCAGCGCGCGGATTTTCCACCGGACATATACCCGATGCGGCTGATGCCATTGACGATGGTGTTGTCATGGCCGTGGCTGGGGTGCATTTTGAGCAGTTCGGGATGTTCTTTGCCTGTCGGTTCATCGCCGACCTTGTGCTTAAAACTGACTTCGATAGGGTCGGCGGGATCGAGGTTCACCACGCGCCCGTCCTCCACAAAGACGCAGGGCACTCGATCGCCGGTGGCGGGCATGATGAAGCTGTAATCGAAGCCGAGTTCATTCGGGCCGGGCTTAATCAGGCCGTTCCAGTCCTGCGTTTCGGCGCCCAGACCGAGGTGCCACTTGCCCACCGCTCCAGTACGGCGCCCCGCCCGCCGGAGCATGGAGGGCAGAGTCTCGCGATCGGGATCGATAATCAACTTCGCGTCGCCGGGTAAAACGCCCGTGCCTTTTTTGCGCCACGCGTATTGCCCGGTCAGCAGCGAATAGCGAGAGGGGGTGCAGGTGGCGGCGGAGGCATGGGCGTTTGAGAAACGGATACCCCGAGCAGCGATGCGATCAATGTTGGGCGTACTGATGTGATTCGCGCCGTAGCAACTGACGTCGCCGTAGCCCAGATCATCGGCATAAATCAACACGATATTGGGAGGATTCCGGTCCTGGCTGAAAGCCGTTCGCGGCAGGGCTGAAGCCAATGCGGTCAGGCCGGTGGATTGGACGAACATGCGGCGAGACAAAGGGTGTGAACTCATTCTGATTCTCCACTCATTCAGATCATTCAACGCGTGGCGCGGAACATTTCATGCGATTCGATGACTGACTGTACCATACCCAGTCATCGATCAGAAGCGTCGCTTCAGCGTCACAAATTTGATCCGATCTAGCATCTCGAAGCGCTTGTTTCTATGATGGAGATAATTCGCTACAGGAGCCGCCTGATGAAGTTTGTCGTATGTCAGAAATGTATGCGCGTTTTGGTTGATGGTCAGTGGTTGAACGGGACGCCGCCGATCGGATCGGTTTCATACACGACTTGCCCGGCCTGCGGCGGAGGAGGAAAAGTTGAGAAAAACAAAGGCAAAGGGATGATTTATCCCGAAACGCAACGCAAACTGAACAAGAAGAAATAGCCCACGGGTTCTTACCCCTGATTTAACCATTCCACCAATTCAAGAATGTTGCCATCCGGATCGGCGAAATAGAGCCATTTCACTTGCCCGGGGATGAGCAGCGGCCCTTTCAGGATTTCGATCTCCAACTCAGCCAGACGCTCTATCCATCCATCCAGATCGTGGGTGGAGAGAGCCAGATGCGGACAAAACGACGCGGCAGGCGGCGCGGGACTCACGGGAAGCGGCCGGTTATGTTCATCGAGCGACTGCAGCAACTCCAGATTGGCGCCTTCCAGTTCGAGAAAAGCGAAGGCCTCGTGATGCGCTTCATCCAGCTGACGAAACATCAACCGAAGGCCAAGCCGGTTTGAATAAAAATCGATAGCCGCGTCGAGATCGGATACGGGAAACGCGAAATGGTCGGATTTCAAGTTGCTCATGATTTCTCTTTCACGCGCGAAGTCATCCGCCCGAACGTTTGGCGGTATATCCCAGGCGGGTGAGTTCTGCGATCACCGCGTCGCGATGGTCGCCCTGAATCTCGATCACGCCCTCTTTCACGGTTCCGCCCGATCCACATTTCTGTTTGAGTTGGCGAGAGAGATCGCGCAGGCCATCCATGGTCAGCGGAACACCGGTGACGACGGTCACGCCCTTCCCCTTCCGGCCCTTTGTTTCACGGCCGACGCGAACCACGCCATCGGCGCGCGGCGCGGCGGTTTGAGTTTTTTTCGATTTGGCTCCGCCGGTTTTACACTGGCACCTCGCGAGCGGTTTTCCACACGCGGGGCAATCGCCGCCGTGTTCGGTCGAGTAAACGAGACGGGTATTGGAATCATTCATGTGAGTATTGTAAAGCATAACGAAAAAAGCCGCCATGACCGGAGTCACAGCGGCTTTTGTTCATGGCTTGAGAACGAACTTAGATAATACGAACGTTGACCGCTTTGGGGCCTTTGTCGCCCGTTTCGGTATCAAACTCAACAGCCTGATTCTCGTACAGGTTTTTGTAGCCATCGCCGGAAATACCGGTGTGATGGACGAAGAGGTCGCGACCGTCTTCCTGTTCGATGAATCCGTAACCCTTCTGCTCGTTAAACCACTTAACTTTGCCAGTTGCCATGTTTGGCCTCCTGATAGGTATTGCCACGCTTTTCCTGAACCTGAGGATGCCAAAACAGCAATGTAATCACTAACACTGTTATTTCGTTTGATCCGGTATTGCAGAAAAAGTTCGTAGTCGTGGTCGATTATATCCTAATTCAATCAAAAAAAGAATATGGTTTTTCATTTTTTTTGCATTAGACCGCATTTTTCATGGTTTCTTCATAAGCCAAACCCGGTTTTACCGCAATACGCGCCGGATACAGCGAAAACCACGGTCGTCTTCATACGGATAGGGCTGGTACTTTGAATCCGGGTCGCACAAGCCGAGTTTCGGCTCAACGCTGGCGGCGACCAGATTATCCGGGTAATAGCCCTGCCGGGTGCGATAGGTTGTGCAGCGGTTCCATGAGCCGCCCATGACTTCAAAACAGGCGTCGCCGACCCGGCAATACTCCCACGCGTTACCGACCATGTCGTACAATCCCCAGGGATTGGGAAGCGTTGCGCCGACGGGATGGCTACCCTCCATCGAGTTGCCGCGATACCAGCAATAGTGTGGATCAAAGTCATCGCCCCAATAGAATGTGGTTTTCGTTCCCGCCCGGCAGGCGTAAAGCCACTCGGCCTGGGTGGGGAGATCGACGCCCGCCCAGTGGGCGTACTGGACCGCGTCATTCATGCTGAGCCAGCCAACGGGATGATCGTCAGCCTGTTTAAAACCGGGGTTGCGCCAGGTGAAAGTGTTTTTTTCGCGCTCGGCGGTGGTAATGTAGCCCGTCTGACGTACGAATTTTTTAAACTGGGCGACGGTGGTTTCCGCCCGAGCCATCCAGAAGCCTTGCGGGAACTCTACAACCTTCGCTTCTTCGGTTCGCTCACCTGTGACGTCGAGCACGGTTGCGCCACACTCCAGCGCACCAGCCGGAATGCGGACGAACAGCATCCCGTCCTTCGGATTGCGCCAGATCATGGGTTCATCAGCGGCGGCCGCGGCCAGGGAAGCCACGGCGAACATCATTACGATAGCGATGTGATTTTTCATGATGACGCCCTCCGAATCAGAGTTCGATTTCCAGTTTGCTTCCATTCAGAGCAACCGGGTATCGCTGGAGGGGTTTGGGCGCGGGGCCTTTAACGACGTCTCCGCTCAAACTGAAGATGGAATGGTTATAGCCGTTGCATTGCAAAACCTTGCGGGATGGGTTGTAACAGAGCACCTGGGCGCCATGCGTACAGTAGCGGCGCAAGGCGCAGAACTCATGCTCGGATGGCCGCACCACGATGATCTGCACGTCTCGCTCAGCGTCGATCACGTTTACGGCTGAACCCGCCTCGCTTAACACAGGTGAAAGATCGAGATCGATCGTGACGCGTTTTTCAGATACGGACAGACTCTGAGGCTCGACGCCAGGCGTGTCATACCAGTTAAGCGGTGGAGCGCTCGCCTGGCGCATCGTTCCGCACGCGCACCCGCCAGCCGCCAAGGCGGAAATCGCCGCCGTTCCCTGCTGGATAAAGTTTCTGCGATTCATCGTCATGTGAGTTCCCCCCGGATTCACAGGATGATTCAGCCATCGATAAAAAAGATATCGCGATAAGGGAGGATACGGCTATAAAAATCAATTCATCAAATTGAACTTGAGTACTCCACAAAAACGATCAATGTAAGCGCGATTCTATCAACAACGCCCCCTATCAAACCGACTCGCCCGCGCAATGGCCCGACGCCCAGGCCCACTGAAAGTTATATCCCCCCAGCCAGCCCGTCACGTCGACCACTTCGCCGATGAAATACAGGCCCGGCGCTTTACGGCTTTCCATCGTCTTGCTGGATAGTTCGCGCGTATCGACGCCGCCCAGCGTGACCTCCGCCTTGCCATAGCCCTCGGTCGATTGCATCCGCATCGGCCAGCGATGGATCACCTCGGCGGCGCGGCGGCGCTCGGGATCGTTCATCTGATGGATGGGTTTATTCAAACCGTTCGCCTCACACCATTTCCGCGCGAACCGTTGCGGCCAGAACTGGCCGAGCCAGACGCTCATCAGACAACGGCGGGTTTTGTCGCGTTCAAGCATCTCTCCCGCGTCTCGATCGGGCAGCAAATCGATGAGCAGTTTTTCGCCATCGCGCCAGTATGAAGATATCTGGAGAATGGCGGGACCACTGAGCCCGCGATGACTGAAAAGGATATTTTCGCGGAACTCGGTTTTTTGAAACCGCACGCAGGCGTCAAGCGAGACGCCGCGTAATTCCGACCAGTGGCGATCGGCGTCAAAAAAGGTCAGCGGAGCGAGCGCCGGGCGCGGTTCAACGATCTTGTGGTCAAACCGGCGGGCGATACGGTATCCGATGTCGCTGGCGCCGACTTTGGGCACGGAAAGCCCGCCCGCCGCGACGACGACGGCGTCCGATTGCAATTCGCCAAAATTCGTTTTCACACAAAACGCGCCGGGTTTGTCGACGGATTCAACCCGCGCGCCGAGACGAATCGTGACGCCCGCGTTTTCACATTCAATCCGAAGCATGTCGACGATCTGACGCGCACTGTCGAGACAAAATAATTGCCCGAGTTTTTTTTCAAACCAGGCGATCTTGTGTTCGGCGATGCGGTTGAGAAAGTGTTGGGGCGTGTAACGAGACAACGCCGAGATACAAAACCGGGGATTGGATGACAGGTACTGATCGGGGCTGGCGTGGATGTTGGTGAAATTACACCGCCCCCCGCCTGAGATCAAAATCTTGCGGCCCAATTGTTGATTGTGTTCGAGCACTAAAACGCGGCGTCCGCGGCGGCCTGCCTCAATGGCGCATTGCAACCCCGCCGCGCCCCCTCCGATCACGATGACGTCGTATTTCTGTTCCATACCCGCCCGATCCAAACGCGGAGTCGCGACGCGCCGGCGCGCTGACTTCGAAGCCGGCGAACGTCTGTAAAAGCGTCAGTTTATCGCATAAACTAACCTGATTCATCCGGCAAACCATGAAATCCATTCACACTCGGCGGATTGATCCGATGAAAAAAGAGAAACGGCTGTCCAGCGCGAACCCGGTCGTCGTATTTACCACGATCACCCTCTGGTTGTGGGGCTGTTCGGCGACCACCGTATTGACTCCGGTTGGAAACATAACATATGAGCCCAGCCTGGCGCCGGTCATCGCGGTCGACGCTTCCGGACAGGAGATCGGTCTCGCGATCGGCGATGGCGCCCTGCAAGCCGGACAAGGGGTTTATACGAATACCGATCAGAATCTGAAAAATCTGTCCTCTATCTCGAACCGGTTTTTACCCGCTCCCATGACCATCCCCGAAGAACGCGCCTTGCAGAGTTATCGTGGCGCGGCGCCTGAAAGCGCGGCGTTTCACCTGATTCAAGACGTCAGTTCTGAACCGCAAGACTACATCCCTTCGCGCAACAGCGCGCTGGCCAAACAGAAAGAGCTCACTCTGCTCACCATGTGCGTCTACGGCGAGGCGCGCTCTGAGCCCTACGAGGGCAAACTCGCGATCGCTTACGTCGTCATCAACCGCGCGGCGGAAGGCGGATGGTACGGAGACACGATTCGAGACGTCTTGCTGAAACCCTACCAGTTCACCTGTTTCGATCCGCGCGATCCGAATTACAAAAAACTGTTCAACCCCAAAAAGAACCTGTGGAACCAGTGTTTTAAAGCCGCGTGGAACGCCTATTCCTCACTCAACCTGGACCCTACCGAAGGCGCCAATCATTATTGCCGGACGGAGTTGTCTCCCCCGTGGATTCGCGCCATGCAGGAGAGGGGCGTGATCGGAAACCACAAGTTCTTTCTCTATTCGCCTCAGGCGATGAGCGACTGGTGGCTGACGTATTATTCATCGGAAGAGCACTGGAGCGAGATGCTGGCGCGGCGTGAATGGCGCCCCGAGTTCATGAAAATGAACGCGCTGTTCGGAATCAGGCGTCCATTCATTCATCCGGCGCCCTATATTGGAATCCCGCGATCCGAAGATTCTCCTGAAAAGGCGATCTGATACGACTTCGATTGAATGGGGGGAATACCAATGAAGTTGCTAGGCATCTCACTGATTGTACTGACCGCTCAAATCGCCGCATCCGCCTCGGATCTCTCTCAATACCAGATGCTGATGACATCCGTCCGGACAGGCGATACTGAAATATTTCTTTACGATCTGCAATACGGCGACATGATCAATCTGACGCGCAGCCCGGCGTCGGAAGACCGGTACCCCGCCCTCTCGCCAGACGGTAAACACGTCGCGTTCACCTCTGACCGCGACGGAACTTATAATCTCTATGTCATGGACATCGACGGCGGCCATGTCGATCAACTGACGCATGAAAAGGCTCCAACTGTCACGTACATGCCGAGCTGGAACGGTGATGGAAGCGCCATCGTGTTCGGCCTGCATGGCGATAAGCCCTGGATCGCCAGCATCGCGCCCGACGGTTCCAATCTGCAAAAGTTGGGAGAGGGTCACGACCCCTGCGTGTCGCCGGATGGGAAGACGATCGCGTATACCGGCGATCTGGCGGGCGGAGGATTCAGCGTGTTCGCCATCAACAGCGATGGAAGCGGCAAACGCCGCCTTACTCAGCATGTCAATCAGATGGGAGCCGTGTTTCCCTGCTGGTCGCCCGACGGAACAAAGATTTCGTACAGCGATCAGGACGGCGAGGCGCTTGAGGTTTTCGTCTGTAACGCCGACGGCTCACAACCCACTCAAATGACTCACCTGGGTGGAATCAGCACCCCCTCCGCCTGGTCGCCGGACGGGGCCTGGATTTCATTTCGCCATACCGATGAAGCCTATTGGCGCAACGAAGCGCGAATGAAGGCGGTCTACGCGGAAAAACCCGTGGATAAGCGCCCTGTGTGGGTGATGAAATCAGACGGCGCCGAACCGCATCGGTTGGAAATGATCCGCTTTCAATGCGCAATGGACGGCAGCCGGGCCATCTGGCGCAGGAAATAACTCAATTTTAACTTTCATCCCCCGTCATTGCGTCTATGCTTTCTGATTGAACATTTTTGTGAGAGGGAGACGCTTTGAACAAATCACGTGGTTTTACTCTGATTGAATTATTAATCGTGGTCGCCATCATCGGAATTCTGGCGGCGATCGCCGTGCCCAATTTTCTGAACGCCCAGGTTCGAGCCAAGATCGCGCGCACCCAATCCGATATGCGCACACTGGTCGATACGTCACAGATGATGCATCTCGACACGAACCACTGGTTGATCGATGGCAACGATTGCGACGGTTCGGATGAGTGTTGTCTTGGCGGGAGTTATTTCGGCAAAACCGCCGCCGACGCAGGAATCGACATGGTCGCCGGTCAGGACACGAACCGTTTTAACGGCATGATTTACAGCCGGCTCACCACGCCGGTGGCGTATATGTCGTCGATTCCCGTCGACCCGTTCGCCAATGGTCTTTTTTACTCGTACGAAGATTACGGCTGTTCAAACACAAACGGCTCGTGGTCGTTGCTGGCGGCGGTGGGCCCCGATCATGACAGCGGCGACTGGCACCGCAGCCTGGGTCCGACGACCTACGACGCCACCAACGGCATATCCAGCAACGGCGACCTGTGGTATATCTGGCATTACCGCAATTCGTACGGGTACGACATCTTCAAACAATACTATAAAGAAGGCTGGAGCACCGAGTTTTAAGCGATCGCCTTTTCCATCTCATGCGGTTTAATTCAATTCATAAAGAGAGCCTCCCGCCGATCGCGGGAGGCTTTTTCATTGTTCAGGCGGCTCGCCGGCGCGATGGCGCCCGATTGTGTTTTGACTCGGGCCGACTATGCTGAAATACGACGCTCATTTTCCCCTATTCGAGATCGAATGACATGACGGGACATCCTATTCCCGCTAGTGACTCAAGATGGTACGCGCGCGGTATGGCGCTGAGCCTGCTAACGCTGGCCGCGCTGCATGGCGTGATTCTGGCGATGGCGGGGCGATGGAATTTCTGGCAAGGCTGGGTGTTCAGCAGCATCAATGTGTTATCGGTCGTGATCGCTTCGTTCTTCTTCCGGCGCAAGATCGACCTGCTTAAAGAGCGGCTGCGCCCGGGGCCAGGGGTGAAGTGGTGGGACAAGGCGTTCTGGGCGATATACGCGCCGCTGTTGATCGCGATGCTGGCGGCGGCGTGCCTCGACGCGGGGAGACGGTATTGGGGGCCGTCCGCGCCTACGCCGGCGGTTATAGCGGGCGTGGCGATCTATGCGGCGTCGAACGCGCTGATGTTGTGGGCGATGTGGTGCAACAACTGGTTTTCAACGGTGATGAGGCTTCAACTCGACCGCGAACAACGCGTGGTGGATAGCGGCCCCTACCGCATCGTCCGGCATCCCGGATACGCGGCGGCGATCTTACAGGCGCCGGGCGCGGCGCTGGCGCTGGGTTCAATTCGCGCTCTGGCGCCGGCGGGAGCGATCGTTCTTCTGCTGATTGCGCGAACCGCGATGGAAGACCGGACGTTGCGCCGCGAACTGGCGGGGTATGACGAATTCACCCGCCAGACGCGCTACCGGCTGGCGCCCGGCGTATGGTGAATCAGTACCGTTGGATGCCGGGATCGACGTCGAGCGACCAGGCGTGAATTCCACCCGACATGTTTTTGGCGTTCTGATACCCGAGCCCCCACAACTGGTGCATGACCTGCATGCTGCGGCCGCCGTGATGGCAGAACACCACCACGTTTGCGTTGGGATCGCTGGAGATTTCCTTATAACGTGAGTGGATTTGCCCCATCGGGATGTGTAACGCGCCTTCGATGGAGCAGATTTCCAGTTCCTGCGGCTCACGAACGTCAACCAGAATCAGCGGTTCGCCCGCGTCGAGCATCTGTTTGACTTCCGCGGGCGAGAGTTCAGGCGAATCGTATTTCATCTCGTCTTCCACCGGTTCATGACTTGTGGGCGCCGACGCGCCTTGAGGCTTTCCAAACAACCAATCGAGCAAACCCATGATTTCAGCTCCTCATCAAACAAAGGCGCGATTTCAATAACGCGGACCGCCAAAACCAGATAGATTATCATCAAACCAGGTTTTTACGCCGCGGCGATGAGACCATTTTAATCGGATATCTTGCCATCGGCTACGGCGTGAGTGAGAATGGGACATCCGTTCATCGTTTATCCATACTCACAAGGGGAGATTGACTCATGAGCAAGGATTCTACTTCAGTTACCCGGCGCGACTTCGTCAAAAGCGGAGCGCTGTCGGCGGCGACGGTCACCGCGTTCAGCGTGTTGCGCTCGCCCGAAGCGCGCGCGGCCGCGCCGATCCGCGTCGGCGTCATTGGACTCGGCGGACGCGGCAAGGGCGCCATGGAAGATTCCATCCGCTCTTACGAAGGGACAAAGATCGTCGCGCTGGCCGACCTGTTTCCGCGCAAGATCGGCCAGGCGAAAGAGCGGCTGGCGAAATTCGACCAGAAAGTCGCCGACGATCACTGTTTAAGCGGATGGGACGCCTACAAACAACTGCTGAAGCTGGACGATATCGATTATGTGATTCTGGCGACGCCGCCGGTGTTCCGACCTCTGATGCTGGAGGCCGTTATCGAAGCGGGTAAACACTGCTTCATGGAAAAACCGGCCGCCGTCGACGCGCCGGGCATCCGCAAGATCATCGCGGCGGGCGAAAAAGCCAAAGAAAAAGGGCTGAACATCGTGGCGGGGACGCAGCGCCGCCATCAGGCCGAATACGTCGAAACCATTAAACGGATTCACGACGGCGCCATCGGCGACCTGACCGCGCTGTACGTCTACTGGTGCGGCGGCCCCATCGGCTTCAGTGAAAAAACCGGCGACATCACCGAAATGGAATACCAGATCCGCAACTGGTATCACTACCTGTGGCTCTCGGGCGATCACATCATCGAACAACACGTCCACAATATCGACGTGGGCCTGTGGACGATGGGCCCCGGTTCACACCCCGTTAAAGCGGCGGCGATCGGCGGGCGCTCGTGGCAGGAACGCGGCAACATCTGGGACCACCATGCGGTTGATTTTGAATTTGAAAACGGCGTCCGCATGAGCAGTTATTGCGAACAGCAACCCGGCTCGTTCAGCCGCGTCTCGGAACTGGCTCATGGAACCAAAGGGCGCTCGAACTGCGCCAACTGGATCACGGCGGGCGGCAAAGACTGGAAATTCGACAAGGACGCGCTGAATCCATACATTCAGGAACACGCCGACCTGATCGCTCATATCACCAGCGGCGAATACATCAACGAATCGCGCAACGTGGCGTACAGCACCATGACCGCCATCATGGGCCGCATGGCGGGTTACGGCGCGCGCGAAGTGACATGGGACGAGGCGTATAACTCGAACGAAACGGTCGGGCTGCATGAAAACTACGCCGACTACAAGCTCGGCCCCGTGCCGGAGAGAGCGGTTCAGATTCCCGGCGGCAAACCTTATGACAAAAACGAAGGATGGATTCCCGATCCGGGTTCGTAAACCGGTTAATAGACAACGATTGAGGAGACAGGCGGCGGCTTCGCCGCCTGTTTTTTTGCGCGCGGCCCGTGAACGACGCGCCTTTAGGGATACACTATGACGTTTGGGGCGTTGTTCAGCCCCATCACACCGATTTCACACGAAACGATCCGGTCAGGAGACGTCATGGCTTTACGAATTGGAATCGTCGGGCTGCCCAACGTGGGCAAAAGCACCACCTTTAACGCGCTCACCAAGGCGCAGAACGCCGAAGCGGCGAACTATCCATTCTGTACCATCGAGCCCAACAAGGCCATCGTACCCGTTCCCGACGAGCGGCTCGAAAAACTGGCGGAAATCGTCAATCCCAAACAGATCATTCACTCGACGGTTGAATTCGTCGACATCGCCGGCCTGGTGAAGGGCGCCAGCCAGGGCGAAGGGCTGGGCAACCAGTTTCTCGGCAATATCCGCGAAACCGAAGCGATCGTGCATATCGTGCGATGCTTTGATGATGAAAACGTGGTTCATGTGAATGGACAATGCGATCCGGCGGGCGATATTGAAGTCATCACGACGGAGTTGATTCTCGCCGACCTGCAATCACTCGACAAAAAGATTTCTCGGCTCGAACGCCAGGCGAAAGCCGACAAATCGCTCGCGCCGGTTATGTCCGCCGCTTCCGCCCTGAAAACGCACTTTGAAGCGGGCGAACCCGCCTCGTCATTCTCTCAGAAAGAGAACGACGCTTATGAGGAACTCGACAGGGAACTGCGTTTTCTGACGGGGAAGACCGTGATCTACGTCGCCAACGTGGACGAGGACGGCCTCGCCGAAGATAACGCCTACGTCGAGGCGGTGCGCGCCATCGCCGCGAAAGAAGACGCTGAAGTGGTGAAACTCTGCGCGAAGTTCGAAGAGGAGATGGCGGGGCTTTCGGATGAAGAGCGTGTGGAATTTCTCGAAACAATGAACGTTTCGGAAGACGGACTGCACAAGGTCATTCACAAGGGCTATCACGCGCTGGGGCTGATGAGTTATTTCACCGCGGGACCGAAAGAGGTACGCGCCTGGACGATTCACAAGGGATGGACGGCGCCCAAGGCGGCTGGCGTGATTCATAACGATTTCGAACGGGGCTTTATCCGCGCCGAGGTGATTTCATACGACGACTACATTCAATACAAGGGCGAAACCGGCGCCAAAGCGGCGGGCCGGATGAGACTGGAAGGCAAGGAATACGTCATGCAGGATGGAGACGTCGTGTTATTCAGATTCAGCGTATAAAGAATGTAAGTTTTTCATAACAATTGCACGCGCACACACCAGCCCGCTTGTCTTGCGGGCTTTTTTATTTCCAAACGAACAATCTCATTCAAAAGCAGACACAAAACGCAGCTCCTTCCCGAAATATACTAGATAAAAATTATCAATTTTATTAATCTGCAATTTGCATTCATATTATCGAATTATTACTAGACATTCGATTGACAAAATGGAAGAATGCGGCGTTCAACGTTCGTTTCACTCAACTTGTCAGGGGGAGAAAGGGGAAATGCGATGTTAGGGATTCCCGATCCAATGATCTGGTCGGCCTACCTGTTGTGCATCATTTTTTCCATCGTCTGCGTGATATTCGGCATTCTGAAATGGAACAGCACCGACGATTCCATCAATGAAGTGGAAGACCGTCAGTGGGCGGAAGCCGAAGACAAAATGGAAGAAAACCTGTAAATCCAACCGGGGGAGACCGCAACCATGTTGATTCTGATTATCACCGTATTTCTGTATTTAGCCGTAATCGGTTATCTGGGATATCTGGGCTACAAACGCACCACCACCACGCAGGACTATCTGGTGGCGGGCCGCAAAATGCACCCGGTGGTGATGGCGCTGTCATACGGCTCGACGTTTATCAGCACCTCGGCCATCGTCGGCTTTGGAGGGGCGGCGGCGCTGTTCGGCATGGGGGTTTTATGGCTGACCGCGCTGAACGTGGCGGTGGGCATCTTTATCGCATTCGTGGTATTCGGCGGACGCACGCGCCGACTGGGCCATCATCTCAACGCCCACACGTTTCCCGAACTATTGGGTAAGCGTTTTGACTCGAAATTCATCCAGATTTTTTCAGGCCTGGTCATCTTTTTCGGCATGCCGCTGTACGCGGGCGTGGTGTTGATGGGCGCGGCGAAATTCGTGGAAGCCAAACTGGCGATTCCCTATGACCCGGCGCTGTTGCTGTACGGAATCATCGTGTTTCTGTACGTGGTGATGGGCGGGTTGAAGGGCGTGATGTACACCGACGCGTTTCAGGGCGCGATCATGCTGATCGGCATGACGATTCTCATCGTGTTCACCTATGGCATGCTGGGCGGCGTCACATCGGCTCACGAGCAGCTGACCGCGCTCGCGCCGGAAGCGGTGAAAGTGTTCGGCCCGGCGGGCCACCAAGGGTGGACCGCGATGCCCGCCACCGGTTCGCAATTCTGGTGGATTCTGGTATCGACCATCATCATGGGGGTGGGCATTGGCGTTCTGGCGCAGCCACAGCTGATCGTCCGTTTCATGACAGTGAAAAGCCAGCGCGAAATCTACCGGGCGGTTCCCGTGGGCGGCGTGTTTATTCTGATGATGACCGGCGTGGCGTTTGTGGTGGGGGCGCTGAGCAACGTCTATTTCTTCAATAATCCCGAATATCACGCGATCTCGTTCATCGCGGCGGGGAAGGAAGTCGACAAGATCATCCCTCTCTACGTCACTCAAGCGATGCCTGAATGGTTCAGCGCCATCTTCATGGTTTCGCTGCTGGCGGCGGCGATGTCAACCACCAGTTCCCAGTTTCACGCGATGGGCGCCGCGATCGGCCGCGATGTATACGAACAGATATTCACCAACGTGAAAAACCCGATTCTGGTCAGCCGCATCGGCATCTTCATCACCTACGTAGTCAGCATGTTGATCGCCTGGGTGTTACCGACCATCTTCGGCGCGACTATGGCCGCGATTATCGCCAGCGGGACGGCGATCTTTTTCGGCCTTTGCGCCTCGACGTTTTTACCCGCGTATGTGGGCGCGCTATACAGCAAGCGCATCACGCGCGGCGGCGTGATCGCGGGGATGCTGTCGGGCTTTTGCGTATCGGCGTTCTGGCTTTTCTTCATTCACGCCAAGGAATCGGCGGCGCTGAACGTCTGTCAGGCGCTGTTCAACAAGCCGTCTCTGGCGCAGTTTCTGAACGACGCGGGCAAATGGGTTTCATACAAGAGCGGCTTCATTCTCTGGTCGGACGTGGACCCGCTGTTCGTCGCGTTGCCCATTTCAATTATCGTCACGCTGATCATCTCCACGGTAACCAAGCCCTATTCGGATGATTTTCTGAAGAAAGCGGGCGTGATTCAGTAACCCGTCTCAACCAGCGGAAAACGATATCCAATAAAAAAACCGGCGGACGTCTCGCCGGTTTTTTTGTTGTTTTGTACCTGGTGCATCCAAGCGATATTATTGCGGATTCATATCATTCATTATAACGCCTTCGCTTCATCAAGCACGCGATTGCGAATCCGTTTTTTCAACCCTTCTTCTGTCACAACGTCCACGTTGACATGCAATAAATCATGCAAATCCATCAACAATCCGCCCAGGTCAAGCAGACTCTGGCCGGGGCCGAGGTCAACGAGAAAATCAACGTCGCTGTTCTCGTCCGCCTCGCCGCGCGCGACGGAACCGAATACGCGCACGTTGGTCGCGCCGTGCTTCGCCGCCAGCCGCGGAATTTCATCCCTCTTGGAGCCAATAATTTCGTCGATCCCCATCATTCGGTCTCCATACGATTCAACCGGTTTTATAATCAGTATAGATCATTTCAAGCGAAGTGAGGGAATCGGGTTCAGCCGCGATAAGATGACACATCCGCCGAGCGCGACCAGGAACTGGCGAGAATGGCGCCAGTGATGTTGTGCCACAGGCTGAACAGGGCGGCGGGCAAGGCGGCCAGCGGCCCAAAGGCGGCGGAATTCAATGACAGGGCGACCGCGAGCCCGGAGTTCTGCATGCCGACCTCAATAGCGAGCGTACGGCGCGCGGCGGAATCCGCTCCCACGATCCATCCGGCGAAATACCCCATCGCCAAACCTCCTCCATTATGCAGCGCCACCGCCAGAGCCACCCACATCGACATCTCGCGGATATTTTTCTGATTGAGCCCCACCACGCATCCAATCACCAGTACGATAATCACGGTGGAAACCAGCGGGAACCACTCCATCGCGGTTCGCACGCGGCCCTGGAGAAAGGTTTTAACCGCAAGCCCGCCTAATACGGGGATCAGGACGATATAACAGACTTCGCCCATCAGTTTGATTACGTCGACATTCACCGTCTGGTGAACGTAAAACCACGTCAACCAGGGCGTCATCAGTGGCGCGAGCAGCGTTGAAACCAGCGTCAGTGAGACCGACAGCCCCACATCGGCGCGCGCAAGAAACGAGATCACGTTGGAGGCCGTTCCACCCGGGCAGGCGCCAAGCAACACCACTCCCGCGGTCATCTGCGGAGGCAGCCCCAATAAGACGCCGATGAGATATCCAAGCAGCGGCATAACGAGAAACTGGGCCGCCGTACCCGCCAGCAACAAGCGAGGCCGCCTCGCGACGCGAACAAAATCAGCCATCGTCAGCGTCATACCCATGCCGAACATGATTGCGCCAAGCAACAGGGGAATGTGCGGCTTCATCCATACGAAGCCCGCTGGCATACAATAAGCGAGAATGGAGACGATCAGGGCGGCCGGCGCGAAGCCGGATTCAACCATTCGGCGTGAAATCATGACGCGTTGCGAGAGTTTTCAACCGCGCGCGCCATCAGCAGGGCGTGTGAGGATCGCTCGGGCTCATCCTCACCGGGACGGCGCTGGGTATAGACGCCGTCAGACGCGAGGTCCCACGCGCACCGGTTGTCGTTGAGCATGATATCGAGGATGGTTTTCAATTCTTCTTTCAGGTCCGGTTCTTCCACCGGGGTGACCGCTTCATAGCGGTAATCGAGGTTGCGTTTCATCCAGTCAGCGGAACCGATGAACAGTTCCTCCTTGCCGGAATTATAGAAATAAAAGATGCGTGCGTGTTCGAGAAAGCGGCCAATAATGCTGATCAGGCGGATGTTTTCACTCAGTTCGGCGACCCCGGGACGCAGGCAGTTGAGCCCCCGCACGATGAGATCGACCTGAACGCCCGCCTGCGACGCCTTGTAAAGCAGATCGATCATACGGATATCATCCAGCGAGTTCATCTTGCATATCATGCGGCCTTTGCCGCCTTTTTTGCAATGATTGATCTCACGCTGGATCAGGCTTTCAAAGCGCCGGCGCATGTTGACCGGCGCGACGAGCAGCTTTCGGTAACGCGTCTGACGCGAGAAACCTGTCAGCGCGTTGAACAGGTCCGACACGTCTTCACCCAGATCGGGCCGGCAGGTCAGCAGACTGAGATCGGTATAGAGGTTTGCCGTGCCGGGATGGTAGTTGCCGGTACCCAGGTGGATGTAGCGCCGGACGCCGTCGCGTTCTTCCCGCACCACCATCAACACCTTGGAATGCGTCTTGAGGCCGACGAAACCATAGGTAACGTGGACGCCCGCGTCTTCAAGCGTTTTGACCCACTGAATGTTGGCCGCCTCGTCGAAACGCGCCTTGATCTCAATCAACACCGCCACCTGTTTTCCATTCGCGGCGGCCTGTTTAAGCGCCTTGATGATGGGAGAATCGTCGCCGGTACGGTACACCGTCTGCTTGATGGCCAGTACTTTACGATCGACGCTGGCTTCTTCAAGAAAACGCAACACGCTGGTGTTGAACGATTCATACGGGTGATGAATGAGCAGGTCTTTACGGCGAATCAGCGCAAAAAACGATTCCGGTTCCTCGCGTTTTTCATTTTTGATCAAGACGGGATGCGACGCCGGTTTCCATGTTTTGTCTTTCAGTTGAGGGAAATTCAGTTTGCACATCGACATCAGGTCGCGCAAACCGAGAGGCCCATCGACGATGTATACGTCTTCCGGCGCGAGCTGCATGTGTTCAAGCAACGTGCGCTGCATCGCCGTCGAGCAGGACCGGTCGATATCGAGCCGAACCACCTGAGCGAACTCACGGTTCTGAATCTCTTCTTCGATCAGTTCGAGCAGATCTTCGGCCTCGTTTTCGTTCCGGTCGATCTCGGCGCTGCGGGTTACCCGGAACGAGCAGTATTCGACGATCTTCACGCCCGGGAACAGCGAATCGAGATTGGCGGCGATCACGTCCTCCAACGGGACGAAGTGATTGGGCACACCGGTTTCCATCCAGCGCGGACGGTTTTTGGGGATTTTCACCCGGGCGAAACCGATTTCCTGAACGCGGGGCGGCTTGAGACGAATCGCCAGCGAAAGGCTGAGATTGCTGATAAAGGGGAACGGCTGCCCCGGCCCCACGCCCAGTGGGATCAGGATCGGAAATACCGTTTTCTGATAATCATCGTTGACTTTTTTCTTTTGTTTAGCGGTCAGTTCATCGTAACGCTGGATGTGGATTCCGTGTTTACGGAGCTCAGGCATCAGCTCATCCAGCAGACAGCGGCGCTGGCGCTCAATTTGGGCGAGAATGCGTTCACGCAACTGGTCGAACTGCTCCTGCGGAGTCAGACCGTCGGGCGTGCGGCGGGTTACGCCGGCCGAAATCTGGCGTTTGAGGCCGCCAATGCGCTTCATGACGAATTCATCGAGATTGGATGAAACGATGGCGATGAACTTGAGCCGTTCAAGCAGAGGGGTTCTGGGATCGAGCGCCTCATTGAGAACGCGGTCGTTAAAATCCATCCAGCTGAGTTCGCGATTGAAATATGGACTGGTTTTCCGGTTTTTCTTCATACGCCGAGGGCCTCTTTCCCGTGAACCAAGGTAGCATTGACGGCGTAAAGCGGCAAGAATTACGACGTTGCGTTTACTATTTTCGTCGCCAAATCCATCATCCCCCCCAAAAACGGTATCGCCCAACCCGCCAAAAGCGGATTGGGCGAAAATGCGCTTATTTACGCCGCCTTACGGAGAACGGGGAGGTTCGCCTCAGGGAAGGCGGATATGAAGATACGCCGGTTCAAGCGCGTAAGGCGTCTTTCCATTCTCCCACTCGGCTTCGGCGGAGAGGCGCACGATCCAGACGGGGTTGCGCACAACCGCCGCGCCCACGATGGCGCTGACCGGCAGCATGGCTTCAACGCCGTCATTCGAAAAGGCGATGCGCCATTCCGAAGCGGGCACGGGCTGATTCGGCTTGGGTAAAAAGTCTTTCACTTCTTTGGGCAATCCATCAAAGACACCCTGTTGCAAGACGTCCATCAGATTGATCTGGGGCTTTGTTTCATCCACCGCGAGATCGTAGGGGTCGTCCTGAACGATTTTGTAATCCTGCTTGCTCTGGTTCCACGTTTCGCCGTCGCGTTTGGCTTCGGCTGAAAAGCGCATGTATCGCGCATAGTCGCGCCAGGGGGAGACATCAATTTTCGTCTTCAGACTTTTCGCGGGGCTGGCCGAATGAGGCAGGGCGAACGCCAGGTAGATTGAATCGCCCGCTTGCGCAACGAAAACTCCCGCGTCATCACCCGCGATCAGGCGATCGGCGCCGGCCCATTCCTCTTTTCCAATCGATCCGTCGATGGACGGCGCGGCGGGAATGTAGGGAACGATTTGTACGCCTTCGGGCTGCTCACCCTGAGTGAGCGCGGCTTCAACCCGCGCGGCGGGCGCGAGCGGCGAGCTGGGGTATTTTGAATTGAGCGCCTCAAACAACACTCGCGCGGCGTCGGCTTCACCCCGGTTGCGTTTACCCACCGCCACGCCGAACAGAGACGCGTCAGGCAGCGCGTTGGCATGGTTGGACGCGAAGGCCTCGATCTCGGAAGCGATCTGTTCGGGAGAATCGCCGCCGCGCGCCATTTCGCGCAACACCAGCATCGAAGTCACCGGATTGGCCTGAAGCGCGGTGTCGAACACTTCATCGGCGGCGTTCAGGTTTCCGCTTTTGGCTAGCAAGCTCGCCAGCGCGCCAAGGTAATCAGCGTTACCGGGCTGATGTTTAATCAACTCGCGATACAGCCGGACCGCCCGTTCATCATCGCCGCGCGCGGCGCAATCGCGCGCCCACTCGGCGATGAGCGACTCAAATCCGAGCGAAACCTCGTGGCGCTCAATGTTGCTGATGCTGGGGGTGGCGCGCAGGTCGCGAGCCAGCGTCCATTTTTCAGAGACGACGCCGTCTTCGCCGAATTCGGTGCGTTTGGCGGCGGCGCGGTAAATCTGCAGGCAACCCAGGTAATAGCCGACGCGGTCAACTATGGCTTTAACCACCCGTTGTTCTTCTTCGCTCTTGGTCGGATCAAGGCCGGAGAGCGACGCCATGCGCATCATCGATTCACGATTGGCGTAAAATTCAGCCGCGACGTCCTGAAACGAAAGTTTATTGGCTTTTTCTTTCAGATAGGGCTGCATGGACTGATATTCGCGGTTGGTGGAGATGCCCGGCCTGGCGCCGGCGTTCACGTCAAGCATCTCTTTCAGCAGGTTCAGATCGGAAGAGATCAGCAGTTTGCCGTCATGAACGCCCAGACAGGGAGATATCGGAATCAAGGGGATGAGAGCGCCAAAGCTGGTGATCTGCGCGCCGCGATACAGTTCGGTATTGAGCGTAACAGGAATCTTGAACTGTTCGAGCGTGGACTGAATGGTCTGTTCAAGTTTTTTCAACGCATCGTTCAGCTTCTTTTCATCCGCGATCTCGATGATGAGAGCAATGCGATTGACGGGCGCGACCGAGTTGAGATCAAGCACCGGCCGGACGAGGCAGAACGAATCGCCCATCCATGAGAAGACGTCGTTTTCAAGATCAACGTTGAACTGCTTGAGTTGATCGAGCGCACCGTTCACCCATTCATCGCCATGCGGGACGTCTTCCAGCACCGAGCGCACCATCTCCCAGCAATCTTTGGGATGAAGGACGTTAAAGTACGTGAACGATCCGGTGGTACGGGGCAGGTACGATTCCCAGGGGAAATTGGCCGGTTCACGCTGAAGGATCTTCGCGGCGGTTTCATTGAGACGGTCCGGGATCAGTCGGGTGAAACCGGTCATCCGCGTGACGCCGTCATCCTGCCGGATGCTGGCCCAACCATTAGCGCGAACGGCGCCCAGCGCTTCCAGAACCGTCCGAGCGGTTTTGAGGCCTTCGCTGGCTTTCTCGTCGATGACGCCGGTGGCGCTGGCGATGGAGTCGATCATGGCGACGCCCGCGTCAGCCACGCCTGAAATCGGGAAATAGAAGGTATACGAACGGCGCTCGGGCAGGCGGTCGATCACCTCGCGGTATGGAGGAGAATCGGCGAGCGTCAACTCGGCGTATTCGATCCTGTCGAGCAGCGTGATCAGAAACGGTTTACTTGTGGTAACGAAGAGGTGGTTCTCATAAATGGAATATGCCAGTCCGAGGCCGGGGATGCGCCCCGGGCCGAACAGCGAATGCAACTCGAGGCCGTCGTAGTTATCGTCTTCAATCTCGAACACCGGCGCCAGTGAACGGATGGACTCGAACAGGTTTTTCATCAATGCGCCCGCGCGTTCGGGGTCTTTGAGTTCAGCAATGTACACCAGGGTGGGAATGCGGTTGAATCGCTCGCCAAACCCCGTGATCGCGAAACACCAGTGGCCGGCGCCAACGCCTTGCCAGTTTTCACGCGCGCCCGCCTCGCCCATCGCGGCGTTCCATTCGTTTTTCAAGACGCGCCATTCGAGAAAATCATCCATGCTGTCGCCCAGTTGAGCCATCGCCTCGTCAAAGTGAGTGAACGAACGCGCGGCGTCGAGCGAGGCGTCTTGTTCAACAAACAGGACGGCGTCGGGCGGAATGATCCGGTCATACGGAGGCAGTTGTTTCTGAGCCGCCGCCGTGAGGGGCGACAACGCCAGCATGAGCAGCGCAATAAGATGGGCAAATCGCTTCATTCGCATGGAAACTCTCCCGATTTTTTCAACATGTGCGCAAATCAGCGATCCGGATGGATCGAAAGGTTGCCGTATTCGTTCAGGCGTCGAGCCGGACATTCACTCCGTTTACGGCGCCGTTCATTCTTCGCGAGCGGTTAAAACACCGTGACGAAGCCCAGTACCGACGCGCCGAGCCCGATCAGCGTCTCGCGTTCCTTGATCTTCTGTAACTGGGTGATGGCGTCGCCGCCGTCATCCATGGTTTGATCGTCGGAATCCTCATCGCTCCGAGCCGCCGCGGACGTATTCGTCCCGCCATCGCGAATCGCCTTCACGCCCGCCTGAAGCGCCCCCAGAGCGAGAGCGGCGTCGGATTTGGTAGCGATGGCGGTATAGGTCTGTTTGATCGGCTGGCTGTTTTCAGCCAGTGTTTCAACGCCCTTCGCGGCGGTGGAGGTAGCGAGATTGGCCACCGCCATCCAGGCCTGACGTTGAATGGGGTCAAGCGCGGGAGCGCCGTTTTTGGCGCCGGCGCCGTTTCCTGAAATCATGCTCATAATGACGCCAATGCCCGAGTCATCCCGTTCAGGGGCCTGTGCGAACCGCGCGCCGTCAGCCTGATCGCCGGGCAGGTAATACAACGCCATCGCGCAGAGCATTACGGCGACGCAGGCGGCCATCAGAAAGCGGGGAGCCAGCAGAAACGTCCAGCCGGGCGCGCGCCGGGGCGCGGGACGAGCCAGCCGTTGATGGACCTGCTGGACCGTATCGGAAATTAACGCCTCGACGCGTTCGTCGGCGAGATCGTCTCGCAGCGCGCCGTCAAAGCAGGCGAATTCGTCATAAAGACGTCGGGCGTCAGGGTCGTTGCGCAGCGCCCGTTCAACGCGAAGGGCGTCCTCACCGGAAAGCAACCCGTCGTAGTACATCGAGATTTCGTTGGGCGTGACATGTTTTGGGTCGGTCATCGCGTCATCCCCTTGATTCGCGCGGATTAGTCCGCGCTTCCGTAGACTTCATTCAACACGGGGCGAAGCAGCAGCGAGAGGCGTTTTCGCGCGGCGAAGAGAGTGGTTCCCACCGTCTGTTCGCTGCACCCCATGATGTCGGATATCTCTTTCATCGAAAGCCCTTCACAGCTGCGCAGGGTCATCGCCATGCGCTGTTTTTGCGGCAGCGAGCCGATCGCCGCCAGAATGGCCTCCTGCTGGGCGTTCTGGCAGGCCGCCTCGTCCGGCCTCGGATCGCTGCGATCGTCGATGGACGCGGCTTCGATCATGGCCAGCGTTTCCGGCGCCTGATGATCGACGGCGGTCACCCGGCCGGGCTTATGCTTACGGAAGTAGTCGACGCAGAGGTTATTGGCGGTGCGGAAGAGCCATGACTTGATGCTCTTGTCCTCGCGCAGGCTGGCGAGAGAGCGATGGAGACGAACGAACGTCTCCTGCAGCAGATCGCGTGCTTCATCTTCATCGCGCACCATGCGGTAAATGAAGTGGAACAACGTCTTCTGATAGCGTTCCACGATCTGATTAAACCCCCGCTGGCTTCCGTTTTTCCAAAGCCGAAGCGACTGGGCGTCGAGCTCCCGATCGGTTGGCTCCGCCACCCCGGGGGGAGACATCTGCAATATAGTCAAAGCCTTATCTCCCACGAGTGCCTCTGGCGTCCGGCCTCCACCCCATAATACGGAATCCATGGGCCTGATATTTATCATGCGATCGAAAAAATCCCCAACTTTGTACGAACCATTCCCACGCTCGCCCCCGGATCGGAGCGGCCATGAAAAAATCGCAAATTCAGGTAAAGATAACACGCTCTGTTTTCGTACTATACAAAAAATCGACGCCCTGACCTGATAATTCGGGATTGGAACCGATGTGCAATAAGCCGCCATAGGATTTCACCAGGGAAGACGGCGCGCCCACGATATTGTATGATGAGCGCGTCTGCGATTGATTGAACCGCCCGCATGGGGCGGAACTGAACCGGGAAACAACCATCTAACGTCATCAGTAGCCAGGAATCGAATTTATGACGAACGAGACTCCAGCCATCGCGCTAGACCATCTTACCGTATCTCTCGGCGCCAAAACAATTCTTCACGATCTGACAGTGGAAGCGCCGGCGGGCGGCATCGGTCTGCTCGGCCCCAACGGCGCCGGGAAAAGCACGCTGCTCAAAACGCTGATGGGCTTTCTCAAACCGGATTATGGAACCGCGTCCGTCTTTGGCTACCGCCCCGATCATGACGCGGCGAGCGTTCGGCAGATGTTGGGTTACATGCCCGAAGAAGACGCCTACATACCCGGCATGACGGGCGTGGAATTTATCGCCTACAACGCGCAACTCTGCGGGTTGCCGCCCAACGAGGCGATTCTGCGCGCGCACCAGGTCTTGCATTATTGCGGGCTGGGCGAAGCGCGCTACCGCAAGATCGACACTTACTCAACCGGCATGCGTCAACGCATCAAACTGGCGCAGGCGCTGGCGCACGACCCCAAGCTGATGCTGCTCGACGAGCCGACCAACGGCCTCGACCCCGAGGGCCGCAAGGCGATGTTGAACCTGATTGAAGATATCACGAAAAACAAAGGAATCTCCGTCATTCTGTCGAGCCACCTGCTGCCCGACGTGGAATCGGTCTGCCAGCACGTCGTGGTTCTGTTCAAGGGTCAGATCGCGGCGTCAGGCCGCATCGAACAACTGAAACAGATGACTCAGACCGCCTATATCGTCCGAGTAAAAAATGGCGAAGACGCTTTTCAGCAGGCGATCATCGCCATGGGCGGAGAATGCGTCCTGAACGAAAAGGGTCTGTTCCGCGTCACTTTCAGCGAAGGGATGGGGACCCGCGAAATCTTCATGGCGGCGCGGGAATCCAACTCACAGATCCGGCAATTGCGGCGCGAGGAGATGACCTTGCAGGAAGTATTCGCCAAAGCGATCGGCGGCGCCGGAGCGCAGCAGAATTCGGCTGGAATCGCCGCCGCCGTTTAATACCGGCGGCGCGCAACACACCGTTGAAGCCCAACGGTCAGGGAGGAAGCAGCCTTGCCTGTTTATACGCAAACCTATCGGCACTACACCGGCGAGTGGCGCTCACGCGCGCTGGCATGGACGGTGATCGCCGCGAACGGCATCAAGAAACGGTGGAGAAATAAAGGCTTCCGCTTGATTCTGTTTCTCGCGGGCGCGATGTTTCTGGCGTCGGCGGCGCGGTTGTACCTGGCCGCCAATCTCGACCTGATCGAGTTTTTCGAAATACCGACCCGGCGCATCAGCGAAATCCTCGCCATCAACGATCAGTTTTACTATCAATACCTGGAGGCGCAACAGTTCTGGTGCTTTTTCACCGCGCTGATCTGCGGCGCCGGGGCGATTTCGACCGACCGGAAAACCAAGGCGTTGATTCTGTACCTCTCCAAACCGATCACACGATTCGATTACGTGTTCGGCAAGGCGGCGCACGTCGCGTTTTATCAATACATCATTACGATGGGTTTGGCGTTCGCGCTGATGCTGTTGAACGCAATCTTCACTGAAAACTGGATGAGCCTGTTCAACCTGCCGCTCATTCTGCGAATCTTCGCGTACAGCAACGTGGTGGTGTTGCCGCTGACGATTTTGAGCCTCACCCTGTCGGCGCTGATCCGCTCTCGCGAGATGTGCGCGGCGCTGTTCGCCGCGTTGTTCTGGTTGCCCTCGGTCATCATTCAATCGTTCCGGGGGCTGCTGGGCCGCTGGCTGTGGGGCTCCAGCGATCCCGAATGGTGGTCGCTGTGTTCGCTGCCCAACCTGTGGGACCAGTTGGGCTCGGCGATATTCGGACAGCCGCTGCCGTTCGCGCCCCACTGGATTTATCATCTGGCCGTGCTGGCCCTGTTCTGTGCGGCGATGGCTTTCGTCCTGCATCAGCGGATCGAAGCGGTGGAGGTGGTGGGCTGATGGCCGAGGTCTCCCTGCAAAACGTATCGAAGTGGTACGGCGAAGTCATCGGCGTCAGCGACGTAACCACTGTGTTACGCCCCGGCGTCACCGGACTGCTGGGCCCCAACGGCGCGGGCAAAACCACCCTTTTCAAGGTTTTGACCGGGCTGATGCCGCCCGACACCGGCCGCGTTACGCTTGATGGCGCCCCGATCTGGAACAACCCGGCGATCTATCATCGCATCGGATTTTGCCCTTCGGCGGAGAACATGTACGAGCAGCTGACCGGGTTTGAGTTTTTGACCTACATGGCCCGGCTCAACGGCATGAACGACGCCGACGCGCGCGAACGGGCGATGACCACGCTGGGCGAAGTGGGGCTGACCGAAGCCGCGCACAAGCCCATCGGCGCCTACAGCAAGGGCATGAGGCAGCGGGTCAAGCTGGGGCAGTCGATTCAGCATCAGCCCGACGTGCTCTATTTCGACGAACCGATGTCGGGCCTCGATCCGCTCGGACGCATCGACACCGTCAACCTGATTCACCGTTACGGCAAAGAGGGCAAGACGGTGGTGGTGTCGAGCCACATCCTTCACGAAATCGAAGAAATGACCAACACCATCATGCTGCTCAACAACGGCATGCTGCTGGCTGAAGGCGTGGTGCATGAGATCCGCGAATTGATCGAAGAACAACCCCGCCAGGTGCGCATTGTGACACGGGAACTGAAGCGGCTCTCCAACCGGATCATTGAGTTTCCCGAAGTGAAAACCATCCGTTTCGGCGAAGAAGAAGGCGAACTGCTGATTCAGACGCATTCGCCCGATTCGTTTTTCCCGAAGCTGACGAATCTGATTCTGGAAGACGAGATTCCCATCGACGAGATGTCCACGACGGACGACGACCTGCAATCGGTCTTTGAGTATCTGGTGAAATGAACGCGAACCCTACTAACCCCACCGATCTGTTGAATCCGCTGGCCGCGCTGATCAGCGTCAACGCGCGCATGAAGTTGATGGGGCGCAGTCCGCTGTATCCCGTCATTCTGATTCTGCTTTCGCTGATGCCCGCCATTCTGTGGCGGCTGGTCTACGCCTGGCTGTCGCAGTACGCGGCGATCGAGAGCTCAATGATCGACGCCTTCACGGTGTATTCGATCTTCTGCTCGACGCTGTTCATGCAGTTTTACGTACCGGGGCTGTCGCTGCTGATGGGGATGACCATCTTTTCAGAAGAGATTGAAAACGAGACGGTGATTTACCTGCTGTTGCGGCCGGTTCCGCGTTTCATCCTCGTTTTGGGCAAGTTTCTCTCCTACCTGGCCGTCTCATCCGGCCTGCTGGGCGTTTCGCTGGTGATGAGTTACCTGATCATCGGCAGCACGCCCGGCGCGGGCCTGATCACCAACCAGCTCGACTCGCTGGTGAAAGACTGGATGGTCTTTACCCTCGGCATGGCCGCCTACGGCGCGGTAATGATGCTGGTGGGGGTGTTTTTCAAACAGCGCCTGCTGGTCGGGCTGTTGTTGATGTTCGTGTGGGATACGACGGCGGCGTTTCTCCCCGGCAGCGCGTATCAATTCACGGTGCGCTATTACCTGTTCTCGATCTTTTCTCACGCGGACGCACAGAATACCACGCAGAATTTGTTCGATGCGATGAAGCAGATGCTCGGCATGCATCCTCACGCGTCAGCCTTCTCCGCCGTGCTGGTGTTGTGTCTGATCGTGACGGCGTGCGTGGCGTTGACCACCATGATCGTCAAACACCGCCCGCTCAAACTCGGCCAGCAGGAAGCGGACTGACAAGATATACTATTCAGAGGAAATAACTCTCTATCGGTGAACGGAATTGGTTCAGATTGGAATGCAGGAAGCCAAAATCCGGCTTGCGGAAATGATCGAACAGGTTCGCCAGGGCGGCGAGGTAACCATCACTCGCCGCGGCGTCCCCGTCGCGCGGCTGGTTGCCGCCCACGAACAATCAACGGACAACGTCAAACGAGCGCTGGAAGAGGCGAAAAAAATCCGTTCACGCCTCAGCCTGGGTGGGATAAGCATCCGAAGCCTGATTGATGAAGGCAGAAGGTGATATTACGTTTTAAGCCAACGCCGAACCTCCAACTTCACTCAAGCGTTATTCCGATGTTGGGTCCCATGGCGCGCGGGTCATGACGGCGGATGGCGAAAAGACGCTTCTTTCGTCAATGCTTTCATCCTTACAATATGACACAACTTTTTTCACAAGCGAAACCCGAGCGGGGTTTCCATACGAGGTTTCATCTTTCCAATCTCGAAGGTGATCGTACAGGTATTGTTTTCCTTCATTCAACGGCAAACCCGATCGGTACATCTTGTAAATCGCGAGAAAAAACAGGATCGCCGCATCTTCACCATGAAAAGCCGGTTCAAAAGTCTGGGATCGGATATATTCCACAATGTCCTTCACGCTGACTTTATCAGACTGCGCGAGTTCTCTCACGACGGGATAGCCCCCAATCAGATAACCATCCACAATCGCGTTGACAAACCCCACATTGGTAAAAAAATTCAAATTCAGAGCGGCGTTTTTTAAAGAAAAATATTTCGCTTCAGGAATATCCAATTCCCCAAAAGAAGACACGATATCGATTTTTTTCTTTATATCTCCTCCAATAAAACGCAGTTTGTCGCCTCGGCTTGGAAATTCATTATCATATTGCTTGCGTTGATCGTCGAATTTTTGAGCGACTTTTTTCACGACGCCCGTTTTGATTTCTCGAGAGAAATAATCCCCTTCCAATTCAGTCAACGCCGCTTCCCGTGCCTCCACGGTGCCATTCAATATTTTGTCAACACATTCATCGATCAATTCTTGATCGCCAGCCAAAGCATTATTTGAAAAAACCACACAACCAGAAACGATCAATGCCGATTTCCCAACAAACTCTCGCCTTTTCATTTTCTTTTTCCCTTTCAATAATATTTCCCTTTTATAAATTTCCCTCAATCATTCGCCCAAATTTATATGACCTGTTGCAGCTTCTATCGATCCAGCGTCCGGTTTGTAACCTTCGTATCCGAATTCATCATCTTCTCTCGCAGTCCATTGAACTTTTACATGCCAATCAACTTTGTTAATTAATATTTCATGCGTGACTGAGTTTTCAACCCACGTCCTGAAATTCCATTTCACGATAAGTTGATCCCCAGGCCACCATAAATTATAAGGAGTTTTCGCTGCATCAAATTGCGCAGATGGCTGATCAAAAAGATAAATAAAACCCTCATTACCCTGTGTAGTACTCGGCGTCAAATCTTCATCAAGATTCGAGCTGTCATCATCATGCCAATATCCAGATTCATCCGCTATATAATAAAGTTCTCCTCCATCAACAAATTTGATATAACACACCTTTTCATATTCCTGCTTAATATCGAAAGGTCCTGCAAATTCCGACACATCAAATTTAAATTCCACGGCAAAGGCTTCAGAAGTTGAAACTGACTCAGTAGAGAACCTGTTTTCATGAATTGAGTGCCCGGAGGACCTGCCGGATTGCGTGAACGCGAATATAGTTTTCTGAATGTCCCGGCAGGATTTCATAATCTTTGGATAGCCGGCGGCCATGATTCATCCAGGCGAAGGTGCGCTC